>JAXMCY010000009.1:0-94328 GCA_046349135.1 Methylocystis sp. | reverse complement strand
ATATGAGTGACGCGCCGCGCGCCCTTCGCGCAACGCCATCGCCGCAATAGCTCAGCTGGTAGAGCACATCATTCGTAATGATGGGGTCGGGGGTTCGAATCCCTCTTGCGGCACCAATACAATCAAAGACTTATAGCAAACAGCCCGATCCGCGCTAGGCGCGAGTCTCCCGTGTCCCGGCGCTGCAACTGATCGATACTCAGCGCCCGTTGGCCTGACTGTGAACGAAGCAGCGAGCAATGCACGTGAGTTCAGCGGCGAGTGTCGCTGAAATTTGTGGCGCTGTTCCCACCTGCGCGTAGCCGGCGACGTTCGCGAGCGCGAAGCTAGCTCCGTTTCGGCGCTCGTCATCGGGGAGCGCCTTGATTGTCACATCGGCCTCCTCGACCAACTGGTACAGCGACGCGAGGTTTGGACTTGCTCGAAATGCATCGATCATCCGGGCGAGAAGTGTGGCGTAGCCGCGATAGAATTCGCTTGGGCATGTTGGGTCATACAGCTTCGCCCACATCGACGGGTCAACGACGCCTTGGTTGGCGAGGCGGGACAGAGTGTCATCGTCCAGCCAAGCGCCGATAAAATTCGCGCTCATTGGAATGCAACTGCAGTATCGGCACGGCCCGCTTCGGCGTGCCCTTGCATCTCCGAGCAGTAAAACGGCTTTGTGGTATGTTCGTCGTAGTGGTGACCGCAGTCTTCGCACCGGTCTCCCCGTCCTTTGAACGCGGGGCAAGAGCAAAGGCGGCACTGTCCAAGACCGCACCAGAATCGAGGATCGGAGTTGTTGCTAACGAGGGATAAATTGCGCATGGATCATGCTCCGAGGCTAAATCAGCCGCTCACAGTTCGAGCTGGCTCTACAGCACCGTTATAATCAGATACTTAAAGGTTGTAGCCAGGGCATTGCAAAAATGTCCTTGGCCGGCAAGTGCACGGCAAGCAGTCTGCGCTTCGACACCCGGCGCCCAGCACCGCCCCTTTCGCTCCCCTGCTATTTGTTTCCCCATCCAGCGAGGGGCAGGCAACTCAATTTTTTGGCCTGCGCCCATTCAGAGTATCGATCAGAAGTCTGGCGGCAGGCCCCGACGAGGCGGGATTCTGTCCGGTGATCAGCTGACCATCGGCAACCGTGTGAACGCCCCAGTTCTTGACCTTGGAGAAGACAGCGCCGAGGCTCATCAATTCGTCTTCGACAAGGAATGGAACTACCTTCGTCAATCCAACGTCTTCTTCTTCGCCATTAGTGAAGCCAGTCACGGTCTTGCCGTCGACGAGCAGCTTACCGTCCGGGGTCTTGACGTGCCGCAGCGCGCCGGAAGAATGGCAAACCACCGCGAAGGTCTTGCCGGCGGCCAGGAAGGATTCAAGCAGCTTGATCGAATTCTTATCTTCGGCGAGGTCCCACATCGGGCCGTGACCGCCGGGATAGAAGACAGTTTCATAGTCCTCCTGCCGGACGCTATCGAGTCGCACCGTGGCGTCGAGTTGAGCATTGGCGGCGGCGTCTTTCTCAAATCGGCGGGTGATGTCGGTCTGAAAGCTCGGCTCGCTGCTCTTTGGATCAAGCGGCGGGCGACCGCCCTTGGGCGATGCGAGGGTGATCTCGGCGCCGGCGTCCTTGAAAACATAGTAAGGTGCCGCGAGCTCCTCCAGCCAGAAACCGGTCTTGCGCCCCGTGTCGCCAAGCTGGTCGTGAGAGGTAAGAACCATCAAGACCCTCATGGCGCGTTCCTTCTCTCGCCTTTGCAGCGTTCAATCAGCGAGGGCGCGCGTCGGCCTGGCCCAGCCTACCTATCGTGTCTGGAAGGCGCCCTTCGCCGTTTGTTGCTTCGACCCCTTAGGGAGGCCGCGAGTTACCTGGAGCGTCGAACCGCTGCGTCAATGGCCGCGATCTGTGCGGACTTCGTCAGTCGGCGCTTTGGCGCCGAGGTTGTATGCGTTTAGGTGGGTCTTCGCTCATCTGGGCCGTAGACCGCCATTTTGCATTTTGAACAGATGATGCGCGCTTTATCGGAATGCTTTTCTCCAGGAACCACTTCAAAACCGGGGGTGCAAAAAAATACCATTCGCCCGGTATCGCCTGTTTCATAGGGGTGATCTTCCTCTGAAAACGCAGCCACTCCTGTAGCCCCACATCCAAGGCATCGAATGTCAGATGTCCATCGTTCGCGATCCATCATGCCTCAATATGCGCGAGCCGGATCACGAAGGCGAGAGCGTTCAAGCGCGTCACGATCCGCTACTCAAAACAGTTGAACCTTACTGCCGAATACGCCCCGACAGCAGGTAGAAAAGGTGCGACGTCACGAACACGTCGGGATTGGACAGATGCCGCTCGAGCGCGGCGATGTCGCGCTCGAGCTCGGCGCGTCCGGCATAGCCCTGCTCGATCATTTTCTCGCGAACATTGTTGACGAAGTCGAGCAGGATCAGCCGCCCCGGATTGGGCGCTGAAGAGACAAATGCGACCGCCTCGACGTGGATATCCGTGACGCCGGCCGCGCGAAAAAGCGCATGCGTGCGTCGACCGATGCAAAGGTCGATCCCTTGCGCGTCCGAATAGGCTTTGTAAGCGTCGAGAAGACGGGTCCATTCCGCGCTTGGCGGATCGCAATTGAACGAAAGCAGGTCAGCTTCGAAGCTCGCGATCCAGCCGCCGGGGCGCACGAGCGACGTCATTTCGCGCACGATGCGCTCGGGCTCTGGCACGTTGACGAGAACGAGCCGCATATGGGCGCCGTCGAAAGACGCGCGCGGCTGCTTTGTGTCGAATGCGTCCCCCTCGATGACCTCGACCTGCGACAAAGAACGCTCGGCGATATAGCGGCGCGCCAGATTGGCGAAACGGGCGTCGCGCTCGAGGCCGATCACCGACCCCCCGCGCCCGACGCGCTCGGCTAACAGACTCAATACGTAGCCAGGGCCACACCCCAGATCGATGACTTGTTCGCCGGACTTTATCCCCAGCCGGTCCAATTGAGCTTCTGTCGCGGGCGCGAGAACCGCGCTCTGGGCGTCAAGACGGGCCTGTTCGGCTTCGCTACAACCGAGAAGGTAACAGCCGCTGTCAGTCACGTATGCCCCGCCCCGCCGGTTCGCCGATATCGCCGACTATGCGCTGGAGCGGCGCGCGAAATCAATGATTCCGCTTTAGCGATCCATGTCCTGTAGCGCCATCAGCGACTCGGGCAGCACCTGCCCGCCGTCGATCACCAGCGTTTGGCCGGTGATGTAGCCGGCCTCGTCGCTGGCGAAAAACAGCGCCGCATAGGCGATGTCTTCGACGCTCCCCAGCCGGGCTTGTGGAATGGAGGCCGACATCTTCGCCGCATACGCCTCGCCGAGTTCGTCGAGCCCCTCGGTGCGCACATTGCCGGGCAGAACGGCGTTGATGGTGACGCCAAGCGGGGTCAGTTCCAGCGCCGCCGTGCGCATGAAGCCGAGCTGTCCCGCCTTGCTCGCGGCATAATGCGTCCATCCGGGATAGCCGGTGATCGGGCCGGTGATCGAGGAGGTGAGCACGATCCTCCCGCGGCCGCTGCGCGCCAGCGCGGGAACGCAGGCGCGCACGCTCAGAAAGGCGCCTGCAAGATTGGTCGACATCACCTCGTTCCATTGCGCCAGCGTCATCTCCATCATGTGAGCGGCGGGAAAGACGCCGGCGTTGGCGCAGAGAATGTCGATGCCGCCCTGCCGCTCGAGCGCCGTGGCGGCCATGCGCTCCACGTCGCCGGGATCGCTTACATCGGCGGCGAAGCCGCTGGCGTGTCCGCCCTCGGCCCGAATGGCGGCCGCCGTCGCCTCGGCCTGCGCAAGATCGCGGCCGACCACCAGAACCTGCGCGCCCTTCGCCGCGAAGACGCGGGCCATGCCGCGTCCGATGCCCCGGCTGCCTCCGGTGACGATAACCGATCGGCCGGCGATTGAGGTCAGCATTTGGCGATCTCTCTGCTCGTTTGCTGTGACAGACGCCGACTGAACGGTCCCCGGTCGATTGGAGCTTAGCAGGTCGCGAACCGCCTAACATCGCAGCGAAGACGAGCCCTCAGCGCGTTCATTCTTTTCAACGCCGAGGTTGCGTCAGCGAGAATCGCGTCTTGATCAGGAAACCCTTCGCGGAAAGGTGATGACGTTGCCGCCCCGCCTTGATGCGGCGATCACCGTCCCTTTTATGTCCGCCGCCGCTTCCTGTACTGAGCGCCGCAAAAAGGAGCCGGCGGGACCGTCATAATTCATGCTCAGCAAATCATGCGCGCATTGCTCCGCGCGCACGAGCGACGCTTCCGCCAGCGCCGGGACAGGTTCGGCGCCAGACAAAAAGGACAATGCGTTCAATTCGCTTTCCAGCTCCCGGCGTGCGAATTCCGGTAACGCGGCAAGCACTTCCCGCTCGAAGTAGGTTCGAAACCTATTCGCGGCCTCTTCTAACAACGCCACAGTTTGATTATCAGTCGAAAGCTTTGCGTTATTTGATTTCATTCTTGCCCCCTCCTGCTAACCTTTAACTTAGCTTTGCCAGAAAGCAACGCATGAATGTTTCTCATCCGCTCCGTACGTGAATTACAGAATTACGGCAAACAAAAGGAGGAGACGGAATTATAGCCGCTGCGCCATCGCTGGCGATCGCTTGCGCGCCTCCCTGTCGGTCGAGGCCTTCGCCCGCTGACAGTGCGTCGCCGCGAACATTGACGGCCTTATGTGCATGCAGCCGAAGGAGATTTGGATCGCGCCGCAGACCACGGTCATCCGGACGACTCCGCTTCACCTGCCGGCGTCCGATAGTCCCGCCGTTTCTATCGTATGGCGGGCGATCATCGCTTCCTCGTTTGTCGGGGTCACGAAAACCGGAACACGGGATCGAGACGCCGAGATGATCGGGTCGTTGCGCGCGTTTGCCGCTGCGTCGAGCGCCAGTCCCAGCCATGCGAGCCCTTCGACGACGCCCGTACGGACCCGTGGCGAGCGCTCTCCGATTCCGGCGGTAAACACCAGAGCGTCGAGTCCGCCGATGACCGCCGTGAGCGCGGCGATCTCCATTTTGATGCGATGAATAAAAAAAGCGATCGCCGCCTCGGCGCGCGGCTCCTGCGACGCTTCAAGCGCGCGCATGTCGTGCGACACGCCGGAAAGCCCGAGAAGGCCGGAGCGTTCATAAAGAAGTTGCGAAAGCGCTTTGCGCGTCATCCCCTCGCTTTCCAGCAAATAGAGCAGCAATCCCGGATCAATCTCTCCGCAGCGCGTGCCCATCGGGAGTCCTTCAAGCGCCGAAAAACCCATGGTGGTGGCGATCGATCGGCCGCCTTTCATCGCGCATAGCGACGCGCCGTTGCCGAGATGCGCGACGATGACGCCGCCCTCGGCATGAATTGGATCAATCGCGCGCAGACGGCGAGCGATATATTCATAGGACAGGCCGTGGAAGCCAAAACGACGCAATCCTCGCTCGTAATAGGAATAGGGGAGCGCATAAGCGTCGTCGACGAAAGCATGTCCGCGGTGAAAGGCCGTATCGAAACACGCGACCTGCGGCACATGCGGGAACGCCTCGCAGGCGCCTTCGATCCCGGCCAGATTATGCGGCTGATGCAACGGCGCCAGCGGGATAAATTCCCGCAGCGCCGTAAGCGTTTCCGCGTCGACAATGACGGGCGCCGAAAAACGCAGGCCGCCATGCACGACGCGGTGGCCGATCGCGCTGATCGCCGCCGTCGGATAGGCCTGTTCGATCCAAGCGAAGATCGCCGCAATTGCCTGCTTGTGTGTGAGCCTGGCGGCGAGCTTCTTCTCGCTCGCCTCGCCCTCAACGACGTCGACGCGAAAGCGCGGCTTCGCGCCGAGCCCTTCGACCGCGCCGGAGAGGATCAGCCGCGGCCACTCCCGATCTGCGGCGAAGAGTGCGAACTTCACCGAAGACGATCCGGCGTTGAGCGTGACGACGAGATCAGCCATGTTCTCCGCGCCTCCAGCCTTGCTACCAGACGCGGCGACGTTTCTCCGCTTCGAACGTCTTGCCGAGATAGATCACGCGCTCCAGCCGCAAATCGCCCTTGGCCTGGAAAGCGTCGGGGCGCGGCTTCAATTCGCCATTCTCGAATTCCAGTCCGAGCAGCGCATAGGCCGCCGACAACATGCGCGCCGCGGCGCCGGTGTACCAGCTCCACCCGCCGCGCCCCTCGTACCCCTCGCCATTATAGACGTCGGCCGGCTGCTGATGCGGCGGCAGGCCGTAGATGTCGGCCGCGGCGGGCGTCGTAAGTTTCGAAATCGGCGAGATCGCGACCCACGTCTCGAACGCCGTGCGAAACAATTCGTCGGATGCGCGCGGATCGCCGTCCTGCTGGGCCTGCGCGGCGAGCTTCGCCAGCGCGTCGACGAACCAGGAAACGCCATGCGAATACTGGCCGCCGTTTTCGCGCACGCCCGGCGGATATTCGGCGCTGCGGCCCGGATAGGGCCGCGAATGTTCGTCATAGGGCGGGGCGACGAGCAGCACCCGATTCCCCATGCCAAGCACGGCAAGGGCTTTTTCGATCGCTTCGCGACCGCGGGCGGCGTCGACCGCGTTGGTGAGCGTGGGCCAGGATGACGTCATCGCGCTCATCGGCGCGACCTCTCCGCCGTCGTCGGCATAGGCGCGAATATAGCGGTCGCCGCGCCAGCAGCCTTCAAGCGCGGCGCGAAGCTTCGTCGCCCGTTCGCGATATCGCTCGGCGCGCAGAGCGTCGCCCTTTGACTCGAAGATCGGCGCGATGTCGAGCAGGATGCCGTGCAGGAAGAACCCAAGCCACACGCTCTCGCCGCGGCCATCCTCACCGACGAGATTCATCCCGTCATCCCAGTCGCCCGTGCCCATCAGCGGCAGGCCATGCGCGCCGAAGCGATCAAGCGTCCATTCGATAGCGCGCGCGCAAGGGCCGAGCAGCGTGTCCTTGTCGCGTGACGTCAGCGGCACTGTCGCCTCGCCTTCCTGATCCTTCGGCACCGGATTGGCTCGAGGAAAGTCTCGACTTCATCGAGGATGGCGTAGTCGCCGCTTCCTCGGACATAGCGGATCGTCACATAAGGCAGCCAGAGATGCGGGTCCGACGCATGCGTGCGGTCGGCAAGTCCGGTGCCGCCGTTCGGCGCGCGGTGCCACCATTTGCACGCATCGCCCTCGATATATTGATGCGCGGCATGCAGCAGGATTTGCGCGCGGGCGCGCTCAGGCGCGAGATGGATTAAGGGAATGACGTCCTGCAGCTGATCGCGGTAGCCCGTCGCGCCGGAACGCTGCGCGGGGCCCGTGCGTCCCCACAGCGCGCGGCGAGCAATTGATACGGCAGCCAGTCGTTGACCAGCCGGTCGAAGTCGGGGCGGTTGGTCTTGATGCGCAACACCGAAAGCTGATCTTCCCACGCGCGGGCGTTCGCCGCGAGTTCGGCGTGGGCGCGCTCGGGGTCGCGCGCATAGTCGGCAAGCCGTTTCGCTTCCTCGATCGTCGTTGTCTGTCCGAGCGCAACGACGACGACCGCTTCTTCGCCAGCGGGCACGTCGATTGCGCCGCTAAAAGCGGCGACCTTTCGCTCATGCGCCGGAGCGCCGGCGTCCGGGTGGCCGTGCTCGACCATGTAAGGCAGGTAGGGATCGCGGCTCTCGTGCCCGAGGAAGCGCCGACGCGAGGTCTCTGCGAATTCCGCCGGTATCGAGGTTGTCACAAAGGCCCAGCCCCGCACGAAATTATTACGCGGATTACGGAAGTAGATCGAATGCACATTCTCGTCGATCACCGACTCGAGCGCGCCGAGACTCTCGTTCGACGTTTCCGCCAGTACGATTTCCATCGCCGGCGTGATTTGAAGCAGCCGCTCATGATCCGTCTTGTTGCGGATCTTCAGTATTTTGAACTCGATGGGCTGCGTCGGGCTCACGAATACGGTCATCTCGAGTTCGAGACGATCGCGCTCGGCGTGATAGACGGCGACTCCCGGCGAAAACGTCACTTGATATTCGGCGTCGCGGCGACGCAGCGGAACGAAAGTCGGACTATGTGCGTCTGCTCGTGCGAGATCATAGACGTAAATTCTCTGACCGGCCGGCGCCATGCGCCCCTCGCCCATGCGAAATGGCGTGAAGCTGTTCAGTCGCGAATTTCCGTGGAAGGAGAAAATATCGCCGTCATTCGAGAGTACCGCGCCCTGCCCGAAGGCGTTCGCGATGACATGGGCGAAGGGTCGCGGCGTGCCGGGGGCGAGCGTGACGCTCCGCCCATCCTGAGAAAAAGCATAGCGCGGGTTTTTCGGCGGCGGCGGCAGGATAAGCCCGCGCCGACGGGAGAGCGCCTTGTTCAACGTCTCGGGCGACACTGGCGCAACGCCCAGATGACGCGCGATTGAGTCCGTCGCTCGGCCCATGTCGCGCGCCCAGCCGTCGACGATGATCAACTCAGTCGCGCCGGCGGCGGCAAGCTCGACGTCGACGCGCAGACTGGCGCAAGGCTCGAAACCGTAGAGCAGGCCCTCGTCTTTTGGATCGCGCGGCGCCGCCAAACCAAGAAGACTGTCGGGCGCATGCACCGAGCCCATTCCATAGAAGCGCGATTTGACGTCCTCATAGCCGACGACGGAAATCTTCGCGTCAGCCGCGCCGCCGATGGCGTGAAAGCCGATCTCCGGCGACAACCGGCGGTCCGACTGGCGGCGCGCCCCGCCCTTGAGCAAACGGTTCTGAGCGAATATCGCATTAAGCGATCGGACGTACCACGTGCCGATATGAATCGCGTTATAGGCGGCGTCGCGAAGCTCGACGCCGGTCTCGTTAAGCACCCATTCGCGCAGCGACGCCAACGTCAATTTGCGATGACGCTGTTCGAGATTGACGATCTTCAGCCTGGTGATCTCGACCGCTTCGTCGGCGGCGAGAGAAACGCGCGCTTCCACTGCGAAACCATTGCGCTCCGCCATGAAGAACAGACAGTTCTCGCCAGCGTCGGTCAGCGTCGCCTGAGCGGCTCTGCAGCGGGTCGGCGCCTCGCCGATCGACCACAGCTCGCCGCCATCCTCGCGTAGAAACAGGAATCGTCCGCGCGGATGGGCGTGATCGTCCGGTCGCCGAGTCAAATCGATCGGCGGTCCGCCGCGCGCGACGCCCTCGATGCGGATGGCGCCCTGCCCGTCCTCGAACCACTCGCTCGTCATCAGCCCGTTGGTCAGTTTCAACGGTCGCGAGCCCGGCACGCCGCCGGCGCCGGTGATGCCTTCGATCGTCACTTTCTGCGCGCGCGCAAGCCGTCCGAGAAGAAAGATAACGAGTCCGAAGGCGACGAGGCCGGCGTAGATCAGATAGCCGCTGACCAGATAGGCGTATGATGGCGGCCGTGTTTGCGCCAATCGCTCGGAGGCGCTCCACGCGCCGTCCCAATCCGCGCCACGGGGGATATAAAATGGGAGCAAAAGCGGCGCCCATGTGCCAAACCGGCGGATGCCTTCAGGGATCGCGCGGCTTGTCTGCGCTTTTCCAAGAAAGCGCGCGGCTCTTTCGTCAGCCACGTCGCCGCCGACGAAAGAGAGATTGACAAGCGTCGCGACCCGCAAGCCCATATGGTCGAACCAGATCAGCACCCGCAGGGCGTCATAGGCGAGAAGCGCGGTGAAAATATCGAGGCTCCACGCGCGGAAATCGGAGTCGGGAAGAATGTAGCTCATCCAGCTCGCGACGCCCGATCGGATCAGGCCGTCCTGATTGTACCAGGTGGGATCCGGCGAAGCCTTGAGGAAGGAGTACATGACCGGCGCCATCCACAGGCCCCAGCGCAATACGCGCACGGCGTTCTCGACGAGCATGTCGAGTCCTTGCCAGCTCGCAAGCTTCCGAAGCGGCTGCAGGCTGCGCTCGACGAGAGCCGTCAGGAAAAACAAATTGATCGAAAATAGCGGCGCGGCGAAGACCCACTGAATCACGCCCGAGAATGACTCGTCAAAGAACAGCCTCACGCCGCCGTCGACTTTGCCGAGGTCCGTTGCGCCCCATTTGGAAAAAAGCGGACGAATGACATATTCGTTGATCGGGCGCCCGTCGGCCGCATAGTCGAGCGACGTATAGGCGAAAAATTTCGCCACGATCGTATCGACCTGTCCCGCGTCGAGATACCAGGCGATCGCGCCGGCGACGAGGGCGCCAAGGAGCGCGCCCAGCGAATAGACCCGCCAGCTGCGTAAATGCTGCCGTCGTCCTTGCATCAGCGCAGCGAAATCGATCGCCGCGTCGACGCCGGCGTAAGCGAGCGCGCCGGTAGCGGCGCCGAACAGAAACCTCTGGCCGCCGCTCGCCGCGGGAAGCCCCACCATCAACGCGACGCCGACGGCCGCGCCGGCGACCGCGCCGCGAAAATAGTTGGATGGATGCAGATAAAGCTCTTCGACGCGGCCAAAGAAGGGCGGCGTCGAGTCGGTGCTCTCCACGATCGCGCGCGCAAGCGGAAAAAGCGCCGCGCCGATTAATGCGCCGCCCACTGGACCGGCGGCGGAAATCACAGCCAGGGCCGGAGGGAACGAAACGACCAGCCCCGCTGCGAGCAGCAGCGCCATAAACACCAGACCATAGACGGCGCCCTTCTCGGCGCCCGTCCTCCAGTCGTGAAACACCACGACCTGCAGCGAGGGCGTCGCCCGCAAAAGACCGGCCATCGCCTGAGTCACGAGATAGGTTTGACCCCATAGACCGGCTTGCGCGAGCGCGGCAGCCACGGTCGCGACCGCCGCCGTCGCCGGATAGGGCAAATAGGGCGCGACGAAATAGGGAACCGACGTCGCAATATAGGGGGTGAGCGACGCCACGAAGGCTGAACCGAACAAAACGCCATGTGGGCGCCACTGGCGCGGCAGAAATCGTCCCAGCGCGAGAGGCACGCCGACCACGATCGACTCATTGAGCAGAAACAGGACCAGCGTGCGCCCGGCGATCTTTCTGAAAGCTTCCGGGACATCCAACCCGAGGAGCAGCGCGCCGCCGATCTGGGTGACGGGGGGCGAACCTAGAGCGAGCAGGAGGCTGAACTGCAGCGGCAAGGCGAATAGGGCCGCGCGCACCGCCATGCGCGAACGCGCCCTCAGCGTGACGACCCCGACGAGATAGAGAATGGTGGCCGTCCCCGCGCCCACAGGAGAAAACCGGAAAAGTTCAGCGAAATTTTCGGGGGACCGCCACAAGACGCCGGAGCGGTCGCACAACAGGGTAAATGTCGCGACGACCACGAAATCCACGGCGAAATCGGCCGCCTGGCGCGCGGGCTCCGATGAGCGACGCAGCATGAAAATCGTGACGCCGGCGAAAAAGCCGGCGACGATCGCATGCTCGCCGCCGCCGGCCGCCTCCAGCGCGGCGAAAACGCCAAAGCCCGCGCCGATGATAATGCGTTCGAACAGCGCGCCGCCGATGCTCGATTCGCCACGATTGACGGCCATCGATTTCCTCCGCGCCTCTTTTTATGCCGGCGTTTTTGTCGCTGATGGCCGGAATCAAGGGCGATGTTAAGGAATCCCATGCCGGAGGCGGGGGAAAAAGTCGACTCCCGCGTCCATTTGACCTACTCGCGCTTCGCACCGCAGCCGAGAGCCGCTATAGTTCACAACGCTTTATCGCCCCGGCGTGATGAGGGCTTCACCGAGTGGATCAGATGGAAGAGCCCCTGCCCGCGCCGCCGGCCGACACGAGCGACGACGACCACAGGGACACGCTTGGGGACATGCCGGGGGCCACGCCCGTTGAGCGTCTATCGCTTCGCGTTGAACGGGAACGCGTCGCCCGCGCGGGGCGGGCGGGTTCGCTTGATGAGCGCGTGGCGAGTCTTGCCGGCGCGCTGCGCCGCGCACGCCTCGAGAACGCTGAGCGGTCCGCTGCGGTTTCCGATTTGCGCGCAGCGGAAATCGCCCGTCTGGAATTGCTCGGCGAAGCGCTGGCGCCAGTCCTGGCTCAGACGCCGGAGGACTGCGATATTTTCGACGTAGGCGTTGCGCCAGGGGAAAGGCCGCGCCTCTTCATCGACCACATCGGTTTTGTCGAAATGGATCGCGACCGGCGCACGTACCGGTTCATTCAGGACACGCGCCACGGACGCGTGACGATTCGCGAAAGTGAGAGCGTCGACGCCTTGGTCGAGGCGATCACAGGCTATATCGCGCATCGTCTGATCGAGCGCGAGAAGGCGCTGGCGATCGACTACGCGAGCGGCGGCGCAGCGCAGGCGCTATTGGCCGCGCGCGAAAAGACGACCGTGCGCGACAACGACGCTTCTCTGTCCGGCAAAATCGCCCGCGGCGCTGCGTTCATTGCGGAGTTTTTTGGCGCGGCCGCGTTCTTCGCGTTTTTGGGCGTATTGGCGGCGTGGATTTACCGCGTCTATCTCGCGAACTAGCCATACAACTCAACTGATTCAAGCTCGACGATCTCTCCATCTTCGTTGAGGCCGCGCCTGCGCAGCTGAATGCGCAGGACGTCATTCTTCCGAGAGATGTCGTAAAGATTATAGGCCGCGCCCGGATTATGCCCGCCGGGCCGCGCCGAAGCGGACGCCACGCCGACGACAGGCGCTGCGTGGGCGGGTCCGGCGAGTCGGTGCAGGCTCGGCTTGTGATTATGCCCGTGCAGGATGAGTTCGGCGCCATGGCTGGCGATCACGGCTTCAAATTCCGCCGCGTCTTCGAGCCCGCGCAGCAGCCTAGCGCCGCCCACATGCGGCGGGTGGTGGAGGCAAATGACGCGCGCAAGCCCTTCCGCCTTTGTGCGATCAAGCAGCGCCGCCAGCGCCGTCCGCTGGCCTTCGCCGAGACGCCCGGAAGCGACGAAGGGCGCGGTCGGCACGCCCGTGTCGAGGCCGATCAGCGCCACGCCGCCGCGCCGGCGCAAATAGGGAAAGCCGGCGCCTTCCGTCTCGCCGCTCGTCCATGGCGCGAAGACGTCGTGTACAAGGTCGGTCACGCTCGCGACATAGGCATCGTGGTTTCCGGGCGTAAAACTCAAGTCATCCGGCCCGCCGAGAGAGGCAAGCCAGTCTTTGGCGAGGGCGATTTCAGCGGGAAGCCCAATGTTGACGATGTCGCCGGTCATGACGACATGGTCCGGCGCATGCGTCTTGATGTCGGCGACAATACTGGCGAGCACGCCCATGTCGTGCTGCGCGCCGCGCTTATAGAGCCAGTTTACATAGCCGGTGACGCGCTTGCCGAGAAGCTCGGCGAGATTTGGCCTCGGAATGGGACCGATATGAGCGTCAGAAAGATGAGCGAGCCGGAAATTCAAGAAAGCCTCATCTCCTGCTAAAGCCCGCTAAACGCCATCGCGTTTCTGATAGGATGGGCTGGCGATTTCTAGAGCCTTCTCAGATCATTTGCCATAGTTTCGGCGATTGGAGCGAGCTTTGACCAAGCGGGCGCAAACAGGGGACGCGCGTTCGACGCGAACGCGTCTCACGCAAAGTCTTATCGCCTTCGGCGCGCGATTTCAGCGTCCCATGACCTTGGGCGTGCGCGGCCTTGTGCTCGACGATCGGCGCCGCGTGCTGCTTGTCCGACATACCTATGTGCCCGGCTTCTATTTGCCGGGCGGCGGCGTCGAAAGCCGTGAGACCTTGGTTGACGCGCTCAAGCGCGAACTCCACGAAGAGGCGAACGTCCTGCTCGACGAGCCGCCCCAACTCTTCGGCGTCTATTTCAATCGGCGTTTCTCGGCGCGCGACCATGTCGCGCTCTACCTCGTGCGCTCCTTTCGCGTCAGCGCGCCGCGCGCGCCCGATGGCGAGATCGCTGAGGCCGCGTTTTTTGCGCTGGACGCGCTGCCGGCGGAAACGACCGCCGCGACGCGGGCGCGCATTTCGGAGGCGCTGGAGCAGACGCCTATCTCGCCCTATTGGTGAGGCTTC
The DNA here is from genome assembly GCA_046349135.1 of Methylocystis sp. Classification (GTDB taxonomy): domain Bacteria; phylum Pseudomonadota; class Alphaproteobacteria; order Rhizobiales; family Beijerinckiaceae; genus Methylocystis. The sequence goes on along the minus strand of JAXMCY010000009.1, from coordinate 80,434 downwards.
CCACGGTAAGAGCGAGGGTCCGTATATCGCGCCATCCATAGGCGAGGTCGGGTAGAACGGCGCCCTCGACTTCCCAGACGCCTTCGACGCCAAGGGGCGCCGCGCCCAGCGCCTCGTAAAATCCACGCGCCTTTGGCGCGTCGCGCAACACCCAGACTGCAACGTTCGCACAGCCGACGGACATGAGATGTTCGGCGAGCCGCGCCATCAAGCTCCTGCCCAATCCCTGACCCTGGACGCGCCGCAGCAGATAGATCGAGGCGATTTCGCCTTCGAAGCCGAGCGGAACAAGCTTGAGATTGGACTGTCGATTGCAGCGCGCGAAGCCGACGGGAACGCCGTCGTCGAGCGCGACGAAGACCGCTTGGCCGCTCTCGCTCGAACCGATCCTCTCCCGCCAGCGCCGCGTCCAATCGTCGATGTCGATGCTCGCGAGGGCCTCTGCCGGCATCAGCCCCGCATAGGTCTCGCGCCAGCCTGCGGCGTTGATCTCGGCGAGTGCGCGGGCGTCCTCCAAGACCGCCGGGCGCAAGCAATATCCCCCCAAGGCCGTCCCTCCAACAGGGTTGCATGCGCAACATCGAGCCGCAACCGGGGCGTTTTGAGGCGCCGTCAACGCATGATATGGCCTGCGCATAGGTCACGCTGCATGGGGGCGTTATCGCCCAAATGCAGATAACGTGATCGATTACAAAAGCTTAGAGCGCGCTCTGCGCAAAAGGCCGGTTCCCACTTTTTCGCAGCGCACGCTCAGGTCAAGCCGTCGATGATCGATCTTGCCGTAAAATTCGCGCCGCTCACGGCCGCCGACGACGCCCATATCGAGAAACTCGACGAACGCGCGTTCGGGCCGGGCCGATATGCGCGCACGGCGTATCGTCTGCGCGAGGGCGTCGAGCCGGACCGCTCGCTGTCCTTCGTCGCAAGGATCGGCACACTGCTTGTCGGCGTCAATCGAATGACTCCGATTCTTGTCGGCTCGACGCCCGCGCTCTTGCTTGGACCCTTGACCGTCGAACCAGCTTTCCGTCAGCAGCGGGTCGGAGAGACGCTCGTCAAATATTCACTGGACGCCGCTCGTGAAGCCGGACATGGGCTCGTGCTGCTCGTCGGCGACGAGGAATATTACGCGCGGCTCGGCTTTGCGCGCGTGCCGCGCGGCAAGATCACGATGCCGGGCCCGGTGGACCCGGATCGCCTGCTCTACTGCGAACTCCGCCCCGGCGCGCTTGCGGAAACGAACGGCCGGATGCGGCGCCTATGACGCCGCGCGCTCAACCCATCGTCGACAAATATGAGGCTCTCGTCGCGCAAGGCGTGCTGGAGCGCGATGCGTCGCAACGCGCGGCGATCGAAAAGCTTCAGTCGCTCGCCGATGCGCTTTCCGGCCGTGGACGGAAAAGCGCCAGTTTGATGCGGGCGCTTCTTGGCAAACTTCGCCGTCGCCCGCAGCGCCCGAGCGGCCTCTATCTTTGGGGGAAGGTCGGACGCGGCAAAACGTTCCTGATGAATCTCTTCTTCGACGACCTCTCGGTCGACAAAAAGCGGCGCATACATTTCCATGCTTTTATGGCGGATGTGCACGACCGGCTGCATCGGCTGCGTCGGAGCCCAGGCGGTTGTGACGCTGATCCCGTGACCTGCGTCGCGCAGGAGATCGCGCAGGAAGCGCGCGTGCTCTGCTTCGACGAATTCGCCGTGAACGATATTGCGGACGCGACGATACTGGCGCGGCTGTTTTCTTCGCTGCTGGCGTGGGGCGTCGTCGTTGTCGCCACCTCCAACGTCGAGCCGTCCCGGCTCTATGAAGGCGGCCGCAACCGCGATCTCTTCCAGCCGTTCATCGCGCTGCTGCAGGAACGAATGGATATCGTTCGTCTCGAAGCGTCGAACGACTATCGGCGGCGGCGCAAGGATCTCGGACAGGTCTATTTCTCGCCCGCCGACTCGCGCGCAAAGGCGGCGATCGGCGCGCTGTTCGCGACGCTCGCCAACGGCGCCGTTGAGACGCCGACGACGATTGAAGTGAAGCGCCGGCGCATCGACATCCCGCAGGCCGCCGGCCGAGTAGCACGCCTTAGCTTCCCCGCGCTCTGCGCTCAGGCCTTGGGAGCGACGGATTATATGGCGCTCGCCGAAAGATTCGACGCGGTGATAATCGAAGACGTTCCGATTCTCGCCCCCGAACAGCGCAATGAAGCGCGCCGTTTCATAACGCTCATCGACGTGCTTTACGAGGCGCGCGTTCTACTGATCGTTTCCGCCGAAGCTGAACCCTTTGAGCTTTATCACAGCGCCTTTGGCGCTGAGGCGCGCGAGTTCGAGCGCGCGGCGTCCCGCCTGATCGAAATGCGCGGAAAGGACTATGTCCAGGCCCGCGCGCCGATCATGGCTTCGACATGCACTCCTTGATGTCGCTTTCCTTCTTCATCTGCTCAAAACGATCCATGCAATAGCGTTCGAGATCGGCGCGTTTCGAAGGATCGGTCGCCGCGGCGCGAATGCCCATCGCGCCGTCGAGCAGCTCCTTTTGCGCGGCGTGCACCTGGCGCGGCGGCAACTGTCCCGAACACGCCTCATAGCGCTTGAGCAGCGCGTCGCATTGAGGGACGCCGGTTGGATCGAAGGCGAAAGCCGGCGTGGCGGCGACCAGGAAGGCGAAAGCAAAACGATAGGTCACTTGTGCGGGTTCCTCCAGGTAAAGCGGCGTATAGCATTTTCGGAGGTAGCGACGCATCAAAAGACGAGAGCGGCGGGCCTTTCTTTGGACCCGCCGCCCTGAACTCCGGCGTCTATGTTTCGCGGACGTCGGAGAGTTCCGCCTCGACCCTATAGCCCGGCCAGGTATCGCGTCGGATCGACCGGCGTCGAACCCTTGCGCAGCTCGAAGTGAAGCTGCGGCGAACCGACATTGCCGGACTGACCGGATTTGGCAATCGTCTGACCGCGCTTGACCTCGTCGCCGCGCTTAACGTCGATTTCGCCGTTGTGGGCGTAGGCGGAGACGAAACCGTTCGGGTGGCGAATGAGAACGAGGTTGCCGTAGCCCTTGAGCTCGTTGCCCGCATAGGCGACGACGCCGCCTTCGGCCGCCTTGACCTGTGTGCCCTCCGGCACCGCGATGTTGATGCCGTCATTGCCGCCAGACGAGAAGCCCTGAATGATGCGGCCGCGCGCCGGCCAGCGGAATTCGGGCTTGCCCTCGTCCGAGGCGACCGTTTTGGCGTCATTCGCCGGGGGGATCGAGGCGGTCGCTGTCGTGTCGACCTTACGGGCGCTGGCGGTTTCCACCGGCGCTTCGACCTTTGCCTCGGGCTCGACCGGCGCGCTCCGCGCGATACGCTCCGCCTTGACCACGCGGGCCGGCGTCGCGGCGGCGATGCGCGGCTCGGCCTTCGCCGGCGCCTTTTCAGGGGCGGATCTAGCGATAGCCTTTGGCTCGGCCTGTTTGGCCTTGACGGGCTCGGCTTCCGTCTTGCGCACAGGCTTCGTCGCCGCCGGCGCTTTCACAGCGACGGTCTTGGAAGCCGGCGCAGGCGCCGGCGCTGGAGCCGAGGCCGCCTTTGCGGGAGCAGCAGGCGCATGCGTTGCGACGGCGGGGGCGCCGCCAGCGCGATAGACCGGGATCACCAAACGCGCGCCGGGCTGAATCTGAGACGCGATATTGAAGCCGTTGGCGCGCAGCAGGGCGTCGGCGGGAACGCCGTAGCGCGTGGCGAGCAGCGCAGCCGTCTCGCCCTGGGCTACGACGATCGGCGTGCCGCCCTCCGCGCTCCAATGGCCGCCGCCGGCCGCGGCGACCCGCGTCGGAGATGGCGCCGGCTCTGTCCGCGCCGGTGAAGCGCTGGCGCTCGTAGCTGGCGCGCTTGCGGCGGGCGCCGGCAGCGGATGGCTTTCCACCGCGTTCGACGGCGCGCTCTTGGCCGGCGCGCTGGCGATGGCGCCGACAGGCGCGTGATCGACGCCGACCGAAGCGGTCTTGGCCGAGCCTGAGAAGGGGTCGGAAAAGGGATCGCCCCCGAAACGAGAGGCATCGGAGCAGCCGGCGACAATGGCGCCGACCCCAGCGGCCGCCAGCAGCCGCACTGCGGCGCGGGAATAAGGAAATCGACGCTTGATAGCCATGACGCGACCCACCCGAACGCAACATTGAACGGTCTATTGATTACCGCGTGGCGGTTAAGGAGGCGTTTAAGATGAACGCGATGCGTTTAGGACTATGAGAATTTTCAGCATCCGGAGAAGAAGTCATTCGACGACCGATCGATCGGCTTGCTGGAACACTCTCGGCGGACCGAAGGCCCGACCGGCAAGTCTGATGGATTCAGGCGCGTTGGTTTTGCTGCGGATTCTCGATCGCGGACGTTTCACGCGTCCACAATGACCTCAAGCGGCTTTAGAGCGCCTGCGCCAGGCCGGGTATGGCGGGGCCGAGCCGGCACGGGCCAAGATCGGCCTCCCGCAGCTCGCCCTCCTCATTGCAATCAAGCTTAATCAATCGTTCCTTCGCCCTCGCGCCGGCCATCGCATGCCCTCTCCGGGCAAAAAGCATCACGCCGCCCGGCGCGAGCAATTGGATCAGCGCCGCCGGGGCGGCCCCGACGGAGGCCTGCACGATGATCCTGTCGAAGCGTCCAAGGTCGTGAGGGGGATCGAGACCGTCAGCATGAACCGCCCTGGCGTTGACGGCGCCATGAGCAGCCAAGCGTCGCGAGGCTTCGATCGCGAGGGTCTCGAAGCGTTCGAGGCTCACGACCTCACGAGCGAGATGCGCCAGCGCCGCCGCGCCATAGCCGGACCCCGCCCCGACCTCGAGCACCCGATGGCCGCGGCCGGTCCTCAGCGCTTCCAGCCGCCGGGCGAGCTCGAGCGGACGCGACATGGTCTGGCCGCAGCCGATCGGCAGCGAGAGGTTGCGATTGGCGAGATCGCGGAATCGATAGGGCGCGAAATCCTCGCGCGGGGTCGCCTCCATCGCCCGCAAGACCGAAAGATCGCGCACGCCGCCCTGACGCAGGGTTAAAAGCAACACCGCGCGTTCTTCGATTGCGGCGCCGGTCGGCGCGCGGGGATCGCCCGTCATTTCTCGTCCTCGAAGGCGGCCGCCAGCCGCGTCACCGTCGGATGATCGGTGAAATCGAGCTGCAACGGCGTGATCGAGATTTTCTTTTCCTCAAGCGCCATCAGATCGGTGCCCCGGCCGGGCCTGAAGTCGCCGCGCTGGAAGGAGATCCAGTGATAGGGATTGCCGCGCCCGTCCTTGCGATCCTCGATCCTCATGATGTCGCTGCTGCGCCTGCCCTGCATGGTTATCGCGACGCCCGCAACGTCCTGCGCCGGACAATTGGGGAAGTTTACATTCATCAACACATTGCTGGGAATTCCCGCCGCGAGCAAACGGCGCACAACCTCGGCGCCGTGCGTTTCGGCGCACTCCCAGTGAATGGTGCGGCGGCTCGCGAAAAAATCATAAACCTGCGACAGCGCAATCGATGGAATGCCGAGAATGGCGCCCTCCATCGCGCCGGCGATCGTGCCGGAATAGGAGACGTCCTCGGCGACATTCTGGCCGCAGTTCACGCCTGACATGACGAGATCGGGCGGATGATCGAGCATGAGCTTGCGCACGCCCATGATCACGCAGTCGGTCGGCGTGCCCTTGACGGCGAAGTGCCGCGGCGAAATCTCCCGCAGGCGCAGCGGATCGTTGAGCGACAGCGAATGCGAAACGCCGGATTGTTCGAATTCCGGCGCGATGACAAAAATGTCGTCGGTGAATTGGCGCGCGATCTTTTCCGCGATCGCGAGGCCGCGCGCGTGGACGCCGTCGTCGTTGGTGATGAGAATGCGCATGTTTTGGCGGTTTCGCTCGCGCTTGGGGCTGGCTGACGCGGCCCAAGTTTCTTTGGACGATTCGACGCCGAACGTCCACAATGCCCCGAATTGCTCAGCCTCAATCTCTGGGGGATTCTTGATGCGCTTTCGGCTGTCGCTATTGCTTGCGTTCGCCCTTCCCGGCTTCGCCGCCGCTTTTGAAGCCTATGTGGCGGCGGACATGCCGCTTCAGGTCAGCCCCAGTTTCGACGCGAAGCCGGTCACGACCATGGCGGCGAACATTCCGTTCAACGTCCTCGGCTGCGGCCGCTGGTGTCAGGTGCAATATGGCGGGACGTCGGGCTATGTCCCCGCATCGCTTGTCATCCCCGGCGCGCCGCCGCCAAACCCCACATATCCGATGGCCCCGCTGTCGCTGCCCATCGCCGCGCCCGGCCTGCTCAGCGACGGCTACGCGCCGCGCGTCGATTACGGCTATGGCTGGACGCCCTATTTCGGGACGTCGCCCGAGCGCGAATGTGAACGCCGCGCCCGACGCGGACGTTGCGGGCATCGAAAAACCGTTCACCGGGAGATGCGCGACAAGCCGCCCATGTAGGGCCGCAGCACGCGCGGCACATCGACCGAGCCGTCAGCCTGCTGATAATTCTCCAGCACCGCCACCATGGCGCGGCCGACCGCGACGCCGGAGCCGTTGAGGGTGTGGACGAAACGTGGCCCCTTGCTTTCGGCTGGACGATAGCGGGCGTTCATGCGCCGCGCCTGAAAGTCGCCGCAGACCGAGCAGGAGGAAATCTCGCGATATTTCCCCTGCCCCGGCAGCCAGACTTCAAGGTCATAAGTCTTCTGCGAAGCGAAACCCATGTCGCCGGTGCAGAGCACCACCTTGCGCGAGGGCAGTTCGAGAAGCTGCAACACCTTCTCGGCGCATTCGGTCATGCGCTCATGTTCGGCGAGCGAATTTTCCGGCGTCGTGATCGACACAAGTTCGACCTTAAAGAACTGATGTTGGCGGATCATGCCGCGCGTGTCCTTGCCGGCTGCGCCCGCTTCTGCGCGGAAGCAATAGGTGCCGGCGGTCATGCGCATTGGCAATTGCGCCTCGTCGATGATGGATTCGCGCACAAGATTGGTCAGCGGCACTTCGGCGGTGGGGATGAGCCAGTAATTCTTTCCCTGCATAAGTTGCCCAGTCCGAGTTTGTACATCGCGTCCCTCGGGAAGGGTGCCTTTATCAAACTCGTCAACGGCTTGGTTAAACGCTTCGCTAACGAACAGCTCATTTGTCGCTAGGAACTGATCGTCGCGAAACTTCGGCAGTTGCGCCGTGCCGAACATCGCATCGTCGCGCACGAGCAGCGGCGGGCTGACTTCCATGTAGCCATGCTCGTTCGTATGCAGATCGAGCATGAATTGCGCGAGCGCGCGCTCCAGGCGCGCGAGCCCCCCCTTGTTGACGACGAAACGCGCGCCGGAAATTTTCGCCGCCGTTTCGAAATCCATCAGCGCAAGGCCTTCGCCGATCTCGAAATGCTCTTTCGGCGTGAAGTCGAATTCGCGCGGCTCGCCCCAGCGCGCGACTTCGACATTGTCGTTCTCGTCGGCGCCGCTAGGCACTTCATCTAGCGGCGTGTTGGGAATGCTCGCGAGCGCAGCGTCGAGTTCGGCGATGGCGTAGCGCTCCGCCTCTTCAAGCGCCGGCCAGTTTTCCTTGATCTGCGCGACTTCGGCCTTGAGCGCTTCGGCCTTGGCGCTATCGCCCGCCTTCATCGCCGCGCCGATTTCCTTCGAGGCGGCGTTGCGCCGCTCTTGCGCTTTCTGCAATGCGGCGATCGCCGCGCGACGCGAATCGTCGAAGGCAAGAAGCTGCGCCGACAGGGGCTCAAGACCTCGCCGCGCGCGGCCGCGATCGAAAATTTCAGCGTTCTCGCGAATCCATTTGATGTCGTACATGATGCTCGGACAGTGTGTGAGTGACAACAGACCGTCATGGCCGGGCTTGTCCCGGCCATCCACGCCGAGCCGCTTCAGTCAAATGACAGAATATGCGCGACGGCGCCGCGTGGATGCCCGCGACAAGCGCGGGCATGACGCGGGAGCCAGAGCGCGCCATCTTCTCCCGCAGCTAAGAGAAGGGGTCAAGCGGCGGAATGTCGCCTAGGATCCGCCCGCCGCGGCTTGCGCCGCGGCGCGCTTCTTCTCGACAGCGCGCACGGCGTAGATGGAGGCTTCGTAAAGCAACACGCCCGGAACGGCGAGCGCGAGCTGCGAAAATATGTCCGGCGGCGTCAAAATCGCGGCGACGATGAAGACGAGCACGATCGCATAGCGCCGCTTCTCCCTTAAGAACTCAGAGGTGACGATGCCGACCTGCCCGAGCAGGGTCAGCACCACCGGCAGCTGAAACACGATGCCGAAGGCGAGCACCAGCGTCATGATCAGCGAAAGATATTCGGAGACGCGCGGCAGCAATTCGATCTGCGCCTTGCCCGGCTCATTGGCCTGCTGCATGCCTAGGAAGAAGCGCAGCAGATTTGGCATCACCAGGAAATAGACGACGAGCGCACCGATCGCGAAAAGATCGGCGTCGCGAAAAGATAAGGCCGAAAGGCTGCGCGCTCGTGCCGATAAAGCCCCGGCGCGACGAAAGCGTAGATCTGCGCAAAAACGATCGGACAGGAAAGAAACGCCGCCGTAAACAGCGCGACCTTGATCTGGGTGAAGAAATATTCTTGCGGCGCGGTGTAGATCAGCCGCGCCTCGGCGCCGGCGACCTGCGTGTAGGGAATGACAAGCAGATTGTAGATATCCTTGGCGAAGAAGAATGAGACCACGAACATCGCAAGAAAGGCGAGCAGCGCCTTGATCAGGCGCTCGCGCAATTCCATCAGATGTTCGATCAGCGGCGCCTTGCTGGCCTCGATTTCGGAGTCGTCGGCCTCGTTCATGTGGCGGCCTTCTTCGACGAGTCCGCCTTCCCGGCTTCAGGGAAATCATCGGCTTCATCCTGAGCGGCGGCCGGAGGCCGCGTCTCGAAGGATGCGTCTTCACCCGTCGCGTGCGACGGCGGTTCGCCATCGACGGCGCCGGCGATCTGCTTGCGCGCCTCGGCCATCGGATCAAAAGCGCCGTCGAGCTTCACGCTCTCTTTGACGGCGTCCCGCATCTCGCTGACCTCTTTGCGCAGATCTTCGAGATCGGCCTCCCGCATCGCCTCCATGAACTGTCCCTGAAACTCCGCCGCCATGCGGCGCATTTTTCCGGTGAATTGGCCGAGCGTGCGCAAGACGCGCGGCAAATCCTTCGACGGAATCGCAATGAGGGCGACGATAGCGATGACGATCAGCTTGCCGGGTTCGAGATCGAACATTCGTGTTGCTCGGGCGCCTTTCCAGGACGATCGGGTGAGGGGCTTCCTCATCCTGAGGAGCGTGCGCAGCACGCGTCTCGAAGGACGAGGAAGCCCGACTTCGCGTATTTTTCCTCACTCTCATCCTTCGAGACGCCGCCTGCGGCGGCTCCTCAGGATGAGGGTGAGGAAAACAATCCTTCGCCCGATCTCCTGGGCGCTCTGCACCCTCGCCCTTAAGGGGGAGGGTATCGACGCTAAATTTTTTTCGTTTCGGAAGACTTCTCTTCGCCGATTTTCTCCGCCGCCTGATGCTGCAGCGTTTTCGGCGTTTCCTTCGCATCAGCGACGTCGTCTTCCGACATGCCCTTCTTGAAGGCCTTGATGCCCTTCGCGACGTCGCCCATCACGTCCGAAATCTTGAACTTGCCGCCGAAGAGAATGAAGACGACCGCGCCGACGATGATCCAGTGCCAGATCGATAAACCGCCCATGGCGCGCATCCTTCCAAAAGAGAAAGCCGGCTCGACCGGCGTTTGCCCGGAAACTATGCGCCCGTTCGCTTAAAAACAAGGACGGGAAGCGCCCCCCGTAAACGGGAGGGATGCGCAAACGCCCAGCCTTCAATAATTGAAAGGGTATCGCTTTCCGGCGCGAAAGCGCGGCGCCGTCAAAGCTCGTCGCCGTCAGGCGCCTCCGGTGTCTCCAGCGGCTCGGGCTCGTCCGGAAACTCCATTTCGAGCAGCCCGGGCGCCTCGTCCTCGAGCGGCTCTTCATCGTCCCGCAGCGTGGCGTCGTCCGATGGCTGCGGCACGCCGAAGCCTTTCGGCAGCCGGCCGTCGAAGAGCCCAGCTCCCTTGAGTTCGTCGAGCCCCGGCAGATCGCCGATCTGTTCCAGGCCGAAATGCATCAGGAAGGCGTCGGTCGTGCCATAGGTGATCGGCCGTCCCGGCGCCTTTCGGCGGCCGCGCAGCCTGATCCAGCCGGTGTCGAGGAGCACGTCGAGCGTGCCTTTGGAGATGGCGACGCCGCGAATCTCTTCGATCTCGGCGCGTGTCGCCGGCTGGTGATAGGCGATGATCGCCAGCGTCTCCAGCGCCGCGCGGGAGAGCTTCTTCTCCTCGACCTGCTCGCGCGCGAGAATCCAGTTGAGGTCGGCGGCGGTACGGAAAAACCACTTCTTGCCGACGCGGGTCAGGTTGACGCCGCGACCCGTATAATGGGCGCGCAGCCGCTCGAGGACGCGATCGAGCTCAACGCCCTCTTCGAGGCGGCGCGCCAGTTCCGCCTCATCAAGCGGCTCGGCGGAGGCGAACAGCAGCGCCTCGACAATGCGCTCCGCTTCGCGCAGCCGAGCTTCATGACGCGCAAGCTCATCGTCGCTGTTCACGTCAAACAGTTCGATTTTCTCCGCAGCCTGCGCCACCGCCCGTCCTCCTCGAATTCCGTTCAAGACGCGCCAACAGACTCTTCCGCTTGCTCGGGCGCCCGCCGCCGCACCCACAGCGGCGCAAAGTGCCGGTCCTGACGGATGTCGAAGCGCCCCTCGCGCACCATTTCGAGCGAAGCGGTGAAGGCGGAGGCGCGCACCGTGCGCGCCGTCTGCATGTCGGCGCAATAATGCAGCAGAAAATCGTCGAGCACTGTCCACTCGGTCGCCACGCCGACGAGCCGCTCAAGCGCCTCGCGCGCCTCGGCCAAAGACCAGACCGCACGCTGGCGCAGGACGACGCGCGAGGTCGCGGTTTTCTGGCGCTGGCGGGCGTAGGCCGAGAGAAGATCGTAGAGGCTCGCCTGGAATTTGGGGTGCGAGATCGTCTCGACTCCTTCCGGCCCGCCGCGCAAAAACATGTCGCGGCCGAGCCGCGCACGTTCGGTGAGCTTGTCGGCGGCGCGGCGCATTAACTCCAACCGGCGCAGACGCTCGGCAAGCGCGGCGGCGAGGTCGGACGCGGAAGGCTCCTCGCCCTTGGGGGCCTCCGGCAGCAGAAGTCGCGACTTCAGGAAGGCGAGCCAGGCCGCCATCACCAGATAGTCGGCGGCGAGCTCCAAACGCACCCGGCGCGCCGCCTCGATGAAGGCGAGATACTGCTCGGCGAGCGCGAGGATCGAGATGCGCGCGAGATCGACCTTCTGCCGGCGCGCGAGTTCGAGCAGCAGGTCGAGCGGTCCCTCGAACCCGTCGACGTCGACGAGAAAGGCCTCTTCACCCGCCTCGCGGACCGCGTCCAACTCGAAGCTCAGTTCCTGCGCCATAGGAGCTTTGCGCCTGTTTCCCTTGCCGAATCAGCACTTGCCAAGGATTTCGCCCGAGAGTGGCCCCTTAGGCCAGCGATCGCAAGCGCGGCCTGCGCTTTCGGGGCGCCGTCCACAGAAGAGCAGCTATCGAAAGACAAAGCGTGCCCTCACGCCACCGCCGACATCGCCGCGTCGAATTCGCGGGTCGCTTCCGCCACATCGAAGGGCTCGATCCGCTGGACGCATTCCAGCGCCGCTTCGGCGCGCTCCAGCGCCTTCCCCGCCAGTATCGGCGCGCCTTCGGCGACGGGTCGAGCTTCGGCGAGGTCGCCGTTGCAATGGAGCACGACATCGCAGCCGGCGCCGATCGCCCGCTCGGCGCGTTCGCGAAAGCTCCCCGTCAGCGCCTTCATCGAGAGATCGTCGGTTATCAGAAGGCCGTCGAAGCCGATGTGGCCGCGGATGATTTCGCTGATTACGGTCTTCGAAAGCGTGCCGGGCGCCGCGGCATCGATCGCCGTGTAAACGACATGGGCGCTCATCGCCATCGGCAGATCGGCGTTGGTCTTGAACGGCGCGAAATCGACGCGCTCCAGCTCCTCGCGGCTCGCTTCGACGACCGGCAGTTCGAGATGGCTGTCGGCGCGGGCGCGCCCGTGTCCCGGGATATGTTTCATCACCGGGACGACGCCGCCCGCCATCAGCCCTTCCGCGGCCGCGCGGCCGATGGCGGCGACGCGCGCCGGGTCACGGCTGTAGGCGCGATGGCCGATAACGCCGTGGGAATCTTCCGACGGCGTATCCAGCACCGGCAGGCAGTCGACGTTGAAGCCGACCTGTCGCAGATCATGGGCGATAAGACTCGCGCCGAGCCAGGCGAGCCGTTGGGCCTGCGCAGCGTCCGCGCCCGCCGCCTCGAAGCGCGCTGCGGCCGGATAGGCGCGCCAATGCGGCGGCGCCAGTCGCTGAACCCGGCCGCCTTCCTGATCGACCAGAATTGGGGCCTCGCGCCCGAGAACGTCGCGTATCTCGGCAGTCAGCCGCGCCACCTGCGCCGGCGTTTCGATGTTGCGAAGAAACAGGATGACGCCCCAAGGCGCCGTTTCACGAAGGAACGCGCGCTCTTCCTTATCGAGCGCGACGCCCTTTATTCCGCAGATCAAGGCGCGCATGACTTCTGGTCAGTTTCCCGCGACGAAGCAGGCGCCGCCCGAAGCCTTCACCTTGCCGCAGATCGCGTTGGCGGACTCCTTGCTCACGCCGGCGACGCGCACGCGATAAACCGTCTTGTCGTTCACGGTCGCCATTTTGAACGTCGGCTTAAGGCCGCCAAGATGCGCGTGGTATTTGCTGACGACGGTCTTCAGCAAGGCGCGCGCGTCAGCCTCGCTGTCGGCGGCCCCGAACTGCACGGCGTAACCGCCTCTGCTGGGCGCGTTCGCCTGATCAGCCTCGTCGTCGGGGGCCGGCTCTTCAACCGCAGCCGTTTTTGGGGCGGCAGGTTTGGGCTTTGCGATTTGCGGCGGAGTCGCCGTTGGCTTCGCCTGGCTCGGCGGGGTTGCGGTCGCGGCGGCGCCCATGGCCGTGGCGGCGGCCTGCGCTTCGGATGCGGGCCGGCTGGCCACAGCGACGGCCGGCGGCAACGCCCCCTCTTCCACGGGGCTCCCGTCCGGACGCACGGTGACGGTCTTGATCCTCTTTGGCGCCGCCGCCGCGGGCGCGGGCTCATGGGGCAGATCGACCGGGCCGCCGCCGAGCTGCGCCGCTTTGGGCGTGACGCTAGGATCGACCGCCTGCTCCTGATTGGCGATGACCTGCTGAACGAAGCCTGTTCCTTACGATCGAGGACCACGGCACCGCTGGCGTCCGCCGCCGCCTCGGCCTCGGCGGTTGGCTTGACCTTCACAGGCCCTTCGGGCGCCGAGATCGTCGCAATCTCGCGAGAGCTGTTCGAACCATTTCGATGCCAGAACGCAAAACCGATGCTCAAAACCGCGACGAGCGAAATCGCGACGACAGCATGCCACGGCCGGAGCCAAGAACGCCAACGGCCGCTCTGGGAATCTTCATATTCTCCGTCTTCCGAGCCGTAGTCGAGAAACTGCGAGTCGTCGCTCCAATTGGCGTCTGCCTCGTAATCGGCTGTCTCGTAGACCCCTTGATGCGGTTGCTGGCCGGGCCGCGCTTCCTGGAAGTCGGGGCCATGCGAATAAGCGCGCTGCAGAAGCTGCTCGATCGACGGTTCTTCATAATACGAAGGTTCCGCAACCACGGGCGGCGCGGCGTCATAGGAACCCCGAAGATTGGGGGCAGGCGCCTGCGGTTCGCGCGACTCCGCGAGAATCCGGCTGTAGGGGTCCGTCGTCTCCGCGGCGGCGCCGTGATCCAGTCGCGCAAGTTCGCTCAGCGTATCGTCAACGCGGGGCTTTCGCTCCGAGCCGCGCAGCCGCCGCTCAAATTCGCCGAGGTCAATCGACGGGCCTCTAGCAGATGTCTCGCGCATGATGAACCTCGCTCACTGACTTCCTGGGCGCGAAGCGAATTGGAAGGCGCGTCCGACGCCTGACCTGGACGCTCAAGCGTCTGTTAGCGCATTTCGTCGGGGGCGCTCACGCCGAGCAGCCTTAAGCCTGACCCCAGGACCACCGTTAAAGAGCTAACCAGCGCAACCCGAGCGATGGTTAATTCTCTCTCATCAGACTTAACAAAGCGTAATTGCGGCTGATCTTTGCCGCGATTCCAATGCGAATGGAAAACGCTCGCCAGTTCATGCAGGTAGAAGGCGACGCGGTGCGGCTCATGAGCCGCCGCCGCCGCCTCCACAACCCTTGGATATTGCGCGATGATTTTGGCCAATGCAAGTTCGCCCTCATCCGTCAAAAGGGCGAAATCCGCCTGCGAAAGGCTGTCGGCCGAGAGGTCGATGTCTGGAAAGGCGGCGAGCGCCTGCCGCAGCGCCGATTTTCCCCGCGCATGCGCATACTGGACATAGAAGACCGGGTTGTCTTTCGACTGCTCGATGACCTTGGCGAGATAGAAATCGAGCGGCGCGTCATTCTTGCGATAAAGCATCATGAAGCGCACGGCGTCGACGCCGACCTCGTCGACGACCTCCCGCAAGGTGACGAAGTCCCCTGCCCGCTTCGACATTTTGACCGGTTCGCCGGCGAGCATCAGCCTGACGAGCTGACAGAGCTTGACGTCGAGCGTCACGCGTTGTCGGACAGCGCCGCGACCGCCGCCGTCATGCGCTTCAGATAGCCGCCGTGATCGGCGCCCAGACGTCGACCAGCGTGTCGAACCCGCGATCGATCTTGTCCTTGTGATAGGCGATATCCGCCGCGAAATAGGTCGGCGAGCCGTCGGATTTCTTTAGAGGCCGGTCGACGTCGTCGCCAAATTGCGTCGATCTGAACAGCGTCTGCTCGCGATCTTCCCAATCCTCCGGCAATTGCCCCTTGGGCGGCGGCAGCCGACCCTCATAGACGAGGCCTTTCTGACGCAACCACTCGATCGCGGCGTCGATCAGCGAGACCCCGTCTTTCTTTTCATGCAGCTTGCGCTCGGAGAAGAACGCTTCATGCGTAATATTCAACGCAGCGAGATCGTCGCGGATCATCGCCATCATCGCGTCGATGGCTGCGCCTCGAACGATCGGCAGCCATTCGCTTTCCGGCTTGCCGAGGAGCGCCTCGCCATGCGCTTTTGCGAGCGCCGCGCCGACGGGCTTCAGATAGTCGCCCGGATAGAGGCCCTCGGGGATGCTGATCGCCTCGCCAAGCGCCTCGCGGTAGCGCAGATAGGCGGAGCGCGCCAGAACGTCGACCTGAGCGCCGGCGTCGTTGATGTAATATTCGCGAGTCACTTCGCAGCCGGAGAATGCGAGCAGACTGGCGAGCGCGTCGCCAAAAACGGCGCCGCGGCCGTGGCCAACATGCATCGGCCCGGTCGGATTGGCCGACACATATTCGACATTCGCCTTGCCCTGCAGCGCGCTGGCGCGGCTCTTGGCGACGCGGCCGAAATTTGTCGGATCGCGCAGCGCGGCGCGGAGCACGTCAGCGAAAATCTTCGGCTTCAGACGGATATTGATGAAGCCCGGCCCGGCGACTTCCGCGCTGGCGACATTCTCGGTCTCGGCAAGCGCGTGGCAAATCTCCACCGCCAATTCGCGCGGCGACGAAAAATGCGGCTTCGCCTCCTTGGCGAAGACCATGGCGGCGTTCGACGCGAGATCGCCGAGCGTCGCATCCTTCGGCGGCTCGACGACGAAGCGCGCATGATCGAGCTTCGGCAAACGCCCGTCGGCGGCGATGCGATCGAGAATGGCGGCGATGCGGGCGTGAAAGTCGTCGAAGATATTCATGAGGGTCCGGGGAGGAGGGGTCGCGCGGCGGTTTAGCAGACTAGGCAGGCATGCGCACCTGCTGCTATCGCCACGGTCTTGGGAGACCCCGCCCAACTCAACGACGGCCTTCGATCCCGTCCTTAAGCACGTGGAGCGCCTGCCCCAATTCCGCGGCGCACATGCAAGCGGGGCGGTCGGGCTTGGCATCTTCCGATTTGTCCAAGAGCGCCTTGCATAAGGGGCGCTCTGCCATGAACATCAGTCCGTCGCCCCCACGCCGACGAGGAGGAGTAGCCGAGGTGTATTTCAAAGACCTCTCGAATTACGACTACATTCCCGAATACGCAGGCTCGCCGCCTGCGAAGAATGTCGGCTGGCTGGCCACGAATCGTCGATTTCGAAAATCTGCGCCAACTGAAAGGTTCTTGAATAGACTGTGGGCGTTTTGCAAGATTCAGATTGTGCTGACGCGGGGCATACATAGTTGCCCCTTCTGCGGAGACTATTCGTTCGATGCTTCGTTCTACTCGCACGGTGAGGAAACGTTACTTCTTGGTTCCGCTGAAATGCGGGTTTTTGACGCGGATGGCATAACAATTTATGCGGCCCCCAATCTCATTTTTCATTATGTTGAAGCCCACCTTTACGCGCCTCCTGAACGTTTCGTCGACGGCGTTTTGAACGGCCCATTACCCGACCAGCAATACTTCGAGAAGCTTTACAAACCCCGTCTGAAGGAAGTAGACCCCGCCACCAACGCTGAATTCGCCCGTTGTCTCGCCGACGCAAAAAAAGAGGTTTGTCAAAAAAACAAATAGTTGAATTGTTGCGCCGATTCGACGATGAATGAGCCGTCAGAGCCGCGCAGTTGCCTGTTTTAAGTGGAGGCCTCTTTCGCCGCCGACCGCGCGTCTGTCTGCTTCGCCGTTGCACCGCGCTCTTGAGAGGAAACTGGTGTGGTGCGCTCGGCGTGAAACATTTGTGAGCAGCCTCACCCGCCGAACACCCGCTTCACCTCATTGAGCGCGTAGCGGTCGGTCATGCCGGCGATATAGTCGGCGACGACCACCGCGCGTTCTGCGCCTTGCAGCTTTGCGGCCTGGGCCGCCCATTCGGCGGGCATCAGCTCGGGCCGCTCGAAAAAGGCCGGAAACAGCCGCGAGATCGCGTCACGGGCGCGCTCCCAGACGCCCATGATCTTTTCATGCCTATACATGTTGGCGAAGAGAAAACTCTTGATGTCGCGCTGCGCCTCGGCCATCGGCGGCGAAAGGCCGACAAGGGCTTCGCCCGCCCCCCGCACGTCGTCGGCGCCCAAAGGCGCGACGCGGGCGATCCGGCGCAGCGATTCGCCGATTGAATCCTCGACGAAGGCGGTGATGACGCGGCGCACGAGTTCGTGGATGACGCGTCCCTTCTCAAGGCCCGGATGCGCGGCGCGGATATGCGCGAGAACGCCTGCAACGAAGGGCGTTTGCGCAATGTCGTCGAGCGAGAACAGTTCGGCGCGCAGGCCGTCGTCGATGTCATGACCGATATAGGCGATGTCGTCGGCCTGAGCCGCGGCCTGAGCCTCTACGCTGGCGTAGGTTGCGAGATCGAGCGGAAAGATCGAGTCGAACTGCGCGATGTAACGCGGCAGCGGGCGAGATGACCTCACGCCAGCCGTAGGCTCCTCATCCTGAGGAGCCGCCCGCAAGTCGGGTTTACCCGACTTGCGAATGTGACTGTCGATCTCGGGCAAGCCCGAGATCGAAGGCGGCGTCTCGAAGGACGAGGAGCCGTCCGCCTCAAACCCGCTTCTCTCCCTCGCCCTTCGAGACGCGAGCTGCGCTCGCTCCTCAGACGCGAGCTGCGCTCGCTCCTCAGGATGAGGGAGAGAAGGATGAGCGGCATCGCGACCCAGCAGCGGCCCGTTATGCTTGGCGATGCCTTCGAGCGTCTCCCAGGTCAGATCGAGGCCGTCGTAGCGCGCGTAGCGGCGCTCGAGCAGCGTCACGACGCGCAGTGCCTGAGCGTTGTGATCGAAGCCGCCATAGGGCGCCATGCAGGCTTCGAGAGCCCCCTCGCCGGCATGTCCGAAAGGGGTGTGGCCGAGGTCATGGGCCAGCGCGACCGCCTCGGCGAGGTCCTCATCGACGCGCAAGGCGCGGGCGAGCGCGCGGGCGATCTGCCCGACCTCGATCGTATGGGTCAGTCTGGTGCGGAAATGATCGCCGTCGAGCGGCACGAAGACCT
Organism: Methylocystis sp.; assembly: GCA_046349135.1. Classification (GTDB taxonomy): domain Bacteria; phylum Pseudomonadota; class Alphaproteobacteria; order Rhizobiales; family Beijerinckiaceae; genus Methylocystis. The sequence continues at coordinate 62,426 of JAXMCY010000009.1, read as the reverse complement.
GCGTCTTGTGCGCGAGTCGGCGAAAGGCGGTGGAATGGATGATCCGGTCGCGGTCGCGCTGAAATTCGCTGCGGGTCGGCGACGGCGCCTCCGGATAAAGCCGCCCGCGCGAACGCGTCGCGTCGCAGGCGTAGGCCGCGAGAGGACCGCGAACCGCCACATTGCGCTCCTTTCATTGAAAGGCCTCAGATTTGGACCTATCTTGCGGCATGGAGCATATCCCGCAAATCGCCGGCGCGGCGCACAATGGGATATGCCGAAAATCGATTTCCGGGGCTGAGTTTCGATCGCGCGACCGCGCTTGAACGGCGCTGTAACGCGCATCGGCCCGCGCAGGCAAGTGAGACAGGCAAGTGAGGCAGGCAAGTGACGCCCGCAAGTGACGGAGAAAGAGGGATGACCACGGCGCCAAGCGATATCGCGCTCACCGAACAGGCGGCGCGACGCATTCTCGCGATCCTCGCCAATGAGGGGCCCGGCGCGGTGTTTCGCATTTCGGTCGAGGGCGGCGGCTGTTCGGGCTTCCAATACCAATTCGCCGTTGATCCGGCCCCGAGCGAAGAGGACGCGCTCGTCGAACAGGCCGGCGCGCGCGTCGCGATCGACCCTTCGTCCTTGGGCTTTCTCGCCGGCGCAAAAATCGACTTCGTCGACGATCTGATGGGACAATCCTTCCGCGTCGACAATCCCAACGCCGTCGCCTCCTGCGGCTGCGGCACGAGTTTTTCTGTCTGACGCCAAAGCTTCGGTTCCGCGCGCGGCGCGCTCTATGGCGTCGCCGGCTCTTCCGCATTTTCGGAGTTCAGCCTTGGACGCGCTCTTCATTGGCCACGCCTATATCGACGTCACCATGCGCGCCGAGCGGCTGCCGAGCGGCGATCAGAAAAAACTGGCGCGCGACTATGCGGTGAGTTTCGGCGGCAACGCCGTCACCGCAGGGTTCGCCTGCGCCAAGCTCGGCCATCCTATCGGCCTGCTGACCACGCTCGCGCCCGATTGGCTCGGCCACATGTTCATGGACATGGCCCACACCTATGGGATCCATGTTCATCCGCGCCGGGTGGCGCGCTCGTCGCTCTCCTTCGTCTGGCCCAATGACGGCAAACGCGCGATCCTGCGCGCGCGCGACGACAATTATCTGCAGGCGTTTCCCCGGCTCGACATTTCGCAAACCCGACTTCTCCATCTCGACGGGCATATGGCCGACGCCGCGCTGCACTATGCGAAGGCGGCGCGGGCGCAGGGGGCGCTGGTCTCGCTCGACGGCGGCGCGCTGCGCCCCTGCATCGAGGAGCTGACGGGCTATGTCGACGTCGCTATCGTCGCCGAAAAGCTCTGCGAGCAAATGTCGCTCTCCGAGATCGACATGCTCGGCTGGCTGAAATCCAAGGGCTGCCGAATCGGCGGCGTGACGACCGGTGAAAAGGGCATGCTGTGGTACGACGAGGACGGCGAGGTTTCGCAGATGCCGTCGCTCGCCGTGCCGCATGAGCTCATCGTCGACACGTCGGGCGCCGGCGACGTTTTCCACGGCGCCTATTGCGCCTCCTATCTGGAGCGGCCGAACGCGCCCTGGCGCGCGCATTTCGAATTCGCCCGCGCCGCCTCAGCGCATAAAATCCAGCATCTCGGCAATGAGGCGGGACTGCCCTCGCCCGACGACGTCGCCGCCGCGCGCGCCGCCTTCGCCCCGGCCGACGCGCTGAGCCCGGCGTGAGACGTCGCGCGCTGTGGAAATCGGCGCGTAGTCCGGGAGATTTATGCACAACGGGCCGTTTGGCGGCGTTTACGACGGACTTGGCAAATCGCCGCCCGGCCTGTATAGGCGGGACCGCATTCCCCGATAGCTCAGCTGGTAGAGCACGCGACTGTTAATCGCTAGGTCGTAGGTTCGAGTCCTACTCGGGGAGCCATTCAAATCAATTAGTTGCGTTTGATCCGGCTGCGGAATTTGCGGCTCAGCGGCTTTGCCGACAATTTGAGCCCATCCTGCGCCTTTCGGCGACCTTTGTCCTGCGCCGTCATCCCCGAATGACGCGCTCCCCGCGATGGTTGCCGATCTTCGCGCCAAGCGCCTGACAGCATCACGGCTGTTTTTCCGTCGAAGAGTTGGCTCGGGCCAGGCGCGATCTGTTGCCATTTGCGAAAGCAAGACGATGTTTCCAATGGGGGCCGTATTCCGCGGGCGCGCATGACACGCAACCGGACGCTGTTGAAAAGACTATCCGCGAGGGCCCCATGACCATTGCGAACGCAAAAACTCGAAAAGCGACTCAGCTCTTGGCGGGAACGGCTCTCCTCGTCCTGATCGCCCCCTCCTTCGCCGTATGCGGGCCAAGCGGCATGCGAGCTTTGGACACGGGATATTATGAGCCCCAACAAATCGCTCGCCGCCATCGCGGAGTCCACCGCCGATTCTCGGACGAGAGCGCCACGGAAACGCTCGAGGACGCCACATCCGCGAGCAGCAATGGGGCTCTGGCGGCGGCGCTGGCCTCTTGCGAAAAGGGCTCGAACGGAACGCCAAGCCTGACGTTGCCAGGCGCCAAGGGCGCGATCAAATTGGACAGCTGCTATCGCGGGCGCGACCAATTCGTCTGCAGCCTGAACACGCTCCTGGATGAGGCCAAGAAGATCAACAGCGAATTCGGACACATCATCGAGGCCAGATATCCTGGCGTCGCCAGCGTCGATGCGATCTGCCGCATCCGGCCCGACGCTTTGACGGCGGATTTGACAAAGGCGGGCACTTTCGCCGCCAGATTTAAGGACTTGAGGGCCGAATACGACCGGCGCATCGCCTGCGCCATGAAAGTTGAGCAAAACCTGAAACAGGTGAATCTGGGCGATATGCCCCATTCGGCGGAAATATTGAAGTCGATGAACGACACGCTCGAGGGTGACCTGAAGGATGTCGCCGCCACACGACAGCAGATTTTCGATCTCAACGAGAAAATGCAGGCCTCGCAGAAGGCGATCGTAACGATCGAAATGCTTCGTCCAACGATGTGTCTCTCCACTTCGGCAGTAACCGCCGAGGGCGCCGAAAAACCTGGCGGACGTCAGTAGGCGACAGGCGGCCTTAGAACATGGGCGCCTTGAACGGCTTGGAGAATCGCCGGCCGTATCCCCACATCGCGGCTCCCCTTGGCGTCGGCGTTCCTTCGCGACTGATCGTCTGCCCGATCGCGCGGGCGCCGCCATCGAACTGAGGCGCGACCAGTCGCTTCATCATGGCCGCGTCAGGGTAAATGGATTTCTTTCCCGAGATGGTCCCGTCGATCAAGGTTTTCGAAGCGAGGACGCTGTTGGCCACGCCATTGAAATTCGTGTTGCGGGCGGCGATTTCCGGCTCAAGAAGGAAATCGATGAAAGCGTACGCTTCTTCGACATGTGGCGCGTCCACCGGAATAAGGAGATTGTCGAGTAGAATAGGGGCGCCCTCACGAGGGATGAAAAAGTCGATCTCAATGAATTTGCTCACCATGCCGGCCGTGTAGCGCGCGCGCAGGCTATCAAACGAATAGCCGATCGCGACGCAGACGTCGCCGTCGACCAGCGCGTTGAGATAATCTCTAGGATCGAGGCGTTTCCCGTCTCGCCGGAGAGCGTTCAAGAGATCGGCGGCGCGCGCGGTTTCGGTTCGGCGATCCAACCCCGGCGCAAGTCGCCAGCTGGACCACAGATATTGCAGCGCGGCAGAAAACAAGAGCTCAGGATTGTCCGGTATTCCCACTCCACAAGTCGAAAATTTCTTCAAATCCTCCTGCTTGAACAGCAAGCCCCATGAGTCGAACGAGCCCGCTAGGGGCCGGGAGTCGGCCAGGAGGTCCCTGACCTTTCCTACATCGTAGGCAATTCCCATCGCGAACCAGCCATAATTCACCGCGTGTTCGTTGCCGGGGTCATAAACGGCGAGGCGCTGCATGATCTCCGGCCAAAGATTTGCGGCGTTCGGAAGCTTGCTCTTGTCGAGCTTCTGATAGAAACCCGCCGCAATCTGGTTCGCCAGAATGCGACTGGAAACGATCACCACGTCGAACGCGGCATTCCCGGGCTTAATCGTCTTCTCTGCGCTCTCATCCGAAGTATAACTTTCGTATGTCACCTTAATACCGGTCGTTCTTGTGAAATCTGCAAGCACGCGGGGGTCGACGTAGTCGCCCCAACCATAGACATTGACGATCCTCTCTTGGCTCATCGCAGGTAAAGCGCAGCAGGCGAACGACAGCGCGACGCTGCTGACTGCGACCCGAAGGACGCCTGTAGGACTCATCGGGAAACGCTCTGATGTCGGTCGACCGGCCCCCAGCGGGGTCTTGAACCTATTTATCTATGCGCTCCCGCAATTGCGGCAATGTTCGCGTAATATCGACGGCGTTGCGGGCTGCGCCGCGGAGCGAAGATTAGCGCTTTGCAAGAAGCGGAAATGCAATTGTGAGGACTGTTCTGAAGCATTCGGGAGCGCGGTATGCTGTCACGTGAAGTTCGGCCGCCTCAAATTCCTTCTCGCCAAATCCGACCGCGCCCGTTTCCACGCGTGCGCTATCGCCATTGGATTTTCAAACTGCCTCTCGCGCGCAATTATCGCGGCATGGTGATGGGACGCACGATCCTCTTCAAGGGTGATGAATCCGACGTCTCGCCGACGCTTTTGCGGCATGAACTCATTCATCAGGAGCAGATTGACCGACACGGGATCGCGCGTTTCTATCTCATCTATCTGCGCGACTATCTCGTGAACCTCTATCGCCTGCGCGATCACGACGCGGCCTACCGCAACATTCCCTTCGAGAAGGAGGCGTTCGAACGCCAGAACGAAGGCGGAAAGGACATTGACCGGCGAAATTGATTCTCCGATGTATGTCCGCAGCCGCGCGCGTCGACATGCGAGCGTCTCAGGAGGCATCATTGCAAGCGCCGGAACTCGCCGTATCGCAGTGGTTCAATACGCCGGCGCCGATTACGCTGGCGGGCATGCGCGGCCGGGTCGTCCTGCTGCACGCGTTTCAAATGCTCTGTCCCGGCTGCGTCGCACATGGCACGCCGCAGGCGCAGCGCGCTCATGCGCTCTTTCGCAGTTCCGATCTTGCGGTTATCGGCCTGCACACGGTTTTCGAACATCACGCGGCGATGACGCCGGTGTCGCTCGAAGCCTTCATCCATGAATATCGGCTGACCTTTCCGATCGGCGTCGATCAGCCAGCGGCAGAAGGACCAATTCCTGTCACCATGGCGCGCTATGAGATGCGCGGAACGCCGACCGCGATCCTCATCGGTCGCGACGGAATCATTCGTCACCATGGCTTCGGGCAGGAGGACGACATGGCGCTCGGCGCGATCATCGGCGCGCTGCTCGCCGAACCCGCGCCCTGATCCCTATTCGGCGCGCCGCTCGATTTCTTCCATGTCGTCGTCGGTCAATCCGAAATGATGGCCGATCTCATGCACGAGCACATGCGTGACGATCGCTTCGAGCGTGTCTTCGCTGTCAGCCCAATAGTCGAGTATCGGCCGTCGATAGAGCCAGATCATGTTCGGCGGCTCGCCCGTCTCGGAAAGATGCGCGCCCCGCGTCAAGCCGCGACCGCGAAAGAGACCCAGTAGATCGAATTCGCTTTCGCACTGCATGTCGTCGAGCGTTTCGTCGTCAGGAAAATCCTCGACGCGAATGACGAGACCTTCGCAGAGCCCCCTGAAGCGTTTCGGCAAGGCTGCATAGGCGGAGTCGGCCAGCGCTTCGATTTCCGCAAGCGTCGGCGCGCGATGCCGTCGCCAGTCCTGTTCAGCCATCGTCACGTCACACTGCGCGCGAATCCGCGCGGGAAGGCAGGAACAATCGTCGGGATGCAATGTTCAGGCAATAGTCTCATCCGAGGAGATATTCATGCATAGACTGTTGATCGCCGCGCTTGCGCTTGGCGCAGCCGGCTTCGTGAACTCCGCGATTTCGGCGCCTGCCGCCGCGCGACTTACGCCGGGGTCGGGCATTGCGCAGAAGGTCGATGACGTGGCCCGGGACTGGGACGACGAATCCAGCCGCCGCGACGGCCGTGGCGATTGGTGGGGCCATGGCGTTCCGTCCTGGCGGGACACGCGCCCCTGGAGCGATGACGAGTGGCGCCGCGATCCCAATTGGAACGATAACAGCGGAGACGATGGCGACTGACGTCATGTGTTTTCGCGCGTCGCTTTCGTAGTGTTAAGAACGCCGGCGGCAGCGCGGCAGGCAAGCCTTCCGCCTACCGCCAGCTTCGTACATCGACGAAACGGCCAGCGATCGCCGCCGCCGCCGCCATCGCCGGCGAAACCAGATGCGTGCGGCCTTTGAAACCCTGGCGCCCTTCGAAATTGCGGTTCGACGTCGAGGCGCAGCGTTCTCCCGGCGCGAGACGGTCGGGATTCATCGCAAGGCACATGGAGCAGCCGGGCTCACGCCATTCAAAGCCCGCGGCGAGAAATATCTTGTCGAGACCTTCCGCTTCGGCCTGGGCCTTCACTAGACCGGAGCCCGGCACCACCATCGCATTGACGCGCTCGGCGACCTTCTTGCCTTCAACCATCCGCGCCGCGGCGCGCAGATCTTCGATGCGGCCATTGGTGCAGGAGCCGATGAAGACGCGGTCGATCTCGATGTCGGTCATCCGCTCGCCGCCCTTAAGGCCCATATAGTCGAGCGCGCGTTCGATCGCGGCGCGCTTTTGCGGCGTCTTGGCGCTCTCGGGCTTCGGCACGAAACCATCGACCGTCGCCACGTCTTCAGGCGACGTGCCCCAGGTCACGATCGGCGGCAGCTTGCCGGCGTCGAGCCTGATGATCTTGTCGAAATGGGCGCCTTCGTCGGTATAGAGCGTCTCCCAGTAGGTGCGCGCCATGTCGAAGGCGTCGCCTTTCGGACCTTTTGGACGATCCTTGAGATAGGCGAAAGTTTTCTCATCCGGCGCGACGAGGCCGGCGCGGGCGCCGCCTTCGATTGACATGTTGCAAACCGTCATGCGGCCTTCCATCGAAAGGTCGCGGATGGCTTCGCCCGCATATTCGATCACATGTCCGGTGCCGCCGGCCGTGCCGATCTCGCCGATGATCGCGAGGATGATGTCTTTGGCCGTGGCGCCGTCGGCGAGCTTGCCGTCGACCTGGACCAGCATATTGGCGGCTTTCTTCTGGATCAGCGTCTGCGTCGCGAGCACATGCTCGACTTCCGACGTGCCGATGCCATGGGCGAGCGCGCCAAAGGCGCCGTGAGTCGACGTGGGGCTATCGCCGCAGACGATCGTCATGCCGGGCAGCGTGGAAGCCCTGTTCCGGCCCGATAATATGCACGACGCCCTGACGCTGATCGTGCTCGTTGAAATATTCGACGCCGAATTCCTTGGCGTTGATCGCGAGCTGCTCGACTTGCGCCTTGCTCTCCGGGTCTTCGATCGGCAAGGAGCGGTCGGTTGTCGGCATTATGGTCGACGACGGCGAGAGTCCGTTCAGGCGCGCACCGAACGTCCCGCCATGCGCAGGCCTTCGAACGCCTGCGGGCTCGTCACTTCGTGGATGAGATGGCGATCGATATAGAGAAGGCACGCGCCGTCTTCCTGGCGGTCGACGACATGGTCTTCCCAGATCTTGTCATAGAGCGTGCGGGCGCTGCGTTCGATGCCATGTCTTGCCGTTTTCCTTATGTCCCTGCTCTTCCCTCGATGGGAGCGTCGCGTCGCTGAGAAATGCGCGGCGTGCGAAATTACGCGTTCTCGCGCGGTCGTCCCTCACGCGCGGCCCAGCCGCGCCCCCTCCCAGGGAAAGTGAGATTCATTCCTATTGAATTGAGGGTTTTCTACCCGTAACGCAAGCGACATGAAAGAGCGTTCGCGGCGCAGCCCCTGTCCGAGGCCCTGATGCGCCTGCCATCACCGGAGCTTCCGGCGCCGCTTGCGGCGGCGATAGAGGCGGCTCGAAGGCCGCGCGCAAGGCGCGCTGCGCGAAAGCGCCCGGCTGCTGTCGGCGCGCTATCGGGCGCGCAAGCCGACGCTCGAGACGATCCGGGCGACGAGACCGACGCCCTGGCCTATGCGGTGACGCGGATGCCGGCGACCTATGCCGCGATCGTAACGGCGCTCGGACGGCTCGAGGAAGAATGCCCCGATTTTGCGCCGAAGCGGATGCTCGACGTCGGTTGCGGCCTTGGCGCCGCCGCCTGCGCCGCCTCGACCCTATGGCCCAGCGTCGCCGAGATCGCGCTCCTGGACCGCAGCGCGCTGTTCTTGCGCCTCGCGGCCAACCTGATGAAGGAGAGCGGCGCGCACCCTGCGATCGAGATCGTGGAGGCCGACTTCGCTGAGCCGGGCGCGATTGCGAACGGCCCATTCGACCTCGTCATCGTGGGCTATGCGCTTACCGAAATTGCCGACTCCGAGCTGCCCTCGGTCGTCGACCGGCTCTGGGCGCTTGCCGGCGGCGCGCTGGTCATCGTCGAACCGGGGACGCCGCGCGACCATGCCCGGCTCATGGGGGTCCGAAGCCGTCTCACCGCGCTTGGCGCGAATATAGTCGCACCTTGCCCGCACCAGGCCCCCTGCCCTCTGCCGACGCACGACTGGTGCCATTTCTCGGTTCGCCTGGGACGCCGACGCGCGCATCGGTTGATCAAAGGCGCGGACGCGCCCTTCGAGGATGAAAAATTCGCTTATCTCGCCGTCGGACGATCTGGAGCGGCCTCTCTCGCTTCGGCGCGCGTCATCGGCCCGCCACGCGCCGGCAAGCGGGAATTTCGCTCAAGCTGTGCAGCGATAAAGCATTCCGCGAGACATTCATTCCCAAGCGCGACAAGGCGCGCTACGAACAGATCTGGAGAAAGGATTGGGGCGATCCGCTGCGCGCCCCGGCGGAGGATATTTGATGAAACAGCCACGTCCGAGGGTTGCGCCCTATTTGACCGTCAGCCCCGCCGCCGCGGCGATCGCCTTTTACACCGGCGCCTTCGACGCCAAGCAGCGCGCCCTCATGCCCTCCGTCGACGGGCTGCGCATCGCCCACTGTGAACTGCTGATCAACGGCGGCTCGGTGATGCTCGCCGACGTTTTCCCGGAATTCGGCCAGACCCGCGTGCCGATGCCTGGCGAGCATTCGACCATCTCCATCAGTTTGGAATATGACAAAGCGCAGGAGGTCGACGACATCTGTTCCCGCGTGACCAAGCTCGGCGGCAAGATCGAGACGGCGCCGACCAATTCCTTCTGGGGAACGCGCTATGCTTCCTTGCGCGACCCCTTCGGCCACCGCTGGATCCTCAACGCCCCGCTGGAGAGCTAAACAAAAACCGCCCGAAGCCTTTCGGCTGCGGACGGCGGCGCTTCCGTTCCTTTGGACTGGCCTTATTCGCCTGAAGCCGCCTTCGGCTTGGTATCGACGCGCTCGGCGATACGTGCGGATTTGCCCCGGCGGTCGCGCAGATAATAGAGCTTCGCGCGGCGCACCTTGCCGCGGCGCACGAGCTTGACGGAGTCGATCAGCGGCCCGTGTATCGGGAATACGCGCTCGACGCCCTCTCCGTAGGAAATCTTCCGGACCGTGAAGCTCTCATTGAGGCCCGAGCCCTGGCGGGCGATGACGACGCCTTCATAGGCCTGCACGCGCGTGCGCTCGCCTTCCTTCACCTTGACGTTGACCACGACCGTATCGCCCGGGCGAAATTCCGGGATTTTCTTGCCCTCGATGAGCTTGGCGGCGTGTTCCGCCTCGAGCTGCTCGATAATGTTCATCACCAAACTCCTGCCGTTTCGTCTTGGCCGCCAGGCCGACGAGCGTTTCGGGACGCTGTTCTAGTTGAGGCCTGGTCCATAGCCGAAAGGCCGCCGCTTGTCGAGCAGCCGACACCATCGGACGGGCGGACTTCGCCAGCGCCCCAGATGACAATCGTCACAGACATTCACAATGATCGTATTATATAGTCGCCCGGGGGCGCTGGCGTTTGAAGCGAAACGGAGAGACGCGCATGACCCAGCAGGAAGAGCGGCTTATTGAAGCCCCGCAGGCCGGCGTAGCGGCGGCTGCCGAAGGCCGGCGGCGACTGGAAGATTTCACCGAGGCGCGAGACGAGATCTGGGACCGTCTGCAGGACGCCAATCGCGTCTGGGTGGAGCGCATGCAGCAGGAAGCGGCCCTGACGGCGGAACTTGCCTCCAAGCTGACGGCGTCGCGCTCCTTCTCGGACACCGCGACCGCTCTCCAGGACTGGACGAGCAAACACGTCGAAATGACGACAGAGGACACGCGCCGCCTTTTCGCCGACGCGCAGCAGATGTTCAAACTCGGGACGCGCTTCTGGTCAAATTCCGCCCAGATTCCAAGTCCCGAAACCGCGCCAAGGTTTGCGTCATAGCACGCGAAGCGGAAGCCCTTGATGCTTCCGCATCCTTCGCAGAGCGTTCAGAGACGAGCCCGCCGAAGGTTTGCGACGCCCCGCGCCAAAGGCCGATGGGCGATTTGGCGCGCGCCCATGCTTGCCAAGATATTTCGCCAAGATATTTCGAAAGTTTAATCGCCCGCGCTTGCGCTTAGGACTTGGCGTCGTTTTGTAGCGGGGCCATATGTCTTGCGCCGCGCTTCAAAGGGCGGCGACGATGGAGAAACCTATGTCACCGGAAGAACGCCAACTTATCGCTGGTCTGTTCGAGCGCACGAAGGGCGCCGCCTCGACGCCGCGCGACCAGGAGGCGGAAACCTTCATCAACGAGCAGATCAAGGCTCAGCCGGCCGCACCCTATCTCCTGGCGCAGACCGTGATCGTGCAGGACCAGGCGCTGCAGGGCGCGAATGCGCGTATCGAGGAGCTCGAAGCCCGGGTGCAAGAGCTTGAGTCGAAGCCTTCGGGCGGTTTCCTCGGCGGCCTGTTCGGGGGCGGTCCCCGGCCCGCGCCGCAGCGCCCGGCGCCGCAGCAAGCCCGTCCCGACGGCCCCTGGGGCCAGCAGCCAGGCATGAATCCGGTGGCCGGCGGATACGCGCCGCAGGGATGGGGCCAGCAGCAGCCCCCCGTTTCTGACGGCGGCGGCTTCCTGAAGGGCGCGCTCGGCACCGCCGCGGGCGTCGCGGGAGGCGTGCTGCTTGCCGATGGCATCCGCAGCCTCTTCACCCATGGCGCCGGCTATGGAGGAATGGCGAACCTCGGCATCGGCTCGGGTTTCACCCCGGCCGGCGGCGACACGGTCATCAACAATTACTATGGCGACCAGTCCGGCGCCGCTGACGCCGGCTACGACCCCGGTTACGACGATGGCTCGGGCGCGCAAGATGCCGGCTACGACTCCGGCTATGACGATGGCGGCGGCTTCGACAGCGGCGGCGACGGCGGCTTCGACGTCTAACGGCATGGGGCTCCCGGCTCGAAAAGGGCCGGGAGTTCCTGCATCTGCGCCACGTGCGCCAGCGCACCGCGTCCCCCTCGTGGGCGCTCTAGGGTCCGATCGTCCGCTAAGGGAGCGGAGCGGCCCAGCGCCAAAACAGATCGGGGAATTCGCATGAACCGCACGACGAACGGCTTCGCCAAAACTGGCTTCGCCTCACGACCGGTGCGTGTCGCTCTTGCTATGAAGATCGCCTTTGGCATCGTCGCCGCCAATGCCAGCTTCGCCGCCGCAAAGGCGCTGTTCGTCAACGCGCCCGAACCGAAACCCACTCAAGTCGCCGCCGGCGCTGCTGCAGTTACGCCTTTCATCCTTCCGATTGATTGGCAGGAGTCGACGGCCGTCGCACAATCGGATGCGCCGCAGAACTGTCACGGCGTGACCGTCGACACGGGCGAAGGCGTCCGTGGACAAAGGATCCGCTTCGTTTGTCGAAAGGCCCTGTAAGAGGACACAGGAGTTCCGAGTCATGCTTCGCGTATCGCTCTGGACGCACGTAGCCCCGCTCGCCGTTCTAGCCACGCTGCTCGCCGGCCCAGGCATCGCGCAAATGTCGAGCGACCCAAGCGATGCGCCCGCCGGCGTGGACATCGAACGCCAGGCGCCGCCGGCGATGGAGCGCGAGCCGTCCGCCCCGTCTCCGGCCGACGCGCAGCAAGGAACCGATCCGCAAGAGCGGACCGACGAGCAACAACGGAACGATGAGCGACAGCGCGCTGAGGAGCAGCAACGGAACAATGAGCGACAGCGCGCCGAGGAGCAACAGCGACTCGATGAGCAGCGAGCAGCCGACGCGCGCCAAGCCATTGTCGACGCGCTGCGCGACTGGCCGAATGCGGAGGCGCAGCCCGAACGGCGCGCCCGGCGATCGGAGATCGCCGCTTACTACAAGGCGCACAATTATGCGCCGCTCTGGCGAGCGGAGAATGGTTTCTCCGCGTCCGCGAAAAGCGCCATCCAAACCCTTCACGACGCAGGCCGCGACGGTCTCGACGTCAAGGCGCCCGCCGAAGCTTCGGAATGGAGCGCTGCGGCGGAGCTCGGACTATCCGAGGCCGTCGCCAATTACGCGGCGCAAGCAAGCGGCTCCAGAGTGGACCCAGCGACGATTTCGGAGGATATCGAAGAACGCCCCAAAGTCGTCAAGCCATCGCAATCGCTGGACGCCGTCGCCAACGCCGGCGATCAGGCCAGCGCGCGGCTCACCGCCTTCAATCCGCCACATCCGGCCTATGCGGCATTGCGCGAGAAGCTTGCCGAATTGCGTGCTGCGCGAGTCAATCCGAAGCGCGAAGCAAACACGGCGCGCGCCTCGGACACGCGTCCTATTGTCAATTTCGCATCGCTTCCGGAAGCCAAGGCGAAGCGCGTCGAGGCGGAGATCATCGCCAACATGGAGCTGTGGCGTTGGGAGCCGCGCGAAATGGGCGCGACTCGTCTGGAAGTTAACATCCCACAATATGAGGTGACGTTCACGCGCGACAATCGCGTTGTGCAGCGCGCCCGGGTCGTGGTCGGGAAGAAAAAGACGCCGACTCCCGTTTTTTCGGACGTGATGAAATACATCATCATCAATCCGACTTGGAACGTTCCGGAGTCGATCGTCGAAAAGGAGCTCGTTCCTAAAACGGGGGGCAGGCTCGCAAAGCTGCGCGCGCGCGGATATAAAGTAACTTTCCGCCATGGCCAGGCCTTCGTTCAACAGCCGCCCGGCGATAAGAATGCGCTCGGCCGGGTGAAATTCGTGTTTCCCAATGATCTTCTGATCTACATGCACGACACGCCGCAGAAGAAGCTTTTCGCCAACGCCAAGCGCGCGTTCAGCCACGGCTGCGTGCGCGTCCAAGACCCGTTCAAGCTCGCCGAAGACGTGATCGGGAGTCCAGACTACGACGAAAAGCGGCTGAAGGATCTGATTGGCAAGAAGGAGCGCCGCATCAATCTTGCGAAACCAATCCCGGTTCACATCGAATACTTCACCGCCGTGGTCAATGACGACGGGGCTCTGAAGCTTTACGACGACGTCTACGGATATTCCGCGAAAGTGCGTGAGGCTCTCGCGCTGCGCTAAGCCGAGGAGGCGAGTCGCGCCACCTGCCGGCGCAATTCGTCCTGCGCACGCCAGAGGTTTTCATGCGCTTGCTTGCTCCAGAGCTTTCGGGTTTCGTCGCGCCTGTAAAGCCGATTTCCGCGCGCAGCGAAGGTTTCGATCATCTGGAGTCGTCCCAGGCAAAACAGCGGCTCAGGCACCCAATTGTATTCGAAGCGAAGCAGCTCGAGGTTTCGCGCGAATGTGGGCCATGGCGCCCCGAGCGAGGAGAGATCGAGATCAAGAAACAGATCGAGATCGCGGGAGAAGCCGGGATAATGCTCAGTCGGCGCGCGCGCGTCGAGGTGATTGGCCGTCGCCATGATCAGATCATGAATCGCCGCAGATTCCATAGGATCGAATTTTGAGTGGCGCGCGAACCGCTCCGCGCTGGCGCGAACGTTTTCTGCGTCAGGACGAAGCAGACCGTCGCCGTCGCGCGTGACGTAAACGGCGTCGTGCCAGAAGATGGCGGCGGCGATCAGGTCTGGCCGCACGGCAAGCGACTTAAGTTGGTCGAGCTTCGCCAGCAGATCGCCGATATGGCCCCAATCGTGATATCCGCGTTGCGGTTCGCGATAGGCCGCGTCCAGCGTCGCGAAGGCGTTCGGGTCGTGACGCGATGCGATCAGGTTCCAATAAGTCTGTACCAGTTTTGAGATCATGCGCGAGTAGCGATCCTGAGAGAAAACGTAACGCGTGCGATTACACGGCAGACTGCAGTCGCGCTCGGACGAGAACGTCACTTGCTCGAAAGATTCCATACCGAAGACCCGTTATCCTTCCATCCCTCCTGCGCCAGCGTCAGATACCGCTCTTCCAAGGCGCCATAGAGCGCTGGCCAGGGTTCTGAAACCGATCGAGCCAACGCCGAAGCGCGCTCGGCGGCCGCCTCGAACCGGCCCGCCTCATATTCCTCGCGCATGAGATCGTGCGACTTGCGCCAGCGCACATACGAGTCGGAACCCGCCATGCCGCCGTCGCCGGCAATCGCGAAAACTTGGGTCGCCTCGCTTTTTCCAACCACCCGGACCCGCCCGAGATCGAGCCAGGCGAAATCGGGCGCCGCGTCGCGAACCGCGGCGGACGCCACAATGTCGGTCTGAAAGGCCTTGCTCGCGCCTTCGAGCCTCGACGCAAGGTTTACGGTGTCGCCGAGGATCGAATAGTCGAAGCGGCGGATCGAACCCATATTGCCGACGCTGCAGGGGCCAAGATGGAGGCCCAGCCCCATCGCCGCCGGTTGGGCGACATGGCCCGACGCCGCAGCGGCTTGGGCCCGATGCGCATTGAGGTCCACGAGCGCGGCGCGCATCTTCAGAGCCGCCACCACAGCCTTGCGGGGATGATCGTCGATGTCGAGCGGCGCATTCCAGAAGGCGACCACCGCATCACCCATGTATTTGTCGACGGTTCCATCCTGTTCGAGGATGGCGTCGGTCATCGGCGTCAAATAGTCGTTCATGAACTGAGTGAGTTCGCGCGCGCTCATACCTTCCGAAATGCCGGAAAAGTTGCGCAGGTCCGAAAACAACACGGTCAGTTCGCGTGTCTCGCCGCCGAGCACGAGGCGTTCCGGATGTTCCGCGAGACGGTCCACGACCGCCGGAGAGACAAATTTGCCGAATGCCTGGCGCACATGTCGCCGCGCGGACGTTTCGGCGCGCCAGAGCGTGACGGCGCCGAAGAGATAGCCGCCGACGATCGCGAGGCTCGGATAGGCCGGATCGAGCAGCATGCCGTGGCGATCGAATAGATAAAACGACCCGGCGAAAAGCCCGATGACTGCCAGCGGCGCCGCAGCCGCGGAGACGAGGGGCGGCGCGATGAACAGCAAACCCATGATCAGCAGGAAGGCGAGAACGGCGACGATGAACTCCAGTCCCGGCGCCCAATCCGGGCGCGCAAGGAGCGAGCCCGAGGCGATGGATTCGACAATCTGCGCATGCACGTCGACCCCAGGAACGACCGGCTCCAGGGGAGTCGCGCGAATGTCGCCGAGACCCGTCGCCAACGCCCCGACGAAAATGATGCGCCCTTCGATTTGGTCGCGTCCCACACGACCCTCGAGCACCTCCTTGGCGGAAATATCCCGCGCGGCGGCGCTGTGCGAATAGCGCGGCCGAACCTCTGCATTAGGGCCGGTCGCGACTTCAAAGGCTCCGACCTTGATCGCATTCACCCCGGTCTGCTTGCCGAACGCCGTTTGCCCGCTGGCGTTTGAAGACCGGATCACAATACCGGACTCGCCCTGCGCGATGCGTAGCGCTTCGAGCGCCAGGGAAGGCATGATCGCATCGCCGGCGCGCGTGACGAGCGGCACCCGGCGGACGATCTGGTCGTGATCAGGCAGCCAGTTCGTCGCGCCGAGCCCCTGTGCGGCTTTCGCGAGCTTTGGCTCCGGGCCTACCGCGCCGGCGAAGGAAGCGAGGAAAGGAGCGGGATCGTCGCCGGCTGTCGCCAGTCCCGATTTCGTCGGCAGCGGCGCAGCGACGGCGTCGGTAAGCGTGACGCCGAGCGTCGCCGGCGCCTGGGCGAGCGCCTGAGCGAATAGTTGATCGCCGCTTGGCGTCTTGGCGACAAGCTTCGCCACCTCGGCGCGGGCGCGCCCATCGGGGATTGCGTCCAGGAGTTGAGATGCTTCGGCCCGATCGGCCTCGGCGAAAAGGAAGTCGAAGGCGATGGACGCCGCGCCGAGTTCGCGCAAGCGGTCGACGAGTTCGGCCAGTCGCGCGCGAGGCCAAGGCCATTGCCCATATGCGCGGAGACTTTTTTCATCGATACCGACGACCCGCGTCGGCGCCTCTGCATCATATGCGCGCGGGGCGAGACGCTGAAAGGTGTCGAAGACGAAGTTCCGCAGATCGTCGAGCGCCCGCGGCTGAGTCACGCCCCAGGGGAAAATGAGAGCCGCAGCGGCGACAAGCGCGAGGAGATAGGCGCGACGCCGCTTCAATATCTAACCTCGTATCAGGGTCACGCCGACGCCGTTGGCGAGGCTGGCGAACCCGCAGAACTAGGCGCCGGGCCCGTCGAGCGCAACAGGCCCGCCTCCGTTGCCGCCAATTCCGTTGCCGCCATGTCCGTGGCCGCCGTGTCCATGCCCGCCGTGTCCATGCCCGCCGTGTTCGTGGCCACCATGTCCGTGGCCGCCGCCCTCCTGGCCGGCATTCTCCTGGCCGCCTCCGCTATGGTGGCCACCGCCGGCTGGCCGCCGCCTCCCTCATAGCCGCCGCCGTGCCCGCCTTCTTCATGATGGCCGCCGCCCTCATGGCCGCCGTGGCCGCCTTCGCTATGGTGGCCGCCATGGTGACCGCCGCCGTATTGGCCGCCGCCTTTATCGCCTTCGGCGCCGCCGCTCTGCCCGCCGCCATTGCCGCCATGCACGCCTTCGGGATCGCCGTTTGGCCCGCCGCACCGCCTGTGGATCCGCCGCCGCCCCCGACAGGGCCGCCGCCTTTCGGCCTTCGCTGCCGCCAGGACTCCTCCGCCCTGGCCGCCGCCATTATTGCCGCCATGCGCACCGTCGGATCGCCAACATGACCAGTTTGACCGCCCGTAGAGCCGCCGCCCTGATTGCCTTCCTACCTTGGATCCGCCGCCGCCGCCTCCGACAGGTCCGCCGCCGTGGCCGCCCTCGACCGGGCCGTCTTTGCCGCCTGTGGATCCGCCGCCGTGGCCGCCGTGACCGCCTTCGCCGTGGCCGCCTTCGCCATGTCCGCCATGGCCGCCATCATCGTGCTCGCAGTGGTCGTTATTTCCGCCCTGGCGCGCGGGCGTCGGCAAAGGAGCGGGCTGATTGTCGACGTTGGCGCGGCTCTGCACCAGCGCATTGCCAAACCATACCGGACCAAGCGCATCCAGCCCCGGCGGACTCACGACGTTCGGCGGTCGATCGTGGCCGAGCGCAAGATGAGCTTCTTCGCTTGTCGGCTCACGCTTCGCGCCGCCACGCTGCCTTTTTCCACTTTCCAACGCGGCCAGGATTTCCGCGATCTTTTCCGGCGGCACAAGGAAAGGCTCCGACACCGGACCGCCATGGGGCGCGCAAACGCCATAGCCCGCGCGCGTGAGCAACTGACCGCCGACCTCGATAGCGCCAAATTGATGCACGATCAGCGTGCCGCACGAGCCGCCGATTTGTATAAGCGCCGTGCCGCCGCGCACGCCAATCGACGCCGTCGGAGTCCGCAGCGTTGCGCCGCCTTCGTGGCTGACCCCGCCGCCGACGAAGCGCATGACGCCCTTCGCCATCGACACGCCCTGCTGGCCGCGCCCGCCGGAATAGACGAAGTCGTCAATCGTGATGGCGCTGTTGCGTCCCACTGTCATCGTCGACGTGTCGTTAAAGACGATCTGGGCGCTGCCCTCGGGACTCGTCTCAATACGTTCGCGCCGCTGCACGCCGAGGCCGACCGAAAGCGAACGCTTCGCCGCGCCGGGCGGCGTGCCATGGGCGGTCTGATTCACGGCGCCCACATTGCCGACATTTTCGGCGAGCGCTGGGCCGGCGACCAGCGCCAGGGCGGTTGTTGCTGCTGCGGAGAGCTTTTTCATCGATCGTCCCCGTCAGAATTTCGCCGTCGGTCCGAAACTGACGGACCAGTTCTCGGTCTTGAAATTTTGCAAATTCGAATCATTGCGGGCGAATTCGACGTTGCCGGCGAAACCGAACGTCGGCGAGACCGGCAAATCGACCATCAGGCCGCCGATCCAAACGGTGTCGCGACGCGCGACGAACGGATTGATCACCGGATTGGCGGCGTCGAAGGCGAGATGCGTGAAGCGGCCGTAAGGCGCGATCGTCCATCTGCGAGGAATGATCGGGAATGGCGGATCAACCTCGAGCCGCAGCATCGCCTGAACGTCAACCTGATCTGACGACTGTTGCGGATTGCCCGCGAAGGCGCGGGTATAGGCGACGCGGCTCTCGAACCGGAGATCGTTGGTCAGTCTGTACGACCCGCTCAAATAACCTGTAACGACGTCGCCCGTCGCCAGCGTCGACACGGTCTGGTAGGGCGATCCCCCAAAGTAATTGAAGTAGCCCGGCGAGGGATTGACCCAGATCGACCGCCATTCGGCGCCAGGCTCGAGCCAAAGATCAGGGTTGAGTTCGGCCCCAAAACTCATGCCCGCGCCACCGGCGTTCAGATAGTTGGTCCCGCCAAGCATGGCCAAGGCGCCGGTCAGATAAGGCTTGATTGACAGGCCCGGATAGAGATCAGGCGCGACATGCATGCGCGGCCCGATCGACCCGGCGAACAGGGCGACGCTGTATTGCGGCAGGCGAAACTGCTCGGTGGCGTAGCCTGTGACCCGAGTCTCGAGTTGGTCGCCGCGCGCACTTTGAAAATCGTAATCGTGCGCGGCCTGCACCAACTGGAAGGCGTTGATGTCCGACTTACGCGACGCCGCCGACGCGACGCCGACGCCGCCGACCTGGAAGAGATTGTTGGTCGGAAAGAAATTGGCGTTTGATTGCGCCCGCAGACCAGTGTGAATCCTCAAATAGAGCCGGTTCGCCTGGGTGCGCTTCTCGATATCGGGCAGTTGAGCTTCAATCTGCGCGACCTGGACCGCGTCGAGACCGCCTTCGGCGAGCGCCTTGCGCAAGTGCTGGGCCGAAACCTCATACGACCCCAGCCTCGCATAGAGGAACCCAAGCTCCTTTCGGGCGCGGGCCAGGTTCGGGTTGAACATCAGGATGCGTTCGAGGGCGCCAATTCCCGCCTCGTAATCGCGCAGCTCAGTCGAGAGCAGCACATAGCGATAGGTCGCCTCATAGTCCGTTGGATTATGCTGGATATAGACCGCAAGGCGTTCCTGTTCGGCCCGCGGGTCCTCCTGCGCGATCGCCGGACCGAAAAACGCGAAGCCGGCAAGCAATGCGCAAACAAACCTCATCGCTGATCCATATACGAACATGAATGCAAGCCTCGTAAAAACTTTGGAGAAACGGCCCCCAGGCCCAGACCGTCAGCTGAACGGGAACCTGACTCATGTCGCCCTGAGCGGCAAGCTTGGCTAAGCTCGCGCATCCCCGCAAGAACCGGGGCGCTCCGGCGTATATTGTTTTAAAGAGCAAAGGCTTACCGCATCGCTTGGGCAGCTTCCGCGCCCTGCCGGCGGGTGAAACAATTCGCTAGTGTTGCGCTAAAACCACAGGCGACGCCGGCGCAATTAGCGGCGCCGACGCCCATGATCGGAGAGAAGGATGATTTCGCCCTCTCCTTTCGACGATTCCGGCGCGAGAGACGACAGATCTATCGCTCGGCCGGCGCGCCGAGAGAATGCGCCTGCGCGGTCGCATGGTCGTTTGCGAATTGTCGAAAGACGCTTCGGGGGCCAGCAGCCAGCGTAGAACGATCAGCAGGTCGGCGGCGCGCCGCGCAGCGCCGATCTTCACCGCGCTTCGAATGTCGGCGACGACTCGTCCTCGCGCCGCGTCGAGCGAGACGGCGCGGCGGTATCGCGCCAGCATGTGGTGGTGCTTGTCGCTGGGGCTAACGCCCAAGACAAGCTCATGACTGCAAAGCCCAGCCATTTCCGCGCAACGGCTGATCGGCATCAGTTCGGGAATCATTTGGCATCTCCCAATCGCTATCTGCCGTCGAGGCTTTCGCCTCCTGCCGGCAACATAGCGACGGTAGCGCACCGTTCATCCCCCGTTTGTGTGAGGGCGCACACGGTCATTCCGCGTCGTTAAGCGCCTCCTGAACGCGCTTCTCGAGAACCGACGGTCGAACAAGCACAAGCCCGCCACGGATTTTTTCGGCCAAACCCTCGTCGATCATCGCTGAGAGTTCACGGCTCACCTGTTCTCGCCGGCAGCCAATGCGCGCGGCGAGATCGTGCTGGAAGGGCGGCGGCGATACGATCGCCTGATCCGACACGCCTTTGCGCGGCGACGACATGCGCAACAATTCGGAATAAAGCCGATGTTTAAGGTCGAGCACCGAGCGTTCGAAGAGCCGCGTATTTAGCTCCCGCACGCGCGACGTCAGCAGACGCAACAGCCGCTCGCATATTTCAGGTTCGGCGAACACGATGTCCTTGAAGACGGCAGGCGGCACCAGCAAAAGTTCGGCGTTGGTCAGCGCCGTTACGTTGGCGGAGCGTTTCGCCCCGTCTATCGCCGCCATCTCGCCGAAGAATTTGCCCGGTCCGAAGTCTCCAAAAATCATTTCCTTGCCGGCGGCGGTCCGAATGAGCACGCGAACGTCGCCGCTGACGATGAAATAGACATCGGTCGAAGGATCGTCGAAGTCGAGGACCAACTCGTGCTCGGCGAATCGCCTGCGCACGCACTGCCGCGCAAGCTGTTCGCCGCGACTGGGGTCGAGTCCGACAAAAAAAGGGATCCCGTCAAAAAGGGACACTTCGCTCTCCTGCCTTGGAAATTACCTCGATATTGCCGCTAAACGTCGATGTCGTCGAGGCGCAATCTGCTGGCGCGCGCCACCTGTTCGGGCGATGATCGCAAATGCAGGCGTTCCGACTCGCGACCTTCAATATCGAAAATCTCGACTGGTCCGCGACCAAGGCGGAGGCGTTCGCGCGCCGCGCCGCCGCATTGCGGCCGCTGCTGGAAACGCTAGACGCCGATATTTTATGCCTGCAGGAAATCCACGCGCAGCGCGTTCATAAGCATGGCGCGCGGCAATATATCGCGCTCGACCAGTTGCTCGCGACCACGGGGTACGAAGGTTTTGAACGGGCGACGACGGTAAGGCCGGGAGGCGGCGCGCCCGCCGACGTGCATAATCTCGCAATTCTTTCCCGATGGCCGATCCGCACGCGGCGCCAGCTCCATCATGACATCGTCGAGCGCTGGAACTGGCCCCCGCCGCGCGAGACGGACGGCTCTCGGACGGAGCCGGTGGAGATCGTCTGGGACAGGCCGTTGCTCTATGCTTCCATCGAGCTGCCCAACGGCGTTCCGCTCCATGTCGTCAATCTGCATCTGCGCGCGCCGCGAGCCATTCCTGTGGCGACGGCCCGCGGGCTGGGATCGAGTCGCGCGCAGATCGAGGGGCAGTTCGTGGCGGCGCTCAAGCGCGAGGGGCAGGCGCTGGAAGCCCGGCTGTTCGTCGAAACGCTGTTCGACGCCGAGCCGGAGGCGCTGATCGCGATCGCCGGCGACTTCAACGCCGACGCGCATGACGCGCCAACGAGGCTCCTTCGCGGCGGCGGAGACGAAGGCGAAACAGGGTCGCGAGTTCTCGTTCCCTTGGAAGAACGCGTTGCGCCGGGCCGGCGGTTCACCGTCATCCACGCCGGTCGACCGACGCTGATCGACCACCTTCTGGCATCGCCTGCCCTCGCCGCCGCCTGGCGCGAAACCACGATCTTGAACGACGGGCTTCAGGACGAGGTCTATGCAGAGGAATTCGTCGAAACGTCTCTTCACGCGCCTGTGGTCGCTCGATTTGAGCTTGCCCCGAAGTAAACTCCCATCCGGCATGGCAAAAAGCGCCGGCGGCCTGCACATTCGACCGAGCGCGCGACACGCTTCGGGCTGACAACGGCGACGTGAGCGGCGCGGCTGACGCCAACATGTATCAACATGACGCAGCCTTATTCGAGGGCGTGGCAGGACCTTGTCCGGGGAGGCGCCGCACTATTTATATGACATATCCAGATGCGGCGGCGTGCATCTTGCACCTAGCGACGGGGGAGTTCGACGCAACCTTCGGACGCGCGACGCCGGGCGGGGCGTCCGCGAGTTAGGAAAGGTCGCGTAGGTCGCCCGCGAGAAAGGATAAAGCGCCCCAGATCAAGAAAATGCCGCTAACAGGCTCGGCGTCATCTTTCGCCTTACATGATCGAACGCTGCGACAACGCGACCTGTTCGGGAAGGCGTCCGCGAAAATTGACGACATGAGCGCAACGATCTGAGGGAAGGCTCAAGAGCCCCTCAGGACTTATGTGTCATACAACCACGCTTGGAGAAAGAACATGCAACGTCGCGAATTCATCGCTGTCGGGACCGCCGCCGTCGCCACAGCTGGCCAGGCATTTGCTCAGGCCGCCGCTCAAACGGGCAACGCCGCCAAAATGGAGGACATGCATCCAGCCCTTTATAAGGATCTGGAAAAGGCCACCGTTGAATGCGTGGCCACCGGCAATGACTGCGTTCGCCACTGTTTGGGCATGTTCGCGATGAAAGACACGAGCATGACTGAGTGTGCGGACGCCTCCCTCCAGCTTGTCGCCGCCTGCAACGCGCTCGCAACCTTGGCGGCGCTCAACTCTTCGCATGTTGGCGCGCTCGCCAAAACGGTCGCCACGATTTGCGAAGACTGCAAGAAGCAGTGCGACAAGTTTCCGAAAATCGCCGAATGCGTCGCCTGCGGCAAGGCGTGCCAAAAATGCGCCGACGAGTGCCGGAAAGTATAGCGAACGCACCGAACGAGGCCGGACGCCCATGAGGACGACGCGTTTAATTTGGAGCGTTACGGCCTGCGTCGCCATTTCCGCTGGATTTGGCGGCGCCGCAACGGGCGCGGCGGTCAGGGACCAGCCGCGCTTTGTCTTGGCTCAGGCTGAAAAAACGACAGGACATGGCGAGGGCGTCGTCAGGGCGATCGACGCCGACGATCGGCAGCTCATGATCACCCATGGACCAGTTGCCGGCCCCTTGGAAATGTCGCCCATGACAATGGCGTTTCACGTCGCGCCGAAGGTCGATCTCTCAAGCCTGTCAAAGGGTATGAAGATCAAATTCACCATCAGCCGCGACGCAAAAGGTCTTTACATCATCGAGGATGTTCAGCCGCAGTTGCCTTAATCCCGCATCCGCTTGAGACGCTATTTGCCGACGCCGTCCATGCCGATGCGGTGCATCAGATAGCACAGGCAATCCTGTTGAACCGCCCGCCGGTCGACGGTCAACATCGCCGGAATCGCGGGACGGGCAAGTCTGATTTCGCCGCCGGCGTAATCGAAATAATTGACCGGCTGCAAATCGAAACCGTCGCCCGGCAATACTTCCAATCGTGCGTCTTCGTCGCCCAGCGCTCCGAAAGATGCGCCAACGTCCAATTCGCTAAAATTGAGATGGTCGATGTCAGGCCGAAAGACAAAGTCCGCCGGCGTTCCGTCAAACGAGAAGCTCGCGCCGGCAGGCGGTTTGACGATGGCGCATGTGCGCAGCAACTCCACATCATGCGCAGCGGGGGGGTGGTCCGGAAGCTGGGCGATCGATAGGCAGGCCTCAAGCAGTTCGACAGCGTGCGTCGCGCCGGCGTCGAGTCCCGACTTGCCGCATTCAACCGTGATCGCCGGGCAAATCTCGGCGAAGGCCGCCGCACAGGTGCCGCGCGGACGCTGAAAATGCACGACGATACGCGAGAACAGCTGCGCGAGCGCGACATATTTCGCATCGAGCTTACTGATGCAGCTGTAATGAGGATTGAAGCCGGTGTTGTTGTGGATGTCGACCGCGGCGAATGGATTGCGCTTCCTGACGTAGTCGTAAATCCAGCGCGACATATGCGCGAGCGGATCATCGGGAAACGCCGTGCCCGGCCATACCCGGTTGAAATCGCGCTGACCCGGCAGCGTCCGCAGATTCTCCGCCGCGGCTTCGACGTTGCCGATGAACAGGATGAGCGATCGGCTCAATCCGCGCGCAGCGTGACGGCGCAGCGCCTCCTGAACCGCCACGAGGCCGCTGGTTTCGTTGCCGTGCAGCAAGGTGGACACGAACAGCGGCTGCGGATCGCGGCCCGGGAGGTCGAACAGGGTTGGTCGGGGAAGGATGTCCTTCAGGCGATTGGCGGGGCAGTCCAGAAATCCGTCAGGCAGCCGGTCGAGCACGGCGCAAGGCGCGTCAGTCACGTTACTCCTCATATTTCCCATTGATGGACGGGCGCGCCGCTCCGCTGGCGCTCGCAATAGGCCGCCATCAGGGCATAAAGATCGCCGGCGCGCGCCTCAAGAGCTTTTCGCTGCCAGGCTGCGCCCGTCTGGCGCGTTCGCACCCGACCTTCGACAATGTCGAGGAAACCGTCTTCGGCGACGCCGAGGTCTCGAAGCCCTGCCCTGGCATCGGGAATGAGGCGCTCAAGCAACAGACGATCGGCGGCGATCTCCCCTACTCCCGGCCAATCGAGCTTCGCGTCCAGGCCAAACCGCGCCGCCGCGTAAAAATTGCGTTTGGCGTCATTGAAGTCGAGCCTTTCGGCCCCGTTGCCTCCGGTCAGGACAAGGGCGCGCGCAAGGCCGAGATAGAGCGCGGCGTTCGCGATCATGTCGATAAAGGTTGGCCCTGCCGGCAGGATGCGGTGCTCGATGCGCAAATGCGGCGCGCCGCCCTCGTCGAAGCCGATCAGCGGGCGATTCCAACGCCAGATGACGCCATTATGCAGGCGTAGATGGCGCATCGCCGCGGGCGAATCGTCAAAAGTCATCGGGAGGAGCGCATCATAATCGCGCAAATTCTCCTCGAAGATTTCGATGAGAGATCGCTTTGCATAGCCCGAGCCCATGGAAACCCTGGCCGGCCCCGGCACCTTCACCGCCTGTTCAAAGAGCGGAATGCGCGTTTCCTCCCACAACGCCTTGCCGAACAGGAAGGGCGCGTTGCCGCAGGCGGCAAGTATCGGCCCGGAAGCCGCTACCGACGCGTTGTAATAGAGATGTGCGAGATCGGCCGGCGCTTTGAGATGTATTTGAAACGACGTCGTCGCCGCCTCCAGCATCACGTCCCGATGCACGGAAGCCAGTCGGTCGCGGCCGGCGATGTTGACATGCAGCGGCTCCCCGCCCCTAAGCCGCAACACTTCCTGATTGAGCGCATAGTAGCGATTGAGCGGCGACATATTGGCGAGGGTCAGATCGGAATCGCGGATCGTCGGCAGCGTGCCGATCAGCACGAGATTGGCGTCAAGCCGGTGGGCGACCTCGTTGCAAGTCGCCCAGAGATTGGTCAGCGACTGATGCGCTTGCGTCAACGCGTCGTCTGCGAGGCGGAAAGGCGCACAATTCAACTCAAGGTTAAATCGCGATAGCTCCGGCACGACGAGCGGGTGATCGAGGGTTTCGAGCACATCCTGATTGATCGACGAGGGCGCATAATTATGATCGACGATCCAGGTTTCGACTTCGAAACCGACCATATGGCCGTCGCGCGAAAATCCATCCTCCTCATACAGGCGGCGGGCGATCCTGGTTTCCTCCGCGAGGCGGCCCATAAAGCGCGCCTTGTCGGACGGGGTGAAGCCTGTTGTCTTGATTTCTTCGCCCAAGACTCCTCCTTCCGCCCTCAAGCTTTTCACAACCGGAGACGCAACGACGCCCCGACAGACCAGATCGCGGATCACTCTAATGTAGACCGCCTGCCTATCGATAAAGCCGAGAAGGCCGGCGGGACAAGCCGCAAGCGCTGCGGTAGATTTGCGCGTCTTCGCCCGGAGCCGACCTTGCCTGACATCGCATATGTGAATGGCGCCTACCTTCCTCTCGCCGAGGCGCGCGTATCGATCTTGGATCGCGGCTTCCTTTTCGCGGACGGAGTCTACGAAGTCGCCGCCGTCATCGGCGGAAGGCTCATCGACAATGAAGCGCATCTCTCGCGGCTGGAAAACTCGTTGCGCGAGTTGGGCATCGAGCCTCCCCTTTCGATGCAGAAAATCGCCGATGTCGAGGCGGAACTCGTCGCAAGAAACGACGTGAACGAAGGCCTTGTCTATCTTCAGATCACCAGGGGCGCCGCCAGCGATCGCGACTTCGCTTTTCCAGCCGAAACGTCGCCGACGCTCGTCGCCTTCGCCCAAAAGAAGATCATCCTCGCCTCATCCGCGGCTGAGACGGGCGTGAAAGTCCTCACCGTTCCCGATCTGCGCTGGGCTCGACGCGACATAAAAACCATTGCGCTGCTCGCCCAGGTGCTGGCGAAGCAGGCGGCGCTCGACGCCGGTTGTCAGGAAGCGTGGATGGTCGATCAGAACGGCCTGGTGACCGAAGGGTCGTCCTCTACCGCCTTCATCATCACCAAGGCGAACGCGATCGTGACCCGTCCGAACTCGGTCGCGATTCTTCCTGGCTGCACCCGAAAAGCCGTGCAATCGCTCGCCGCGCGCGAAGGACTGACGATTGAGGAGCGCGGCTTCTCGGTCGCCGAAGCCTACGAGGCGAAGGAGGCTTTTCTTACGAGCGCGTCCAATCTCGTGCTGCCTGTCGTCTCGATCGACGGCCGTCCGATAGGGTCTGGCGCGCCGGGCGCGAGCAGTCGCTTGCTTCGCACGCTTTATATTGAATGGGCGACAAACCCGGGCGCGATCGGTTAGCGCTGAATTTCCAGCCCATCGTAATCGGAACTGCGCGCCTCTTCGATCGCAAGCGCGATAATCAGGCTGAAGAGCGCGGCGGCAAGACACCAAACCGAGTACCAAGCCGGTCGATTGGCGGCGAGCGCCATAAAGAAAGTTGCCAGGACGGCGACGCCGAACACGGTGATCGCTCTC
Source organism: Methylocystis sp. (assembly GCA_046349135.1). Lineage (GTDB taxonomy): Bacteria > Pseudomonadota > Alphaproteobacteria > Rhizobiales > Beijerinckiaceae > Methylocystis. The sequence continues at coordinate 35,475 of JAXMCY010000009.1, read as the reverse complement.
CGCTCCGCAAAGATCAGCGGCGTCACGGTGAGCACAAGATAAAGAAAATCGGTCACGAGCGGCGGACGCTCGAACAAGGGATCGTAGGCGAGCGAATGCCGATAGACAGATAAATCAATTCCGTCGGCGCCGGCGAGCTTCGCAATGAGATAAACTGCGAGAATGAGACCGACGCCGCCCATGGTGCGCCACACACGCCTTCGCTCCGGATCAGGTTCTGCATGGGCGGCGGCGAAAGGCGTGAGCACAGGCCACACCGTGAAAGCGATCAGCGTATAGAGATAGCGAAACGGCTGGCCCGCGACCGGGTCATTGCGCGTAAGCCAGACCGCCGCCTCGACGAACTGATGCGCCGAAAACACCACCGGAAACAGCGCGAAAAGCACCATGCGCCTGTCGTGGCGCAACGCCTTGCAAACCATGCCGTAACCGGCAAGTCCCAGCCCAAGCCCAGCGGTGATGCTTGCCTCAAGCGAATAGCACATGACGTCCAAGCGCAAGTGATGTTGATGCTTTTAAGCATTCTAACGCCAAATTTGGCGGCGTCGAGACCTGAGCAATGCGTTTGCCGCCATTCCGCGCGTCACGGGCCCGGAACATGTGCCCGGCACGGGCGTTCTAGAACGTGAGTTCAATAGCGGAGGTTAAAATGGGAAACCTTCTGTACTGGGCGGTCGTATTTTTGATCGTCGCGCTCATTGCTGCGTTTCTTGGCTTTGGCGGCGTGGCGGGCGTGGCCGTGGAAGGCGCGCGCATATTGTTCTGGGTTGCGCTGGTCCTGCTGATCGTCTCGGTGGTTCTCGGCCTCGTCAGGCGGGCCTGAGCGGGCGCGCGGATCGCCGACCAGAATTTGAGCCGACCGCTCTTCAAAAAGCGGCCGGCTTAATCATGGAATGTCGTCGAGCGAATGCATCCAAGCGTCCGAGGCCGAATCTGATGGCGCGCGCCAATCGCCGCGTGGCGACAGCGACCCGCCTGAACTCACTTTCGGGCCGTTCGGCAACGCAGACCGCTTGAACTGGCTTGCTTCGAAAAAGCGCTTCACGAAAACGCCGAGCCAATGTTTGATCGTCGACAGGTCATAAGCGATCTTGTCTTTTTCCGAGATGCCCGTCGGCCATGATCCGGCGGCTGCATGACGCCAGGCGCGCCAGGCGAGAAAGGCGATTTTCGCCGGCGCAAATCCGTATCGGGTCGCATAATAAAGGTTGAAGTCCTGCAGCGCGTAGGGACCGACTGTCTCCTCGGTGCGCTGCGTCGTTTCGCCGGGCACGAGTTCAGGTGAAATCTCCGTTGCAAGCACCTCCTCGAGCACGGCCACGGTTTCCGGGCCGAAACGCGCGTCGCGGGCGCACCAGCGGATGAGGTGCTGGATAAGCGTCTTAGGGACCGAGGCGTTGACGTTGTAATGCGACATCTGATCGCCGACGCCATAGGTGCACCAGCCGAGCGCGAGCTCTGAGAGATCGCCCGTGCCGATGACGATCGCGCCATGGCGATTGGCGAGACGAAACAGCAGCGACGTGCGCGCGCCCGCCTGCACATTCTCGTAAGTTGCGTCGTATACAGCCTCGCCACGCGCCGCGGGATGGTCAATGTCCATCAGCATCTGCTTGCAGGCGGCGGTGATATTGATCTCCTGCGCGGTCACGCCAAGAGCGCGCATCAACCGCCAGGCGTTCGCCTTGGTGTGTTCGGTCGTCGCGAAGGCCGGCAGCGTGAAGCCGAGCACATTCTCACGCGGCAGGCCGAGCGCATCCATCGCCGTCACCGCGACGAGCAGCGCCTGCGTCGAATCCAAGCCCCCGGAGACGCCGATCACGACCTTTTTCAGCTGCGTGGCGCGAAGGCGTTGTTCGAGCCCGTGCGACTGAATGTTGAACGCCTCGAAACATAATTCGGCCAGTCGCGCGTCGTCGGACGGCACGAAGGGGAAGCGTCCCACGTTGCGCAGAAATCCAAGATCGCGATCGCATGTTGGCGCCAGTTCGAAAGCGATGCGGCGATAGCGCGTCGCGCCCTGCTCCACGTCGGCGCAAGCGCCGAACGACCCCTGCCGCATGCGCTCGGCGAGAAGACGGCCGATGTCGATGTCGGCGAGCGTCAGTTGCGGTTCATCGGAAAAGCGCGGCGCCTTGGCGAGAATGTCGCCCTTCTCGCAGATCAGCGCTTCGCCGTCCCAGGAGAGGTCGGTCGTCGATTCGCCCTGCCCCGCCGCCGAATAGAGATAGGCCGCCAGGCAGCGCGCAGAATGCGCGGCGCAGAGCGTCTCGCGATAGTCGGATTTGCCGACGATCGCGTTCGACGCCGAGAGGTTGAGCAACACCGTCGCGCCCGCCAGCGCAGCGCGCGCCGACGGCGGAATGGGAACCCACACGTCTTCGCAGATTTCCGTATGGATCACGAGTCCGCGAAAGTCCGTCGCTTCGAGCAGCGTGTCGGAGCCGAAGGGCGCAAGCCGTCCGGCGATCTCAATGTCTTCGCCGGAGATGAATGCGCCGGAAGAAAAGTGCCGCTGTTCGTAAAATTCGCGATAGTTCGGCAGATAGACTTTTGGCGTCACGGCGAGCAGGCGCCCGCGCAGGATCGCGACGCCGCAATTATAAAGGCGACCACGATGGCGCAGCGGCGCGCCGACAATAATCAGCGGATGAATGCCTTGAGAAACCTCGACGAGTTCGGCGAGCGCCGCCTCGACGGCGTCGAGCAGCGCCTCCTGATGCAGGAGATCGTCGATCGCATAGGAGGACAGTCCCAATTCGGGGAACAGCACGAGCGAAGCGCCATGCTTGTCGGCGTCCCGCGCCAGTTCAATCGTCCGCGCCACATTGAACGCCGGATCGGCGACTCTGACCCTTGGCGTTGCGACGGCGACGCGGACAAAGCCATGCGTGTGCAGACAGTAGAACGGGTGGGTCATGAAGCGATCATACAGCGATCGCGTCAAATTCGCAGACATTCACCTAACAAGCAAAAGGGCGGGGTCTCCCCCGCCCTTTCAAAACCGGTGGACGCGACGCCTCAATGCGCCAGGATCGCCAGCATCAGCAGGGCGACGATATTGGTGATCTTGATCGCGGGATTCACCGCGGGGCCGGCGGTGTCCTTATAGGGGTCGCCGACCGTGTCGCCGGTCACCGCCGCCTTATGGGCGTCGGAGCCCTTCTCATGCTTCACGCCGGCCTCGTCGACGAAGCCGTCCTCGAAGGATTTCTTGGCGTTGTCCCAGGCGCCGCCGCCCGACGTCATCGAAATCGCCACGAACAGCCCGTTGACGATGACGCCCAGGAGCAGCGCGCCGAGCGCCGCAAAGGCGTTGGCTTTGCCGCCGAGGATCCACGCCACGACGAAGGCGACGATCGGCGCCAGAACCGGCAGGAGCGAGGGCACGATCATCTCGCTGATCGCCGCCTGGGTCAGCATGTCGACCGCGCGGCCGCAATCCGGCCGATCCGTGCCCGCCATGATGCCGGGCTTTTCCTTGAACTGCCGGCGCACCTCGACGACGACCGAGCCGGCAGCGCGGCCCGCCGCCGTATGGCGATGCCGCCGAAGTGCAGGATCAGGCCGCCGAACAGGAGGCCCTGCCACGACGTAAGGGTTTGACGGGTCGAAATCGACCTTGTCGATGCCTTGAAGAAGGAGCACGCCCGCTTCGATGAAATGTTTCAGATCGTTGGTGTAGGCCGCGAAGAGCACCAGCGCGCCAAGGCCGGCCGAACCGATCGTAACCCTTGGTGACGGCCTTGGTGGTGTTGCCGACCGCGTCCAGCGCGTCGGTGTTGCGGCGCACCTCCTTCGGCAGGCCCGACATTTCGGCGATGCCGCCGGCGTTGTCGGTGACCGGACCGAAAGCGTCGAGCGCGACGATCATGCCGGCGAGGCCCAGCATCGTCGTCACGGCGATCGCGGTGCCGTAAAGGCCGCCGAGTTCGTAGGAAAGAATGATGCCGAGAACGATGACGAGCGCCGGCGCCGCGGTCGATTCGAGCGACACCGCGAGGCCCTGGATCACGTTCGTGCCATGGCCCGTCACCGACGCCTGGGCGATCGACACCACCGGACGCTTGCCGGTGCCGGTGTAATATTCGGTGATGTAGACGATGGCGCCGGTGACGATCAGGCCCAGAACGCCCGAGGAGGAACAGGCCGTAGCCGTGAATGGCGACGCCATTGGCCTTGCCGATCTCGCCCCAGCCAACGGTGACAGTCGTGGCCAGGAAGAGGCCGGCGACTGACAGCACGCCGGTGGCGATCAGGCCCTTGTAAAGCGCGCCCATGATCGGATCGTCGATGCCGAGCTGCTGGAAATAGGGCGCGGCGAATTTGCTTCGGTGTCGTCTTCGCCGAGCTTGACGAAATAAGTGCCGGCGATCGAGGTAGATCGACAGACCGCCGATCGCCAGCGGATAGATCATCGCCGAGGCCAGCCCTTCCTGGCCGGCGAAGAAGATCGAGGCGAGCACCATGGTGGCGACCACCGTCACCGCATAGGTCTCGAAGAGATCGGCCGCCATGCCCGCGCAGTCCCCGACATTGTCGCCGACGTTATCGGCGATCGTCGCCGGATTGCGCGGATCGTCTCGGAATGCCGGCTTCGACCTTGCCGACGAGATCGGCGCCGACGTCGGCGCCCTTGGTGAAGATGCCGCCGCCAAGACGGGCGAAAATCGAAATCAGCGAGCCGCCAAAGCCGAGCGCCACCAGCGCGTCGACGACGGTGCGGTCCGACGGCGCGTGGCCGAGGAACCAGGTCAGGATCGCGTAATAGACGGCGACGCCGAGCAGCGCGAGGCCGGCGACGAGAAGTCCGGTGACGCGCCGGCCTTAAAGGCGATGTCGAGGCCGCCGGCGAGCGATTTCGTCGCCGCCTGGGCCGTGCGGACATTGGCGCGACCGAGACGTTCATGCCGATATAGCCGGCCGCGCCCGAGAGCACGGCGCCCAGCATGAATCCGAGACCGCCCATCCGAGCAGAACGACCAGGATCACAAAGATCACGCCGCCGACCATGGCGATGGTCCGGTATTGGCGATTGAGATAGAGCCTGCGCGCCTTCGGCGACGGCGCCCGGAAATTTCCTGCATCCGCGCCGAACCGGATCGGCCGCCAGCAATTCCTGTAGGTCTTGACGCCGTAAACGATAGACATCAATCCGAAGACGATGGTTAGAAACAGAACCATTTTGACTTCGCCTTTTCGTTCTTCGACCGAGGAATGGCCGAATTGGTCGCGTCGCGGCGAACGGATGTCGCGCAACGAAAAAAGAGTAGCGGCCCCGCCGAGTGAATCGGCGGGGACAGCGACTTTCCGGCGGGCTTTCTGCCAGAAACGTGGCCGGGCGGCAATGCTGCGCGACCCCGTATTTCTCAGAAGTGTTGGAAGGACAATTTTTTGAAAAAGACGGGCTTTTTGTGTCCGTCGAGAAAAATAGGCTGAGCTTGTCCCGCGACGATCTCGCCGATGCGGCGCGCGGGCTCTGGAGGCGGCGCGCCGCTCGCAGGCGATGAGGATTTCATAGTCGTCTCCGCCTGTTATCGCCGCGTCGGAACAGCGCGGGGTCGATCGCGATAGCCTCGCGCGCGGCGGGGGACAGCGGAACGCGTTCGAAACGTCGACGACGGCGCTGGCGCCCGAGGCGCCGCACAGCTTGGCGAGATCGCCGGCGAGACCGTCGGAAATATCCATGGCGGCGCTCGCGTTGGCGGCGAGCCACCCCGCAAGATCGAGACGCGGCCGCGGCAGCAGGTAGCGGCCGATCAGATAATCGCGCGCCTCAGGGGAAAGACGCGCGGCGAGCGCGGGGTCGCGCCGAACGGCGAGACCCAGCGCCGCGTCGCCGATCGGCCCGGAGACGAAGATCGCGTCGCCCGGTTTTGCGCCTGACCGAGGCACAAAACGCTGCGCGCGCCCGAGCGCGGTGATCGAAATGGTGAGCGGACCGGGCGTCGCTCCGGTATCGCCGCCGATGAGCGGCGCGGCAAAGGCGCGCGCGTCCTCGGCGAGTCCGGCCGCGAAGGCGTCGAGCCAGTCGTTGGTCCAGTCGCCCGGCAGCGCGAGCGCTAAAAGAAAGCCGATCGGCTGGGCGCCCTTGGCGGCAAGATCGGAGAGATTAACGCGCAGGGCTTTTTGGCGATCAGCCCCGGCGCGTCATCTGCAAAAATGTACGCCGGCGACGATCATGTCGGTCGAAACCACGAGCGGCGCGCTTTCAGGCGAAAGAAGCGCGGCGTCGTCTTTGAGGCCGAGCGCGGCCGCGCCGGCGATCGGCGCAAAAACGCGGGCGATGATTTCGTCTTCGCTATAGCGCGACATGGCTTCGCCCTCGTGCTTCGAGACGCGAGCGCCGTTCGCTCTTCAGCATGAAGGCAAGGGATGCGCGCCGCCAGCTACCTGTCAACTCAGCTCCTCGGCGCGCTCCTCATGGGCGATCCTGTCGAGCACGGCGTTGACCATCCCCGACTCGGTCAGGCCGAAGAACAGCGCCGGCGACGTCGACATATTCCTTGATCGCGACGCGCGCCGGAACGTCTCTGCGCGAGCGCAGCTCATAGGCGCCGGCGCGCAAGGCCGCGCGCATGACCGACTCCAGCCGCGACAGCGGCCAGCCGCCGGCAAGCGCGCGATCGATCTGCCGGTCGATGGCGACCTGATCGGTCAGCACGCCTGCAGCACGTCGCGAAGAAGGACGCGTCCGCCGGCTTACCTGCGCGCCCTCGATCTCACGGCCGATCCAGTGCGATTCGAATTCGGCGAATCTCGTTGAGGCCCTTGCCGGCGACCTCCATCTGATAGAGCGCCTGCACGATCGCGAGACGCGCCGCCGAACGTTGGTCCAGACTCATGCGGCGCCCCGTTTGAGGCGCACGAGCGCAAGCGCCGCGCGCGTCGGCGCTCTGTTCCCCTGTTTCGGATCGGCGCGAACGATCGCCTGGGCTTCGTTCTCGACGGTAAGCTCGCCATTGCCAGCGGCAGGCGGCGCGAGACGGAAGATCGAAGTCAGCGCCCGCGCGCTCATTAGCGACAAGTTCGAAGTGATGTCGCCACGGATGACGCAGCCGAGCGCAACCACGCCGTCGTAAGGCGCGCCGGCGAACTCGGCGTCGTCGAGTGCGATCGCCGCCGCACAGCGAGCTCCAGCGCGCCGGGCACATGGATCACCGTCGCCTGCGCCTGCGGCGCGCAAGGCGTCAAGCGCGCCGGCGCAGCATGTCGACGATGTGAGCATTGAACTTCGTCGCGACGACAAGAATGTTCGCGCCCGGAACAGGCGCAGAGTCATCGTCGTCGGGTGCAAAACCTGCCATGGGAACTCCAGGAATGCGCGCAACCCTCTCCCATCGGGAGAACCAGTGCGATCGGGTGAAGGGCTTCCTCATCCTGAGGAGCGTGCGCAGCACGCGTCTCGAAGGATGAGGAAGCCCGTTTTCGCGTATTTTTCCTCACCCTCGTCCTTCGAGACGCCGCCTGCGGCGGCTCCTCAGGATGAGGGTGAGGAAAACAATCCTTCACCCAATCGCCCCGTCGGGAGCGGGTGGCTGCGAAGCAGCTGGGTGGGGGCGACGACATGTCGGAGAGTCGAGGAGGAACGCCAAAGCGCAATCACGCGCAGTCGTTCAATGTGACACCCTCACCTCGGTCCTTCGGACCGACCCTCTCCCAAAGGGAGAGGGTTGTCGCGCTCTTCATTCTTCGATCCGCCTTATGTCACAAGGCGATGCGCCTGTCAGCACGGATACACTTTTCCGCAGAAAGCCTATAGCTTGAAAATTGAGTTTCAGACGCCTTTGTCGGATCACTTTATGGCCGGGGACGATAAGCCGAATAAATTCGCGGAACTCGCTTCAGCGTTGGCGGTTATCGGCGCGATCGTAGGCGCGCCGATCGCCTTTCTTAAGACGAGCGGGCTCGCTGATGATCTCGGGGCCGCTTATGGCGTCGCCACAAAAGACCTCACATGGGTGGTTGCGTGCGGCGCGGCGTTGGCGATCGCTTTCGTCTTTCTCTGGTATTTCGAAACGCTTGGCGGGGGCGCGGAAGCGGCGGGCAGCGGACTTCGCGAAAGATTCGACAGGGAAACTGCAAGACTCGTCGCCTATCGCGTCGCGGACGACAGCTACGCGCAAAAGCTGAAAGCGTTCCTCGCCTGGATCGATCGATTTTTCGACGGAGAAAGCCCTCCATCGCAGCGCGCGCGCATCCTGACCGAACCGGCGCATGTTTGGACAGCGGCGTCCTATGATCGCTGCCTGCTTCTCGCGCTCCTTTATCCGATCGTCGTAATTTTCATCTCTTGGACAATTGCAGGCCATGTCGGGCCGGCCGAGTCGGCGTTGGGATTAAAGCAGGCGGATGAGTGGCTTCGGATAGGAATCGCCAGCGCTGTCGTCCTCTATGGCGTCTCCGTTTTCAAACTTGGTCGCACCGTAGGTATGCCCGAGACTTTCTGGGATATAGCTGTCGCTTTCGCAAGCGTTGTCGCATTCGCTTTCGCTCTCATGATCGCTGGCGTACTCGCTTTCGTGGCTCCATTCCTGTTCCTGTCCGCCTTCGCTATCGCTGGTGATTTCCCTTCCTCTGTCGTTAGCGCTTTCGCTGGCGTTTTCGCTAGCGCTTTCGCTGTAGCTTCTGCTGCCGCGGTCGCTCGCGCTTTCGCTAGCTTCGGCGCTGTCGCTGTCGGTTTCGCTGCCGCTTCCGCTGTCGGTTTAGCTTTCGCTGCCGCTTTCGAATCGACGGTCGCTGTTGCTGTCGCTATCTCTTTCGCTGTCGCAGTTGCTATCGCTATCGCTCTGCTTTCATCTGGGTCGAAAAATCAAGGCTTGCAAGCTGTTTTTCTGGGCGGCTTTAGCGCATTGAACTTCGCGTTGTGCCTTCTCGCGGCGCGCATGCTGTCGAGAGCGGAAATGGCCGAATATTTCGCTTGGGACGAGGCAAAGCCCTTCCTTCTCTTTCTTGGCCTTTTCACCCTTATTAACGCCCCATTCGACTGGCTCTCGCTGGGCCTGACACGTCTATTGCTTCGATATGGCATCGAGAAGGGCGGGTATTGGCCATACGCGCTCGCAATCGTTGATGCTGTCGTCGCATCCGTCCTGATCACGATCCTCGCGCTTGCAATGGCGTGGTCGAATGACTTGTTCAATTTCCTTGCAGCAAAGGGTGGCGGCGCGCAAGCGCGCGTTCTGCCGCCTTCGAGCTTTTATCTTGGCATGCTCGAACGCGATCCGGCGGCGCCGGAATTCTGGTGGTTATATGCCACGCTGTTTTCGACGATGATTCCGAGCGTGATCAATCTTTTCATCGCCGGATTTTCCTTCTTACGAACCCTGCCCTGGTCGAGGAATTTCCTGCTATTGAACATGCGCGAAGGCGAAACCATGCCCGTTGCGGCGCGTCTCATCTCTTCGTCGATCCTAACGGCGCAAGTCGCGCTCGCCTGGCCGCTTGCGGTAGCGGCGCAAGTGTTCCTGACCTATGTCGTGCTCTGGCAGATCATGCCCCGGCTTGGCCTCGGCATTCTGCATCTCGTCGAAACACTTTCGCTTTGAATCAATGCGCCGTCATTGCGAGCGCAGCGAAGCAATCCAGAGCCGCAGCCGATAGCTCGACGGCTTCAATCAGCCGCCTGGATTGCTTCGTCGCTTCGCTCCTCGCAATGACGAACCTACTGACCCTCGCTCAACCTTGCGGCGTAACGCGCCATCAGATCGACTTCGATGTTCAGCGCATCCCCTGCCCTGCGCGCGCCGAGCGTCGTAACGCTCAGCGTATGCGGAATGAGCAGCACGGAAAAGCGATTCTCCTCGACCTCGTTCACCGTCAGCGACACGCCGTCGAGCGCGACTGAGCCCTTCTTGGCGACGAAGCGCGACAGTTCTCGCGGCGCCTCTATCAAGAATCGCGACATGTCACTAAAGTCATCGCGTGACACGATCCGCGCGACGCCGTCGACATGGCCGGTGACGATATGGCCGCCGAGTTCGTCGCCGATCTTCAACGCGCGCTCCAGATTGACGCGCGTTGCCTCGACCCATGTTCCGACCGTCGTCACGGCGAGCGTCTCGGCGGCGGCGTCGACGTCGAAAATCGTTCGCGCGCCCTCACGCGCGACGGCGACGACCGTCAGGCATACGCCCGAACAGGCGATCGAGGCGCCAAGGGCGATGCTGTCGGCGTCGTAGGTGCAGGCGATGCGCAGGCGCCGCAATTCGCCGCGCGGCTCGACCAAAACGACTTCGCCCACATCGGTGACAATTCCGGTGAACATCAGTCGACCCGCGCGTAACGGGTCATGGTGTCGGCGCCGAGCGCGCGCGTTTCGATCAGACGATAGCGCGACTCATCTTCGAGCGCGGCGCGCCGCCGGCGTCGGCGCGGGCCGCCCTTCCCTTCCCAACGGCTTGACGCCGGTGTGCAGAATAACCTCGTCGGCAAGCTCGGCGGCGAGCAGACTTTCGGCGACGCGCGGACCGCCCTCGCTGAAAACGCGGGTGACGCCACGATCGGCGAGGAGCCTGAGCGCGCTCGTCGGATCGAGCAGCCCGTCATGCGTCCCCACGCAGACGACCTCGGCGCCGGTGGCGCTTTCGAACGCCTTGACCGACTCATCGGAGACCGCCGCGCCGGCGATCACCAGCAATGGCGTCTCGCGCGCGGTGGACGCCAAACGCGAACGCGGCGACAGCGACAGTTTTCGTCAAGCGACTCGAAGCGGCTTGCAGTTCTGCATGCCCGGCAAGCGCACGGTCATCAGCGGATCATCGTCGCGCGCGGTGCCGCCGCCGATCATGATTGCGTCATGCAATGATCGCTGCACATGAGTGAAGGCGTCCGCGGTGGGGCCGGTGATGTGCAAACGCGGATCATGCGCAGCGCCGGCCGCGTAGCCGTCCGCCGTTCGCGCCAACTTAAGCGTAATCATCGGCCGACGACGGGTGACGCGCAGAATGTGCCCGAGGTGATCGGCGCGCGCCGCGGCGGCTCCCGGACCGACGAGCACCTCAATTCCGGCGTTCCGCAACCGCGCATGGCCGTCGCCCGAGACGCGCGGGTCGGGGTCCTCCAGCGCCGTGACGACGCGCGCGACGCCGCCGGCGATGATGGAATCGACGCAAGGCGGCGTCGCGCCATGATGCGCACAGGGCTCCAGCGTCACGTAGAGCGTCGCGCCACGCGCCGCATCGCCAGCCGCCGCCATGGCGATCGCCTCCGCATGCGGGCGCCCGCCCGGCGCGGTCCAGCCGCGGGCGATCACGGTCCCGTCGCGCACCAGCAGCGCGCCAACCGCCGGATTGGGCGCGGTGCGGCCCAGATTGCGCCGGCCGAGCGCCAGCGCCGCCGCCATAAAGGCGTCGTCGGTCGCGGTTTGCGGAAAGGTTGTGAACCGTCATGCCTTCTCAGGGTCGCCCGCGTCCGGCGCAAAAATCGCGCCATCGCCGCCGCTCTCCAATTCGTCGATCACAGCGGAGAAGTCGCTGACCTCGCGAAAATCGCGATAGACCGAGCGAAGCGGACAAAGGCGACGGCGTCGAGCGAGCGCAGGCCTTCGATGACGAGTTCGCCGATACGCTGGCTTTCGACTTCGACTTCGCCCAGGCTTTCGAGCTGGCGCACAATTCCGGAAATCATCTGCTCGACGCGGTCCGCTTCGACCGGACGCTTGCGCAAGGCGATCTCGACCGATCGCATCAGCTTGTCGCGGTCGAAGGGCGCGCGCCGGCCCGACTTCTTCACGACGATGATTTCGCGCAGCTGCACGCGCTCGAAGGTGGTGAAGCGGCCGCCGCGGGTCGGACAGACGCGGCGCCGCCGTATGCAGGACGAGTCCTCGGCGGGCCGAGAGTCCTTCACCTGCGTATCGGCGGAGCCGCAATAGGGACAGCGCATGTTGGGTTGCCTTTAGGACGCGAACATTGCGCCCCCACCTCCCCCTTGAGGGGGGAGGTCGATCGCCGAAGGCGAGCGGGAGGGGTGAAGCCCGAGTCCTCGCTATTTCACCCCACCCCGCATTGCTTCGCAATGCGACCCTCCCCGTCTAGGGGAGGGTGTTCGCCTCAATAAATCGGGAACTTCGCGGTCAGCCCGTGGACCTTTTCCTTCACCGCGGCTTCTGTCGCGGCGTTGCCTTCTTCGCCCTTCGAGGACAGGCCGTCGAGAACCTCGACGATCATCTTGCCGACCTCCTTGAACTCGCCCTGGCCGAATCCGCGCGAGGTCGCCGCCGGCGAGCCGAGACGAATGCCCGAAGTGACGAAGGGCTTCTCCGGATCGAAGGGAATGCCGTTCTTGTTGCAGGTGATGTGGGCGCGGCCGAGCGCGGCTTCCGCCGCCTTGCCGGTGATTTTCTTCGGGCGCAGATCGACGAGCATCAGATGATTGTCGGTGCCGCCCGAGACAATCGCGAGGCCGGCGTCGACCAGCGTCTGGGCCAATGTCTGCGCATTGTCCTTCACCTGCTGCTGATAGGTCTTGAACTGCGGCGTCAACGCCTCGCCGAAGGCCACGGCCTTGCCGGCGATGACATGCATCAAGGGGCCGCCCTGCAGGCCAGGGAAGACTGCCGAGTTGATCTTCTTGGCGATGTCCTCGTCGTTGGTCAGCACCATGCCGCCGCGCGGGCCGCGAAGCGTCTTATGCGTCGTCGTGGTGACGACATGCGCATGCGGGAACGGCGACGGATGAAGTCCGGCGGCGACCAGACCGGCGAAATGCGCCATATCGACCATGAAAAAGGCGCCGACGCTGTCAGCGATCTTGCGGAAGCCTTCGAAGTCCCAGATGCGCGAATAGCCAGAGCCGCCGGCGATGATCAGCTTCGGCTTATGCTCCTTGGCGAGTTCGGCGACCTGCTCCATGTCGATCCGGTGGTCCTGCTTGCGGACCGTATAGCTCACCGGCTTGAACCAGCGGCCGGAGACATTGACCGGCGAGCCATGCGTCAGATGGCCGCCCGCCGCGAGGTCCAGGCCCATGAAGACGTCGCCCGGCTGCATGAGCGCCAGGAAAACCGACTGATTGGCCTGCGAACCGGAGTTCGGCTGCACATTCGCGAAGCCGCAATCGAACAGCTTCTTGGCGCGATCGATCGCGAGATTTTCGGCGATGTCGACGAACTGGCAGCCGCCATAATAGCGCTTTCCGGGATAGCCCTCGGCGTATTTGTTGGTGAGAACCGAACCCTGGGCCTCCAGCACCGCCTTGGAAACGATATTCTCCGACGCGATCAGTTCGATCTCATGCCTCTGGCGGCCGAGTTCGAGTTCGATCGCCTTGGCGATTTCCGGATCGGAAGCGCTGACGGAGGCGGTGAAGAAACCGGAATGGCTCATTTCGATGGACCTCTTGCCTAACGGCGGTGGGCGAAAGCAAAAACCGGCTCCCGGCGTTAAGCGGCGAAGCCGGTCCTTAGGACGCGCATCTTGAGAGGGGTCGCTTATCACGGCGAAGCCGCGACGGGAAGACCGGCCGCGGTCGCGGCCCCAACCGCAGCCGCGAACTCAGAATGACGCCGCCGGCCCGGCGCAAACCAGGACGCCATAATTTCGCTTCAAACGGGCGTTTGAAATTCAATCAGTCGTTTTAAACGGAGGTTCGCCATGGGGAGCCATCTGGAAGAAAAATTTGCTGCAGCCAGCGCCCGGTCTCGACGGCTTCTCGTCGATGCGGCCGTCTGCGTCCTCGCGACCTCGCTCGTCGCCCTCTTGCCGCCGCAATGGAAGAACGGCGAGGCGCTGAGGGAAATGGTGTTCACTACCGACCCGGTGAGCGGCAAAATCATCGACCGGATTCTATCCGCGGAGCCCGAAGAGGAGGCGTTCGAGCGCAAGAGCGCTGCGCCGGCGCCGGCGGTTTTCTCCGTCTATTCGCAAGAGCACATTTCCGACTGGTCGACCAAAGCCGTCGCTGAAAAATCTGAGACGATTTCCGTTAAGCCGCCCAAGGTCGCCGCCTTGCGCAAGGCGACGGCGGAAAAGAAAAACCCTGTCGAGTCGACGCCGCCTGCGCTCCCGACCGCTAACGCCGAGCCGACCGCTTCCTCCGCCCAGACAACGGGCGAGAATGCGGAGCACCAGGAACGGAGTTTGTTGGCCAGGCTCGACCCGACAGGGCTACCGTCAAAATTAGCGCCGCTCGGCCAAAAAGCGTGGAATGGCGCGACGTCGCTCACCACCGCGGTGTCGAGCTTCGTCAACGCCTATCGCTTTTTTTGAGGACTCGGGCTTGAGCAATCTCGAACAGGCCCGCGTCGTATCGCGCGCGACGGAGACGACGCGGGCGGCGCTTATCAAGGCCGCGACGTCTGTCTTCGCCGAATATGGATATGACGGCGGCTCGGTGCGACTCATCACCCAGCGAGCGATGGCCAATCAGGCCGCCGTCAATTACCACTTTGGCGGCAAGGACGGGCTCTATCGCGAAGTGCTGAACGCGGCGACGCGCGCTTTCGAAGAGAACGCGTTCATCGACGCCGAAGAACTCGACGCGCTCTCGCCTGAAGACGCGCTTCGACGCTATTTGCGCCAATTTCTGCTGCCGCTCGTCAAGCGCGATCGCGTCAGCCGCTATCTGCGCATCTTCGCCTGGGAAAGCGTAAAGCCGAGCGAGACGTTCAGCGCCTTCATCGCTCAGTCGCCGCCACGAATCTTTCGCCTGGCGGAACGCGTCGTGCGGCGCTTTCTGCCCCATGACGCCTCTGGGGAAACCGTTACCTTCGCGATGCTGTGGCTTGCCCAGCAGCCCATGTTCTACGTGCGCGAAGCTGAACGGCTGGCTAAGCCGCCCTTCTCACTCACATTCGACGAAGCGTCGCTCGAACGACTGGTCGATACGCTGGCGAGTTTTAGCCTGCGCGGGCTTGGAAACCTTTAGATCGCTGACCCGCATCTTTCGAATTTCGATCGTTGATTTTGCCACGACGCATTTTCTACACCGAGGCGGCGTCCGCTTCGACCGAAAGCATTCAAATGACAGGCTACGACATGAATGATCGAAGAGGATGGCCGGATCGCCGCGACATTCTTGGAATGATCGCCGCTTTTACCGGTGGGGCGACACGCGAGAGCTTCGCTGAAACGCCGACAGAGGACTCGGGCCCTCCCCTACTCGGGGCGCGGGCGTGCCTTTTGACGCCGGAAGCGATACAGGGCCCCTATTACTACGACCCAAAGCTGGTTCGGTGCGACATTCGCGAGAAGAAGACGGGCGTTCCGATCTTGTTGCGCCTTCAGATCGTCGATCAGACATGCCGACCGATCGCCGGCGCGCGAGTCGATGTCTGGCATTGCGACGCGGCGGGCCTGTATTCGAACTATCCCGGCCAGGGCGACAACCGTGAGCAGCCCATCAACACGATAGGCGAGTCCTTCCTGCGCGGCTCGCAACTCGCCGATGATGCCGGCGTCGCGACCTTCAAGTCCATTTATCCCGGCTGGTATCCCGGACGCACGCCGCACATTCATTTCAAAGCGTTCATTAACGACGCAAATGTATTGACTGGACAACTCTTCTTTCCGGACGCGCTGAGCGAATTCATCTATCGCGACATTCGCCCCTATTCGGAGCGGAGGGCTAACCGCGACACGATGAACAAGGACGATTTCATTGCGATCGGCGCGGGACCCGGCTCCTTCGCGAGCGTCACCGAGGAAAATCAGCGCTACCTCGTCACGCTCGTCATTGGCGTCGACCCCGCCGCCCGTTCGAAGGCGTCGGCGAACATGTCCCCGGAAGGGCTTGGGTCGCCACCGTTCGGCGCGCCCCCGCTCCGCGGCGCAAAGCGAGGTTCGCCGCTCGTTCCAGGAGTCGACTGAGGGCCCAGTCGAAGTTCGCCGCCTTTGAGTAATCGAGGACTGAAATGCAGACGCTATGGTATGGCAGATATTATGAGGCGGTCCTGATCGAGGTTCAAAGATATCTGGAGCTGACCCAGAATCTCTTCATCATCGCGATGACGATCGCGCTCGTCATTGCGCTCTGCGCGCTTGTCAAAGGCGCATAGGCCTTTCGCCAACTCTTGTGCGTCAGACCTGCTAGAGAATGCGCCGGGACAGAAGCTCCCGACAAATCGCCGCAGCTCGGGCAGACGTTAGATACTGGTCGAAAAGGGGCGGCGACGCCGATTTCGTCATCAAGCCGCAATCGATCCGCGGTCCAGTCGAAGCGCATGAGCGCATGCTTGTGGGCGCCCCCGAAACAGGGCATGTTTCGCGCTCGCCTCAGGTCTAGACTTCAAGGAAGCTCGCGGATGACGACAGCACATATTGCAGCGGCGTCCATTGCGGTTGCGGCGGCATTCGGGTTCACGGGCTTGGCGCAAGCAAAGACCCTGACGCTGCTTTGCCGCCATGGCGACAATCTCTATGCTCGCCCCTACTCCGTCGCCTATTCCCCGACGAGCGCGACGCTCGCAATAACGGACAACGGGCGAACCGACGCCTATCCCGTCGAAGACGTGAGAAGAGACAACGGGGGATATGTCATACAGGCCTATGGCAAGCTGCTGAACGCGCATATCACTCTGATTACGTCGTCTCCCCAGCAGATTCTCTACTCGGGCGCCTTCATCAACGACGTCTTCGCGATCGACTATTGCAGATGAGCGCGTATTTCACGCTGCTATTGGCTTCTATGCCGCGCGCTTCTGATAGTCCTTCACATCCGAGAATTTGATCGCCGGATTGCGCTCGGCGTCGTAATTGAGCTGAAAAGCCGAGGAGCTCATGAACACCGGCGCGCCGTCGAGATCGTCGGCGATGCTGGAGCCGTTGGCGTCGATGAAGCTCTTCAGCTTCGCCGGCTCGTCGGATTCGATCCAGCGGCAAATCGTGAAGCGCGGCTGCTCATAGCGCGTCTGCAGTCCATATTCCGCTTCGAGCCGCGTCGCCAGCACGTCGAGTTGCAGCGCGCCAACAACGCCGATAATGGGCCCCGACCCGTCATGCGGCGTGAATACCTGTACGACGCCTTCTTCCGCGAGCTGCTGCAGCGCTTCGCGCAACTTCTTCGCCTTCATCGCGTCGCCGATCAGAATGCGTCGCAGGATTTCCGGCGCGAAGCTCGGCACGCCGCGAAAGACGATTTCCTCGCCTTCGGTCAGCGTGTCGCCGATGCGGAGCTGTCCGTGATTGGGCAGGCCGACGACATCGCCCGCATAGGCTTCATCGGCGATCGAGCGGTCGCGCGCGAAGAAAAATTGCGGCGCATTGATCGGAATATTCTTGCCGGTGCGAATGAGCTTCGCCTTCATGCCGCGCGAGAGCCTGCCCGAACAGACGCGCATGAAGGCGATGCGGTCGCGATGGTTCGGATCCATATTCGCCTGAATCTTGAAGACGAAGCCGGTCATTTCGGCTCCTTCGCCTCGACGAGACGCTTGTCGGCCTCCTGGGCGCGCGGGCTCGGCGCATATTCGGCCATGGCGTCGATGAGATCGCGAACGCCGAAATTGCGCAGCGCGCTGCCGAAAAAACCGGCGTCAGATGGCCTTCGCGGAAGGCGGCGAGATCGAAGGGCTTGTTGCCCTCTTCAGCGAGCATCGCCTCCTCGCGCCATGCATCTGCGCCACCCGGCAGCAGCGTATCGAACAGCGGATCGTCAAGGCCCTTCGTCGTCAATTCTTCGGCGTCCTTGTCGAGCTGGCGGACGGTTTTCGTGGCGAAGCGATACGTGCCGGCGAAGCTCTTGCCCGAGCCGATCGGCCAGGTGATCGGCGTCGCGTCGAGCGCGAGATCTTTTCGATTTCGTCGAGGAGATCGAAAGGGTCGCGCGCTTCGCGGTCAAGCTTGTTGATGAAGGTGACGATCGGGATGTCGCGTAGCCTGCAGACTTCGAAAAGCTTGCGCGTGCGCGCCTCGATGCCTTTGGCGGCGTCGATCACCATCACCGCGGCGTCGACCGCGGAGAGCGTGCGATAGGTGTCTTCGGAAAAGTCCTCGTGGCCGGGCGTATCAAGGAGATTGAAGACGCAGCCGCCATATTCGAAGGTCATCACCGAAGTGACGACCGAAATGCCGCGCTCGCGCTCGATGCTCATCCAGTCCGAGCGCGTCTGCTGGGCGTTGCGCTTGGCCTTCACCGCGCCGGCAAGCTGAATCGCGCCGCCGAACAGCAGCAGCTTTTCGGTCAGCGTCGTTTTGCCGGCGTCAGGATGCGAGATGATCGCAAAGTTCGCCGCCGCGAGACGGGGTCGCGGGTGGTGGGAGTGATCAAGGCTAGCTCGGGTCAGGATGAAAAGTCGGCGTTACGACTTACCGAGGTCAAGCGCCGCCGCCTGCAATCCCGCTGTTCTTTTGCCCGCCGTCATGGCGGAGCTGGTCCCGGCGATCCACGCCGAGACATTTCAATCGCTACGAGATCGCGCAACGGCGCCGGCGTGGATTGCATGATTTTGCGTTCTTTCCCTCAGCCGTAAGCTGTTAACGGATCCCGCAGTCTGACTGAGGCTCAGCCTGGCAAGGACTTCGAGACGGCAACGTCCGCACGGCAAACGCCGAGCAGCGCCGCTTCTTGAATAACCAATATATCTATATATAATGGATTTACCGTCGACCAAGTCAGTCATGCGCCGCTTCAGCCTGAACCGTAGGAACCTCGATAAAAATTCTCGGCGATATACAGTCAAAGCCGTCGCCGCGCGCGAGCCCGTTGTCATCACCGAGCATCGCAAGGATCGCCGGCTCAATTGATAAGCATCGATCCTTGAATGGATCCTTCAACCGCCTGCGCGCCGGCGCCGACGTGCAACAGTTGTTTTTGAAGTTCTTATATACGGAGAAACGCCGCCCGCTCTCGCCGATCTGCTGACCAAGGAAATCGACCGCGTTTTGGATCCAGTAGATTGGCTGACGCGCCGACACTTTCGACCGGCGATATTGTCTCGGCTTATCTATCTCTGGCTCTGGCAACGTGATCGCGGAGAAACGGACGGCCGCAAGGCCTTACGTCTGCGTCGCCGTTGCAGTGAAAGGTCCAGTAGGCTCACCCATCTCGCGTTGCTCGCGATCAGCCCGGAACGCCAGCCGCGCGACCAGAAGGTCGTCGAATTACCGCCGCTCGAAATTCGCCGACTCGGATTGAACGCGCACAAACAGGCATGGATCGTCGTTTCGGAATATACTAGCGACTTATTCTCGAACTCCTTTGCCTCGTTTCGACGTCATAAGCGTTTCCGCCATGATTCCGACTCCTAATATTTTCAACGGCGAATATCGATGAGGTACAAAAAATCGAACCGTCCATGACTCATATTAAGACTGGTTTATCGAGACACAAGCACGGAAGCGACGCACGGTCTCTGATCCAGCTCACCCGAAATCCCCCGCCAGCGCCGCCCGCGTCGCTTCCGACAGCACGGCCATGTGGCTGTAGTTCGGGTGCGACAGGCCCAGGATCACCCTCGCGTTCGGCTCTTTGAACGCGGCAATCTGCGCGTCGGTGAAGGGGAAGTGCACGAATTGCACGCTGCTCGCCTTACCCTCTTCGGAGGTGCGGTCCTGGTCTTCCTCGGCCTTGCCATGGACGCGCGCGCCGCCAACCTCGATGAAGGCGGTTTCCTCGATGCCGCCGAGCTGCGCCAGGACGCGCGCACGGCGCAGCGCGTCGTCGATCTCGATCATGAAGGTGGCGATGAGTTCCTTGCCCTTCGGGATCAGCGGATTATAGGCGGCGAGCTCGTCGGCGAGCTGCGCCTCGCCCCCTCTTTCGATGTGCAGCATCTCCTGCACCTGCGACCACATCGTGTCGAAATTCTCGAAGTAGAAGGTGACGTAAGGTCCGACCTCGACGCGGCGATGCCGCTTGAGCGCGGTGATGCGCTTGCGATGCTCCGCGCGCCCCTTGGCGTATTCCGCCCAGGGGAGAATGTCGGCGGGAGTCAGTTGGTGACGGCTCGTCATAGGGCGCCTCGCATCTAACACCCTCCCCTTGAGGGGAGGGTCGAAGCGCGAAGCGCTTCGGGGTGGGGTGACTACAACGAAAACGAGGGGCGGGCCACCCCACCCCGCGCCTTCGGCGCGCCCCTCCCCCTCAAGGGGAGGGTAAGGTTGCGCTGTCCATCCGCTACGGACTCGACAACCCGTAGGCCCTCGCCATCAGCACGATTGGATGGCCGACGCGTTCGGGCTTCGGCGTCTCGCCGCCGAGCGTTTCGATTTCCTGTTCGACATGCAGGCCGGCGAGCGGGCATTCCGAGACGATATGCTGCTTGCCCGCGCTCTGCATTTGCCGCGCAGCGGGCTTGCCGACCTTCATAGCGGTTTCGAAATTGCCCTTTTTGTAGCCCCAAGCGCCGCCATGACCCGAGCAGCGCTCGACCACCGCCACGTCCGCCTCCGGTATCAGGGCGAGGAGTTCGGCGCCCTTCTGGCCGATGTTCTGCGCGCGCGAATGACAGGAGACATGGAAGGCGACGCCGCCGTCGAGCGGCGACATGCCTTCGGCCAATCCTTCCTTGCGGGCGATGTCGACGACATATTCGGAAAGGTCGAAGGTCGCCTCAGCGAGACGCTTGACGCTCTCATCCTCGGGCAGGATGAGCGGCCATTCGAATTTCAGCATCAGCGCGCAGGACGGCACCGGCGCGACGATATCGTAGCCCTGTTCGATGTAAGGCGCGAAGGCTGCCGCGACTTTGCGCGCCGCCTCGGCCACCTCGTCGATCATGCCCTGTTCGAGCTTCGGCATGCCGCAGCAGGCAGGATGCACGACTTTGGTTGCGACGCCGTTCCTGGCGAGCACGGCGAGCGCCGACATGCCGATGGACGTGTCGTTATATTCTCCGTAGCAGGTGGCGTAGAGCACGACCTTGCGCGCTTTCGCCGGCGCAGACTGGTCGCGCGCCGGCGGGTTCGCGGCGGCCTGCGCCTCAAGCGTTTTGCTGGCGTACGTCGGCAGTTCGGCGTTGCGATCGACGCCGGCGACCTTCTCTTCGAGATCGCGCATCGTCTTGTTGTCGCGGCGTGTCGCCCAATTGACCGCGCCTGAGATCAGCGTCGCCCATTTGCCGTTGCGGTCGGTGTCGGCGAGCGCACGATCGGCGGCGGGAACGCCCTTCTTCTTCGCCTCGACCGCGCGGTAGCGCAGGATGAGATGGGGAAAGTCGATGTTGAATTCATGCGGCGGCACATAGGGGCATTTCGTCATGAAGCACATGTCGCAAAGCGTGCAGGCGTCCACGACCTTGCCGAAATCCGCGCTCGCCACCGTGTCGAGTTCGCCGCTTTTCGATTCATCGACGAGATCGAAGAGCCGGGGGAAGGAATCGCACAGATTGAAGCAGCGCCGGCAGGTATGACAGATGTCGAAAACCCGGCGCATTTCGGCGTCGAGTTTGGCCTCGTCATAAAAATCGGCGCTTCGCCAATCCAGCGGATGCCGGATCGGCGCCTCAAGACTGCCTTCTCTCATCTTTGTTGTTCCAAAAACGACAGCCGTCATGGCCGGGCTTGTCCCGGCCATCCACGCCGGACGCTGCGAAGCGGTCGCCGCATGACAGGGATGCGGAAGCGCAGCCGTTGGCGCGCGATAGGCCCCGAGCTTTTCGCGATCCCATCGCGTGGATGGCCGGGTCAAGCCCGGCCATGACGCTAAGGAACTCTTTCTCGTAACGAGTCGCGCTTACTTCAGCTCATCGAGCGCGCGCTGGAAGCGGCCGGCGTGCGAACGCTCGGCCTTGGCGAGCGTCTCGAACCAGTCGGCGATTTCCTCGAAACCCTCTTCGCGGGCCGAGCGCGCCATGCCGGGATACATGTCCGTATATTCATGGGTCTCGCCGGCGACGGCGGCCTTGAGATTGTCGGCGGTCTTGCCGATCGGCAGGCCGGTCGCCGGGTCGCCGACGGACTCGAGAAACTCCAGATGGCCATGGGCGTGGCCGGTCTCGCCTTCGGCGGTGGAGCGGAACACGGCGGCTACGTCATTATAGCCTTCGACGTCGGCCTTTTGAGCGAAATAGAGATAGCGGCGGTTTGCCTGCGATTCGCCGGCGAAAGCGGCTTTCAAATTGTCTTCGGTCTTGCTGCCTTTGAGCGTTGCCATTTTCTTGCCTCCAATATTTCGAAGCCGGCGGCCGTTGGCCCCGACACACGAATTAGAATAATTCAAAACTGGGCTCTGTCCAACCCAAAATCTGACGGCGCGACGCGGGGATTGGTCGCAGGCGCATCAGCCGCTAATCCTTGCGGCGTCGCTATTTTACGCCGATCGCCATCGAATTTGGGCCGCTCAGAGGCTCGACGCGCGAATTGGAGAAGCCGGCGTCCTTCATCCAGCCTCGGCAGTCGGCGCCGGTGAAGTCGAATCCGCCTTCGGTCTCGATGAGCATATTGAGGCTCATGAGCAGCCCAAACGCGTTCTCGCGACGATCATCGTCGATCATCGCCTCATAGACGATCAGCGCCCCGCCTTTGGGGAGCGCGTCATAGGCTTTCTTCAGCAACAGGCGCTTTTGTTCGAGGTCCCAGTCATGGAGGATGTGGCCCATGATGATGACGTCGGCCTTCGGCAAGGCGTCCTTGAAAAAATCGCCGGGATGGAAGCGCACGCGATCAGCGAGCGCATTCGCGGCGACAAATTCCTCGAAGATCGGTCCGACCTGCGGCAGATCGAAGCCTGCGCCTGCAAGATGAGGATGCGCCCGCGCGATGGTGACCGGGACCATGCCTTGTGCGGCGCCGACATCGACGAATGTCTTGTAGTCGCGCCACGGGAATTTGTCGGCGATCGCCTGCGCCGCGCCGGCGCTGACGCCGCTCATCGCCGCGAGGAAACCCCGCAGCCGCTTCGGATCGGCGTAAAGCGCCGCGAAGAAATCGGTTGCATCCTTATTTTCGCTCTGGCGGCGGCCGGTTTTCAGCGCCTCCGAGAGATGTCCCCAGCTCTCATAAAGCCGTGCATTGGCCATTTCGAGAAGGCCGCCGACATAGCTCGGCCGGCCGCGCACGAGAAACAATGCCGTCTCGGGCGTATTGCCGTAGCGTCCGTTTGCGTCGCGCTCCAAAACTTTCATCGCGACGAGCGCATCGAAGAAGTCGCGCGCCGGCCGTTCGTGCAACCCGAGCTTTGTCGTCAGCGTCGCGAGATCGAGGGGCCCCTCGGCGAGAGCGTCGAAGACGCCAAGCTCCACCGCCGAAAGCAGCGTCTTGGCGTTCCAGAACGACATGCCGAGGGCGAGGAGTTTTTCGGGATTCGGCTTCGAGGTCATGATCCATTCCTTGGCGCGTGCGTTTTCGGCGCGCACGGCGGCTGGTCAGGCAATACGCCTTGACGTTGGCGATCAGAACGCGGCAGATCTATCTGCGCTCGATTTTCCGCGACAGAATCCTGCCGCTGCGGGCGTCAACGATGACTTCGGTCTTGCGGCCATCCGGCAAAACAGATTCGATTTCATAGACCCAGACGCCGCCAATTCGTTCCAGGTCGATATCGGTGAGCGTGCCGCCAATCGCATCGCCCACTTCGGCCAAAATTGTCTCCATGGGCAAAATGCCGCCGTCGCCTGGCGACGGCAGAATATCAGGCAGAACCTGACCGACGGCAGCGCCGGCAATGAATATGGATAATGCGGCGCCAGTCAAAAGTCGTTTCAACATATGTCATCCCCCCTCTACGCGCTTCGCCGCGCAATGCAGCCTAAAGACTTCTATTTCCCCGCATAGGGATTGTCGCCAGCTTTCTTGGAAATGCGGATCGGAACCCCGGGAAGTTCGAACGCCTTGCGCAATCCGTTGACGAGGAACCGCTCATAGCTCGTCGGCAATTCATCGAGCTGATTGCCAAACAGCACGAAATGCGGCGGTCGCGATTTCGCCTGCGTCATATAGCGGATTTTGATGCGCCTTCCCGAGACCGCCGGCGGCGGCGTCTCCTCTATTTGCGTCAAGAGCCATCGATTGAGCCGCGCCGTGGCGATGCGCTTGTTCCATGTCTCATGCACCGTAATGATCGCCTGCATGAGCTTGTCGAGGCCCTCCCCTGTCGCGCCGGAGACCGGGACGACCGGACAGCCGCGCAGCTGCGGCAGGAGGCGTTCGGCGTCCTCGCGCAACTTCACGAGCGTCGCGCCGCGATCCTCGATCAGGTCCCATTTGCCGAGTGCGATGACGACGGCGCGGCCTTCGCGGGCGGCGAGATCGGCGATGGAAAGATCCTGCTTCTCGAAGGGAATGGTCGAGTCGACGAGCAGCACGACGACTTCGAAAATTTTACGGCGCGCAGCGCGTCGGCGGCGGAAAGCTTTTCGAGTTTGTCGACGACGCGGCGCGCTTGCGCAGGCCGGCGGTGTCGAAGAGCTTCATCTTCCGATCGCGCCATTGGAAATCGACCGAGATCGAGTCTCGCGTGATCCCCGCTTCCGGTCCGGTCAGCAGCCGCTCTTCGCCGAGAATGCGATTGATCAGCGTCGATTTGCCGGCGTTGGGCCGGCCGACGACGGCGATGCGCAGCGGCTTGGTCACGTCGAGGTCGCTGCCGTCCTCCTCGTCGTTCCTCAAACTCTCTTCGACGAAGACTTCGTCTTCCTCGGGCTCGGCGGTTTCTTCGGGCAGGGCTTCGCGCAGCGCGTCATAGAGTTCGCCCATGCCTTCGCCATGTTCGGCTGACAGCGGCACCGGATCGCCGAGGCCGAGCGAAAAGGCGTCATAGGCGCCAGCCTCGCCGGCCTTCCCTTCCGCCTTGTTGGCGACGAGGATCACGGGCTTGCCGGCGCGTCGGACGAGATCGGCGAAATATTTGTCGTCCGGCGTAACGCCGACGCGCGCGTCGATGAGAAAGAGAATGGCGTCCGCCGCAAGGATCGCGCTCTCGGTCTGGGCGCGCATGCGCCCTTCCAGCGTCGCGCTCGCGCCTTCTTCGAGTCCGGCCGTGTCGATGATGGTGAAACGCAGATCGGCGAGCTTGGCCTCGCCCTCGCGGCGGTCGCGGGTGACGCCGGGACGATTGTCGACCAGGGCCAGCTTCTTGCCGGTCAGCCGGTTGAACAGCGTCGATTTGCCGACGTTCGGACGGCCGATGATCGCGAGCGAAAAGGACATGGCTCGTTTCTCGCCGCGTCGCCGCGCCTTCGCGTTACTTCGACGGCTTCACCTCGAAAGGCGCGTCGCCCGACGATGCGCCGCCTTCCTCAGGCTCGATCACCGGCGTCACGGTGACATTGCCGCCGCTGGCGCCGCCCGCCGCCGGGGCCGCTGCGCGCTTGGGACCGCGCTTGGCGTGTAGCAGTCCTCGGTAGGCCGCGGCGCGCTGACGCATCGATTGCGGCGCGTCGCGGTCGCTGAGCAGAATGTTGAAGACTCGCTCCGCCTCGTCAAAATCGTCGTTGGCGAGCGCGTCGAGGCCGTTCCATTCCTGCGCCGAGAAACGGAAGGCGTCGTTCGACGTCATCATCGGCCCCAGCGCACGCTCCATCTTCTGCCGATCGCCGCTATCGAGATTAATCAGCGCCGCGCGCAGCAGCGCAACTTCCTGATTGAGCTTGTCGACGTTCTTGTCCTCGGCGATCGCGTTCAATTCTTCAAGCGCGCGCGCCTTGTCTTCGCGAAGTTCCGCCGCGCGGATGCGCGCAAGCGTCGCATAGCCCTTGGGACCGTCCTTGGCGAGCGCGTCGAAGGCGGCGGCGGCTTCCTTGTTTTTCCCTTCATTGGCGAGGGCGACCGCGGCCTCAAAGCGCGCGTTGGCGGCCTCGGCCGCCTTTTGGCGGTTGGTCTGGTAGTAGCTCCAGGCGCCGGTCGCAGCGACGATCAGCACCGCGAGGATCAGGATCGGCGTCTGATAGCGCCGCCAAAGCTCCGCCGCCTTGTCGCGCCGGACGTCTTCATCGACCTCATGGAAAATATCGGACATCTGCTCCAGACCCTTGACTCCGCCCGGTAAAGCCGAGCTGGCCGCTGCCGTTAGCACAGGCGGCGGCCAAATGCGAGCGAGGCCGGTCCGTTGGCCAGGGCGATCGGGTGAAGGGCTGCCTCACCCGATTCCTTTGGTCAGTTTGCGTCCTGCTTGGCGGCGCTGACGCGCCATACCGCGCCGCCGACGTCGTCGGCGACGAGCAGCCCGCCACGCTTGTCGATGATGACCCCGACCGGCCTACCCTGCGCTTCGCCGCGCTCATTGAGGAAGCCGGTCAGCACCTCCTTTGGCGCCCCGACCGGCGCGCCCTTTTCGAATTTTACGAAAATGACGCGATATCCTGCGCGGGGATTGCGGTTCCACGAGCCATGCTGGCCGATGATCGCGCCGTTCTGGAACGGCCCGAGGTCGGCGTCTGCGACAAAAGTCAGTCCGAGCGAAGCCGTATGCGAGCCGAGCGCATAGTCGGGCCGGATCGCCTGTTTGACCAGTTCCGGATTCTCCGGTTGCGCGCGCACGTCGACGTGCTGGCCGTAGTAACTGTAAGGCCAACCATAAAAGGCGCCCTCACGCACTCCGGTCATGTAATCCGGCACCAGATTGTCGCCGAGTTCGTCGCGTTCATTGACCGCGGCCCATAGATCGCCGGTCGCGGGGTTCCAATCCATCCCCACCGGATTGCGAAGGCCAGAGGCGAACACGCGCATCTCTCCCGTCGTCGGATTGATTTCGAGAATGTCGGCGCGGTTATGCTCTTCCTCCATCCCGTTCTCGGCGACGTTGGAGTTGGAGCCAACGCCCACGTAAAGACGAGAACCCACCGGGTCGGCGACAAGACTCTTGGTCCAGTGGTGATTGCGTCCAGACGGCAGATCGACGACCTTCTCCGGCGGCGCTTCGATGCGCGTGTCGCCCTCCTTGTAGGGAAAGCGCACCAGCGAGTCGGCGTTGGCGACGTAAAGTCGATCGCCCACCAGCGCCATGCCGAAAGGCGAATTGAGATTCTCCAGAAAGACTTCTTTGGTCTCGGCGACCCCGTCGCCGTCCGCGTCGCGCAGCAGCATAATTCGGTTGGCGCTAGGATGATGCGAGCCGGCTTGACGCATATAAAGGCGCATGATGAAGCCGCGAACGCCGCCGCCTTCTCCTTCTTCTGACGTCGGCGCGTCGGTTTCGGCGACCAGAATGTCGCCGTTCGGCAATTCGTACAGCCAGCGCGGATGATCGAGACCGGTCGAAAACGCCGCGACGCTGAGTCCCTCGGCGGGAACGGGCTTTTCGACGCCGCGCCAACCCACGACGGGGGCGATGTTCACATAAGGAAAGGCGCCGGTCGGATGAGGCTCGGGCAGCGTTGGATTGGGTCCGTAACCCGCGCTCTCCGGCAGCTCTGGTCCACGATCACAGGCGGCCAGCGTGATTGCGCCCAGCGCGAAAAGGATTCGCCAAACAAAGTTCGCCGCCATTGCTCCTCCTTCCGAACATTGCCGGCGCGTTCAACCATCGACAGCCGGCGATGAAGACAAATATATAGTCGCGACGCCTATATAGTCGCGACGCCGCTAAGATGGCGCGGCTGAAGCGAGTCTCAAGTCCTCGAGGCAATAGAGCGCGGCTAGCGAAAAACTGGAACCCGGATTTTCACGCATAGCGCGCGCTGACTTTTAGAGATCGATCACCCTATCCGCATTGGGCGATTCCGTCCAAATGCATCGAGATCGGGCGGGAACGCAAATGAGTCGAAAGGCCGGACAAATTTACGTCGGCGTGGGCGGATGGAATTTTGCGCCCTGGCGTGACTCCTTTTATCCGGGTGATCTGCCGCATAAGCGCGAACTCGAATATGCGAGCCGCAAGCTCACGTCGATTGAAATCAACGCCACCTATTACCGAACGCAAAGCGCCGCGAGCTTTGGCAAATGGCGTGACGAGACGCCAGAAAAATTCATCTTCAGCGTCAAAGCGCCGCGCTTCGCGACAATGCGAAAGACCCCGAAAGAGGCAGGCGAGTCGATCGAGCGCTTTTTTGCCAGCGGCGTCATGGAGCTTGGCGACAAACTCGGACCGGTCTTGTGGCAGTTTCTTCCGACGAAGAAATTCGACGCGGAATTTTTCGACGCTTTTCTCTCCCTCCTGCCGAAGAAAATCGGCGGGCGTGCTCTGATGCACGCCATCGAGGCGCGACACGACAGTTTCAAGACGGCCGAATTCATTGCGCTTGCGCGCAGACATGGCGTCGCCATCGTCATCGCCGGCGATTCCCACTATCCGCTGATCGCCGATGTGACGGCGCCTTTCGTCTATGCGCGCATCATGGGAACGCAGGAGACGGAGCAACACGGCTATAACGCCGCGAGCCTGGACAAATGGGCGAAGCGCGCGCGGCTTTGGGCCGAGGGCGGCACACCCGATGAGTTTCCCTCGCTGGCGCCGGCGAAGTTCAGGAAGACCGCCCGCGACGTGTTTCTCTACGTCATCAGCGGCGAGAAGGAGCGCAATCCGGCCGCCGCCATGGCGCTGATCGAGCGACTGTCGCGCTAAAGATCGATGTCCGCCCATATCGCGGCGTGGTCGGAAGCGGCGTCCTCCTTGCGCGCTACTTCGGGATAGGCTTCCCAGCGCTTGGCGCGCGCGCCAGGCCACATGCCTTTGCGGAACACGCCGCCGCCAGTGACTTTGTCGAAGAGCGCGGGCGAAAGCAGGATGAAATCGATCTTGTTGCCCGCGGCGCAGTTGCCGTAAGTGCCCGGGAAGCCGCCGTCGTCGAACGACGGATGCAAGAAGACGTCTTTCAAGTCTGTTTCTTCGATAAGAGGATGCAAGGGCTCGCTGTCGGGCGTGTCGTTAAAATCGCCCATAATGGCGATGTTCTTGATCCCCATCGCGACGCGTTCGTTGTAGATTTCCGCCACCCTCTTCGCCTGAGCGCTACGTTTGGCGTTAGAAGATTGGGAGGATCCGAGTTTGCTCTTGAAGTGATTGAGCATCAGCAGTACGCGCGCGCCGGACGGCGCCGTCACCTCGAACTCGGCGCAATCGCGCGAGAAGATAGGATCGCGCTTCGTCAGCATCTCATCGACATGGCTGCGTAGCACTCCGATTGGAAATCCGTCTCGAGTCAACAGACCAACGTCTATCCCGCGCGTGTCGTTGCCATCGATTACCATCGCATGACGAAAGACTTCCCCGCCAAGCGCAGCGATTACATCGGCGTTGAAATCGCGCAGCACCGGCCGACTCTCGACTTCGACAACGCCGAGAACGTCGGCTTCGATATCGCTCATCACGCGCGCCGTGTTCCTCATCGCCTGTTCGTCGATCGGCTCGTCGCGCAACTCCAGCGAGCCAACCCAGTCAGCGCGTCCATCAGCGATGATTTGGACGCCCCCAGACTTCGGTCGTTTGAGCAGCCCCCCTTTATTTCGCCGCAAGATGACGAAATCGCCGAGGTCCGATTTCCCCAAATCGAGCTCCAAGACCAGCTTCGCCATGCGTTTCTTGTCAGCTGAGTTGTAGGAAGGCTGAGCCAGCAGCGTGTTCAGCTCAGCAAATCGTTCGAGAATCGGCTTGCCTTCCGCGGCGTTCTCAAGATTCATTGCACGTGCGCGGTCGAAAAGATTCTCGACATTGAATGATGCGAGTCTCATGAAATTGCTCCAGGCAGAAAAGCTAAGACAATCGCTAAAGGTTAAGGCTCCTCGCGCAACGTGACAAGACGGTGACAGACGATGGTTAGGCGGGCGCTGAATTCGTCTTTTCGCCAGCGGCCACGACTGCCGACGGCTTCGCTTCCTTGAGCACGATTCTCGTCGCGACCGCGGCTCCGAAAAGCCCGAGCGCGCCGAGCCATGCGGTCGCTTGAAATCCCGCGCAGAAGGCGTCGCGCGCGGCGGAGAGCGTTCTCTCCGCCTGCTCGGCGGGCAAGAGTTTGACCGCCTCCGCCGCGCCGCCGAGCGTGGCTCCCGCAATCCGCGCGACATCCGGCGGAAGTGTCGCGATGACGCCGGCCATCTTGGCGCGATAGATCAGCGTGCCGAGACTGCCAAGAACGCCAATGCCAAGCGCCCCGCCAAGTTCGTTCGCGGTTTCGGACAGAGCGGATGCTGCGCCGGCGCGCTCCGACGGCGCCGATGTGACGATGATTTCCGTGGTCAGGGCGATCACCGGCGTGAAGCCGACGAGGAGCAGTGAAGACAGCAGCACGCCGTAGAAGCTGCCGGCCAGCGCGAGGCCGACAAACCCGATCCCCGCGATGACGAGTCCGCCCGCGAGAAGATTGACGGGTTTGATCCTGTGAGCAAGCGCCGGCGTGGCGAAGGATCCGGCCGTGAAGGCGATCGCCGACGGCGTCGACCAGAGACCGGCGTCGAGCGGCGTCAATCCAACCACAAGCTGATAGTACTGGCCGAGCAGGATGAACGATCCGAACATGAAGAAGACGCCGAGAATATTGATGCAAAGCGCCATGTTCAGCTGTCGCGATCGAAATAGCGCAAGATCAATCAGCGGATCTTCGAGCGTCGCCTGTCGGCGCACGAACAGCAAAGCCAGCGCGAGTCCCGCCGCCATTGGGCCGACGAAGTCGGGCCCAAAGCCCGCCTCGGCGGCGCGCTTCAAGCCGTAAATGACGGACAGCACCGCCGCGAGCGACAGAAGCGCGCTGGCGAGATCCAGGCGCCCAGCGTTCGGATCACGATATTCAGGCAAGAGCGCCGGTCCGAGAACGAGCAGAAGGACCATCACCGGAACGCCGGCGATAAAGACCGAGCCCCAGCCGAAGGATTGTATGAGCGCGCCGCCGACGAGCGGACCAATGATGGCGCCGGCCGAGAAGGCCGAAATCCACATGCTGACCGCAAAGGTTCGCTCCTGCGGATTGCGGAACATGTTGGTGATCAGCGACAATGTCGACGGCGCCAACGTCGCTCCCGCAATCCCGAGCGCGGCGCGCGCGAGGATGAGCGTCTGCGCCGATCTCGAAAAGGCAGCGACGATCGACATGGCGCTGAAAGCGGCCGCGCCCAGCAACAACACCTTGCGTCGACCGACGCGATCGCCGAGGCCGCCCATGATCATCAGGAAGCCGGCCACCATGAAGCCGTAGATGTCGATGATCCAGAGCAGTTGGGATGCGCTCGGACGCAGCTCAGCCGTCAGCGACGGGATGGCGAGATTGAGGACCGTGAGGTCCATCGAATAGACCATGCAGGGCAAGGCGATGACGGCGAGCCCGATCCACTCCCGGCGCGTCGCCTTGAGCGAAGAATCGGATGCGTCTAGCGCAGGGCGGTGCAAGGGGGCGCTCCATTAGCCGTCTTGGGCGTGAGCGCGCAGGATTTATCGGTTTTGGCGGGCGACATCAAGGAAGGACGCCGATTTTCTCAGGGCAGTCCCGCGTCATGGCCGAGCTTGTCCCGGGCAACGCATATCGCAGTCCTTGTCCTTCGAGACGCCGCTTTCAGCGGCTCCTGACCCTGGCCGCCTCGCCAAATGCGGGAGCACAGGTCACCTCGTCCTAGGCGCGAACCATCCCGCCTGGTCATGGCCGGGCTTGTCCCGGCCATCCACGCCGGGACATTGCGCCAATGCTGAAAGGCGTGCGCGACGGCGCAACGTGGATGCCCGCGACAAGCGCGGGCATGACGCGGAAAGGCAGCGCGTGAGAGTCAATCTTATCCCCACTCCAAAAACCTCCCCTATCCTACCCCAGCCTTGCCAACTGAAAGGGGCGTCGTCACGGATCGGCGGCGCTGGCGGGGACGGTTAAGCGCAAGGCGTGATCCGCGACCTTGCGTCGGGTCTCGCGTCGCTGGCCGGGCCGCCTCCAGATGCGTGGAGGGCGTGTGATGGAAACATCGCGCGCGAGAAGGCTGGGCCGGAGAAGTCAGGGCCGCACGCTGGGAACGACTACCGAAAAGGGAAATTTCCCGCGGCTTAGAGCAAGTTCCGAAAAAGTTGACAGACTTTTTCGATCAGAACTGCTCCCTCTTATTAACTTGGCGCGATTTCTTATCGATCAGACGATTCCGTCTGATCGGAAAGCGCGCTAAGGCGGCGCATATGAGACCCTTGCGGCGCGCCCATGTCGCGACAGCGATATGGGAAAGAAGCGACGCCGTCTGGCGTCGTGTCGAAGAGAACGGCGTCCGCCATCCGGGGACGTAGCGGCTCTTTGAAAAGGTGCGTCGTGGAAAAAGACCGTGTCCGGGACGCTTCATCAGCCCCGACACACATTTTGCTTTTACGCACTCGGCCGAGTAACGGGGCCGAGGCGTCCCGGACCGCCCTCTCTCAACCCGCGTCGAAAGGCGCGGGAGATTTGGGGCTGCGCGCCAAATGTCCTCTGAAAAAATCGCGCGGGGGCATGATATAAGGGGCGCTCTTCGAGGAGTGCATGAGCTTATCCGAACTTCCCGCTCCGCCCGCGATTACGCTTAAGCCATCGCTCGCCGGCATGACCCGCGCCGAGCTCGGCGACGCCTTGCGCGCGCTCGGCCTGCCCGAACGCGAAATCCGCATGCGCGTTTCGCAGCTGTGGCATTGGATCTATTTTCGCGGCGCGTGCGACTTTGGCGAGATGCTGAACGTCTCCAAGGCGCTGCGGGGACAGCTTACCGACGCCTTCGCGCTCCGCCTGCCGGAAATCGTCGAGGAGCAGATATCGGTCGACGGCACGCGCAAATGGCTGCTGCGGCTGCAACCGGTCGACGCCTTCGACAAGGGCGCCGAAGTCGAATGCGTCTATATTCCCGAAAGCGACCGCGGCACGCTTTGCGTCTCCTCGCAGGTCGGCTGCACGCTGAACTGCAGCTTCTGTCACACCGGCACGCAGCGGCTCGTGCGCAATCTGACGACAGCCGAGATCGTCGGGCAATTGCTCGTCGCCCGTCAGCGGCTCGGCGATTTTCCCGATCGCGAACGCCCGACCGACGGTCTCGTGCCGTCGGGCGAAGGCGTGCGCGCCGTCTCCAACATCGTCTTCATGGGCATGGGCGAGCCGCTCTACAATCTCGACAGCGTCATGGCGGCGGTCGAGGTCATGGCCGACGGCGACGGGCTGGCGCTCTCGAAGCGCCGCATCACCGTCTCGACCTCCGGCGTCGTGCCGCAGATCGAGCGACTCGGCGCCGAATGCGGCCCGGCATTGGCGATTTCGCTGCACGCGGTGCGCGACGATCTGCGCAATGAACTCGTGCCGCTCAACAAGAAATATCCGATCAAGGAGCTGCTGCAGGCCTGCCGCGACTATCCGGGGGCGTCGAATGCGCGGCGCATCACTTTCGAATATGTGATGCTGAAAGGCGTGAACGACTCGCCGGCCGAAGCCAAGGAGCTGGTGCGGCTCCTGAAAGGCCTGCCGGCGAAAATCAATCTCATTCCGTTCAATCCGTGGCCTGGCGCGCCGTACGAATGTTCGGACTGGGAGACGATCGAACGCTTCTCCGACATCGTCTTTAGCGCCGGCTACGCCAGCCCGGTGCGCACGCCGCGCGGCCGCGACATTCTCGCCGCCTGCGGACAGCTCAAGAGCGAGACGGAAAAGCTCAGGGCGAGCGCCCGGATGGCGGCAGGCTAAGCCCCCGCCGTATTGTTATCCCGACGAAGACGACGCTGAGCGCGTGCGGATCATCGGCGCGCGAAAGGCGACGCCTCACGAGAGAAAACGCTATGAACAAGAAGGAGCTTAGCCCGAAAGAACGTCGCGAGATTGAGAAACTCGCCGCTCTGCCTGACGACAAAATCGATACGCAGGATATTCCCGAAGCGCCAGTTGAAAACTGGGCCTTCGCGCGCCGCGGCGCGTTTTACAAGCCCATTAAGCAGCCTGTAAATATTCGCATCGACGCTGACGTGCTGGATTGGTTCAAGCGGCATGCCGAGGGAAGAGGCTATCAGACCGAAATCAATCGCGTGTTACGGCGCCACGTCATTGCGAAGGAAAAACAGCGCTGAACTTTTGCCAGCGCGCCCAACCGGCGTAGCCCGCCAGCGCCGCCAGCGCTGCGGAAATAGCGACGTTCCAATTCGCCAGCGTCAGGCCGAAAACCCACAAATTCGGCTCGTCGCAACGCACGAGCTTCGTCGTCTGAAGCTGCTTCATGAAATCTTCGACCGACGGCGCGGTCGAGAGCGGACCCGAACAGTCGCTGGGCCCCGCAAAAATCTTCCACTCGACGCCCGAATGATAGAGCGACAGAACCGCGTCGCCGGCGAACAGCAGCGCCATCAGCAGGAAAGCCGCGCGCGCCAGGCTTTCCTTCCCCATCTGCGCGGCGAGGGCGGCGAGAGGCGCGAGCCCGAAGGCTGCGTAAAAGGGTATGCGCTCCTTGTGGCAAAGCTCGCAGGGCAGAAAGCCCAGCGCCTCATAGGCCCAGGCGCCGCCGATCGCCGTGACCGCCGCGGCGAGAATGAGAAGCGAAGCGTTGCGGGGCATAGCGACGCAATCGAGAACGCCGCGCCAATTCATTCTTCTGACCAAGTCATGCGTTGAGGCCGCCTGTTCAAAACATCTTGGCGGCCAGGGCGAAGCCGGCGACGACGATCGCCGCGAGCGAGGCCATGAACAGTCCGAAATGGCTTTCGAGCCTTGAACGAATCGGCTCGCCGAAGCGATTGATCGCCGCCGCGAGCACGAAGAACCGCGCGCCCCGCGTCAGCATCGACAAGGCGATGAACAGCGGGAAATTATAGGCGAGCAGCCCCGAAACGATGGTGACGAGCTTATAGGGAATCGGCGTGAATCCCTTGACCAGGATGAAGATCGCGCCCCATTGCGCATAGAAGGCGCGCAGCGCCTCCATCTTCTCGCCGTAACCGTAGAGATTGATCAGCCACTGGCCGATCGTGTCATAAAAGAGCGCGCCGAAGGCGTAGCCGAGCGCCCCGCCGGCGACCGACGCGATCGTGCAGATCGCGGCGAAATACCACGCCTTCTTGGGCTCGGCGAGCGTCATCGGCACGAGGATCAAATCGGGCGGCACCGGGAAGAAGGAGCTCTCCGCGAAAGCGATCGCGCCAAGCGCGAAGGGCGCATGCCGGCTTCCGGCGAGCGACATGGTCCAGTCGTAGAGTTTTTTCATGGGTTTCCGAGTTTGACTCAGCGCGCCACGCGCATAGCACGGAACATAGGCGGAAAGAAGTTTCGCGGGTTGACGGGCGCCGCGCCGCAGCTAATATCCGCGCCGCTTCGCCGGCTTTCCCGCCGGCAGGC
Organism: Methylocystis sp.; assembly: GCA_046349135.1. Classification (GTDB taxonomy): domain Bacteria; phylum Pseudomonadota; class Alphaproteobacteria; order Rhizobiales; family Beijerinckiaceae; genus Methylocystis. The sequence goes on along the minus strand of JAXMCY010000009.1, from coordinate 428 downwards.
GCCCCTGTGGCGGAATTGGTAGACGCGCTCGACTCAAAATCGAGTTCCGCAAGGAGTGCTGGTTCGACTCCGGCCAGGGGCACCAAATCGCCGTCCAACGGCGTCCGAAAACGTCCATAAATAACTGAAAATTAATAGGCTATCCTCAGATCGGCATCCGAAGGCGTCCGGGCTGGTTTGTTGGTATCTGCGAAATTTGTTGGTATATTTGTTGGTATGCCGCCGCTACCTACAAAGCAGATACCAACATGCCGCTAACCGACATGGAAGTCCGAACGGCGAAGCCCAGCACCCGCCTCGTCAAACTTTCCGATGGCGGCGGGCTGCAATTGTGGATCATGCCGGACGGCGCGAAGCGATGGCGTTTCGCTTATCGACTCGCTGGCGTTCAAAAGGTGCTGGCGATAGGCGTCTATCCGGCGACCGGC
>JAXMCY010000008.1:12500-102187 GCA_046349135.1 Methylocystis sp. | reverse complement strand
CTCATTGCGCCGTCGTTTGCGGAGACCGCGAAAATTCCGATCGTCGCCAGCTTTTCGATCATCGGAGATCTCGTCACGGAAGTCGGGGGCGATAGAGTCTTGGTCACGACAATCGTTGGTGCTGACGGCGACGCTCATGTCTATCAGCCCAGCCCCGCCGACGGCCGTCGCATCGCCCAGGCGCGGCTGATCTTCGTCAACGGCCTCGGCTTCGAGGGCTGGCTCGACCGTTTGATGAGGGCGGCGAAGAGCAAAGGCGAAGTCGTCACCTTGGGAAAAGGGATCGCCGCTCGGAAGGGCGAAGAGGGACAGGACCCACATGCGTGGCAGGACGTCGCGAACGCCAAAATCTATGTCGAGGCGATCCGCGACGCGCTGATCGCGGCCGATCCCGAAGGCGCGCGGACTTATAAGGCGAACGCCGACGCCTATCTCGCCAAGCTTGATGCGCTCGACGCCGAAATCCTGCAGACGATCGCCGCTCTGCCGAAGGAGCGTCGCCGGGTGGTGTCGACTCATGACGCGTTCGGCTATTTCGCGGCCCGTTACGGCATCGACTTCATCGCGCCCCAAGGCGTTTCGACCGAAGCCGAGGTCAGCGCCCGCGACGTCGCAAAAATCATCGACGCCGTGAAGACGCATAAGGTTGCGGCGGTCTTCATCGAAAATGTCGCCGATCCGCGCCTCGCCAAAAGGATCGCCGACGAGACCGGCGCGCGCATGGGCGGCGTGCTCTATTCTGACGCGCTATCCGATGCGAAAGGCGACGGCGCAACCTATATCGACATGATGCGTCATAATGTGAAACAACTGGCCAAAGCCCTGGCGCCTTGAGCGGCAGTCTGCAGTAGGCGATTGGACATCCGACTGCCGATTGCCGACCGCCTTCTCCGCAGGAGAACGAATGACCGACAAAATCCCCGTCACCGTCATCACCGGCTATCTCGGCGCCGGCAAGACGACGCTGCTCAATCGCATTCTCACGGAGAACCACGGGCGCCGCTACGCCGTCATCGTCAACGAGTTCGGCGAGATTGGCATCGACAATGATCTCGTCGTCGGCGCCGACGAAGAAGTCTTCGAGATGAACAACGGCTGCATCTGCTGCACCGTTCGCGGCGATCTCATTCGCATTTTCGAAGGGCTGATGCGCCGTCGCGGCAAGTTCGACGCGATCGTCGTCGAGACCACCGGCCTCGCCAATCCGGCGCCGGTCGCGCAAACCTTTTTCATGGACGCCGACGTCAAGGAAGCGGCGCGACTCGACGCGGTGGTGACGGTCGCCGACGCGAAATGGCTCGGCGAGCGGCTGAAGGACGCGCCCGAGGCAAAGAGTCAGATCGCCTTCGCCGACGTCATCGTCCTCAACAAGACTGATCTCGTTTCGGACGACGAGCTCGCCGAGGTCGCCGGCCGCATCCGCGCGATCAATCCCTACGCCGCGCTGCACCGCGCCGTGAAATCGGACGTCCCTTTAACCGCGGTCCTGGAGCGCAACGCCTTCGATCTCGATCGCATCCTCGAAATCGAGCCGGCCTTCCTCGACGCCGAGTCGCATGATCACGACCATGCGCATCACGACGACCACGATCATGAGTGCGGTCCCGATTGCGGCCATGAGGATCATGAACATGACCACAATCACGCGCATGAGGAGCATCACGCGCATCACCGCGGCATGAAGCATTTCCACGACGACGAGATGCATTCCGTTTCCATTCGCCACGATGGCGCGGTCGATCCCGAGCGCTTCGTCCCCTGGCTCAACGAGCTGATTCAGCGCGAGGGACCGGACATTCTGCGCAGCAAGGGAATCATCGCCTTCAAGGACGAGCCGCGGCGTTTCGTCTTCCAGGGCGTTCACCAAATTCTTGACGGCGACCTGCAGCGGGAATGGAAGGAAGGCGAGAAGCGCGAATCGCGCCTCGTCTTCATCGGCAGAAAGCTGAAAGAGCAGGAAATCCGCGAGGGCTTCGAGAAAATCGTTCTCGGGGCGCCTCACTCATAGGAAATGATCTCGCGCTCTTGGGCGTGGACCATCTTGGTTTGGCGCGGGTCGCCGGCTTGACGGCGAGCGAGGAAGCGGGGGCGGCGCTTGCGGACATTGGCGTCACAGCGACGACGCGCCACAGCGGCGACGGCGTCATCAGAGGGGCCATCGAGCGGGCGAAACTCGCCGTCCTCTTCCGTCAGGCGCGGCAGCCCGAGCCAGGCCGACCAATAGCGCCAGTCGGCGGCGACGGAGCCGCAGTCCCGGGTCTCGCCGAGAAGGATGTCGAGGTCCGGGTCGCTGTGCGCCAGCGACAGGACGTAGCGGGGCGAACCGTCTTCGGCCGGCTGCACGTCGAGGGCGACGCCGCAATAGGCGCTGACCGGCACCGAAATGACCATCGCGACGCCGCTCAAACGACGGGCGATCAGCACGTCCTCCCGGGTCATACGAATATGGCGCGCGCCGCCGTCGGCGCGCCGGTCGCGCTGAACATAGACATTGCCGTCAATCTTGCGCGCGGCATCGATCTCAATCATGGGTCTCTCCTTAAGGCTTGAATTCCTTCTCGACGGCCATACTGCCGCAGCCTGCCCGGAAAGACGCTAAAAAGCCTGGTGAACATGTCGTAAATCATTGCTTTGACGCATGCTTTTGGCATTGAGGGTGAAGTCCACGGAAATGAATTCGTTCAAATTGCTTCTAATCTCAGCAATGGGCCCGCTTGCGCGCGCCGGGCGCCTCACCTACTCCTCCTCGTGATGGGCTTCACCCAAGCGGAACTCGCCGCTTTTCTTCCGCAACTCGAGAGCGTCACGCGCCGCGCCGGCGACATCGCCATGGGCTATTTCCGTCCGGGCGAACGGACGACCGCCGCCGTGTCCTACAAGGGCGGCGGCTCGCCGGTCACCGAGGCGGATTTCGCCGTCGATCGATTTCTTTTCCATGAGATGGCGCGGATCGCGCCGGAGGCGGCGTGGCTTTCGGAAGAAAGCGCCGACACCGACCAACGACTTGAGCGCGACGCTTTGATCATCGTCGACCCGATCGACGGAACGCTCGCCTTCTCGCGCGGCGACGCCCGCTGGTCGGTGTCTATCGCGCTGAGCGTCGGCGGCCGGCCGGTGGCCGGGGTCATCCATGCGCCGGCTCTGGGAGAAACCTATGTCGGCGCGCGCGGGCTCGGCGCCTTTCTCAACGCCTCTCCGATCCGCGCGCCGCAGCGCGCCGACATTTCCGGGGCGGCGGTGGTCGCGCCGCGCGCGATGCTGGACCGGCTGGCGGCGTCGCCGCAGGGATTCGTCATGGCGCCGCGCACGCCGTCGCTGGCGTTGCGGCTTGCCGGCATCGCCTCCGGCCGGCATGATATTGTCGTCGCCGCCCCCAATGCGCGCGACTGGGACATCGCCGCCGCCGACGTTCTCCTCGCAGAGGCGGGCGCCATGCTAAGCGAACCCGAAGGCGTTGCGCTCACCTACAATCGCGCCTCGCTCGCCCGCGACATGCTGATTGCGGCACCCAAATCGCTGTTTGACGAAAGCCTCGCGCTAGCGCTGGAGATCCGGGAAGGAAAACTATGAACAAGGCGACGCAGGCGACCCAACCAAAAAAAGAAAAACAGCTGTTGCATCTTGTGTTTGGCGGCGAATTGGAGACGCTCGAGGGCGTTTCGTTTCGCGACCCCAGCAAACTCGACATCGTCGGCATCTATCCGGACAATGACAGCGCGCTCGCGGCATGGAAAGCGAAAGCCCAGTCGACAGTTGACAACGCGCATATGCGCTACTTCGTGGTGCATCTTTACCGGCTGCTCGATCCGGACGTGGAAGAGCTATAGCCGCTTCAAACATTTGCCGTCTTGCCGGGCGATAGAGTGATGATTCGGGGGATAGTCCGGCGCGCGCGGAGAAGAGGGCGCATGCCGACCCTGAGCCTTAATAGACAGGAAACATGTCGCTTCTGAAATTGTACCGGCTGGCGACGATCGCTGCGACGCCCTTCGCCGGCGCGCTGCTCAACTGGCGGGCGAGATACGGCAAGGAAGACCCCAAGCGACTGACCGAGCGCATGGGCGAGTCGGATCGCCCCCGCCCTGGCGGACGACTGGTGTGGCTGCACGGCGCGAGCCTCGGCGAAACGCTGTCGCTGCTGCCCCTGATCGATCGTTTCATCCAGCGCGGACTCGAAGTGCTCGTCACAAGCGGAACTGTCACTTCCGCGCAGGTTCTCAATGCGCGCCTGCCGGCAGGCGCCTTCCATCAATATGCGCCGCTCGACGCGCCCAAATTCGTTGAACGGTTTCTCGATCATTGGCGTCCCGACATTGCGGTCTTCGCCGAGTCGGAGCTTTGGCCCAATATTGTCGCGGCGGTCGGCGCGCGCGGCGCGCCGCTCGTTCTCGCCAAATCCCCCATCTCGCGCAAATCCGCTGAGCGCTGGCGCGCGATTCCCGGCGCGGCGAAATCCCTGTTCGGCGCTCTCGACCTCTGCCTCGCGCAGGATTCGGATAACGCCGCAAGGTTCCTGGCGCTCGGCGCGCGTTGCGTGCGCATCGCCGGAAATCTGAAATTCGACGTGCCGCCGCCGCCAGCGGATTCGGCCAGAGTCGCCGAATTCAACGCCGCGATCGGCGCGCGGCCGGCCTGGGCGGCGGTGTCGACCCATGCCGGAGAAGAGGACATCGTGCTCGACGCGCATGTCGAAATGAGCGCGCAAACGCCGTCGCTGCTGACGATCATCGCGCCGCGTCATCGCGAACGCGCCGCCGAGATCGTCGAAGCCGCGCGGGCCAGAGGTCTGACCGTCTCATTGCGTTCGCAGGAGGCCGAGCCGCGGCGCGACGTCAACGTCTATGTCCTCGACAGCGTCGGCGAACTTGGTCTTATTTTCCGCAGCGTCGGCATCGTCCTGATGGGCAAGTCGCTGCTGCCCGGCGGGGGCGGACAAAATCCAATCGAGCCGGCAAAGCTCGGCTGCGCGATTCTCCATGGCCCCTATGTCGAAAACTTCACGGAAGTTTATGGCGAGTTCGCAGCGGCAAAAGCAGCCGCCCGCGCGTCAGACGCCGCATCGGTCGCGCGGGCCGCGCAATATCTCCTTTCCGATCCGGCGCGCATGCGCAAGATGGGGCGCGCTGCGGCGGAAACGGTCGAGAGGCTGGGCGGAGCCTCGCGCGGGATCATGAACGCGGTCGAGCCCTATCTCGCGCAGATGGCGGTCGCCGAGCAATGAGCGTCGCACGCCGACGCGCTCCTTGAGATGCGCGCGCCCGGCTTCTGGCGTGACGACGGCGTTCCGGCGCGACTTCTGTCTCCGCTCGGCGCGCTCTATGGCGCCATAAGCCGCAAGCGGCTCGCCCGCATCGCTCCGCGCGGCGTTCTCCCGGCCATCGTCGTGGGCGGACTGACGGCGGGCGGCGACGGCAAGACGCCGCTTGCGATCGCTCTCGCCCAACGTCTGACATCGGCGGGCGAGCGGCCGGCGCTGCTAACGCGCGGCTACGGCCGCAAGCGAAGCAAAACCTCTCCTTTCGCGGTCGATGTGAACCGCCATCGCGCGGACGACGTCGGCGACGAAGCCCTGCTGCTCGCGCGCGTCGCGCCGACGATCATCGGCGCCGACCGTATCGCGGCGGCGGCGCTGGCGCAGCGTCTCGGCGCAACCGTCGTCATTCTCGACGACGGCTTTCACAGTCGTCGCCTCACGCCCGATCTGACGCTCATCGCCATCGACTCGGACTATGGCGCGGGCAACGGCCGATGCATGCCCGCCGGGCCTTTGCGCGCGCCGCTCGATGCGCAGCTTGCGGCGGCGGACATGCTTGTCGTCATCGGCGACGGCGCGCGCGGCCGCGACATCGCCGCGCTCGCCGATAAACCCATCGTCGCCGCGCGTGTGGCGCCCGACCCCGACGCCGCTGCGGCGATAGGAGGCGCGCGCGTCGTCGCCTTCGCCGGCATTGCTCGTCCCGAGAAGTTTTTCGACATGTTGGAAAAATGTGGCGCGGAAGTCGCCGCGCGGCTTTCATTCGACGATCACCGACGATTCACGGAGCGCGATTACGCGACGCTCTCGAACTTGCGACAGGCGCATGGCGCGCGCCTCGTCACGACGGAAAAGGATGCGGCGCGAATGGGAGATCGTCTCGCAACGCTCGGGATCGAAATGTTGCCCGTCACGATGGTTTTCGATGACGACGCCGTTCTAGACGCGGCGCTTTGCGAATTGTTGAAACCGAGCGACGAGACGCGCGAGCGCGATATCAATCCGGCTTCTTGACGCCAAGGCGCAGCAGCTTGGCGTGCGGCCCGCTGTAGGGTTCCTGCAAGTCGACGTTCCAGTAGCGCAAATCTTCGAGCGGAATCGGCTCGCCGGTGACGGCGCATCTCACATAGGCGCCTGGCTTGCGCACACGATACTCGCCGTCGAGATATTCGACGACGGCCTCGTCAGCAGGCTGAGGCTGCCGGTCATAGCGGTTCATGCGCGTTCTCAAGCCGTAACGCCGGGGGAATGGACGCCCGACCAATCGCCGGAGCGTCGTCACAAGCGACCTCATCGACGAACTCGAACGCTCCCGTCGGGAATTCAATCGCCCGAGCATATCATCCGCGGCGGCGCAAAGAAAAGCCCGATGCGCCTTGGGCTCGGCGGGCTTCGCCGAGCGCCTCGATAAACGACTGCGCTATAGCCGTTCCGTCTTGCAATTGAGGGAAAACGGGACCAGTTTCGATCTCACGGCTGACGAAATGGCCGATCCCAGTGAAGCAGCTTTCAATTCGGCTCGGAGGCGAGCGATGCTACGTCAGTTCTATTTGTCCGCCGCAGTCGCTGCAGCTCTCGCCATTCCAGCATCGGAAGCTCTCGCACGCAGCGCGCCTGGCTCGCATGGCCGATATCATGTCGGCTACCATCGCAACTCTGACGTTGAATATCATCAAGGCTATGAGCAAGGGTTTCGCCGCGGTTACGTCGAGGGAACGTCCTATCGTCACAGCGTGAACGGCGTTGCAGTGACTCCAGCTGCAGCGTTCGGCGCGGCGCTCCTTGGCGCCACATATGGTTATTGGAGCGACGGCTATCGGACCTACGGCGGCGATCCTTGCTACGTCTATAACGACCGTGACTGGGACTGGGACAAAGTGTGTTGATTTTCTTGGCGGAAAATTGCGGCGACCTCGGCGCCTGACTGAGCGCGAAATGATAATAAAAATGCTGCGCCCCCGACAGAGGGCGCAGCAGGGCTTCGGATCGCAGGGGCTAGAAGTAAACCTTCGCCCGCATTTCGAGGAACGTCGGATGTGAGCCGCCCTCATAGGAAGACTGAGGGTTCCAGTTCAGCGGCGACTTCAGCGACATCACATGAGTCGCATTGAACTGGAAGGCGACGCCACTATCCGGATACCAGTTGACGCCGGCCGTCACGTTTTGTTGGTAGCCGCCATAGACGCCGGAATTCGCGACGACGTTTTGCAGGAGAGTCGCGTTGGCGATCTGCGCCGGCGTTCCGGGCAGCGCGCCGAACAATCCGAACGCATTGTTAGCGATCAGCAGATTGTTGAACATTGAGGAGCCCTGGTACGGCCCGTTGTTCAGGTTGAGAACGCTCCAGCGGCCGACCAGGCCCCAGGCGCCCCAGCCTCCCTTCGAGAACGGATCCTTGATCTTCAGCTGACCGAAGGTCACGCCGTTCTTGTCTTTCATATCGTAAGATTGAGCTTTTTCTTCTCCTGTGATCCACCATTCGCCCTGCACATAGCCGCCACTGGCCACGTAGTTGGAATTGCCGGGAGACAAATACAGCCCCTGGTTGGGCGAAGAGACGCCTAACTGACTGAGCTGCGCCAGCGCAAACTGCTGAGCAGCGTAAGTGTTGCGATTGTAGTTGGCCAGGAGCCACTCGCCCTGCACAAAGAAGTTCTCGTACGATAAGGCGGCCTCAAGACCGATCTTCTCGATATCCTTGATGCAGTTGCCCGCGGCGTTGTACTGGTTGAAGTTCCCTGCGGCAGTCGCGAAGACGACAGGCTGAGGGAAACGACCGCACGAAAGATCCGTCGTTCCGAGGAAATTGGTGCCTAGGATATTGGCTTCCGACCCGAGACGATTGCCAGGAGCCGAGTTGCGATCGTCACTGTAGGCTGTCGCGTTATTCGGCTGATGGTAGCTGCCGGCGACGCCCAAATGCACAAGTTGGTGCTCATCCAGGATGGGCGCCCAGGTCAAACGGCCGGTGACTTCCCAATAGGCCCCGCCGCCCCAGGGTTGATACCAGTTGGCGTTCTTTACGCCGTAACCGTTATAGGCGGGCGCCAAAACCCCCGCGTTTCCGGACGAGGTATTCACCGGACGCGCGTTGAGGTCCTGGAAGCTCAGCGAATAAAGCCCGAGGTGGGCCGTCCAATTGTCTTTGCCGATCATGCCCGCCGCCACGCCAAGATGACGGAAGGGCGCGATCGCGTCGACTGCAAGCGGCCGTTCGATCGTGTCTCGATATTTCGAAGATGCGAGCGCCTCCAGGCTGAACGACTCATACTGGCTGCCGATCTTGAAATAGACCGGCTCGGCGAGCAGCGGGTGAGACAAGCGCGGGTCTTGAAGGCCGATGTAGGCGTCGCGCCATCCGCCCCAAAGGAAATTACGGTCGGTGACGTAGTTTCTTGACCAGAACGCAAGCCCTGCGACCGTGTTCGCGTTCGGCAGATTCGTATTCCAAAGCTGCGTGGTGGTATTCGCAAAATCGAACTGCATTTTATAGAACCAGGGCTTAAACCGGCCTTCGACCTCGAGTCGCGCCTGGCCAAAGCCAACATTGCCCTGCCAGCCGTTGCCGGGAGAACCTGCGGTTCCGCCTCCATCGACAAAGAGGCGGCCGCCGATCTTGAAGGCGAAGGCCTTGTCCTCGGTCTCGACAAGAAGGCCGCTCTTCAAACTGACGAAGACCGGCGGCGGCGGCGGCGGACCTGGCGGGCCCTTCGCAAGAACTGCGGCATTGGCGACGTTCGTCGCGATTTTCGCCTGCGCTTTCGCGCCATGCGCCTCATGACGAAGCTTGGCGACCTCAGCTTCGAGCGGCCGAAGTCGTGCGATCTCCGCTTCCAGCATGCGCAATCGCGCTTCAGTGGCGCTGTCGGTCGCGCCCGCGCCGGTCGACGCAAGCAACGTCCCCATCGTCGCCAGAGCGAGTGATTGATTGATCCGAGTAGATGCCATGGCCCAGCCTCGCGCTTGGTTCGTTTAAAAAAGCAGCGCGCGACTTATGGCCTTGGGCGGATGACAGATCGGTGACATAATATGTATCGGCATAGCACTAAGTAACTTTTGATGACGTATTCTGACATTTGTTGCGATCGTACAACACGCTTTGATTGGATTTATAAAGTACATAACACATCGAATATCACATCTATACGTACTATAACTATTTATGTTGGTATTCCTCTCGTATATCATGAACTAATCAATGTAACAGTTTTGTGTCGATCAGCGCTCATTCACAACAATGTACTAGTTAAGAAACAATACGAAAATATCATTTCTAGTTTATACAGTACACAAACATATTGGAAACAAATCTGAGCTGTTAAGAAACACCACAGCAACATATGCCTGCAACTATCCGGTCGGGTCAGGCAGGCGCGTCGCCTCGCGGCCTCACGACGCACAAGGGCGCCCGCCGCTTTCATACCGGCGGGGCGAATTGACCAAGGGGTTTTGCGAAGCGACCGAAACAGTGGCAGGCTTCTCACCTGCCGGCCGTGGATCCAGCCCGCCGTCCACCGCTGCAGAACGGGCGCAAAGCTTATCGCCGAAGGGGCGTGGTGGCGGACTTGGCTGAACGGGGCTGAAACAAACCCTGTCGATCAGCCTCTCGCGGAATGTAAGTCCGCGAGCGCGCCCGAGAGCGAAAGATCGGCCAGATTTAACGTTATCCCAATCTAAGACGCGAACTCAAAGGGAGCGCTCTATGTGTGGAGCGCTCCCCGCGTCAAGCGCATCTGCATCAATCGCAATTCTTGAACTGTGATTGACGGCACTTGGCGACCAGCGCCTGGGCCCTGGCGAGTTCCTCCGGCGACAATGTCTTCGCCGACATGTCGCGCACCGCCTTTTTTTCGGTTTCGCCCATTGAGAGAGATTCCGTCGCGAGCTGCGTCCACATATAGCCGCGCAGGAGATCGCGTTCGACGCCCTGTCCGGCGACATACATGTTACCGAGATTCAACTGCGCATCGGCGTCGCCCTGCTCGGCCGCCAGCCGCAGCCACTTGGCCGCTTCCTTATAGTCCTGTGAGATGCCGGCGCCGTCATAATACATTGAAGCGATGTTCACCTGCGCTGCAGCCAGTCCCTGGCCTGCCGCAAGCAAATTCCACTTCATGGCCTCCTTGTAATCTCTCAATACTCCCTGTCCCTCGAGATACATGGTGCCGAGGTTGAACTGAGCGGAGGCGTTCCCGTGATCTGCAGCCAGGCGAAGCCATTTCAAGGCTGACTTGGGATCGGCGCCGACCCCTTTGCCCGTGAGATACATCGCGCCAACCTCGGCTTCGGCGCGCGCATCGCCCTTTTCAGCGAGCGGCTTAAGCAATTTGAAAGCGGCGGCGAAATCGCCGCGTCGCGTCGCCCCCAGCGCGTTCTCATAGTCGTCGGCGTGCGCCGGCGCAGCCGAAGCTAACAGGAAAGACAACGCGATCGTCGCAGCCGGCTTCATCATCGAGTCCCTACCTCACGACATGCGAAAGCCTCCGGCGTGAACCGGAGGCTTTCCACGAGATTGATCAGCAAAAGTTCAGTAGTTCCACTGCAGCTGCATTCTGAGCAGATCTGCCTGGAACTGCCGATACGGAGCCGCAAGCGTATTGGTGCGGTCCATGCGAGAGTAGATCGCCGTGAATTCGAGTTCCGGCAATGGCTGATATTCGACGCCGACGTCCCATTCGTACACGCGGCCCGCCGGCGCATTGTTGTCGAATTTGAACCCGCCGTTATAGTACTGCCATTTGACGAAGGGGAAATACACGCCGGTGCCGAAGTCCTTGTCCTCATATTTATAGGTGGCCTCGACGTAGCCGCCGTTCAGGCTTCTCGCCTCGATGGCGGTTTGCGTCGCATTGAGCTTCGGCCCGACGCCCCAGTTCCACTCTGCGCGAAGCCCGAAGGGCTGCGGATAGATCACGCCGGTGACCGCGACGCGCGAGTCGCGAACGCCCTGGCCGCCATTGGCGACGAACGGCCCCCAACCGTTGAAGGCCCCATATTGAGCGAGTTGAAAATTGCCGAGGCTGTTCCATCCGGTTCCGTTCACATAGGGCACGAAGCCCCCTCCGATATTATTGAGAGGGCTGTTCAGCGGAACGAAACCCGCCCAGTTGGTCGCCATGCCGAGCGAGGGCCTGATCGCCGCCGTGTATGGCACGAAGCGGCCCGTATAACCCTGAACGCTCGCCTCGACCACCTGTCCGTTCTCGAAGACGTAGGGATAAGTGAAGCGGGCAACGATATGCGTGCCTTTATTGAGCTCGATGCGGTTGGCTCCTTGGCCGTTGTAGACGCCGAAGCCGACCATGCCGTAATCGCCCGAGCCTTTCAGATTGTTCTTCACGAGATCGCGGAACAGATGCCTCATTTCCTTGGGCGTATAGTAGAAGAACAAGCCGAGGTCGCGTTCGTCCTTACAGCAGGTGTTGAGCGCGTCGGCGCGATCAAGCGCCAGACGATTTTGCGACGACTGCATGTTCTCGAAGCCGTAGGGAATTTTCGACTGGCCGGCGCGGACGCGGAATTCCTTGTCCTTGTCGAAATAGATGTCGGCGTAAAGATCGCGGATCTGGCCGAAATTGCCCGGCGCAGAGCTGTAAGTGCCAACCTGGGTATAGCCCGGATAGGGAAATACGGGGTTGTAGAAGTAGTAGACGGCCTGCGCCGCAGCGTTCCCATAGGGAACGAAGGTGGGCGTGTTCGAGAACGTTCCAGAGGGCGACGAAGCGAAGTCGTTCTGGAAATAGAGATAGAGATGGTCGGAAACGTCGCCGCTCAAAATAATGCGGGCGCGGCGGATGAAGAAATTCTGGCGCGGTCCGACCGATTTATCGTTCGTCGTGGCGATGTCGTTGTAGAAGGGGCCGCCACTCAGAATGTCGTTATAGCGCATTTGCGAATAACCGCGGAGGCTAAGCCGCTCATACCAGTGCAGCGGCGGAGGCGGCGGGGGCGGGCCTTTGTCGGCAGGCAGCGCCGCATGCTGAGCGGCGGCCTTGGCCTCGCGTTTCGCCCGAGCTTCGTCAGCTTCGAGCTTTGAGAGCCGCGCCTTGAGCGCGCGGATTTCAGCGGAAACATCCGCCGCGGCCGGCCCGATCGCGGCCAGCGAATATAAGCCAAACGCGGCGATGGCGAGCGCGTGCTGTCCGACCTTGAACTTCATCTTCCTGTTCCCCGTTAAGGTTCGGGCGCAAGAAGCCGGGGCCGAATGACAGAGCCGTGACAATTTGGGCGCTGGGCGGAATGTGACAGGAAGAGAGCGGAGCGTTGTGGCGCCAGAGCAACAGTTTTCTCTGCTGACGCTTGTTTTTTGTGGCTTTCGGGCAACAGCTGGATTCTTTTTCTGCGCTTAATTCGCCCGCCCGCTCGCCCCTTCTTGCGCGGCGGGGCGTAGCCGCACCACGCTGACGCCGCCGCCGCGGCGCTCGACGCAAATCTTGGTCGCGATCCGCTGCTGGAGGGAATCGACGTGGCTGATCACGCCCACGCGTCTCCCCTGCCCCTGCAGCGTCTCGAGTGCGTCGATGGCGACGTCGAGGGTCGCCGAATCCAGCGCGCCGAACCCTTCGTCGATGAAAAGCGTATCGACGAAGGAGTTGCGCCCTTCTAGCCCAGCGAGCGCCAAAGCGAGCGCCAGCGACGCCAGGAAGCGCTCCCCGCCGGAAAGCGAACGCGTCGAGCGACGCTCGTCGCCAAGATCGCGATCGACGATTTGTAGGCCGAGCGACCCGACCTCGCCCGACCGCTCCAACGCATAACGCGGCGCCAGCAGCTTCAATCGCTGGTTGGCGAGGCCGACGAGATGCTCCAGCGTCGCCGCCTGGGCGAAGCGTCGGAACTTGTCGCCGCTGGCCGAGCCGATCGCGTCGCTGACTTCGCTCCAGAGCTTGGCGATCGCGCGGGCCTGTTCGAGCTCCTCGCCGAGGGCGGCGGCGCGTTCGCGCGCCTCATCATCCATCGCGCGACGCTCGCGCAACGCGCCGAGGCGCGCCGACAATTCGTCGAAGCGACCGGCGATGCGCTTCTCCTCGGCGGCCAGCGCCTCGCGCGAAATCTCAGCCGGCGCGGCGGCGCGCGCTTCGTCGAGATCGAGCTGCCGCGCCCCGACCGCGACCTCAGCAGCGGCGCGATCGGCTTCCGCGGCCTGAACCGCGCCACGCAGCTTCGCCTGTTCGTCGCGCGTCATTGCCAGGAGAGGCGACGCGGAAGCTTCGTCGACGCCGACCGCTTCGAGCGTCGCCGTGTAGGCCGCCCGCGCCTGCTCGGAGTCAATCGCCAGCTTTTGCGCCTCATCGGTAAGATGGGCGTAACGGGTCTCGCAGGCGGTCACTGCTTGTTGCGCTTCCGCGAGTCGTTCGCGCGCCTCCTCGCGCGCTTCGACGGCTGCCCGATGCCGATCCTGGACGCGCGAGCGATGCGCCGCCGTCGCTTCGCCGTCGAGAATCCGCGCGCGTTCGCCGCGCGCATCAGCCAGAGCCTCCGCGCGCGCCTCGTGATCAGCTTTGGCGCCGGACTCACGCGCAGACTCCCCCTCCGCCTCCGCGGAAAGACGCTCCGCCTTGAGACTGATCGCGGCGAGGGTCGCGGCGAGCTCATCAGAGCCCGCAAACGCCTGCCGGTATTGCGCGCCAGCCGCTTCGAACAGCCTGCGCGCCGAAGCGGCGTCGCGGTCGATATCGGCGCTTGAGAGTTCGCAAAGCCGCAGATAAGGCGCGAGCGCCCGATCGATCGACTCCAGACGCTCGGCAAGCCCTGAGATCTCCGCTTCCGCGCGCGCGCGCGTTTCGCGCGCCGAGTCCAGCGTTGTGGCGAGTGCGGCGCGTTCCGCCTGGCGCGCGTCAAGCGCCTGGCGTGCGTCCTCGCGCGCCCCGCAAAGCCGATCGCGCTCGTCGCGCAGGCGACGCGCGGCGATAAGCTTTTGCGCTACGCCGTCGCGCGCCGCCGCGATCTCTTTCGCCAATTCTTCCAGCCGCGGCGCGGCCGATAGGATCGACTCCGGCGGCGCGAATTCAGGGGCTAACTTTCGCGCCCCATCGCGGTTGAGCGCCGACTCGTATTCAGTTTCCGCGCGCGCGCAAGCCGATCGTGCTTCCGCGGCGCGACGCGTCGCGTCGTGGAGAAGCGCCTGCGCCTGCGCGGCGCGTGCGCTTAATGCGACGATCTCCTCATCCAACCCGTTCAGCGCACGTTGCGCTTCGTCGCGCCCTGCGCGCAATGCTTCGATCAATGCGTTCGCGGCGTCATGCGTATCGGCGAAGGGATGTTCGCGCGCGCCGCACACCGGGCAGGGCGCATCGTCGCTCAAAGTCGCGCGCAATCTCAGCGCGTGAGCGTCAGCTGCAGCGTCGGCCAATTCGCCCAGTCGCTCTGCATCCGCCCTCCGCAAAACATATTGCGCACGACGCGCGCGCAAATCTTCCAGCTTCTGCGCAAGCGCGATCTCGTCCTGCCCGCTACGTGCAATATCCTGTTGCGCGATCACCGTCGCGGCGTCGGCCTCGTCATAGGCGCGCGCGCTTCGGCGCAAACCTTCAATAAGCTCTGCCGCTCGCGAGAGGGCGTCGGCGCGCGTGAGCGACGCCTGCTCGTCGAGCGCGAGAAGCGCGCGATCGCGTTCTTCGATCTGTATCGACAGCTTCTCGCTCGCCGCCCGATCCCGCGCATCGCGAGAGTCGAACTCGGCAAGCGTCGCGTCGCCACGGCTGAGATCTGCGATGGCCGACGCCAGCGCGCTGTCACATGCGCGTCTGGCTTGCGAAAGCTCCCCGCGCTTCGACAGCCATTCCTCAATTTCCGGCCAGCGTTCGCTGAGCGGGCGCGCCGGCGCGAGGCGCTGAAGATCGGCGTCCGCCCGTTCCTTCTCTTGCTGAGCTTCAGCAAGTCGTGCGATCGCATCGGCGCGTTCGGCGCGCTTCGCCGCGGCGCGCGATGCGGCGTCGCCGGCGACATTGCGCGCCTTCTCTTCCTCGCTCGCCAAATTGGCGATGCGGGCGTCAAGCGCCGCCGCCGCGTTCCAGATCGGCGCAAAACCCGCAATCTCCGCCTCTGCCGCGGCGCATGCCTGTGCGGCCAATCGTGATTGAGCGTCATGATCGGCGAAATTCGCTTGCGCCGCATTCGCCAGCGCTTTGGCCTCTGTGGCGGCGCGCATCGCCTGTTCTTTCGCGTCCTCCGCGCGGCGCATGTTATCGCGCGGCGCGCGCAGCGGTTCGACTTGCGCCAGCGCCGCGAGCGTCTCGCGCTCTAGCGACAAATCCTCGAACGCGCGCAAAGCCTCTGCGCGCACCGTCATCGCCTGGCCGAGCTTCATTTGCGCCTGCTCGAAGGCGTCGAGCTTTCCGAGCGCCTCCAGCATTTCGGCGCGAACTTTCGCGACTTCGGCGCGTTCGCCCGCGGTCGCTGCGATATCAGCGTCAGCGTCGGCGCGCTCGTCTTCCGACATCACGCCGATTTCGGCGCGGCGGCGTTCGACAAGAGTCAACGCCTGCTGAGCATCTCGGGCGCGTTCGAAGGCGCGTCTCGACAGCACGCCATAGATTTCAGCGCCGGTGATCTTTTCGAGAAGTTCGGCGCGCTCCTTCGCGTCGGCGCGCAAAAAGGCGTCGAATTCGCCCTGCGCCAAGAGCGCCGTGCGGCGAAACTGATCGAAGGTGAGATCGGTCAGCTCGACAATGCGGGCATTGACCGGCTCTATGCCGCTCTCGATCGTCGCGACGATCTCGCCGGCCTCGTCGATGCGCCACAGCGACCGAACGCGCTTTTGTAAGGCGCCCGCCGCTCGGCCGCGCGCGCGCTGCAGCTCGCAGCGCGCCCGATAGCGCAGCCCGTCCTTTCCGATGAAATCCGCCTCGGCGAAACCACGGCCGGCGCCGCGGCGCAGAATCGCCCGCGGGTCGCCTGACCCCAGCGTCTCTCCGGATGGATCCGGCGCGCCCTCGCTTGCGCCGGCCGCCGCGACGCGCGGAAACTTGTCATAGAGCGCGAGACAGATCGCATCGAGAATCGTCGACTTGCCTGCGCCGGTTTCCCCCGTAATGGCGAAAAGGCCCGCAGAGCGCAGCGGCTCTCTGTCGAAGTCGATCAGGAACGCGTCGGCGAGACTGGCGAGATTGGCCCCTCTGATGGCCAGGATGCGCAAATCACGCCTCCTGTAGAAGACGCTCGAAACAGTCGACGTGGCCGTCAGTCGGCGCAACGCCATGAGTCTGCTCGAAGGCTTCGCGAAACAGATCGGCGGGCTTTCGTTCCGCGAGGCGCAGCGGTTCGGCTTGCAGCATTGTCGCTTGTGGCCGCTCGACCGACATCGACACCACGCGCAACGGAAATTTTTCGCAAATCGCGTCGACTTCGGCCTTCACGCCGACCGCCGGACCCTCGACTTTGATCGCGACATGCACGAAGGGCCAGTTCTCGATCGGCGCCGACGCATCGAGATCGATCGCCCCAAGCGCAGGCTCAAGTTCGACGATCGACAGCGCGCCCTTGGCGGGGGCGCGCAAATGGCGGACGGCGCGTTCGAAAGGCGCATGTTCGATGGCCACCGCGCCGGAATCGTCAATATCGACGATGCTGACGCCATGTACATAATCGATTTCCGTTTTCGACATCGCAATGAGCGAACCGGAATAGCGGATCGCGTCGCGGCCGACCGACTGCGGTCGATGCAGATGGCCGAGCGCGACATAAGCGATATCCTCGAAAATATGTCGGGCGGAACGGCGTGTTCGCCGCCGACGAGAATGCGTCGTTCGGACCCTTCCGATTCGAGTCCGCCGGCGACATGAAGATGGCCGGTGACGATGAGCGGCGTCATGCCGATCTCGCGCCGGGCGCTCTCGACGGCCTCGCGATAGACGGCGCGCACGGCGCCGACGGCGCCGTCGCAGCCGACAGGCAAATCCGCCGCGCGCGGATAAGGCAGCGCCAGCACATGCGCGCCGACCCGGCCCTTGGCGTCGCGGATTGGCGAGAGATGCGAGCGCGCGTCGAAAACGCCGTCGCGGCGCGCGAAGGCGCCGACCGAAACGACATCGGCCATCTCGAACAAAGCGCGCGGGGCTTCCAGCCGCGCCGCCGGATCATGATTGCCGGCGACGAGAGCGATGCGCGCATGCGGACAGGCGGCGCGCAAGTCGCGCAACGTGTCGTAGAGCAGTCGCTGGGCGTCGGCGGAAGGGTTGAGACTGTCGAATACGTCGCCCGCCACAATGACGGCGTCGACCGCGCGTTCCCTGGCGATGGCGACGAGCTGCGCCAGTGCGGCGCGATGCTCGGTCTCGCGCGACCAGCCCTGCAGAGTCGCGCCCAGATGCCAATCGGCGGTGTGAAGAAGGCGAATCACCCCGACAGTAGGCGCCAGGCTGTCGTCGGTCGGCAAGCGACGAGAGACCGCCGCGTCCTCGCGACCTGACAAAGCATGACCTTCGTCGCCCGCTGAAGGCGCGATGCCCGAATTGGGTCGGGAGCAACGGGCGAAGAAAACCCCCTTCCGCGGGGAAAATAGCGCCTATCTAATTGAAATTACTAAGATTATTATATAGCGCCGCTTCCGTGCGCTGCCTGGCTAAGAATAAGAGGTCGCTGCATCGCGGCCCATGTCTTTCGCGGCGCCTTCACAAGCCTGTCGTCGTGCCTGTAAAATATGCGCCATCGCAAAGGGCTGGACCTTGGCGCGGTCCGCAAGCCCCTTCTCAATTGGAGAGGCTGCTAGGGTGACCGTTCACTTTCGTCAACAGACCGTGTCGCCTCAGGCATGTCCCGCGCTGGTGCTCAACGCCGACTATAGGCCTCTGAGTTACTATCCGCTCTCGCTATGGGGTTGGCAGGACGCGATCAAGGCGGTGTTCCTTGATCGCGTCAACATCGTCTCGGAATACGACAGGACGGTCAAAAGCCCGAGCTTCGAAATGCGTCTGCCTTCGGTCGTGTCGCTGAAGGAATATGTGCGGCCGACTCGACAGCCGGCGTTTACGCGATTCAATGTCTTCCTGCGCGATCGCTTCACCTGCCAATATTGCGGCGAACATGAGGAGCTGACGTTCGACCACGTCGTTCCGCGATCGAAGGAGGCGCGACGACGTGGAAAACGTTGTCGCGGCGTGTTCGCCTTGTAATTTGCGCAAGGGCGACCGCCTTCCGCATGAGGCGCATATGTCGCCGGCCCAGGCGCCCTATCAGCCTTCGATCGCCGATCTGCATCGCAACGGCCGGCTGTTTCCTCCAAACTATCTGCACGAAAGCTGGATGGACTATCTCTACTGGGATTCGGTGCTCGAACCATAGTTTGGCGCACGTCCAGGAGAGAGCTCCAATGATTCGCCGGATCATCGTCATGGCGTTCGGCTTCGTCCTCGCCGTCGGCGTGAGCGCCATTTTCCTGCTCGTCGCCGCACTCTTGGACCCGGCGACACGCGAAGCTGGGTTCGAGGCGGCGATGTCCGGCGTCTTCGCCATCATCGACGACGATTTGCGCGGCGGCGGATCGGAGGATCCGCTGACGACCTTTGGAGTCATCCTTTGGGCGATCGTCATCGCCATTTGCGCCGCGCCCCTCGCCGTCGCAGCGTTGATCGGCGAGATCGCCGGCGCACGCACGCTCCTTTGGTATTCGGGCGTGAGCGCCACGCTCGCCGGCGCCTCTCCGTGGATCGTCCGCGCGGCGAAGGGACTCGACCGCGCCCGTGAAGCGAGCCCTCTCGAACTACGCATTGCTCTTCTGTTTTTTCTCACTGGCGCTTTGTCGGGAGCGATCTACTGGCTGATCGCCGCGCCGTCCGAACCCAGGCCGGCGCAAATGAGCCCGCCATTTCGCCAGCGCTGAGCCGCGTCCGATAGAGAGGTGAACCCGGACGTTTGCGCGCAATCATCTCGATGCGGCTTACGCAGCGAAGATGTTTCTTTTTGTCCGCAATCTAGGCCCGACCGCGCGGTGCCTCAGAATCCCCGGATTTTCTTGGACTCTGGCGGCGCCAGGATTGACGCCCAATGCCGGAAATGCTCATAAACTGACATGGCAGACTACCATTCTCTGATCGCGCGGGCGGTCGCCGCTCTGCCGCAGTCCACGCCAGACTCGCGTCAGGCGGTGTACGAACGCGCCCGTAAGGCGCTGTTCAATCAGTTGCGAGGCATCCAGCCGCCGGTCGCTGAAGCCGACATCGCCGCTGAGGGCCGCGCCCTCGAAGAAGCGATTGTGCGAGTTGAAACTGAGTTGGCCGAAAAAGCGGCGCAGTCGCCACCGCCTCGCGGTGAAGCGCCTACGTCCTCACGCGCGCCGCATTCGATCACAAGCGCAAAGCCGGTCGAGCGTTCGCCGGCGGAGATCGAAGATTCGAATTGGCGCGACGCGCCGAACGGGTCCATCGCGAGCGCAAGCGAAACCCCCTCACGCGAATTTCAGCGCCCGCCCGCGCCGTTGCCGCCCGCGCCGAAGCCGAAACGCTCGATACGTTTGATTTTATCCATCGCTGGCGTTGTCGTTGCGCTCGTGGCGATTGTCGGAACGCTCGCCTGGCAGCTTCGCGAACAGCCGGAAGATCTTGCCAAACTCAAACCCGAGAAATCGGCGTCCACCACGCCGGAGTCCGGTAAGATCAATGATCGCGTCGGCGGTCAGGGCTCAGCGGTCAAGCCGGCGACGCCGCGCAGCCCGACCGTGTCGGTGGCGCAAAAGGCCGAGATGTGGGTCGGCTCGCTCGCCGAACCTACCAAGGTCGATAAAATCTACAATGGCTCCGCCGTCTGGCGGCTTGAGAACGTCGGCGGGCCCGGCGAACCCGTCGGATCGGCCATTCGCGGCGACATCGACATCCCCGACGCGAAACTGAAGATGTCGTTGCTGTTTCGCAAGAATACCGACGCGACGCTTTCCGCGTCGCATACGATCAACGTATCGTTCACGGTCGCGCCTGGCAGTCCTATCGGCGGCGTCAAAGCGATCGGGCCTATTCAGATGCGACGCTCGGACGCCCAATCGGGCGAAAAAGTCGTCGGCATTCCAGTGGCGATCACCGAAAATAACTTCCTCATTGGGCTGATGCGCGGCGATCACGAGTCGCGCAATATTCTGCTGTTGCGATCGCTCGCCGCGTTGGATCTGCCGATGCAGCTCAACGACGGCCGCGCGGCGACGATCAACATGGAGAAAGGCCCGTCCGGCGAGCGCGTCTTCGCTGACGCCATCGACGCCTGGAGCAAGTGAGTCCCGAGCGTCGGTTCAACCAATTACACCACCAGCGTCAGCTTTTTCGCCGCCCGCGTCACGCCGGTGTAGAGCCAGCGCGATCGATGTTCGCGGAAAGCGAATGATTCGTCGAAAAGCGTCACGTCGTCCCATTGCGAGCCCTGGGCTTTGTGGACGGTGAGCGCATAGCCGAAATCAAACTCGTCCGAGTCCTTGCGAAGCGCGTAAGGGACGTCGCTCTCGGCGCCGAAGAGTTGCGGAATAACGGCCACACGCTGGAATTTAACGCCTTCGCCGTCTTCCGGCGTCACCAGCATTCTCACCTTGCCGCGGCGCACGGCGCCGGCGCTCTTCACCGTAAAGAGCGCGCCGTTCAGAAGCCCCTTCTTGCGATTGTTGCGCAGGCAGACGAGCTTGTCGCCCGACTGCGGCAGATCGCCGGCGAAGCCGCGCAATTCGCGCAGGCGCGCGTTATAGGCGCGGCGAGTCTTGTTCAATCCGACGAGGACCTGATCGGCGCCGGTGACGAGCGCGGGATCGAGCGAGTCGCGACGAACGACGCGCGTCTCGCCAAAGATTCCTTGCTCGACGCCTTCACCAGCCCTGATCGCCATTGACAAGCGAATGATTGGATTATCCGCCGCCTGTCGATGCACCTCCGTCAACATCACGTCGGGCGCGGCTTCGGTGAAGAAGCCGCCGCCCTTGACCGGCGGCAATTGCGCTGGATCGCCGAGCACAAGGACCTTCTTTCCGAAGGAAAGGAGATCGCGGCCGAGTTCCTCATCAACCATCGAGCATTCGTCGATGACAATGAGCTTTGCATGCGCCGCCTCGCTATCGTCATTGAGAACGAAGGAAGGCTCCTCGGTGTCGCTGTCGGTGGCGCGATAAATGAGACTGTGGATCGTGCGCGCGTCCTTGCAGCCCTTCGAGCGCATGACGAGCGCGGCCTTGCCGGTGAAGGCCGCAAAGGCGACGGCGCCGTCGACATGCTCGGCGAGATGGCGCGCGAGCGTCGACTTGCCGGTTCCCGCAAAGCCGAACAGGCGAAACACCTGGGGCGCGCCGGGCGTTTCGAGCCAGCGCGCGACCGCGATTAGCGCTTGGTCCTGTTCGGGAGTCCAGAGTGGCATGGCTGCAAAGTCGAATCGAGGCGTCACGATGGCGGAGGCGACGCCGACGGACAAGCGCCAATGTCGGCCGCCTCAGGCGCTGAAGCCCGCAATCAGCAGCGCGCCGCCGAGGGCAAAGGAAACGAGCGCGAAGATGGGATAGCGCGTCTCATAGCGCATCCTCGCGAATAGGTCGCGCACAGTCTGCGGCGGCAGAAACAGGGTCAACGCTCCGCTGATGAGCGCGATCCATCCGACCAGCGAAACGAAAGCCGCGACCGGGTCGCTCCATATGTCGTGGCCAATCACGATGGCCAGACCAATCGCCAGGCGGATCATGCCGATGAAGGCGATAGCGACAGGCTCGCGCGAAACGCGCTCGATCATTTGCAACGCGACGTCTTTGCGCAGCAGCATCCATGCGGACATGATCAACGCGTAGGCGCCGATCAGTTTTGCGAGAAAGAGCGTAAGCGGCGTCATCAACGCCTCCGTGGCGAAGCGCGTCACACCGCCGAGGAATGGCGGGCCTGCGAAGTGGGGAGGTAGGCGTCGAAGGCGGCGGCGACAAGCCGCACGAAAGGCTTTCCACGCTCGGTCACAACGACGCGACGCCCCTGCGTGATGACGACGCCATCCTTCGCCAGGGCGTCGAGCGAGACCTGCGCCGCGTCGAATGCATCGTCCACATAGCCGTGGCGACCGGCGATAGCTCCATGGTCGATGTCGAAATCGCACATCAGCCGCTCGATCAGATCAGCGCGGGCGATATCCTCGCGGGTGAAGGCGACGCCGCGACTCGTGGCGAAACGCCCCGCCTCGATCGCGCGCCGCCAACCGGCAAGATCGGTGGCGTTGCCGACATAACCCTGCGGAAGACGCCCGATCGATGAAACGCCGAACGGCAGCAGCGCGTCCGCGGCGTCGATGGTATACCCTTGGAAATTTCGGCGCATGCGCTTTTCGCGCGCGGCGATCGCCAGCGGATCGTCGGGGCGGGCAAAATGGTCGAGCCCGATCGCTTCATATCCTGCTGCTTCGAGAGTGGCGCGCATGGCCGCGGCTTGCGCCAGACGATCGCCGACGCCGGGCAGCAAGGCGGCGTCGATCAGCTTCTGGTTCGACTTGAACCAGGGGACATGCGCATAGCCAAAGACCGCAAGCCTCTGCGGCTCGAGCGACGCGGCGAGCGACGCGGTGCGCGCCGCGTCTTCGACGCTTTGTTTCGGCAGGCCGTACATCAGATCCAGATTGATCGCCGCGATCCCGGCGCCGCGCAGCAATTTAAGGGCGCGGGCCACCGTCTCGAAAGGCTGAATGCGGCCCGACGCCTCCTGCACATGCGCATTGAGGTCCTGCACGCCAAGCGAAGCACGCGTGACTTTCGCCGCCGCCAGCGCCTCGACGAGACTCGCGTCGAGAAGTCGCGGATCGAGTTCGATCGCGTGCTCGATTTCTGCCGCGAATTCGAAATGAGCGCGCAAAACCGAAACGATCGCGCTGAAGCGCGACGGGCCGAGAATGCCGGGAGTGCCGCCGCCCCAATGAATGCTGGTGACGCGCCGCGCGCGAGTGGCCTCAGCGGTCAACGCGATTTCGCGCATGAGAGTCTGCGCATAAGAGTTGAGCGGCGCCTCCTGGCGCACGGCTTTTGTATGACAGCCGCAATAGGCGCAAATCTCTGCGCAAAACGGCACGTGCACATAGAGCGAGAGCGACGCCTCAGGATCGAGTTTCGCGAGCCAGTCCCGCATCTCGGCGTCGCCGATCGATTTGGAAAAATGAGGCACGGTGGGATAGCTGGTGTAGCGCGGCGCGGATCGCTCAGCCAAAGCCAGTGACGCTGGGTCCATCCTTCTGACTCCCTCGCCGCATCGCTGCGGCTCCAAAGAAATATCGCGATGCGGCTTGTCGCGCAAAAGCCACGTCTGCCGCACTTTGACGCGGGCGCATGCGAAATCGGCTTGGCCGTCAGCCATGAACAAGGCAGACTGAGACAATTTCACCAGGGCGGGAGCGATGGCGCAAATGGCGATCTTTTTCGGGCGACGGACATATGTGCTGGGCTTTTGCATTGTCGCCGCCGCGGGCGCCTGGGCGCCGGTCGCGCGCGCCGCGGGCGCGACAGAGGCCGGCGGCCGCTATTCGATTTTGCGCGAAGGAGACAAGGATACAGGCTGCATGCTGACCCTCGACGCCCGTGTCCGTAGCCGCGCCGGGCTGAAGGCGCAGCTCGCCCCCGCCTGCCGCGATAATGGAGTCGTGATTTTCGATCCGGTCGGCTGGGGGCTCGATCAGGGGCGTCTGGTGCTGACGGCCCGCAAGGGGCACAAGGCCCATTTCGATAAAGACGCCTCCGGCGTTTGGCGGCGCGACGCCAAGGAAGGCAAGGCGCTCAGCCTCAAGCCGCTCTGACCGATCCATAGCAAAAGCCTCCCGGATTGCTCCGGGAGGCTACGCCCGTCGCCGAGCGAGAGGGGCGGGGTGCCGGCGACGGCTAGCGTGAACATGATCGTCGACGAACCGCAGACTGATACCCGGCGATCGTCGACGACCGCGCCCCGCTAATCCAAATTGGGCTCTGCAAAACGGCGGTCGTCATATCCGTAATAGGCGTCGGCGTGATCGGACCAGGAGCCGACATTGGGCGCATACCAAGCCTCCGTCCCGTCATCGAAGGGGTCATAGCCGCGCCCGAAGGTGTCTCTTCGGTAAGGAGAACAGCTCTGACTCCCTTGGCCATCCCACGCCGCCGCGGGGAACGCGGCCAGCGTCAGGATGAAAGCGAGGACGAACGTCTGGCGTGACATGCTCGGCTCCGGTCCGCTGAAGCGCCGTCTATCTTGGCGCCGCACTCGCATAAGATGACGCAAAATATCTGAACCGGACATTGCAGCGCCATTCATCGGTCAGTCAGCTTCGCCGCAGCGACGGGCGGTGGTTGAGGAGCCGCCGCAAACTGTCCCGGCGCGAGCTTTTCTCAAAACGATCCATTCCTGGATTATTCGTCTCAAAACAGCACATATTTTTGGCCTCGCGCCCGGGACGCTTCAGACAATCGGCGTGACAAATCGCTAGGGATCGCGCTTCCGGCCCAGGAACGGGCCAGAGACGCGCGCTAGCACGCAATCTGCAGAATAGCCAGATATTGCACCAAGTTGCGTCAAACTGGAACGTGCGGCGGCTGAGTCGATGCCTAAGTTGGGCCTGGCGACGAAGGTCATTGAGCAACAAAGCGGCCCGCGCTCCTAAGCAATCAGCTTCTGATGCAACTGCGGCGCAATCCCTCGGCTGCAAGCGCCAAGCCAAGGCTACGCTTCAGCCCAAAAAAGAGGATTAGAGCGCTGATGTCGATCGCCAGCCCAAGAGAGATGCCCAGGCCCTTCACGCATGTCGGCGAGGCCGCCGTCGCGAATGAAGAGGCGTCACATGAGGAGGGCATGCACGGCACCCTCACGCGCCAGGACATCGCGATGGCGATCCATCGCCGGATCGAGGGCATGTCCTGCAGGGAGGCCAAACGCCTGACCGATCTGGTGATCGAGGAAATGGCCGCGACGCTCGCCTCAGGCGAATCGCTCAAACTGCATGACTTCGGCTCATTCCTGGTGCGCGTAAAGCGCGAGCGCGCGGGCCGTAATCCGCGCACCGGCGAACCGGTGCCGATTGAAGCGCGCCGCGTCATCACCTTCAAGGCCTCGCCCAACATGAAGGCGGCCATCAACGGCAAAGTTCCTTTGACGAAAGTCAAGAAGCGTGCGCGCGGCCGACTGGCGCGCCAACCCGGACCGGCTGAGCTCGTGCGAGTCTCGGCTCCCTGAATTTTCGGACGTCCGCGCTCCTCCCTGTGAGCGGACTGAGGCCCGATCGTTCGCCGCACGCCCCGGCACACGATCGGGCTTCAACTTTTTACGGCAAGGCGGCGCGATTGAGTTTGCCATTGGCGTTGCGCGGAAGCGCATCGAGAAAAACGACCGCGCGCGGGCATTTGTAGGCCGCAAGATGCGCGCGGCAATATTCCAGAATGGCTGCATCATCCTTTGGCGCGCCGTCTTGCGTCACGACATACGCCTTGATGATGGTCGCGGTGGCGTCCCGCCCAGGCCGCTCCGCCGCGGCCGCTTCGACGACGCCGCTGATTTCGAGCAGCCGTTTCTCGACTTCGGCGGGCGAGACGCGATAGCCGCCGGCGTTCATGACTTCGTCGACCCGGCCGTGGCGCCACATATAGCCGTCGGCGTCAAAGTCGACGAGATCGCCGGAAACGAACCACTTGCCGCGGAACGCCTCGCGCTCCTCCTCCGGACGGTTCCAGTAGCCGAGCATCATGCCCGGATCGTCGCGATGCACGGCGAGAAGGCCGGTCTCGCCCGGCGCGAGCGGCGTTTCGCCGCCATCCGGCGGCAGCGCCGCGACCACCCTGCCCGGCTGGGCCCTGCCGGGAGAATCCGGGCGCACCGGGGTTGTTGGCCCGCTGGAGACGAAGGTCGAAATCTCGCTCATGCCGAAGGCTTCGTAAATTTCCTTGCCGGTGCGGGCCCGCCATTCGGCCAGCAGGCTCGACGGCAGCGCCGCGCCGGCGGACAGCGCGTGCCGCAGGCTGGACAGATTAGCGGACTCCGGCGCGCCATATTTGAGGATCTGACGAAAAACGCCTGGAACGGCGGCGAAAATCGTCGCGCGATAGGTTTCGATGAGACGCGCCCAGGCGGCGGGATCCGGATGCCCATTGTAGAGCACCACGCTCGCGCCGGCCGACAGCGGATCGACGACGCCAACGCCCAGCGTATAGGTCCAATTGATCGCGCCGGCATGGAGCATCACGTCGTCGGGACCGAGCCCCGTCCAATGCTCCCGCATCGGCCGGCGACCCCAGGCGGCGCGATGAGCGTGCAGCACGCCCTTGGGCCGGCTCGTCGTGCCCGAGGTGTAGACGAGATAGGCGGGATCGTCGGCCGCGGTGTCGACATAATCGGGAAGCGGCGACGTCTCGGCGAGGCGCGCCAGGTCGGCGCCGCGCAGGATGCGGGCGTCGCCGGCATGCGGCTCGTTCTCGAAAGCGGCGCCGAGCGCCAGCACGGCGGCGCCGCAGTCGCGCGCCATGAATTCGGCTTCCTCAAAGGTGAGCTGAGACGACGCGAGCAGCGCGACATAGCCGGCGGCGATTGAGGCGAAATAGGCGAGCGCCGCATTGGCCTCATTGCCCATGCGGATCATCACGCGGGCCCCCGGCGGCAAGCCGAGATCGCGAAGGCCGGCCGCCAGCCGCCTCACTTCCAGATCGAGTTCGCCGTGGCTCCAGCGCTCGGCGCCGCCGTCGCCGACGATCGTCAGCGCCGTCGCGCCGGGCCGCGTCCGAGCGTTTTCGGCAAGGCAGTAGCGGGCGAGATTTAAGCGCGGCGGGACGGGTTCGAGCATGGAAGACGCAGTCGCAGACACGCCGCCTTGTCGCATTCGCCGGCATGATTGGGCAAGGCCGCAGCGGCGGCGCTTTTGAAAGCCGCGTCTCTTGGTGTCGCGCGCCTATCGGCCTTGTGCACGCATCTCGCGCGCCGACTGGCCAAACCTCCGGCGAAACGCCCTGCTGAAGTGGGAGAGATCGCTGAAACCCCAACGAAAGGCGATGTCGCCAATTGGCGCGCGCGTATCGGAGATGAGATCGGCGCGACAGCGTTCTAAACGTTGCGCCCAGACATAGCGCATGAGCGACACGTCCTCCGCCTCGAACAGCGTGTTGATATAACGGATCGAAAGGCGGAGCGCCCGCGCCACCATGGTCGGATCGAGCGAAGGGTCGCCTAAGCCGCATTCGATGAAACGCTTCGCACGTCGTAGCGTGGCGTCGCGACTGCGGGTCGCGGCTGAATATTGCGCGGAATCGGCAGCGGACAGCGCGATGAGATCGGCGCAATGGTCCGTCGCCGCCGCAAAGGACTCATCAGTAAGTTCGGGGGCGTGCGCCGCGATTGAACCGATATGCGCGCCGGCGATCGCTCCGATTCCGCGACCGCCAGAAATCGATGTCGCCAAGCGACGGTCGATGTCAGGCAAACGCAGGCGCATGGCCGCGCGCGGTAGAGAAACGATCAGCTTCCGGAAGGGGCCGGGACAATAGATTTTGTGCGGCCGTGTGGCGTCGTAGATCGTCATGTCGCCAGGACGGAGCGAGACTTGGCGCTCCTCTTGCTCGAGAAAATACTCGCCGGACAGAAGCACGACGGCGAGATAGACGTCCTGAGTGTCGGGCAGCCCAGGCCTCTTCGGCCTTTCGATGAGGATGGCGTTTGAGCGGATCGCCGACAGTCGTATGTCCTTTTCGCCATAGATCGTCATTTCATTGAACAGAGGCTGCGCCGGCAGGGCGTATGCATCCGCTCGGGCATATTCGCGCCCGATCACCTCGCAGAGCCACTCGCGACGCCGGGTCGGCAACGCGTCTTCGGTCGAAAGGATTAGCGCTTTCGTCATCGAATCTCCTCGGGCCCCGCAGATCCGCTTCGGACAAGTTTTTCAGCCGCCTCGGTCAAGCATCTTGTGACTGGCGTCGCATATCCTTCTGGCGGCTCCTTCGCAGGCGAGCCGTCGGAAACTGGCAGAGATACCGAAATGACTCAAAACGCGCACTTAAGCGGCGGAACCAACATTATTTTGCTCAGGGGCGCCGCGTTGTGGACGCTCGCCGCCCTGATTCTCGCTTGGTGTCTGGTGGCGCTCAAGATGGAAGCGCCGTCCATAGTGGCGATTTTTCCGGGCAAATTCTCGCGCGTCGTCCAGGCTCATATCGACTTCCTGCTGATGAGCGCGCTCCTTCTCGGATTCTACGGAACGCGAATTCCGTTCGCCTGGCCTGTGCGCTGGGCGATGGTCGTCGGCGCATTCACCAATTCGAGCCTTTTCCTGCTGCAGGCGGCGTTTCCGATCCTCGACGGCCCGCCGGCCGACGGTTGGGGACCGGGTTTGTTCAGGTTCTATCTCTTCGCCAGCATCGCAACGACAAGTTTCGGATTCGCTGGCGCCTGTTTTACGGCCCTGCGCGCAAGTTTCCGCTCCGAGGCCGATTAACCGGGATTGGCCTCGGCGGATCGCCAAAAGGGCTTTTGCCGCAAAGCGCCTAATCGAAGAGGCTGGACACGCTTTCCTCCCGCGCCGTCCGGGCGATCGCCTCGCCGATCAGATGGCCGATTGGAATGACCCGAATATTCGGCGCGGCTTCGACCGCGGCCGTGGCGCGGATCGTATCGGTGACGACGAGCTGTTTGAGCTTGGAGTTGGCGATGCGCTCGGCGGCAGCGCCGGACAGCACGCCATGGGTGATATAAGCGTAAACCGAACCGGCGCCGGCCGCGAGCAAGGCTTCCGCGGCGTTGCACAGCGTGCCGCCTGAATCGACGATGTCGTCGATGAGGATGCAATTGTGACCGTCGACGTCGCCGATGATGTTCATGACCTCCGATTCGCCGGCGCGTTCGCGTCGCTTGTCCACGATCGCCAGCGGCGCGTCGATTCGCTTCGCCAGCGCCCTGGCGCGGACGACGCCGCCGACGTCCGGCGACACGACCATGACGGTCTTGAGGTCGAGGTGCGACTTAATGTCCGCCACGATGACCGGCGCGGCGAAGAGATTGTCGGTCGGGATGTCGAAGAAGCCCTGAACCTGGCCGGCGTGGAGATCGACGGTGAGAACGCGATCCGCCCCTGCGCGCGTGATGAGATTGCTGACAAGCTTGGCCGAGATCGGGGTGCGCGGTCCTTGTTTGCGATCCTGACGGGCATAGCCGAAATAGGGAATGACCGCCGTGATGCGACGCGCCGAGGCGCGACGCAGCGCGTCGACCATAATCAGCAGCTCCATGAGATGGTCGTTGGCCGGCGCGGAGGTGGACTGGATCACGAATGTGTCCTGCCCGCGAACGTTCTCCAGGATTTCGACCCAGATTTCCTGGTCAGCGAAGCGGCGGACCTGGGCGCGACATAGGGGAATTCCCAGATGGGCGGCGATCGCCTCCGCCAGCGGCCGGTTGGAGTTCCCCGCCAGGAGTTTCATCGCCGCCATTCAGTCCGCCCCCGCGCCTTACACGCCGCGGCGTCATAGCAGCGATGGCGGTCCCGAACAATATGACGCGGCCATGGCGGCTTTTGCCGTTTAAACCGTCGACAGGATTGCCTGTTGGACGAGTAATGCTCTAAATGAAGACAGCGGCCTCACCGATGCGCGGCGGGCCGGGCGTTTGGTTTGCGCCTTCACCCATCTCGCCCAATTGCGTAGTAGACAGGCGTCCCTTCCGTTAATGACGAATAGCGTATCGGATCATGCGCTGCAGCCATCCTCGCCGCGCGAGACGCGGATCGTCGTCGCCATGTCGGGCGGCGTCGATTGAGCGTGGTCGCCGCCCTGCTGAAAGAGCAGGGCTACGACGTCGTCGGCGTGACGATGCAGCTCTATGATCACGGCGAAGCCACCCACCGCAGAGGCGCCTGCTGCGCCGGCCGCGACATCCACGACGCGCGAAGCGTCGCGGCGCGGCTCGGCATTCCGCATTTCGTGCTCGATTATGGAGCAGGTTTCGCGAGAAGGTGATTGATGAATTCGCCGCGAGCTACGCCAGCGGCGAGACCCCCGTCCCCTGCGTCGCCTGCAATCAATTCATCAAATTCGCCGATCTCATGGAGACGGCCAGAGACCTCGGGGCGCATGCGCTCGCGACCGGCCCTTACATTTCCGCGCGCGATGACGGACATGGCGGCCGCGCGCTCTACCGCGCCAAGGACGCCTCGCGCGACCAGAGCTATTTCCTGTTCGCGACGACGCGCGAACAATTGCGGATGCTGCGCTTCCCGCTCGGCGACTATACCAAAGCCGAAGTTCGCGAGATGGCCCGCCGCTTCGGACTCGAGGTGGCCGACAAGCCGGACAGCCAGGACATCTGCTTCGTGCCGACCGGCCGCTACACCGACGTCGTCGAAAAGCTCGCGCCGACCTCTGTCGTGCCGGGCGAGATCGTTCATCTCGACGGCCGCGTGCTCGGGCACCATGCCGGCGTGATCCACTACACCATCGGTCAGCGACGCGGCCTCGGACTGGGCGCGAAGGTCGCCGGTCGCGACGTCGAGCCTCTTTACGTCCTGCGGCTCGACGCGGCGAATGCGCGGGTCGTCGTCGGGCCTCGCGAGGCGTTGGAGACGCGCGCCGTGAAGTTGCGCGACGTGAACTGGATCGGCGAAGGGACGCTGTCCTCATTGCCGCCCCAAGGGCTGGACATTTTGGCGCGCGTGCGCTCGACGCGGCCCCCGGTTCCGGCGCGGCTGATCGCCGGCGATGACGGCGGCGCATCGGTTGTGTTCGCATCGAGCGAATTCGGCGTTTCGCCAGGGCAAGCCTGCGTCTTCTATGAGGCTGGCGAAGATGACGCCCGTGTGCTGGGCGGCGGATTTATCGCGGCGGTCGAGCCCGCCGCAATGACAATGGGTTCAAAGGCGCCGCCGCTGCGCGCCGCAGAACGGCAAAGGGCGCCTAGATGAGCGAAGCACGAAACTATTTCCGCGACGTCGAAACGCTCGACAATGGCAATGTCGAAGCCGCCTATGCGCGCTGGGCGCCGATTTACGATCTGACCTTCGACATTTTGCTGAAACCCGGCCGTCGCGCCGCGGCCGCGGCGGCGTCAAGCGCGCGCGGCCCCATTCTCGATGTCGGCGTCGGCACAGGACTCGAACTGCCGTTGTTTTCTCCCGAAGCGCAGGTCGTCGGGGTCGATCTCTCCGAGCCCATGCTGCGCCGCGCGGCGCAGCGCGTGCGCCGCGAGCGGCTCGACCAGGTCGCCGGTCTCGTGAAAATGGACGCGACCCAAATGGCTTTCGCGGACGTGAGTTTCGCCTGCGTCGTCGCACCTTACGTGCTGACGGTGGTTCCCGAGCCCGAGGCGATGCTCGATGAACTCGCCCGCGTGCTGCGGCCGGGCGGCGAGATCGTGCTGGTGAACCACGTCAGCGGCAAGGACGACGCGGTGGCGCTGTTCGAGGCGTGGCTCGACCGCCATATGGCGCCCAAGCTCGGCTGGCGTCCGCAGTTTCCCTGGTCGATCATCGGCGATTGGATCGACCGGAATCCGCAGATGAAGCTCGTCGAGCGTCGGCCGCTCCAGCCATTCGGGTTGTTCACGCTGACGCGGATCGAGCGGATGTCGACGGAGCGCAATGAAAGGGCGAAGTCGGCGCCGCTGGAGTTGGCGCTCGCCTAGAGCAAGTTCCGAAAAAGTTGGCCGACTTTTTCGATTGGAACTTGCTCCAGCCTGTTGAAATGGCGCGATTTCTTATCGATCAGACGATTCCGTCTGATCGGAAAGCGCGCTTGGCGAAACGGCTGGGCCACTGGCGCTGCGCTGCGCAGGACGCTACATTGATCTGGCGGCGCTGCGGGGTGCGTGCAGGACTATTATTCCCCGGGGCCTTATCGATCCTTATGGGAGCTGTCCCTGGCCTCGCTCGTGGGCTTGGCCACACGGCGCCCACCTACGTTGTAGGTTCCCGGGATCGATGTCCCACGGCTCTTGTGGCCCGCACTCTCCTCCTTTGCTATTGCTCTCGCATGAGCGATTTGAAAGCCGAGCTGCGGCGCCGGTCGCTGGCGCGGCGCGATCTCGTCACGCCGCACGAAGCGCATGAGGCGGCCGCGTCGATCGCGCGCCGCGGCGCGGCGCTCGTCGAGCGCATCGCGCGCGAGGCGTCGCTCGTCGACTCGCTCGTCGTCTCCGTCTATTGGCCGATCCGCAGCGAACTCAATACGCGCCCGCTCATCGACGCGCTCGCCGCCGACGGCTACCGCGTCACGCTGCCGGTGATGCACAAAGTGCGTCATCCGCTGATATTCAGAGCTTTCACGCCGGGCGACGATCTCGTCAAAGGGCCGTTCGGCCTGTCGGAGCCCTCCGAGGACAAGACGGTTTATGATCCGGACATCGTCTTCTCGCCGCTCGCCGCTTTCGACCGACGCGGCTTCCGGCTGGGCTATGGCGGCGGCATCTATGACGCCACACTGTCGGCGCTTCGCACCTTAAAGCCTATCGTCGCCGTCGGCCTCGCCTATTCCTGCCAGGAAGCGGATCACGCGCCCGTCGAGCCGCACGACCAGCGGCTCGATTTCGTCATGACCGAGCGGGAGACGATTCAATTCTCAGGAATTGACGCGAGCGTGAAAGCTGGGTCGGACGCGGCGCCTTAAAGAGCGCGACGCCGCTACGCTGCTTTTCACGGAATTGGCGCCGACGGCAGCTTGATGAGTTGGCCGGCGCGGAATTTCTTCGCCTTCAGCTCCGGATTGGCGTCGGCGAGCGCGCGCCATTTGTTCGCCGATCCGTAAAGGCGCTTGGCGATTGATCTGAAGCTGTCGCCCGCGCGAGCCGCATAAACGCCGGGGTCTTTCGCTGCAGCGGACGGTGGCGGCGCCGCGGATTCGCCGGCTGCGAGTTTCCCCGCTTCCGCCGGTTCGTTCGCTGCGCTTTCTCCCGTTCGCGCTTCTTCCCTTGCGTCATTCGCCGCCTGCTCCTCGGCCGGCGCCGCTTCGCCCTCCGCGGCGGCGGGCTCTATCTGCGGCTCCTGCTGCTGCGCCGACGCCGCGCCCGGGCCGACGTCGACCGGATGCGGACCGACGGCGAGCAGATAGGCGATCGCGATGGCCGCGATGGCGACTGAACCTTCGGCGACTCCGCGGCGACGCGGCGGCGGGAACAGCGGCGGCCGTTTGCGATCGTCGTCGCTGGCCGGCGTCGTCGGTTCCTGCTCACGTCCACGCAACCAGACCGCGGCTTCGCACAGGAAATACAGGAACAACGCCGCCGTCACCGGCGGTTTCCGGAACGGCTCCGGCGCGAACATGTAAGCGACAACGCCGAGCTGGATCAGCGCAGAGAGCCAAGGGAGTCCGATGGCGCCGAGCGTCGCGCGTCGCCGCGCGGCGATCGCGCCGACGATGACAAAAAGCGCGAGATAGGCCCAGAGCAAGGCGCCCTGGCCGTCGAACCGCCAATCAAAGACGCCTTCGCCCAAAAGATAGATCAGACCTGCGCCGGCGGCGGCAAAGGCGGCATGAACCCATCGCTGGCGCCCCAGGATGCGGCTGAGATGAAAGAGCAGCGCGGCTGTCAGCGCCGCGATCAAGATCGCGGCCGGGTAATGGGATGGAAGTGAGGTCATGGACCCACGCTCCTCAACGGCTCATCGGTTTTGAACTGAATGCGCATGCGGATGTGACAGTTTCTTGAGCGCCGAGCCGAACCATGCGTTTATTTCGATTTCTCCGACACGCCGGCGCTTTCGAATGTCGCCATGTCGCGGTGACACGCCAGCGCCGCTTTGATCACGCCGATGGCGAGAGCGGCGCCGGAACCTTCGCCGAGCCGCATGTCGAGGTCGAGAAGCGGACGCTTGCCCAGCCGGGCGAGAACTTCGCGATGCGCGCCCTCCGCCGAAACATGGCCGGCGGCGCAATGCGCGATCGCGTCGGGCGCGATCGCGTGAAGCAGCGCCGCGGCGGCGCAGGCGACATAGCCGTCAAGCACGACGGGGATGCGGTTGAGCCGCGCCGCGGCGATCGCGCCCATCATCGCCGCGATCTCCCGACCGCCGAGCCGGCGCAGAATTTCCAAAGGATCGGAAAGATGCTGTCCGTGCAGGGCCAATGCGGCGTCGATCGCGGCGTTCTTTCGCGAAAGCCCGGCGTCGTCGAGGCCGGTCCCGCGTCCTGTCCAGCGCGACGCCGGCCCGCCATAGAGCGCCGCATAGATCGCCGCCGCGCTTGTCGTATTGCCGATGCCCATCTCTCCCGGCGCCAGGAGGTCGACGTCGCCCTGAATCGCCTCCATCCCGTAGGCGAAGGTCGCGGCCGCCTCGCGCTCGTCCATGGCCGGGCCTTGCGTAAAGTCCGCCGTCGGCCGTTCGAGCGCGAGCTCGTATACTTTCAGACCGACGCCATGCGATTTGCAGATCTGATTGATCGCGGCGCCGCCGGAGAGAAAATTCGCCACCATCTGTTGCGTAACGCTGGCGGGGAAAGCGGAAACGCCCTGCGCGACGACGCCATGATTGGCGGCGAACACCGCAACCAGCGGGCGTTCGATCGAGGGCGGCGCCCTTCCCTGCCAGGCGGCGAGCCATTCGACGATTTCTTCAAGACGACCGAGCGCGCCCGGCGGCTTGGTCAGCAGCGCATCGCGGGCGCGGGCCGCCGTCACGGCCTCCGCATGGGCGCCAGGGAGCGCAGCCAGCAATATGCGGACTTCTTCGAACGGACGGATGTGTTCAACCATGCCCCCGGCTTTACCGGGTCACGGCGCAATTGGCGAGCGGTCGCGTCAATGTAGCGCAGGAAGCAGTTCGCCGTCATTGCGAGCGAAGCGAAGCAATCCAGATTTCGGCGCCTGCCCCTGGATTGCTTCGTCGGCTGCGCCTCCTCGCAATGACGGTTGGAGAGTCACAGCAACTCTTCATAGAGATCACGCCATGCGGGGTTCATCGTCTCGATCAATAATAGCTTTTTTCTTCCGAGATCCTGCCTTGATCTGCTTTTCGCGCCAAATCGCGTCCGGCATGGTTTCGTAGAATTCATACCAAACGAGCCGCTTGCAGCCGTAACGAGTGGTAAAACCCGACAGAAGGGCCTCACGATGCTGCCAGATGCGTTGCGACAGGTTTGACGTGACGCCTGTGTACAGCGTTCCATTGCGTTTGCTCGCGACGATGTAGACAGCTGGGCTTTTCACCATGCTTAACGTTATCCCGTCATTGCGAGCGAAGCGAAGCGATCCAGATTTTGGCGCCTGCCCCTGGATTGCTTCGTCGGCTGCGCCTCCTCGCTATGACGGCTTAAAGCGTTCGCTATGCTGGTTTCAACGCCGCCTCGCTCCGCATCGACTCGAAGGCCGCCAGCGCGCGCTCGCGCGCCTCGGCGTGATCGACGATCGGATGGGGATAGGTATCGCCGAGCCGCACGCCGGCCGCGCGCAAGACCTCCTCGGGCGCCGTCCAGGGCCGATGGATGTAGCGCGCGTCGAGCCTCGCCAGCTCCGGCACGTAGCGGCGCACATAAGCGCCGTCCGGATCGAATTTCTCGCCCTGCAGCGCGGGATTGAATATCCGAAAGTAAGGCGCGGCGTCGGCGCCGCAGCCCGCCACCCATTGCCAGTTGGCGCTGTTGTTGGCGAGATCGGCGTCGACCAGCGTGTCCCAGAACCAGCGCTCGCCTTTCCGCCAATCGATCAGCAGGTGCTTGATCAAAAAGCTCGCCGAAACCATCCGCGCGCGATTGTGCATCCATCCGGTGATCCACAATTCGCGCATCGCCGCGTCGACGAGCGGATAGCCGGTTTGGCCGTTTCGCCACGCGTCGAGCGCCGCCTCGTCATCGCGATAGGGAAAGCGCTCGAAGCTCCTGTCCAGCGGGCGCTCAGGCAGGTCCCAATGGGCGATCAGCAGATGATGGCAGAACTCACGCCAGCCGAGTTCGCGCAAATAGGCCTCGCCGCCGATGGTCGCCGGTTCGCTGATCGCGTGCCAGACGTCCCGCGGCGAGAGCTCGCCGAAATGCAAATGCGGAGAGAGCCGCGAGACGCCGACTCGTCCCATGAAATCGCGTTCCGATTTGTAATCGGCGACGTGGTGACGCGCGAAATCCGCCAACTCGGCGCGGGCCGCCGTCTCGCCGACAAGCCAAGCCTTGCGCATCCCGCCCGCCCAGTCGGGGTTCTGCGGCAGCAACCGCCAAGAGTCGAGGTCGTCGCTGTCGGGCGGAAGCGGCGCGGCGTGCAGGCTTTTCGGCGGCTGTTGAGGCCGGTCCGGCGGCGGCGCGGCGAGACATGCCCGCCAGAAGGGCGTGAACACGCGGTAGCTCTCGCCGCCTTTGGTGCGAAGCGTCTCCGGTTCGAAGAGCAAAGCCTCGTGAAAACAATGGCATTCGACGCCATCTTCGCGAAGTTGCGCAATGATTTCTTCGTCCCGTCGGATGGCCCAAGGTTCGTAGATCTTGTTCCAGAAGACGGCGCCGGCGCCGGTTTCGGCGATGATCTGATCAAAAACATAATGAGCGCGCCCGCGACGCAGCGTCAGCTGCACGCCGCGCTCTGCAAGTCGCTGCGACAGCGCCGCGAGAGAGTGATGCAGCCACCAGTGCGCGGCCGCGCCCGGCCGCCATGGGCCGGGACTCTCCTCGTCCAGAATATAGAGAGCGACAAGCGGGGCGCCGCTTCGCGACGCCGCGATCAGGGCCGGATTGTCCGCGATGCGCAAGTCATTGCGAAACCAGACAATCGCCGGCGACTTCATATGGCCCGGATCCCTGTTCTTTTTTTCCGAAAGGCTACGCCGCCGCGACGAACGATCGTTGACTTATGTCGTAACCTCGCGGGAAGCTCAGGGTTCCATAATCGACGCCTTTTGATGCACGCGCGGAAGGTTCAGTGCAGGCGTTTGGCGTGCTTGACCCCATAGACGACGTAAATCCCGATCCCAATTCCCGTCCAGATCAACAGCCGCAGCCAAGTGTCGAGCGGAAGCGCGACCATCAGCGCGAAACAGGACAGGATGCCGGCGATTGGCAGCCAGGGAATGCCGGGCGCGCGGAAGGGCCGGTTGATGTCCGGATGCATCTTGCGCAGGTGAATCACCGCCAAGCAGACGAGCGCGAAGGCGGCGAGCGTGCCGATGCTCACCATCTCGCCGAGAATATCGAGCGGCAACAGG
Organism: Methylocystis sp.; assembly: GCA_046349135.1. Taxonomy (GTDB): domain Bacteria; phylum Pseudomonadota; class Alphaproteobacteria; order Rhizobiales; family Beijerinckiaceae; genus Methylocystis. The sequence continues at coordinate 64,911 of JAXMCY010000008.1, read as the reverse complement.
CCCGCCGCGAGCGCGACGACGACTCCGACGAGGATCTGGCTGACGGCGGGCGTGCGCCATTCAGGGTGAAGTCTGGCGAAGATCGGCGGGAGAAGGCCGTCATGCGCCATTGCGAAAAAGATGCGCGTCTGACCATAGAGCAGCACCAGAATCGCCGTCGTCAATCCGGCGAGCGCTCCAAGCTTCACCGCCCAGGCAAGCCAGGAAACGCCGGTGCGATCCATCACCAGCGCCATCGGATCGGGCACGCCGAGCTCCCTGTAATTGACGACGCCGGTCGCGACTGCTGCAACCGCGATATAGAGAATCGTGCAGACGATCAGTGAGCCGATGATGCCGATTGGCACGTCCCGTTGTGGATTATGCGCTTCCTGCGCCGCGGTCGAGACCGAGTCGAACCCGATATAGGCGAAGAAGACGACCGAGGCGCCGCGCACCACGCCGCTCCAGCCGAAAACGCCAAACTCTCCAGTATTTTCAGGAACGAGCGGCGACCAATTGGCTTGGTCGACATGCGCGGCGCCAAAAACGATCACCATCAGGACGACAGTGACTTTGATGGCGACGATGATGTTGTTGAAGACCGTCGACTCAGTCGTGCCGCGCACGAGCAGCGCCGTCAGCAGCAGGATGATTCCAGCCGCCGGAACATTGAATAGCCCATGCACGGCCCCCTGTGCGCCCGGTACGGTTGGATCGGCGAAAAAGGCCGTTGTCAGTTCGGGCGGCACATGTATGCCGAGGCCTTGCATCACCCGGCTGAAGTAGCCGGCCCAGCCGACGGCGACCGTCGCCGCGCCGGCGGCGTATTCGAGCACAAGGTTCCAGCCGATGATCCAGGCGAAAATCTCGCCGAGCGTCACATAGGTATAGGTATAGGTGCTCCCCGCGACGGGAATGAGCGCCGCAAGCTCAGCGTAGCAGAGGGCGACGAAGGCGCAGGCGAGTCCCGACAGCAGGAAAGAAATCATTACGCCCGCCCCGGCGTAATTCGCCGCCGCCGTGCCGGTCAGAACGAAAATGCCCGCGCCGATGATCCCGCCCACGCCGAGCGACATTAGCGACGCCCAGCCGAGCGCCCGCTTGAGGCCGTCGCCCTCGGCTGCGCTATGTTCAGCAATAATCTGGTGAACGGATTTACGGTTAAGGTAACTCTTGCTGGCGGGTTGCGACAAGCTTCGCCCTTTCGCGCTGCGCGACGCGAATGCGCCCGCGCTTTTGGTGGCGCCGATTATCATTGCGACGCTAAAACATACAAGCGGAAAGACTGCGGCGGTCGAATCGCCGGCGTGGGCGCCGCCTCCAATTTTTTATCCGAATCAACCGGTTATCGTCATCACCCCCCTTGGGCGGCGCTTGGCGACAAGTGTTCCAGGGCGGGAAATAATGACGGAGAAAGCCGCCTCGCCGACAAAAAAACGGGCGCTCTGATGCGAGCCTCACGATAGACCCGGCGAGAGCCCAGCGGCCACTCGTCCCTGCGCGCCGGTGATCAGCGGTCAGCGCCTTCAGCCTTTGATTTTTATACTTCCGTGTGTTATAAATCACACACTGAATGCACGCCTTGTCGAAGGGCGATGCGGCGCCGCACAACCGTCTCGCGACGATCTCGAAAGCCCCTCTTTCCCAAAGGGTCGGCCCAGAGGCCCCGCCCCCTGGGTATGCAGCGCTAGCAAGGTTTCCACCAGCCGCTTTCGCGGTGTCGCTGGCTGCGCGCTAGCGGCATGCGCGGCTGTCAGCGGCAGCGACCGTCCCGTCTCCACAGCGGGACAGCATAGGAGTAGCCCGCGTATGCCCTCCAACAAGAAAGCCGAGAAAAAGCCGTCTGCAACTGCCTCCACAGCAGCCGCGCGCGCCCGGGGCTCGGCCGGCCGCTCCAAGACGCAGGCCAAGCAAGGCGCCAAAAACGGCGCCGCAAAATCTTCCGCAGCCAGAAGCTCGACGGCGAAGAAATCGGCCGGCCGCGCCGCGAGCGACAAGTCTGCGCGCGCCGCCGCCGCTTCGCGCCGGAAGACGAGCGCCAGAACATCGGCGAAGACCCTAAAAAAGATGACAGCAAAAGCAACGACGACAAAAGCTAAATCGACCGCAAAGGACAAGACCGCCAAGGCCGCTGCGCGCGCCGCGGCCGCGCGCCGGGCCGCCGCGCCCGCTCGCGCCGTGACCCGGGCAGCCGCGAAAGCGCCGGCTAAGTCGCAGGCCAAGGCTGCGGTCGCCGCCAAATCCGCCGCCAAGAACGAACGGAAACGGGCGGCCGCCGCCAAGGCCGCCAAGACGGCGGCCGAAAAGGTGAGCGCCAAGCCGAAAACGCTGGACGTCAAGACGGTCAAGCCGGTTGTCCCGAGCAAAAGCGCGGCGGCCAAGCCGGTAAAGGCGGCGGCGCCGATCGCGCCGAAGGAGGCGGCGATCAAGCCGGTCGAGCAATCAAAGCCTGTGGTCGCCGCTGCGCCGAAGCCCGTGGAAAAAATTCCGACGCCGACGCCGTCGGCGCCTCCGGTCGCCGCCGAACGCGGGCCGATTGGCGCGCCTCGGCCGATCCTTCCCGCTAAGGCGAAGCCGCCGGCGTCTTCGAAGCCGGGCTTCAAGCTCAACGAATTCATCGTCTATCCGGCGCATGGCGTGGGGCAGATCGTCGGCGTTGAGACCCAGGAAGTCGCGGGCTTCAGCCTCGAGCTTTTCGTCGTGAGCTTCATCAAGGACAAGATGATCCTCAAAGTGCCGACGAGCAAAGTCGTCAACGTAGGCATGCGCAAGCTCGCCGAATCGGCCATCGTCGAGAAGGCGTTGCAGACATTGAGCGGTCGCGCGAGGATCAAGCGGACCATGTGGTCCCGCCGCGCTCAGGAATATGAGGCCAAGATCAATTCCGGCGATCTGATCACGATCGCTGAAGTGGTTCGCGACCTCTATCGTTCCGATACGCAGCCGGAGCAATCCTATTCGGAGCGCCAGCTATACGAAGCCGCTTTGGATCGCATGGCGCGCGAGATCGCCGCGGTGCGCAAACTTATCGACTCAGAATCGCTGAAGCTCATCGAATCATTCCTGCTCAAGGGACCGCGACGCGGACCCAAGACCGAGGAAGATGTCGGCGACGACGGCGGCGAGGACGCAGACGTCGACCGCGCAGCGTAATCGCAATGAAAAACCCCGGAAGCAGCTTCCGGGGTTTTTCTTTTCACGATGTTGTCTCGTCTCACGCTGTTGTCTCGTCGGCCGCCGTCTCCTGCATCCGAGACAAGGCGCGCCTCAGCTTCACCAGCGCGCGGCTTTCGATCTGACGTACGCGCTCCTTGGAAATGCCGAGGCGATCTCCGAGCGTTTCGAGCGTCACCAGATTTTCCGCGAGCCGCCGCTCGCGCACGATTCTCAACTCGCGCTCGGAAAGTATGGCGAGCGCGTCCTTAAGCCAGCGGGCGCGCCGATCCGAATCGAGCGTTTCTTCGACCACCTCGTCAGGCAGCGGCTTCTCGTCCACGAGAAAATCCATTCGCTGGGCGGAGCCTGACGAATCGTCATCGACGAGCTGCGCATTCAATGAAACGTCGGAGCCGGAAAGACGGGAATCCATCATTTCGACGTCGGCGCGCGAGACCCCGATCGCATTGGCGATCGTCTGATAGGCGTCGACTGAATAGGCGCCGTGATTTTCACGCGCCAGTCTTGCGCGTAAGCGCCTCAAGTTGAAGAAAAGGGCCTTCTGCGATGAGCTTGTTCCACCGCGCACGATCGACCAGTTGCGCAGGACATAATCCTGAATCGAGGCTCTGATCCACCACGTCGCATAGGTCGAAAAGCGAACGTCTCGCTCCGGCGCAAAGCGGGCGGCGGCTTCCAACAGCCCGACATGCCCTTCCTGGACAAGATCGGACAGCGGCAGTCCGTAGTGTCTGAATTTTGCCGAGAGCGCGATGACGAGCCGCATGTGCGCTGCGGTCAACTTATGGAGCGCGCGCTGATCGCCGCGCTCCCGCCACGCCACGGCGAGCTGCTTCTCTTCGTTACGCTCTAAGAAAGGGGCTTCCGCTGCAGCCTTGATCAACTCGCGCCCGAGCCCAGGCATATATGCCATGACGCCCTCCATACGCGGCTGTCTCGACTAATGACGAGAGAAATTCCGCGCGCCAAGAATTTTGCCTTCCTGGGATAACTGACGGGGCGAGAGAGTTGTTCCCTAAGCGAGCAAAAACCCGAACCTCAATCGGTTACGATTTTGTAATGTTCGCCGGGATTGAGGGCGTCGCCGGCCGACAGCCCATTGAGAAGCATGAAATATTCGACAGGCCGGTTGGGAACCACCATCCGCGCGGCCATCGTTTCGATGGTGTCGCCGGGAGCCGCGACGGCGACCGCAATCCTTAATGGGCGGGCGTCGGTGATTTCGTCAGGCGCCAGACGGCGGAAGGATTTGATCGATTCCATGAAGCGCGCGTCAGCGTCGTCGTTCAGCGTGCGCGCTGCAAAAATCAGGCGGTAGAGGAACTCGCCCGATCGAATCACGGCAAGCCGGAAGTTCCACTCGCCCGCGCGAGCGACCGCGACCACTGCAGGGAGTCCGTTGATGTCCATGGTGCGCACGGTGGACGAAAGAAGTCCGTCGACCCAGCCCGAGCCGACGTAGGCTTCGAGGTTCTCGTCCGCCGGGAGGCGCACGCTGTCGAGCCGCAAAGCCTCATTGTCGGGTTCCCGCACGCCGAATATGGCTTCGTTGGAATTCTCGAGAAGAAAGCCCTCGGGCGCGGTGAAAGTGAAGCGTAATCGCGGATGAGTGAATTTGCGGTCGCGAACATAGCCTTCCATGGGATCGTCGCCGAAGGCGACGCCCTTGACGGCCTCGAGATAGCCGTCGCGGTCGGTGACCCCTAATCCCGGCGCGCCTATCTGCCGCGCCGCAGCGACAGCCTTGGCTATGCGGTCGGGCGTCGACGGATGCGTCGACATGATGTCGAACTCAAGCGATTTCTTTTTTCCATAGAGCGCCGCCCGCAATTCCGTCGAGCGTCCGAGCGCCGTGAGGAATCGCGAAGCGCCAAAAGGATCGAAGCCCGCCCGCGCGATGACGCGAACCCCGGCGGCGTCGGCGTCCAGTTCCTGCTGACGCGAAAAGCTGGCGACGGAGAGCCGCTGGCTGGAGCGCACCTCATCGCCCTTCTGGCGGTTCTGAATGACGGCTGCGGCTTGCGAAATCACCGCCGCTTCTCGCTCGCGCTCGGCGCGCAGCGCGCTGTGGCGCAGCGAGACATGGGCAATTTCATGCGCCATCACCGCGGCCGCCTCCGAGGCGTCTCCGGCAAGGGACAGCAGTCCGCGGGTGACGTAAAGATTGCCCGAAGGCAGAGCGAAGGCGTTGACGACCGGCGTGTTGAGAATCGTCACCTTATAGGTCGGCTGCCCGGGCGTATCGCTCCCTGACGCCAGCTTGGCCAGAATGGCGTCAAGATAGCGCTCTGCGGCGGGCGCTTCATATTCTCCGCCAAACTGAGCGACGAGTTCCTTATGCTGGACTGTGCTGCGGTTATCGGCTCGCGGCCCTGCCGGCCGGGTCGGAGGCGCAGGCGTCGCAAAGAGGCGCCCTTGCCGCTCCAGCTCGGCGCAACCAGTGAACGTCAACGCGAGCACGGCCGCAACAAATGAGGAAGCGGCCCGTCTAGCGAGAGACGCCGCTGTCAACAAATTCGATCTCGGCTGGCGTAGCGATTTCGATGCGAGACCCGGTCTCAATAAGTCCTCGTACACGGGCTCGCCGCCCGACCAGCGAGCGGGGCTCGATTCGCCCGAACATAGCCAAATTGCGCCGCGAAATCACGACGGTGAAGCTATCGCGCCATTTGTCGCCAAAATTAAGGTAGAAGGCGCGCCGCGACTCGCCGACCGAACGGATGTCGCCGATGGCGATGATCATTCCCCTGCGCCGCTGCAGGTCCTTCGCGGCGTCCGGCGAAGAGACGTCGATTGGGCGAAATTCGGGCATCGACCAAAGTCCGACTCTCGAATCACGCGCCGCCGCTTCGGCGGTCAAATAAAATGTGGCGCATGCGGCGGTCGTCGGGTCAGGCCGAAATCGCACGACGCCGGCCGAGAGAAGCGCCTCCGCCACCGACGCCAGTGGAGCCGACGCCCCTTCGGCAGGATCGCTGGCGTAAAGCCGCGATGGCGTCCTGCCCCAGCGGTCCGGCGATGCGGCGAAAACGCCCAAGAATACCTCGCGGCCGGCCAGCCAGGAGGTCAGACGGTCGCGGACGGCGGCGCGCAGATCCACCCTTTCCCGTGGTGGAAAATCGAGGCCTGCGAGAGCGACGCGACGGCCGTCGTCGAGCAGCAGTTCGAAATCATCGTCGACGGCGGCGACAGTCGCCGGAACGGTCCCTTCGAGAGAGCAATTCCCGCTTTCCGTCGCGGGAGGAAGCGGCTGACCCCATGATGGCCACGCCGCCGCCATCAGGGAGGCGATCGCCGCCCATCGAAGCCAAGGGAGATCACAAGAGAGATCACATGCGAGAAGACGGAACGCGCGCATCGCCTAACTTTAGCCGGATGGGAGCCTATACTCCGGCAAGATCATGCGCGCGTCGAATCGCGCCACGCGCTTAAGCGAAAATCACGGCCGTCGCGAAATGCTCTCACGCTACACGCTCATTTTCGTCCTGTCCTTGTTCGCCGCCGACGCCGCCAAGGCCTTTGACCTTTCGGAAGATCCCCCGCCGGCGCCTAGCTCCCGTCTCGCCCAGTCCTATAATGTCCCGCCGTCGGACATATACGACGGAGCCGACTCGAAAGCGGCGTCCGATCCGGAGGCGACGCTACGGATGGATCGGCTGGAGCGCGAACTGCGCCGATTGACCGGACAAAATGAGGAGCTGCAGCACAAGGTGCAGCTCTTGGAAGACCAGTTGCGAGCCGCCAAATCGGACCCGCGCGCCGAAGCCGCCCCGCATGGGTCAACGACGCCGCCTCCCGCCGCGCAACTCCGCGCCTTCCCCACGGCGCCCCCAGGCGCAGGAAAGCGCAGCGACGCCTTCGACCCTGCGGCGCAGCCCTTCGGCGCCCGGCGCGCCGAAGCAGCTGGGAACGACCGCCCCGTCGGCGCTCGAAGCCGCTGAGCGGCCGTGCTCAGCCGCGCTGGTGCGCGAGGCGGGCCAGCCGCTCGATATCGCCCACGGCCGCCTGGTCGGCGACAATCCCGCGCCTGCCGAGATCGCCGCCGCGCTGGACATCCTGTTCCGAAGGAGGAATATGACCAAGCCGTCGCCGCGTTGCGGGCCGGCAAATATGAAGAAGCCGAGCGGTCGCTGGCGGCGTTTCTGTCGTGAAGAACGGAAAGGGCAAGTCGCCGCCGCTGCGACGTTCAATTTGGGCGAGAGCTTCTTCTGCGCGGCCGCTATCGCGAGGCGGCCGAGAAATATCTCGAAATCTCGACGAAATACGGCGACTCCTGCGCGCCGGAAGATGTTGCGCAATTTGGCCAGTCGCTGAGCGCTATGGGCTAAAGGAGCAGGCTCGCGCGTCCTATCTGAAATCAACGTGAAATCTCTGAAGCGGCGTCGCGAATCCGCGAGGAGCGCGCGAGAGCAAAAATCCAATGCTAACCCTTTGCGCGGTGGTCGGTTTCCGTCCGGCATAGGCATGGCCGACGCCGAAGCGGAAGCCGCGATCGACCAGTCGATCGAGCGACTGCGCGAAGAGGCGCTCGAACTGCTTGCAACTTACCTCCTTGCTGCTCGCTGTGTCCGGAGGACCGATTCCGTCGCCTGATGTTGCTGTGTGCGCGCAATGGTCTTTGCGACCTTTCGCGCGCCATCGCCGTCGCGACCGTCGATCACGGCCTGCGCAAGGAAGCGCGCTGAGGCTGAAGAGGTCGGCCGCTGGGCGCATGATCTCATGCGCATCATCTCCTGACATGGGATGAAGAAAAGCCCGCGACGCGTTTGCAGGAGCGCACGCCAAGCGCGCTATGCGCTGCTTGCCGATTGCGCCCGTCACGTCGGCGCATCCGCCATCGCCCTGCGCATCAGCGTGCACGATCAGGCCGAAACGATTTTGTTTCGCTTGACGCGCGGCTCCGGCGTGGCGGGTCTCGCCGGCATGGCGCGAGTCGCGCCCTACGACGACATTTCGCTGCTGCGGCCGCTGCTCGACTTCGCAAGGTGGAGCTGGAAGCGGTCTGCGCGCGCCGGACGCTCATTTTCCGTGATCCGTCGAATGAACACGAGCTCTGCGCGTGCGCGGCTGCGCAAGCTTGCGCCCGTTCTCGCCGCGCGGCTCGGTCACGCTCTCGAGCCGGCGCGCGGCGGCGCGCGCCGATGCGGCCCTGACGCGCTGCGCCGCCGAGACGCTGGAGCGCGCTGCTGCGCACATGTGACGCGTCATGCGTCGAACTCGACGCCGTCACCCTAAGCGAAGCGCCGCCTGAAATCCTTCAGCGCGTGCTGGCGAACGCGATCCTGCGCCTCGCGCCGGTCCCCGCGCTTCGCCTCGAACGTTTGGAGCGCGCGACCGCGCGCGTCGCGGCCGCGTTGACCGCGCGCAGACCGGCTAAAATCACGCTCGCCGATATCGCAATCGAAACAACCAACAAACGCGTTCGTCTGCGCCCCGCTCCGCCTCGCCGGTCGGGCTAGAAGCGAGCCAATTCACCAGATTAAGGACGATCCCGCGCAACACGGCTAAGCCGCTGCGCGGCGACGCCGGGATTCCGGGCCTTTTCCGAGCCTTGGCAACGCGTTCCCGTGGGCCTAAATTAGGCGGATGACCGGAGCGCTTCGGGGGATAAGCCCGACCGAGCGGCTCCTGACAGGCTTCCCACATGAACCCACACTTCAGGAACCTCGCGCTTTGGGCAATCATCGGATTGCTCGTGGTCGCGCTTGTCATGCTGTTTCAGCAGCCCGGCCAGCGCACGCCAATTCGCGATATTTCTTATAGCGAGCTGCTGACACAGATCGACCAGGGCCGCGTCCATGACGTGACCATCGCCGGCAATGAGATCGTCGGTCACTTCAACGACAACCGGCCGTTCGTCGACTATGCGCCGGACGACGCCAATCTCGTGCCGCGCCTGTGGCAGGCGAAGAACGTCTCGATCAGCGCCAAGCCGAATAATGAAGGCGGCGGCTTCATGATGACGCTTCTGCTCAATGCGCTGCCGCTCGTCGCCTTCCTTGCGGTGTGGATTTTCCTGTCCTGTCAGATGCAGGGCGGCGCCGGTCGCGCGATGGGCTTTGGCAAGTCGAAAGCGAAGCTTCTGACCGAGACCCAGGGCCGCGTCACCTTCGAGGACGTCGCCGGCGTCGACGAAGCCAAGGAGGATCTGCAGGAGATCGTCGAATTCCTGCGCGATCCGCAGAAGTTCCAACGCCTTGGCGGCCGTACCCGCGCGGCGTGTTGCCTGCTCGGGCCGCCAGCACCGGCAAGACCTTGCTCGCCCGCGCGCCATCGCCGGCGAAGCGGGCGTGCCCTTCTTCTCGATCTCGGCTCGACTTCGTCGAAATGTTCGTCGGGGGTCGGCGCGTCGCGCGTGCGCGACATGTTCGAACAGGCGAAGAAGAACGCGCCCTGCATCATCTTCGTCGACGAGACGACGTGGTCGGCCGCCATCGCGGCCGGCTTGGGCGGCGGCAATGACGAGCGCGAGCAGACGTCAACCAGCTGCTCGTCGAGATGGACGGCTTTGAGGCGAATGAGGGCATCATCCTGATCGCCGCGACGAACCGTCCGGACGTGCTCGACCCGGCTGATGCGTCCTGGCCGTTTCGATCGGCAGATCGAGGTGCCGAACCCGACGACGGCCGGGAGAAAATCCTCAAGGTTCACGCCCGCAAGGTGCCTCTGGCGCCGGACGTCGATCTGAAGGTTGTGGCGCGCGGCACGCCGGGCTTCTCCGGCGCCGATCTGATGAATCTTGTGAACGAGGCGGCGCTGGCGGCGCGTCGGTCGAAGCGCATCGTCACGAACCAGGAGCGTCGAGCGGGATGCGCGCGACAAGATCATGATGGGCGCGGAGCGGCGCACGCTGGTGATGACCGACGAGGAGAAGAAGCCTACCGCCTATCACGAAGGCGGCCATGCGTTGGTCTCCTTGAACATGCCGGGACTGATCCTGATCCATAAGGCGACGATCATTCCGCGCGGCAGAGCGCTCGGCATGGTGCAGGGCCTTCCTGAACGCGACCAGATTTGGCAGAGCTACGAGCAACTTCATCGCCATGCTGGCGATGGCGATGGGCGGGCGCGTCGCCGAGAGCTGATCTTCGGCGCGGCGAAGACGACTTCCGGCGCGGCGTCCGACATTCAGCAGGCGACGCGCATCGCCCGTGCGATGTCAGCGCAGCTCGGATTCCCGGACAAGCTCGGCACGGCCGCCTACGCCGATCCGCAACAGGAGCAGTTCCTCGGCTATTCGCTGGGACGCACGCAGACCTCTCCGAACAGACGCAGGAGACGATCTACGCCGAGGTGCGCTGTCTGGTGCAGCAAGCCTACGACAAGGCCGTGCAGATTCTCGGGACAAGCGTTCCGACCTCGATGTGCTCGCCAACGCGCTGCTCGAATTCGAGACGCTCACCGGCGACGAAATCAAGGGTCTGCTCGTCGGCAAGCGGCCGGTGCGTGACGAATCTGGACGCCGACCCCGCTGCTGGTGCGCTCGGCGGTGCCGACGACCGGGCAAAGCCGGCTTGACGTCGGCGGCCTCGAGCCGCATCCGATCTGATCTGGAAAATCGAAAAGAGCCCGGCGACGCTCAATCGCCGGGCTCTTAATTTTTGTGGACGCCGCATCTGCTCGGAGGCATCAAAGATGACTGACATTCAAGGCTTCGCCCTCTTCGGGCTGCCGATCGTCGTCATCATCGTCGCTATCATCGTCATCATCGTCGGAGTTGTCGCAGGCAGGATCATCGGCGTCGCATCAGCGATGAAACAGCCTCGGCTATTTCTTCGCCTTGGCGATCAGCTCCTGCACGATTTTCGGATGGACGGCAGAGGGCCGCCTTATCGCCCATCGAAACGATCGGCCGCTCGATTAAAATCGGATGCTTCTCGATGGCGGCGAAAATCTCGTCGTCGGACAGCGCGGGATTATCTAGGCCCAGCTCCTCATAAGGCGTGCCGCGTTTACGCAAAATATCGCGCACATTCTTGCCCATGCGGCGCAATAGTCCTTCAAAGCCGCGCGGTTGGGCGGACTTTTGATATTCGACGATTTGCGGCTCATAGCCGGCTTCCCTCAGAGCGGCGAGAACGTTGCGCGAGGTCCCGCAGGCCGGGTTATGGTAGATTTTGACTTCCATGTGGACATCCGTTCAGTCGATATGCGAGTGTTCATTAACCTTTCGTAAGACTGGCGAGAACACAGACTTCGACAATATGGCATCGTGTTCAAAAATGCGCCGACTTGGCGCATGGAGATGCGCCGGCTTGGCCAGGCGCGGCTCGCTGAGGACAGTCAATGACCCGCAATTATTTCGGCACCGATGGCATTCGCGGTCAGCTATGAAAGATCACGCCTGAGCTCGCGCTCAAGGTGGGCTGCTGGCGGGCCTCATCTTTCATCGTGGCGAGGGCCGACATCGCGTCGTCATCGGCAAGGATACGCGGCTCTCGGGCTATATGATCGAATATGCTTTGGTCGCCGGCTTCACCTCCGTCGGCATGGATACGCTGCTGCTGGGACCGATGCCGACGCTGGCGGTCGCGATGCTCACGCGATCAATGCGCGCCGACGTCGGCGTCATGATTTCGCCTCCTCACCCGTTCGAGGACAATGGCATCAAGCTGTTCGGACCGGACGGCTACAAGCTCGACGAGATCGAGCGCGAGATCGAGCGCCTCATCGACGGCACATCATGCACAAGCTCGCTCGGCCGGGTGATCTCGGCCGCGCGCGCCGCATCGACGACGTGCGCGCCTGCTACATCGAATTCGCCAAGCGCACGCTTCCGCGCAACATGAGCTTCGAAGGCTTGCGCGTCGTCGTCGATTGCGCCAACGGCGCGGCCTATAGGGTGGCCGAGGCGCTGTGGGAGCTGGAAGGAGGTGATCGCCATCGGCGTCGAGCCTGGACGGCTTCAACATCAATCACAGCGTCGGCTCGACATCGCCGCAGGCGCTGCGCGACAAGGTGCGCGAACTGCGGGCCGATGTGGGCATTGCGCTCGACGGCGACGCCGACCGCGTCATCATGGTCGACGAACACGGTCAGCTGATCGACGGCGATCAGCTGATGGCGGTCGTCGCCGAGGAGCTGGCGCGATCAGTTGCTCAGCGCGTGCCAGGGCATGCTGTGCTCGTCGCGACGATCATGTCCAACCTCGGACTGGAGCAGCCATTCCGGTTCGCTCGATTGACCTTCCCGAGCGAACGGCGAAGTCGGCGATCGCTATGTGATCGAGCGCGGCGGCGCGAAGCCGGTTACAATATCGGCGGCGAACAATCTGGCCATGTCATCCTCTCGACTTTTGCACGACCGGCGACGGGCTGGTGACGGCGATGCAGGCGCTGGCGGTGGTGAAGCGCCAGATCGTCCGGTCAGCGAAGTTCGCCGCCGCTTCGAACCGGTGCCGCAAATATTGCAGAATGTGCGCGCCGAGCGAGGCGAATTGAGCGCGCCGCCGTGGCTTCGGCGATCATGATGGCGGCGCGGCTCGGCGGCTTGCAAGCCTATCGTTCGCGCTTCCGGCAATGGGAACCTCGTCATTCGCGTCATGGGCGAAGGCGACGATCGCGAGCTGGTCGAATCCCCCTCGTCGCGCAGGTTTGCAGCGTGCTGAAGGAACGTCGAGGCCGCCTGAGCAGCGCGGCGCAACTGCCGCCGCCGGCCGACCGCGAAACCGCCGACTTGGTTAATCAGTATGGTTAACCTCTGTTAATTCCCGATCATGGTTCCTCCTCGAGGTCGATCAAGCCGCCGCGCGTTGCAAACGAGGAACAGATCATGCGCTGCTTCATCGCCTTGCTGCTCTCCTCCATTGTCGTTGCAGGCGCCTCGAGCGCGCGCGCGGAAGATATGGCTCCTCCCCCGCCTCTCGATGTCAGCGGATGGTATCTTCGCGGCAATGTCGACGACCCCTCGCAGCGCGTTTCGGAAGGACAGTCGTATCTGCAACCGAATCTTGTCGGCGATCTGACGTATGGCGCATGCCTTCGGCCGGCGCGATATTCGATGAGCGAGACGCGCTAGCGCGGATCTGCCCTGAAAACCGGTTCGTATCCGGCGGCGGCGAAGAAATTTGCGCATTCATGCGGCGTGAATTCGTGGAGCAGAGAGCCGATCTTTATCCAGAGGGCGTTGACGCCCGTCGGCTGCCTTTCGCAGCAGCGCTTTGAGTTTTGAGAACGCCATCTCGATTGGATTAAGTCCGGACTGTAGGCGGAGATAGCAGCGTCGCGCCTGCCGCCTCGATCGCCTTGCGCACATTTGCGCCCTTGTGGCTGCCGAGATTGTCCATGACGGCAATGTCGCCTTTGCGCAGCACGAACGAGAACTCCCGATCGACATAGGCCTCCGGAACCAGATGCCGCTGATCGGTCCGTCGAGGACAAAAGGCTGTTAAACCTGTGCGGTTAGCCGGCAACGAAGGTCGTCGTTTTCCAGTGTCCATGCGGAATGCAGCCAGGCGCAACTGCTCGGCCCTTCGGGGCGCGCCTGCTCTTGCGCGCCATATTTGTTGCCGCTCAAGTCTCGTCGATGAACACGAGCTTCTCTGGGTCGAGGTCGAGTTGGCCATCGAACCAGTCTTCGCCGCTTTACGATGTCCGGCCGGTCTTGCTCGCTCGCATGGGCCGTCTTTTTGAATGTCAGACCGCAGCGGTCGAGAAACGTCCACAGCGCTCGCGCGGCTGGCCTTGATGCCGCGCCTCAGCGAGCAGCCGCTCCAAGAGTCTGCTGATGGTCAAATCCGGCGTCGCCTCGATCAATCCTGCAGATAGTTCCGATGTGGATCGAAGCCGGCGCCGCTCGCGCCGTCCTGCTTGCGCGCGGTGCGTTCGCCCGTCTGGCGCGCCCGCCGCACCCAAACAATCGCCGTCGCGTCGCCGACCCCAATCGCGCCGCGGCATGGCGCGCGGCAAACCCGCCAAGGCCGCGTCAATCACGCGATCACGCAAATCCTGGCTGTAGGCCCGCGCCATATCCGTCTCCATCGCTATCGCGAAGAAGGAATCATGCCGCGTCCGATTCGGGAATCCCCATCAGAATCGGAAAATCACGAACGCGCTCTAACGCGTAAATTAAATTAAATTTCCTGTCCGCCTGAAACAACTATTTGAACGGCTGTTCCGGCGCGGCGTCCGCCTTTCAGCGCACGTCAACAGTTTGAGCGCTATGCGTCGTTCCCTCTGTCACATCGTCCGCTGGTATGCGAAGCACGCACCGAACGCCGCTTTCGAGGAATTCCAGGTCAGCTCCTCCGTTAGGAGAATATTTGAGGGCCAGCGGGAGATCACGGTTCGTCCAAAGCCTTTTCGCTTTGGCGGAACGACCAGAGGACCGTCGGTCTCACCCATTCACGTGAATACTCTCGGAATGCGGGATATTCACTGAAAGAACGATCCGGCCGTTCGGAGTGGATAGAGCTCCGTATTTAACCGCATTCGATACGAGTTCATGCAGAATCAAACCAACTGCGATCGCCGATCTCGGCTTCAGCTCGAGCCATTGACCCATGATTCACGCGATCGCCGAGGCGGTAACGCAGGGAGCGAGTTCGGTCAAGTCCTCAACTGCGCGATGGTAAAGTCGCCCAGGAGTTGCTGGCGAGCAGATTATGTGGCCGCGAGCGCTTGAATGCGGCCCGCAAAAGTCGTCCTGAAGAGTTCGATGTCGGCCTCATCCGTTTGATAGAGGATCGACATTACGAGAGTCAGGATGTTTTTGACGCGATGGTCCAGCTCGGCCATCAGAAACTTCGATGTTCTCGCCGTCTTCGGCTGAGAAAGATCCACCATCGCAATGACGCAGCCGCCAACAATTCCGTCCGCCGTAGAGCACAGGGGAGCGGCGCTGATGAGCAGGTCTCTGGCGCGGGCGCCCGGGGCGTGCGCCTCGACGCTCTTCAAGCGCCATCAACGCCATACGGCACCACTGGCCGTGACGAGACCAA
The DNA here is from genome assembly GCA_046349135.1 of Methylocystis sp. Lineage (GTDB taxonomy): Bacteria > Pseudomonadota > Alphaproteobacteria > Rhizobiales > Beijerinckiaceae > Methylocystis. The sequence goes on along the minus strand of JAXMCY010000008.1, from coordinate 49,814 downwards.
TAGCATCGTTGATTTCCAGCCTGATCGCCTCATGGAAGGGGCGCCCAAGCAGAGCGCCGTCCTTAATCGCGAGAACTGCCGCGTTGGCGTGAGTAATAACTCCTGCCGCATTACAAACGACCACGGCCTCGTTCGCCGAGGCGATGATCGCCCGCGCCGCCCGTTCGGCCGTCATAGCGCCTTCTTGCGCCCCTCACACGGTCTGTCAGGTCGGTAAGAGTAAAAGCCCACCCGCCGACGACGCCGATTTGCAACGGCTCCGGACGCGAGGTAGTGCCGAACCTCTCTTCAGTGGACGGCACGGAAATCGCCGAGCTCGAACCGCTGCCGGAACGCCCCATTCTCAAGCACGCTCTCAGTTGCGAGGACGCCGGCTCCGCGAATCGATCCACGAGCAGTTGGCCCTGCAATCGAAACAATGGCTTGCCGATGAGCGCCGTCAGCACGGCGTTCGCGTAGAGAACTTCGCCCCTGGCTCCTAGCGCTGCGGCTCCATGGCACATCGTCTCCATGAAAGCGCGATAGGAATCCTGACCGCCTTGCAACGTGAAAATCTCTTCATCCTTGGTTCTGCGGATGACAAGCGCGTCTACTTCGCCTTCGCGTATCGCGCGGATCGTCTCCTCCGCCTCTTCCAGCCGCCGCAGCAATTCCTCGTGGGAGTGCGGCGAATTAGAGGAGGAACCGAGGTGCGTCATTGGCCGCCTCTGACATTCAGGCTGACCGAACCTTCTGCAGCGGAAAGATCGCCAATGACCTGCAGAATGGGTGTTGGGAGTTGCCGCACAAGCTGCATAGCGACAATGCGTTCCCGCGCGAGATGTGGCTCTTTCTTCAGATCGACCACCTGCACTTCTACTGGTTGTTGAGATCTTCCTCTACAAATGCGTTCGGAGATTGGCGCGATTTATGAGTGACTTTGGCGTCTCGCCCGCCACAAAGAATCAATCTTGTCGTACTGTTCTGGTCCATTGCTGACACCTGATGGCTATTCTCAAGTCGCGACGCCCTCTTTCAGAGTCCGAGTTACATCCTCTTCGAGTTTCGCCTGTTTGACATAAGCGCTTTCAGCGTCGATCAGCCGCGTTAACTCCAGCTCTTCCGCCGCCATCTCGGCGCGCAGGGCTTCGATCTGCGCCTCGAGCCTGCGGCGGCGCTGCTCCACCTGTTGCTGGAGACGAGAGACTTCGGCGGCGCGAACGACTTCCGTCCTTCTCGCTTCCGCTTCTTTGGCGCGTCGGTTGGCTCCCGTCAACGCGCCGCCTTCGCCGAGATAAGGCGTGCGCAGCTGAAGGCCCTTCTCGCTCATGATAAATTCGCGGACCTGATTGGAATGCTGGATTCCTCTGGCCTTGAGGAGATAAAGTTCGCGATTGAACTCGCCGCCAGCCTCACGATTAAGCATCAGAATCCAGGCGTCCATGAGCGATGACAGACCGGCGTCAGTGACGGTCTCATCACTCTTGGCGTGTGTGAGGTGCGTGAAAACGCCAGTCACGCCATGCGACTTCAGGTAATCGACCATGCGCAGAAGCATGGTCTGTATTTCGTTCGCCTCGCCCGATCGGTCGAACGCCGAAATAGGATCGAGGACGACAATACGCGGACGGGAGCGGGCAATCTCCCGAAGCATGACGGCCAGATGCATTTCAAGGCTGTAAAATGTCGGCCGGGCGGCGATGTAATGCAGAAGACCGTCCCTTAGATGGCCTTCGAGGTCGATGCCGATGGAGCGCATGTTGCGCACGGTCTGGTCGGCGGATTCCTCGAACGAAAAATAAGCCGCCTTCTCTCCTTTTCTGCAAGCGGCGTCGACGAATGAAGCGGCAAGCGTGCTTTTGCCCGACCCAGCGACGCCCGAGATCAATATGCTCGATCCGCGATGAAAGCCGCCGCCCGCCAACATCTCGTCGAGATCGCCGACGCCCGTAGAGATGCGCTCATTATAGACCTTGTGACCGAGGCCAAGCGCGCTGACGGGCAAAACGCTGAAGCCGTCGGAGTCGATGAGGAACGGATATTCATTCGTTCCGTGAGCCGTTCCGCGATATTTGACGATGCGCAGCCGACGCGTCGAAATCTGGTTCTGAACCCGATGATCGAGAAGCAGAACGCAGTCCGACACATATTCTTCCAGTCCCTGACGCGTGAATGCGCCGTCGCCGCGTTCACCCGTGATCACGGTCGTAAGCTTGCGCTCCTTCAACCAGTCGAACAGGCGGCGGATCTCGGCGCGTAGAATGGCCGGGTTGGAAAAGGCGGCAAAAAGGGATTCGATCGTATCGAGGACGACCCGCTTCGCGCCTATCCTCTCGATCGCCGCCTCGAGCCGGATGAAAATCGCCTCCAGATCATAGTCGCCGATTTCCACGAACTCTGACGGATCAATCGCAATATGCTCGATATGGACTTTGTCTTCGGCGATCAGCTCGTCGAGAGCAAAACCAAGCGATGCGACATTGCTGACGATATCGACCGGCCGTTCTTCGAAAGTGACGAATACGCCCGGCTCGTCGAGCGCGCGTGCGCCATGAATGAGAAACGTCGAGGCGAACAGAGTTTTGCCGCAGCCGGCTCCGCCGCACACAAGGGTCGGACGACCTGTTGGCAGGCCGCCTAATGTCAGTTCATCGAATCCGTCGATGCCTGTCTGAGATTTGGCTATGCCAGCGATTTCCGACGCGCGCCGGTGATCGATTGTGTTCAGATCGTAGTTCGCCAACCCCTCCCCCACTTCAATTCGCCCACGCAACTCTGCCTGAGCCGGCCATACCGTAAGGATACGCAGGAGGAATGTCCGACTACGAAATCTAGGCCGTTGCGCCCATTCGTCAACGCGAGGTTCAGGCCTCCTTCGCTCGCTCCGCCGATCGCGTCCCGCCTTTGGTGATCTAGACCTTTGTCCTCCTTGCGTGTCGCGATTTCGGCTCGCTTGTCGCCTGCTGATGGGCCATATCTCTCTCCATGTCCGACCTGACCGAATTCGGGGGCGAGGCGCCTCAAACCAATGCGCCGGAGATTACTGTCTCTGAGCTGGCGAACGCGCTGAAACGCACGATCGAGGATCGCTTCGGGCGCGTGCGGGTGCGCGGCGAAATCTCCAACTACCGAGGGCCGCACGCCTCGGGCCACGCCTATTTCTGCCTCAAGGACCAAAGCGCCCGTCTCGACGCGGTGATCTGGAAATCGACTTTCTTGCGCCTGAGGACAAAGCCGCAGGAGGGGTTGGAAGTCGTCGCGACCGGCCGCGTCACGACGTTCCCTGGAAAGTCCTCCTATCAGATCGTCATCGAGTCGCTGGAGCCAGCCGGCCTCGGCGCGCTGATGGCGCTGCTCGACGCGCGCCGCAAGGCGCTCGCCGCCGAGGGCCTGTTTGACGAAGCGCGCAAGCGCCCTCTGCCCTTCCTGCCCCGCGTCATCGGCGTCGTGACTTCGCCGACCGGCGCCGTCATCCGCGATATTCTGCATCGCCTCAACGATCGCTTCCCGCGGCGCGTGCTGCTCTGGCCCGTGCGCGTGCAGGGCGAAACTTGCGCTGCGGAGGTCGCCGCCGGCATTCGCGGCTTCAACGCATTGCCCATTGGCGGCGCGATTCCGCGCCCCGACGTCATCATCGTCGCGCGCGGCGGCGGGTCGCTCGAGGACCTATGGGGCTTCAATGAGGAGCTGGTCGTTCGCGCAGCGGCGGAAAGCGCCATCCCGCTGATCTCGGCGATCGGCCATGAGACCGACACGACGCTCATCGATTTCGTCGCCGACCTGCGTGCGCCGACCCCGACAGGCGCCGCCGAGAAGGCGGTCCCCGTCCGCGTCGAGCTTTTCGAACATCTCGCCATTCGTGCGAGCCGGCTCGAAGGCGCACGCCGTCGCGCCATGGATCAGCGCCGCGCCCTGCTTTCGACCTTCGCACGGCTGCTTCCTGCAGGCGACGCCCTGATCGCCAGTCCGCGCCAGCGTCTCGACCGGGCGGCGGAACGGCTTGGCGCCGGCGCCCGCGCCGCCCGAGACGGACGCCGGCTCCGGTTGTCGCGCGCCGCGACGCTTCTTGCCCGCCACTCGCCGCAGGCGGAGCTGGCGCGGGTGCGCGAGAAGCTGCGCGGGCTCGGCCTCCGGCTGCGGCAGGGGTATCGCGCGCGCGCGGTTCTCGCCAGGCAGGAGAGCGCCGCCGCCCGACAGCGTCTTGCCGGCGCCGCCCAGCGTCTCGACCGCGCCGTCGGCGGCCTTATCGGCCGCAGCCAGGATCGGCTCGACAGGCTCGCCCGGCTGCAGGATTCGCTCAGCCACCGTTCCGTTCTGGCGCGGGGCTTCGCGCTCCTACGCGATGAGAGCGGCGCGCTGGTGCGCAGCGTCGCCCAGGTGCCGCCGGGTACCGGTCTCGATATCGAGATCGCCGACGGCAGGATCGCCGCGCGGGCGGGCGCCGCGACTCCCGACCCGCCGCCTCCCCCGCGCCCACGTCGACGCGTAAGAAGGCCTGGCGGCGACGATCAGGGATCCCTGTTCTGAGCTATTCGAACCGCATCTGCCAGGCGACGATGCTGCGCTGCATGGGCGCCCGCGGCAGGTAGCAGAAGACGTTGGTGGAGATCGGCGCTTCGACGCAGTGATAGTGTTCCCGACTCCAATCGTAGCCGAGCGTATCCATACAGGCGACGATCTTGTCGTGGAGAACCTTCGGGTTCGAGCGGCGCTCCGAAGGGAAGTCCCGCTCGGCCTGAAATTCACAGTCGGTCACGTCCAGCTTCTGGCCTTCGAAATAGCGCCCGCTGGCGCCACTGGTGACGAACATCGCTTCGGTGGCGAAGATGAAGAGCAGACCGAGCGCCAGCGCGACCTTGCCCTGCCACTTGGTCTTGAAAAAGTGGAGATCGAGTAGCGACAGCAATCCGATCGCCAGCAGGCCGCCGCCCAGAAGCAGCGTCAACGGCGAAAGGAAAGGCGCGATGCCTTCGTTCATGTCACGCTCCTGATCGCGCTCGCCGCCACGCGCATTATCAACTGATAGTAAGAGCGAGACTCTTTCCAAGGCAACTGCGCGCACGCCGGATAAACGCGCGCCGGCGCCAATCCGCCAAATTCATGCCGAATCAGCGCGTTAAGCTTCCGTTAACCAATTAACCCTCTATTAACGAAGCGACCAGATTGCTCAAATGCAACATGTCCAAGATAGCTGCCATCAAGGTTGACGGAACCTTCGCTTAACCCTGGAAGGCTAGGACTATCGGCGTTGAATGGTCGTAACAGGAGTTCCTCATGCTGCTTTCGCAAGGCGCCAGCTGCGCCAAATTCGCCGTCGCGCTGACGGCGGCGCTGGCGCTTTCGGCCTGCGCCAAGAACACGGCCGACGAGGCGGCGGGCGATCTCGCGGGCGGCCGCTACGCCAACGGCCGCGGCGTGGCGAGCCCGGGCAGCCAGCAGGATTTCGTGGTGAATGTCGGCGACCGCATTTTCTTTGAATCCGATTCGACCGAATTGACCCCGACCGCGCAGGCGACGCTCGACAAGCAGGCGGAATGGCTCAACCGCTATGGGCGCTACAGCTTCACCATGGAGGGACATGCCGACGAGCGCGGCACCCGCGAATATAATTTCGCGCTTGGCTCGCGCCGGGCCGAAGTGGCCAAGAATTATCTCATCTCGCGCGGCGTCTCCGGCGGGCGCATCCGCACCGTGAGCTATGGCAAGGAACGTCCCGTCGCCGTCTGCGACGACATTTCCTGCTGGTCGCAAAACCGGCGCGCCGTCACGGTACTGTCCGGCGGCAACTCCTGATAATCGGCAGCGCCACTTGCGTCCGCGGCGCCGTTGCGGCATGGAAGGCGCGCGCCGTTGAAGCGCCCGCAGGAGTGTAGCTCAACTGGTAGAGCACCGGTCTCCAAAACCGGGGGTTGGGGGTTCGAGCCCCTCCACTCCTGCCATTACGCCGTGCATTTTCTCGGGATTCTTATGGCGCCGCCTTCATAGCTCCATGAGGCGGTCACTTTGGCCCTGATATCCTTCGCTGCTTCGATGACGCATCTTTCAAAGTGCGCGCTCGCAAGGCCTTCATAATTACTATTGAGCAAATCATACACGCACCGCTCGCAGCTAATCAGATACACGAGAGCCAGCGGCGGAACGGACTCAATAATCGTTATATCCGCGCACTCCTGCCATTCTCGCTCGAACAATCCACGCGCAAAACCCGGCAATGCGTCCGCGACCGATGACCTGAAGCGTTCCCGGAGCTTTCGCGCGGCGTCTTCAAAATTCTCGACGGCTTCTTGCTGCAGCGGAGGTGAGGCTGGGGGGCTCATAATACGCTCCCATTTAGAGCATGACGCAATGTCGGGGTTTGAAACAACTCCAGGATAGCCTTTCTAGCTTATGCGGAACGTTGAGACAAGCCTATGTAAAATCAGTCGTCTTGACCGTGACGCCAGTCTTCGCCCGGCTGGCGGAACAAGCGAAAGCGGTTCGCGTTAGACGGAATGGCCGGGGGCTTGGTCAGACAGGACCTGGAGATCCAACGATGAAAAACTCCCGCAAGCTGCTTACGACGACGCTCGCCGCAACGATGCTCGCCGGCGCATTGATGGTTTCCACCCCGGCTTCGGCATGGCACGGATGGGGTCGCGGCGGATGGGGCCACTGGGGTTATGGCTCCGGGTGGCGACGCCCCGGCTGGGGCTATGGCGGATGGGGCGGCGGATGGGGCTTAGGCGCGGGCCTGGCGACCGGATTGGCGCTTGGCGCCGCAACGAGCTATCCGTACGGCTACGGCTCCTGGGGCTCCTCCTATCCCAGCTATTGGGGCTATGGCGGTTCCTACCCCGGCTATTACGGATATAGCGGCTACGGATATGGCGGCGGCCGCTGCGGCTGCTGACGAGAGCGCACTGATCCGGCGATCTAGAGCCGCGTTGGCCAGCTTGGCCATGTCGGGCTAAAACAAAGATGGCGCGACCGTGCGACGAGCCGGTTGCGCCTCGCCCGATTGCGGCGCTCAGGGGACCAGCGTCATGGCCGGGGCGGAAATGCGGTTGAGGTCCGGCGACGCGCTCATCATTCTTGACGTGCAACGCGACTTCTGCGCCGGCGGCGCTCTCGAGGTCGCCGACGCCGACGCGATCATCCCCGTGGTCAACACATTGGTCGAGGAAGCTGTCGCTGCAGGAGCGCCGGTCGTCGCGACGCGCGACTGGCATCCGCCGGGGCATGCGAGTTTTCAGGAGGCCGAGGGACCGTGGCCGGCGCATTGCGTCCAGGGCAGCGAGGGCGCGCAGTTCCATCCGGATCTGCGCCTTCCTGAGCGGGCGATCATCGTCAGCAAAGGAGAGGCGCGCGACCGCGATCAGCTTTCCGCCTTCAATGAAACGAGACTGGCCAATCGTCTGCGCGATCTCGGCGTGCGCCGCGTGCTGATCGTCGGACTGGCGCTGGACGTTTGCGTGCTTGAAACGGCGATGGATGCGGCGTCGGAAGGCTTTGAGACGCATGTGAGACTGTCCGGCGTGCGCGCGATCACGGCCGAAGGCGGAAGAAACGCCGTGGAAAAATTGCGAAAGGCGCAGGTCGTCGTCGAAGAGCGTTGAAACGTCCGCTGCAAGCCGCCGCGTACAAGCCAAATTGCTCGGCGCTGAGGCCATGGCTATTGTGGCGGCCGGCGCGCGGACGCCTTCACCGCGCACCCATCGCAGCGCAAGAGGAGCGATCCGTGACCAGCAGCGCGCTCTTCGCGGATCTTTATGAATTCACCATGCTGCGCGCCTATTTCGAATTGGGGATGGACGCGCAGGCGACATTCAGCCTCTTCGTGCGCCATTTGCCGCGCCGCCGCAATTTTTTGATCGCCGCCGGCTTGGACGAAATACTCAAAACCATCGAAAATTTGCGCTTTGAACCGCAGCAGATCGACTATCTCGCCTCGCTCGAATTTTCCTCAAAGCCCTTCCTCGATTGGCTCGCCGACTTTCGTTTCTCCGGCGACATCTATGCGATGCGCGAAGGTACGCCCTTCTTCGAGAATGAGCCGATCATGGAAGTGGTCGCGCCGATCGCAGAAGCGCAGTTCATCGAAACGCTGGTCCTCAATCAGATCGGGCTGCAAACGCTGCTCGCGTCGAAAGCGGCGCGCGTCGTCGGCGCCGCGCGCGGCCGCAGGGTCGTCGACTTCGGCGCAAGACGGGCGCAAGGGATCGACGCAGCCAATAAGGGCGCGCGCGCCTTCTACATAGGCGGGGTCGAATCGACCTCGAATGTCGCGGCAGGGAGCATCTATGGACTGCCTGTCGCCGGAACGATCGCGCATAGTTTTGTGCAGGCCTGCGCGTCGGAGATCGTCGCCTTTCGGTCTTTCAGCAATATCTTTCCCGACACGACGCTTCTCGTCGACACCTATGACACGATCGAAGGCGTCAAAAAGGTCGTCGCGCTGGCGAAGGAGCGCGACGGTGATTTCAAGATCAGCGGCGTGCGTCTCGACTCCGGCGATCTCGACACGCTGTCGCGCGAAGCGCGTCTTATCCTCGACGACGCCGGTTTGAACGACGTGCAGATCGTCGCAAGCGGGGGTCTCGAAGAAGCGGAAATCGACAGTCTCACGTCTCGCGGCGCGCCGATCGATATATTCGGCGTCGGCACGGATATGGCGGTGTCGAGCGACGCGCCGGCCCTCGACATCGCCTATAAGCTGACCGAATACGCCGGCGAGGGACGAATGAAGCTCTCGACGGGTAAGCGGTCGCTTCCTGGCCGTAAGCAGGTCTTTCGAGAGTTTCGCGACGGTTGCGCGGTCAGGGATGTCATCGCGCGGCATAGCGAAACTCTGCCGGGCGTTGCATTGCTGCAACCGGTCATGCGTTCAGGGCGGCGCGTGGAGGGGCAAACCGATGACCTGCAGCGCATCAGCGTCTATGCAAAAGAGCAGCTCGCTGCGCTTCCGCCGCATCTACGAACGCTTCAGGCCCAAGAGCCGCGCTACGAGGTCGCGATCAGCGACGCCCTCGCCCGCTATGAAAGGGAGACTCGCGCGCGGTTGATCGGATGAGGCAAGAGCGGCGGTCTAACGACGATCCTTTCCGTCGATGAATTCCGACGTGAACCGCTTCAGCGCGATCTTTAGATCGTCGGCGTAGCCGGTCGCCCCGAGCGATTGAAACCTCTCGATGTCGGCGAGCATCAGTTCTCTGACCGGCGCCTCCCCGCGATGCAGATTGACCAGATAGGCGGACAGGAGTCGCCCATGCCGCGCCCTGGCCTCCGTCTTGCTGTCGCCCGTGGTCAAACCTGTTTTCATAGCGAATCCTGATGTTAGGCGCTCCGATGAACGCGACGCGCCGAGCGCCGACGATCACCCCAAGCAAGAACTGCGCTCACCGCGGCTGCGCGAACGCCGCCCCGTGGCCAAGTCCGAAAAAGGCGTCGATCATCGCGGGAAGGTCCCCTTCGCGCGACGTCGTTTCCAGGGGGTCGCCGACGCGCGTCGGCGCTCCGCAATAAAGTCTCATGCCCCAGTCGGGGTAGCTGCGAGTCGAAATGCGCATATGGGCGAGCTTTACGACTCCGGAATGACGGGGATCTTTGCGGATCTGCAAATAGAGCGGCGTCAGCGCCTGATGCGGGCCCTCGAGAATTTGGAGAAAGTTATGGCCGTTATAGTGAAGCGCGCCGCTGACTTGAAGCGGCCGATTTCGCTCGGCGGCCTTCGCGACCATCGCTTCGATCGCAGAAAAGGTCAGATCGAGATTCGCGTTGCTGAAATACGCAACTCGATGCATCACGGCCTCCCATCCCGCCGCCGCGGGAGTTTCACAACTTCGTGCTCGACGCGGGCCCGGTCAACGGCCACAGGCCGAAAATGTGATAAGACCAAAGCCAAAATTATGCAATCCTTTCATGTGGTTGACCGAACAGAAGGCGCAGCGCCGAGCCTGCGGCCTGTCACATGTTCGTATCAGACCAAGGGCAATCTTCGCCGCATATTGGAGCCCTTTTCAGTCGGGAGGGAGGCGCGGTTGCGTCTCCCTCTATATTTTATTCTCTGCGGGACCCATGTCCGGCAACTTCAGGAGGTTACGATGATCGCGCCAGACGACGCCCTCGTTTCGACTTCAATGAAGACTTATCAGGATTATGCAACGAGGCTGTTGGATTTCGGCCTCATCAACATGCAATCGTCGCTGCAATTCGCGCAGGAGGTCTGGACGGCGAAAACGCCCGATGACCTCGCCAAAGCCATGGTCGACTATGGTCGGCGGCAGTTCGAGTGCTGGAGCGAAGAATTCGAGGAGTTGTCGGCGACGACTGGCGGCCAGACGAAGGAAAACGGCGAGCGCGCCGGGCTCGGCGACTAGCAATTCAGAAATCAGAGGACAGAACGATCGGCGCCTGCGCGCGGCGCGTCCGCGCGCATTTGCAGTTCTAACGGCTGCGGGCTAACTCTCGGTCGACGCCGCGCCGAATCCCGGTTGAGCAGTTCGCTTGACGCGTCATGGCCGGCGGACGACGACATCCCCGCAATCGCATTGGCAGGGCGTCGCGACTGAACGGAACCAGCTTCTGCCTGCATGACCAAGCGCGCTCCCGCCCTCGCCGACTTCAAACGCATCGTCGTCAAGGTCGGCTCCTCGCTGATCGTCGATCCCGACAAGGCGTCGGCGAAACGCGCCTGGCTTAAGCGGCTCGCCGACGATATCGCGGACCTGCATCGCGCCGGCGCCGACGTGCTCGTCGTCTCTTCGGGCGCGGTCGCGCTTGGGCGCAGCGTATTGGGCTTTGCGCGCGGCGCGCTGAAACTCGAGGACAGCCAGGCTGCCGCCGCCGTCGGCCAGATCGCGCTGGCGCGCCTCTGGGCCGAGACGCTGCACGACCGCGGCCTCGTCGCCGGACAGGTGCTGGTCACGCTGGGCGACACGGAGGAGCGCCGCCGCTATCTTTACGCGCGCGAATGCCTGACGCGGCTTTTGTCGCTGCGCGCCGTGCCGGTGATCAATGAGAACGATACGGTGGCGACGGCGGAAATACGCTATGGCGACAATGACCGCCTCGCCGCGCGCGTCGCAACGATGGCGAGCGCCGATCTTCTGATCCTGCTCTCCGACGTCGACGGGCTCTACAGCGCCCCGCCCGACTCCAACCCCGACGCGCAGCACATCGCGATCGTGCCGCGCGTCACCGCCGAGATCGAAGCGATGGCCGGCGGCTGCGCCTCGCAATATTCGCGCGGCGGCATGCGCACCAAGATCGAGGCGGCGAAAATCGCCACGACCGGCGGCGCGCATATGGTGATCGCGGACGGGCGCGAAGAAGCGCCGATTTCACGCATCGCCTCGGGCGGGCGCTGCAGCTGGTTTCTGACGCCCTCCAATCCGGTGACGGCGCGCAAGAAGTGGATCGCGGGCGCGCTGGAGCCGAAAGGCGCCGTCCATATCGACGACGGCGCCGCCAAAGCGCTGCGCTCTGGCCGGAGCCTGCTGCCGGCGGGCGTGACGCGCATCGAAGGCGGCTTCGCGCGCGGCGACTGCATATTGATCCGCAACGCGAAGGGCGGCGAGATCGGCCGCGGCCTTGTGACCTATGACGCATCGGACGCGGCGAAGATCGTCGGGCGCTCGACGAAGGATATTGAGGCTCTCCTCGGCTTCAAAGGTCCGGACGAAATCATCCACCGCGACGACATGGCGCTGGGTGGGGAATAGCAAGACGGCAGTGTCATGGCCGGGCTTGTCCCGGCTCTCCACGACATGCAACGCAAAGAAGGAGCGCCGCTGCATCGCAGTCCTCGTCCTTCGAGACGCCGCTTTCAGCGTCTCCTCAGGATGAGGACTGCTTTTGCAGCTGCAAGGTTTTCAGGATGCGGGACCAAAGGCCCCTCATCCTGAGGAGCCCGCGCAGCGCGCGTCTCGAAGGACAAGGACCGGCGCGCTAACGTATTTCAGAATTCAAAATACCGTGTTAGAAATGACTCCATGCGGCTGACGACCTTCACCGACTTTGGCCTGCGCGCGCTTATCCTCCTCGCCGACCGCAATCCGGAAGTGATGAGCGCGGCGGCGATCGCCGATCATTTCAACGTTTCGCGCCACCATATGGCGAAAGTGCTGCAGGAGCTTGCTTCCGCCGGATATGTCGAGGGCATCCGCGGCGCGCAAGGCGGCGTCCGACTCGCGCGCGATCCGCGCGACATTCGAATCGGCGAAGTGGTCCGCACGCTTGACGATCAGCCTCTGGTCGAATGTTTCAGCCCGCAGGGCAGCAACTGTGCGCTTTTGCCGCGCTGCCGATTGAAGAGCATGCTGGCGCGCGCCGAACAGGGATTTCTGCGCGAACTCGATCGTTTCACCTTGCAGGATTGCCTGCAGAAATCCGGCGCCCTTCCCCTCGTCGATCTCTCCACCTGAATAGTCGTCGCAAAACATCGCGCCTTTTTGCGCGTCTCATGGCTTGACTTCCAGCCTTTTTAATACGCATTCTGAATACCGAATAAAGAGCCAGGAGAGAGCGACATGTTCTGTTATCAATGCGAGCAGACCTTTCGGTCGGATGAAGGCGCCGGCTGCGCGGGCGCGAAAGGCATGTGCGGCAAGGACGCGACGACCTCCGATCTGCAGGACATTCTGCTCTATGTCTGCGAAGGCGCCGGACAATATCTGCATCGCGCGCGTCAGTTTGGTGCGACGGACATCGAAGCCGACCGCTTCATCCTCTTCGCTTTCTTCACGACGCTCACCAACGTCAATTTCAACGCAGCGAAATTCGTCGAGCTGATCCATCAGGCCTCGCAAATCCGCGATTGCGCCAAGGCTCTTTATGAGAGCGCCGCCCGAGCCGTCGGCAAGACGCCAGAAACACTCTCGGGCCCCGCCGCATTCGCGCCCGCCGACAGCATGGCCGCACTTCTCGGTCAGGCGTCAGAGGCCGCCGTTCGCAGGGACGCGGCGATCCTCGGCGAGGATGTCGTGGGCCTGCGTTCGCTCATCCTTTACGGCCTCAAAGGCGTCTGCGCCTATGCGCATCATGCGCGCGTTCTCGGCGAGGAGCGCGACGCGATCTATGCGGCGGTCGAACACGCGCTCGACATGCTGGCGCGCGAAGAGCGTGACGTCGCGACGCTTCTCGACGAAGCGCTGGCGCTTGGCCGCGCCAACTTCCTCGCCATGGAGGCGCTCGACGCCGCAAACACCGGGACATTCGGCGCGCCGACGCCGACGAGCGTACGGGTGACCCCGATCAAGGGCAAGGCGATCCTCGTCTCCGGCCATGATCTCAAGGATCTGCACGCCATCCTCGAAGCGACGAAGGACAAGGGCATCAACGTCTATACGCATGGCGAAATGCTGCCGGCGCATTCCTATCCGAAGTTTAAGGCCTATCCGCATCTCGTCGGCAATTATGGCGGCGCCTGGCAGGATCAGCAGAAGGAATTCGCCGATTTCCCTGGCCCGATCGTCATGACCTCCAATTGCCTTATCGAGCCGCAGCCGCGCTATCGCGGACGCATCTTCACCGCAGGTCCGGTCGGTTGGGCGGGCATTCGCCACATCGGCGATGAGAATTTCGCGATTGTCGCGCAGGCGGCTCAGGCCCTGCCCGGCTTTACCGAAGATGCGCCCGAGCAAACGATTACGATCGGCTTCGGACGCGACACTGTGCTTGGCGTCGCCGACAAGGTGATCGATGCGGTGAAGAGCGGCGCCATCCGCCACTTCTTCCTCGTCGGCGGCTGCGACGGCGCGGCGTCTGGACGCAACTACTACACCGACTTCGCCGACGAAGCGCCGAAGGATACGGTGATCCTCACCATCGGATGCGGCAAATACCGTTTCAACAAGCATGACTTCGGGACGATCGGCGGCCTGCCGCGTCTTCTCGACATGGGCCAGTGCAACGACGCCTATTCGGCGCTCGTCGTCGCGACCAAACTCGCCGAAGCGTTCGGCGTCGGCGTCAACGAACTGCCGCTGTCGCTCATCGTCTCCTGGTTCGAGCAGAAGGCGGCCGCCGTTCTTCTCACGCTGCTCGCGCTCGGCGTGCGCAATGTGCGCCTTGGGCCGACGCTGCCGGCCTTCCTCACGCCGGCGCTCGTCAGCGTGCTGGTCGAGAAATTCGGCATTCAGCCTGTTGGCGACGCCAAGGCCGACATCGCAGCCTCGCTCGCTCGCGCCGCTTAGCCTTCATTAAGCGGACGCCTGAGTTTAGGCGTCCGCCTTTTGCTGGAATCAGTCATGTACAAGGTCAGCCTTCTCACGCGCGACGGCGCAACGATCGCCTTCGACGCCGAACCGTCCGACACGCTACTGGACGCCGCCGAACGCGCGAACATTTATCTACCCTCATCCTGCCGGGAGGGCGGCTGCGGCGCCTGCCGCGTCTCTCGCGCAAACGGAGAGGTCGAACTGATGCCCTACAGCAGCTCGGCGCTAAGCGACGATGAGCGCATGGCGGGCGACATATTGCTGTGCTGCGCCCAGCCGCGCAGCGATCTTGTGCTGCGCGCGCCCTTCGACGAAGCTTCGGTTGGCTATGGTCAGGTTCCCGAACGGCGTGCGACGCTGGTTGCGCTTGATCCGGCGGGAGCGGGAACGGAGCGCCTCGAGCTGCAATATGACGACGATCCGGCGTTCGGGCGCGCGGCGCAATTCACCGCCGGGCAATTCGTCGAACTTACGCTTTCCGATGGCTCGGCGAAGCGTTCCTATTCGCTCGCCAATGCGCCGAACTGGGATGGAAGGCTCGAACTGTACGTCCGCCTTCAGCCGAACGGCGCCTTTTCGAATTATCTCAGAAACCGCGCGACGATCGGCGACACGATGCTCGTTCGCGGTCCTCAAGGCCAATTCACCGCCGACGAATCGAGCGCCGCGCCGCGCTGGTTTGTCGTCGGCGGCACAGGCCTCGCGCCGGCGCTCTCCATGCTTAGGCAAATGGCCGAATTTGCCGATCAGCGCGCCTGCCGGCTGTTCTTTGGCGTCAACAAGGTCGACGAGCTTTTCGCGCTCGATGCGATTGACGCGCTGAAATCGTCGTTGCCGCAGCTCGTCGTGACTCTTTGCGTATGGAAGCCGGAAAAGCAATGGCCCGACTTCGTCGGCACGCCGGCCGAAGCGTTGGCGCAAGCGCTGTCGACGGCGCCGGAGACGCCGGACATTTACGTCTGCGGCCCGCCTGCTCTCATCGCGGCGACCGAGGCGGCCGGCCGCGCCGGCGGCGTCCCGCACGATCGCATCTTCAGCGAGAAATTCACGGCGGCGTGAGCAGGCCCTTTACCTCGTCACTTCATGCCCTCGTCGTCGCGATCGAGGGTGAAGCCGACTTTCAGCACCACCTGATAATCGGCGACCACGCCCTTATTGATATTGCCGCGAATCTGCACAATTTCGAACCATCGCAAGTGACGCAAAGTTTCGCCGGCGCGCTTGAGCGCGGCGGCCACGGCGTCCTCGACGCTGTCAGGCGAAGCGCCGACGAGTTCAACGACCTTATAGACATGGCCTTCCATATGGAGCTCCCGCAATTGATGACGGCTTGCCTGCCATAGGTAGCGCAAACGTCGCCGCCGTCAGCCGGGCGTCAACTCAATCGGTCGCTGAAAAGAAATTCCATGGCTCGGTCGAGCCTGATGTGCGGCAGCGGCAGCGGCTTCTGATCGGCCCCGAGCGTTGCGACCGGCGGTCTGAATTTGAGAAAGCGGAAGTCGGCTTCTTCATCGGAAACGGCCAGCGCGTCGCCGCGAAACACGTCGCGCGGATCGGCCGGCAGTTCGCCCGGAAAAATCGCGCCTTCGGCGACGCCGTCGAACACTTCGTCGCCGATATGTTCCCCCGCCGCGGGGACCCCGACGATGGCGGAAAGCTTTTCGCCCTCATGCCGGACCATCGCTTCGCGCGTCGCGCGCACGGCGGCGAGCGCAATCACGTCGATTTTCGCGCCGACGCCCTCGGCGCGTTCGATGGCGCGGGCGGTCAGGAGACGCAAAATCGCCTCAAGCCGATCGTGGCTTGTGTGATGCAGATGGTCGGCCTTCGTCGCGGCGAATAGAATGCGGTCGATCTTCGGCCGGAATATCGTCGAAAACAGATTGGCGCGGCCGGCGCGAAAAGCCGTCAACACGCCGGTCAGCGCGGTTTCGAGATCGCGCACCGCTTCCGGGCCGGAATTCAGCGCCGCAAGCGCGTCGACCAGAACGATCTGACAGTCAAGCCGCGCGAAATGGTCCCGAAAGAACGGCCGCACGACTCGCGACTTATAGGCTTCGTAGCGCCGCTCCATTTCGCGCCCGAGGCTGCGATAGGGAAGCTCCTCGCTCTCCGATACGGGAAGCGGCGCGAAGGTGAGCGCCGGCGAGCCTTCAAGATCGCCGGGCATCAGGAAACGTCCCGGCGGCAGGCTCGACAGCGCGAAGCGGTCGGAGCGGGCGAGACGCAGATATTGGGTGAAGGTCTGCGCCAGCTTCTGCGCGATTTCTTCGTCGTAGCGCGCCTTGAAGTCGGTCTGCGCCGTCACGCCGCGCCACGCGCTGGCGATCTGGGCGCGCGCAGCGACGCTCGCCGCCTCGAGCGCCTCCTGGGACCACTGCGCGTAGGACTTTCCCAGCAGCGGCAGATCGAGCAGCCATTCGCCGGGGTAGTCGACAATATCGATATCGAGTCGCGCCGGCCCCGGGGTGAAGCCCTTACGAAACGACCAGCCTTTCGCACGATATTCGAGGCTCACGCGCAATTCGGAAATGCGCCGCGTCGACTGCGGCCAATGCCGATCCAGGCCGGTGAGCGCCGCGAGGTGCTCTTCATAGGCGAAACGCGGCACACTGTAATCTGGCTGCGGGTCGAGATGCGCCGATGCGATGCGGCCTTCGGCAAACGGCCGAAACACCGGGAGTTGAGTCTTGCCGTCGACGCCCTTGTCGCCGCGCGGCGCGAGCGCGCGCGTCAGATGATGCACGAGCGCGGTGATAAACACGGTCTTTCCGGAGCGCGACAGGCCCGTGACGCCAAGGCGCAAGCGGCCGCCCGCCAGAAAGTCGGCGACGCTCTCGGCGGCGATGCGGGATTCGAAGAGCAGTTCGGAAAGTTGCGACAAAGGCGCTCCCGTCTATCGTCCTACAAGATATGGTCGCGGCACATGTAATCCAAAGGCGCCGGAATTGAACAGAGCGCATCCAAACCGCCGTCTGACGCATTATGCCTTAGGGACATCAAAAAACAGGGGCGGCGATGGCGGCGCATGTTTTCAAATTTGACGAGAGCTGGGACATTCCCGGCGCGACGGTTGAAGAGGTCTATGACGTACTGGCGCGGGGCGAACTCCTGCCCCAGTGGTGGAAGGGCGTCTACCTCGAGGCCGAGCGGCTGACGCCGGGCGAAGCGCCGCGGGTCGGCGCAAGGCTGCGGGCGAAGGTGCGCGGCTTTTTGCCCTTCGCCCTCAACTTCATCATCGAGGCGACCGAGCTGGAGCCGCCGCGCAAAGTGGCGGTCCGCACGTGCGGCGATCTCGACGGCGCCTGGCGGGCGACGTTAACGCAGCGCGGCGATGACGTGCATGTCGCGCTGCTGTTCGAAGTGAAAATCGACCGTCCGGGCATGCGCCTTCTCGCGCCCGTGCTCTGGCCGCTTTTCGCGCTCAATCACTATTGGACGACGCCGCGGGGCGAGAAGGGGCTGAAGGATTATCTCAAGGCGCGGCGCAGCGAGCGCTCCCCTGCCCTCGATCACCGCTTCGACATCGGCACGTAATCGCGCTGCTTCTCTCCCGTATAGAGCTGGCGCGGACGGCCGATGCGCGAACCCTGGTCCTCGATCATCTCCTTCCACTGCGCGATCCAGCCGACCGTGCGCGCGACCGCGAACAGCACGGTGAACATCGCCGTGGGGAAATTCATCGCCTTGAGCGTGATGCCCGAATAGAAGTCGATGTTGGGATAGAGCTGTTTCTCGATGAAATAGTCGTCGTGCAGCGCGATGCGTTCGAGCTCCAGCGCGACGTCGAGGAGATCGTCCTTGACGCCGAGCTCGTTCAACACTTCCCGCGTCGTGCGCTGCATGATCTTCGCGCGCGGGTCGTAGTTCTTGTAGACGCGGTGGCCGAAGCCCATCAGCCGGAAAGGATCGTTCTTGTCCTTGGCGCGCGCGATGAACTGAGGAATCCGATCTGTCGTGCCGATTTCGCCGAGCATCTTCAAGACCGCTTCATTGGCGCCGCCATGCGCCGGGCCCCAAAGCGAAGCGATGCCGGCCGCGATGCAGGCGAAGGGATTGGCCCCCGACGAGCCGGACAGTCGAACGGTCGAGGTCGAGGCGTTCTGCTCATGGTCGGCGTGCAGGATGAAGATGCGGTCCAGCGCGCGCGACAATACGGGATTGACCTTATATTCCTCGCAGGGAACCGCGAAGCACATGCGCAAGAAGTTCGACGTATAGTCGAGATCGTTCTTCGGATAGACGAAGGGCTGGCCGATCGAATATTTGTAGGCCATCGCCGCAAGCGTCGGAATCTTCGCGATCATGCGCGTCGACGCAACCATGCGCTGGGTCGGATCGGCGATGTTCGTCGAGTCGTGATAAAGGCCGACAACGCGCCAACCGACGCAACCATCACCGCCATCGGATGCGCATCGCGGCGGAAGCCCTGGAAAAAGCGCGCCATCTGCTCATGCACCATGGTGTGGCGCGTGATGCGATAGTCGAAATTCGCTTTTTCGGCGGCCGAAGGCAGTTCGCCATAGAGCAGAAGGTAGCAGGTTTCCAGAAAGTCGCCGTGCTCGGCGAGCTGCTCGATCGGATAGCCGCGATAGAGCAGAATGCCCTCTTCGCCATCGATGAAGGTGATCTTCGATTCGCAGGACGCGGTCGAGGTGAATCCCGGATCGAAGGTGAACATGCCGGTTTCGGCGTAAAGATTGCGGATATCCGCAACGGACGGCCCCAGCGTTCCGTCCTTTACCGGCAAGTCCACCGATGTGTCGCCGATTGTGAAGATACCGTTCTTCTCCGGCATGCCCTCTCCCCTCTCAAACGCCCCGGCCCACGACGAGCCGGTTCGCGGCGCGACGCGCGCGAACGCTAGGCATCAATTGCGTCGCATTCGCGATGTCGTCGCATCCTTCGCACGCCGATGCGTATTGGGATCAAAAAACTTCCGATTGAACCGCTGGCAGGTCATTGCCGACCGCTTCGTTTGCGAAGCGGTCGCATATCCAGAGCAGACTCCGAATTCCCGGGTCAGGCTTTCCGCCTGCAGGGAAGGACGAGACCATCGAGCGGGATCGAGCGGACGACGTATCATTTGTGCAGCGCAAAAAGCTATATCAACCGCGAGGCCTGTCAAGCGCGCGCTATGGTTCCCGCGCATCAGGGGTCGCATCGTCCCATTCAATGGCGCGGAATTCGGCGCGGCGCCAAAAATCTCGCCAGCGGCGTCGGCGTGGGACGCTACCCCACAACAGACTGGTCGGATATTCGCGCAAGACTTTCTTCACGCCCGAGTATTTCGAGCACGTCGAAAATGCCTGGAGACGTCGCGCGGCCGGTAAGCGCCGCGCGCAACGGCTGCGCGAGATCGCCGAGCTTGACGCCGAGCGCCGTCGCGAGATCGCGCACGACGCCTTCCGTCGCCGCAGCTGTCCAGTCCGGCAGCGCCGCGAGCTTCTCGACTAACGCCGCAAGTCGCGCGCGCGCTTCGCTCGACAGCAGTTGCGCGGCCTTGGCGTCGAGCGACAGCGGCCGATGCGCGAAGAGAAAGCCTGCGCCGTCGAGAAGTTCGTTCAACGTCTTGGCGCGCGCCTTGAGACCGGGCAGCGCGGCGCGCAACTGCGCGCGCTTGCCGTCATCGAGTTCCTGCGCCACGGCGGCGCCGCCTTCGAGATAGGGAAGCGTCGCGATGAGCAATTCGAACAGGTCGTCGTCATCGCTGTCGCGCAGATAATGGCCGTTCATATTTTCGAACTTGGCGAAATCGAAACGCGCCGGCGAGCGATGCACCTGCGCGAGATCGAAGGCGTCGATCATCTCCTGCGTGGAGAAGAACTCCTTGTCGCCCTGCGACCAGCCGAGACGCACGAGATAATTTCGCAGCGCCGCCGGCAGATAGCCCATGGCGCGATAGGCGTCGACGCCGAGCGCGCCATGGCGCTTCGAAAGCTTCGCGCCGTCCGGTCCATGAATCAGCGGAATATGGGCAAAGGCCGGAACGCTCCAGCCCATCGCGTCATAGATATGCGTCTGTCGCGCCGCATTGGTGAGATGATCGTCGCCGCGGATGATCTGCGTGACGCCCATGTCGCGATCGTCGACGACGACGGCGAGCATGTAGGTCGGCGCGCCATCGGAGCGCAGCAGAATGAAATCGTCGAGATCCTTGTTTTGGAAGACGACGCGTCCCTGCACCGCGTCGTTGACGACGGTTTCGCCGTCCTGCGGCGCCTTGAGGCGCACGACATAGGGCGCGCCGGCAGGCGCCTCGGAAGGATCGCGATCGCGCCAGCGCCCGTCATAGCGCCACGGACGCTTTTCCGCCTTGGCCGTCTCGCGCATCTCCTCTAGCTCCTGCGCGGTCGCGTAACAGCGATAGGCCCTGCCTTGCGCCAGTAGCGTTTCGGCGATTTCCGCATGGCGCGTGGCGCGCGTGGACTGGTAGACGATGTCGCCGTCCCAATCGAGGCCGAGCCATTTAAGCCCGTCGATAATCGCCTCGATCGCCGCCTGCGTGGAGCGCTCGCGGTCGGTGTCCTCGATGCGCAGCATCATCCTTCCGTCATGCTTCCTGGCGTAGAGCCAGTTGAACAGCGCCGTGCGCGCGCCGCCGATATGCAGAAAGCCGGTGGGCGACGGAGCGAAGCGGGTGACGACCTGTGACATGAGCGCCGCGAATTCCTCGATTTTCTTGAGAGGTGGACCGTCTAGCACGCGAAACGCCGAGCGAACATAGAGCGCCGCCATGGTCGGCGATGATCGCTTAACCAAAGCGTGAACATATGACTTGCAGAACGCAGTGAGAACGTATATCGTTCTGTTCATGATTTGTTTAGGTTATCGGGCCAAAAGCTGCGGCTCAGCGAAAATTGACGATTGGGCTTGCAAGGCGGTGCGGCGATGCTGACCAAGAAACAAAACGACCTTTTGCGTTTCATCCATGAGCGCCTGAAGGAGTCGGGCGTGCCGCCCTCCTTCGACGAGATGAAGGACGCGCTCGACCTGCGGTCGAAGTCCGGCATCCATCGGCTCATTCTGGCGCTCGAAGAGCGCGGCTTCATCCGCCGCCTGCCCAATCGCGCCCGCGCCCTCGAAGTGCTGCGCCTGCCGGAATCGGCGACGCCGCGGACCGCCGGCGCGCGCAGCGGCAAATTCGCGCCTTCGGTCATCGAGGGGAATCTGGGGCGCGTGCGCCCGCTCAACGAGCGTTTCGAGGATGAAAGCGATCAACAGGTCGCGATTCCGGTGATGGGCCGCATCGCCGCCGGCACGCCGATCTCCGCCATCCAGAACCGCAGCCACACGATCAACCTGCCGCCCGACCTGCTGATGAGCGGCGATCATTTCGCGCTCGAAGTGCGGGGCGATTCGATGATCGAGGCCGGCATCCTCGACGGCGACACGGTCGTCATCCGCAAACAGGACAGCGCCGACACCGGCGATATCGTCGTGGCGCTGATCGATGATGAAGAAGCGACGCTGAAGCGGCTGCGCAAGCGCGGCGCTTCGATCGCGTTGGAGGCGGCGAATCCGGCCTACGAGACGCGAATTTTCGGCCCGGACCGCGTCCGCATCCAGGGCAAGCTCGTCAGCCTGCTGCGGAAATATTAGCTTCGGCGCAACGCCGTCTTTGCGAGCGAAGCGAAGCAATCCAGAGCCGTGACGCGGACCCTCGATTGCTTCGTCGGCTCCGCCTCCTCGCAATGACGGTTTACTCGGCGTCCGCTACTCCAGCGGCTCCATCGCGCGCGCGTCTTCCGCGCTGCGCTCTTCTTCGCTCAGCGGCGCCGCAAAGCCCGGCGCGCGACGCGCGCGCGGCGCCGGCGACCAGGGCCGATCCTCGTCGATGGCGCGCGCAGCGGACCATTCGACGCCATCCGCCCTAAATCTCAACGCCACAGCGCCTGTTTCGCCAAGCTTGCGGCGGTCGATCACAATCGGCGCCGCACAGCCCGCCGGCGCGTAGAGCGGCGTCACCACGACAGCGGCGCGCGTGCAATCTTCAAGAAAAGCGCCGCGCTCGGCGACGAGCGCAACAAATCGCCCGTCGATCGCCTTGGCGACGCAGCCCAGATCATCGCAGGCGACGCCGCTCCTGGCATCCGCGGACAGGCGCGCGTCGCCGTCCGCCCGCAGCCATTGTTCGGCGGCGAAGGCGCTCGGCTTTTGTCCCATGACCGCAAGCTGACCCGATGGCAGGCGCAACGCCGCCGAATCTCCGGTCGCGGGCACGGCAAGATCGAAAGGCGCGCCGCCCGTCGCGCCCATCAGCCCGATCAAGGCAAGAGGAATGGCGAGCGCGCGCCACGCCCAGGTTCGCCACAACACCAGCGACAACACTGCAAGCGTCAGGAAAAGAATCGCCCAGGGCGCGAAAGCCTTGACCGGCAGGCTCGCGCCCGGCGCGCTGGCGATAAGCCCCGCGAGATAGGTAACGAGGTCGATGCCCATTTTGAGATAGCGCCAGATGAATCCGTCGAGGCCAAATGGATAGAGCGCGGCGCCGAGGAGCGCGCAAGGAACGGCGAAGAATTCGATGATGGCGAGCGTCAGCGGATTGCCGATCAGCACATAGGGGCTCAGCTCGTGAAAATCGTTCGCCATGAAGGAAGCGGTCGCCGAGGTCGCGCAGAGAGTCGCGAAGATCGCCGCGCTGGGTCCGTGCAACAGGCGCTCGACGACATTTTGGCGCAGCGCGCCCCACCATGATTGCGGCGCGCGATCGTCGATGCGGCGCTTTGCGAGATATTCATCGCGCCATTCGTAAACCGCGATCAGCGCCGCCACCGCGGCGAAAGACAGTTGAAAGCTGGCGCCAAGCAGCGCCTCCGGTTCGAAGGCGATGATCAAGAGCGCGGCGAGCGCCAGATTGCGCATCGACAGCGACGGCCGGTCGAAAAGCGCCGCCGCAAGCATGATCAGAGTCATCACCAGCGCGCGCTCGGTGCCGACGCGCGAACCTGTGCCGATATCGTAGAGAATGGCGCCGAGCATGGCGAGCGCCGCCGCCCATTTCTTGATCTGATAATTGAGCGCCAGCGTTTGCGACATCGCCATCAGACGGCGAAAGCCGACGAAGAAAATGCCGGCGACGAGCGTCATCTGAACGCCAGAAATGGTGATGATATGAAAAATGCCGGCGCGGCGGATGAGATTTTTGGCGTCGTCCGACAACAGGTCGCGCTTGCCCGTCACCATCGCTGCGGCGATCGCGCCGGCGTCGCCTTCGATGATTCGATAAACCCGCATCGCCAGCGCGTTACGCATGCGGTCGACGCGCGCGAAAAAAAGCAGCGACAATGGCGCGGGTTCGGGCGGCGACATCGTCTCGATTCGACCCAATGCATTGCCGACGCCGCCGATGCGCGCAAAAAACGCGTCGCGCGCGAAATCATAGCCGCCAGGAAGCGCCGCCCGCGCCGGCGGCATCAGCCGCGCCTTCAGAGCGATGAAGTCGCCAGCCGAAAAATTCGGGTCGCCGCGCGTCGTCAGCCGCACGCGGGCGGGCATGACATCATCGGGAAAGCCTTCGGCGCTGGCGACGCGCAAAATGAAGCGCGCGCCGGCGCGCCGCAGATCGACCTCCTCGACGAAGCCCGTCAGTTCGCCGATCCCGACGCGCGGAACGATCGGCGCGGCGACCCGCGCCGTCCGCCAAGCGCCAGACGCGAATCCGCCGGCGAGAAAAGCGAGAGCCAGAAACAGCGCATGCGCGCGCGCGTGGCTGCGGATGAGCGCCGCGATGACCGCAAAGGCAAACAGCGCGCCGAGGGAAAGCGCCAGCGACGGCTCGCGTTCGGCGGAAAAATACAGCACGACGCCAGCGCCTGAGACGACGACCAGCCAGAGAAACGGCCGGCGCAGCGCGCGTTCCTGCTCAAGCGACGCCCGCAAGGCCGCCGCCAGTCCCCATACGCGCAGCCGAAGAAGGCGCGATGAAAAATCGCGGCCGCCCGCTTCCTTCTCAGCCGTGCGCGAGGCTTCGCCCATCGTCCCAAAATCGAACTTAATTGCGCTAGCTTAGCGCCGCTTGGCCCGCCTGTCGCGGGCCGCGGTTCGGGAGCGCGTCGAGGACATCAATCTACGAAAACGACCGAAGATATTCGGCTTTCATCCGCCGGCGGCGTCAAAAATCGCGCCAGCCTCGACGAGATCGAATTCGGGAATTCGGGCGAGCGCCAAAGGATCCCGTCCAGATATCCATTGTTCGAGCGCATTCGGTGCCGAGAGCGCGACATGAAGCGCTCTGCTGACTTCATAGAGGCCCCACGCCAGTCCGGCGCGCCGCAGCGCCGCCATCAAGGCGTTCTGGAAAAGGCCGCGGACCAGGAGATGCGCTGCGGAGACCGCCGTTTCAACGTCTTCGCCGCGCGCAGCAGCGACACAGGACGCCTTGTCGAACGCCGCGTGACCGCGGCAGGCAAGCGGACGGATCTTATAGGCGAGGCACAAGCCGCCTTCGATCAGCGGACAGGCATATTGGACCAACATTCGCTGTTCTTCGGAAAGCCCGCCAATCGTCCGATCGGCGTCGGCGATGCGCTCGAGAAGCATCACGTCGCGCTCGGCGAAGGCGGCGGCGTTAACGGAGACGAAGCGCGCCAGAAGAAATATCTCCGGAGCCGTCGCGGCGACGCGGAGGCGGCAGCAGGCCTCGCATTCTCCGTGGCAGGCGAGCGCCGGTTCGCCTTCCGATTGAATTGCGACATTTTGCGCAAAGCCGTCGAAGGCCTGCGCGCAGAGCAGCGCGACGAGCTCCGGGCGCGGCCGGCTGGCGTTTATCGTTTCGCTGAAACCGTTCGTGGCGGCCCTGAAAAAGTCCGAGGAACCGACGTCTGCGCTCATCACTCTTCTCCGCCGCTCCACCCGTCAATGGGATCGGCCAGCCAGGCGATCAATCCGCAATCGCCGCCGCGGCCGCAGACTGGCCCAGCCACCAGACCGCCAAAGCGGCAATGTCGGGCTCGACATATTCCGACAGTTCGCCGGCAAAACAATCCCACTGCCGCGAAATCGACGGGGAGACGGCCGTAACGATGGGAATGTCGGCGAGAATGGCCGCACGAAAAGCGTCGCAGAGGCCGCTCCGCGAGGCTTCGAGCTTTCCGAATTTGCTGAGAACGACGACGTCGACGCCGCGATTGATCGCCGCCTCTATGCGTCCGCAGGCAAGCGCCAATCCGCCGGGATCGAGATTGCACGCCCGGGAACCCCCGCCGAGCTCCTGGGAAATTGGAATGGTTTCGCTCGAACCGATATCCACCACGCTCAAGCTTTGGCGCCCGCCGGCGTCGACGCAAGCCGATTGCTCGATTACGCCTGCAACACGAAAGCCCTGAGACTGAACCTCTCGAGCGAAGGCCGAAAGCGCGCCCTGCCGTTCGTGGCTCGTTGCGCCCCTGAGCGCGGCGATGCGTTTGGCGGGAAGGTTCATCTGCGCCTCTCTATTTACTGAAGTCTCGATAGTTCCCTTCGCAACCGGCGGCGCCGCGTTGGCGCCTTTTCCAGCGCCGCGACGACCCCCTCGGCGATCCTTCGCCCGCGGTCGTCACTGCCGGTCCAGCGCGCCGAACGCCCTCTCGGATCGATCTCGACAAGTTTCACGCCGGCTGGCGCGAGGACGCCGTCGCGAGCGACGCCCCGCAGATAGCCGTCCATCGGCGCGCGAACGGCAATTCGGTCCTGATAGCCGAGCACGAAATCGCGAAATACCAGCGCGCCGACGTCGAGCGGAGTCCGCCACACGCCCGCGCAGGTCGAATAAACGAAACGTTCCTTTCCAACGCCGCCCAACGTCCGCGCGACGCCGTCGGCGCGGCGCGTTTCGCCTTTTTCCGTGAGCGCGCCGGCGTTCGCCGGATGTGTTTCAATAGCGATGTCGCAGTTGTGGCTGACCGCGAAATTTGGTCCGACGCCGATGGTCAGCCGGGCGAGGCCACGCAAATCCGGGGTGGTTCGGTTCTTCTGCACGCGCGCGTCGACGACGACCGCCGGCGACTTTAACGTAATGACGTCCGTCAGCTGTCGATGCGTGACAACGACTTTGCCCGGCTCGGCCAATATGTTGACGATCTCCATCGCCGTCTCGGCGTGTTGCGCGACAATGCCGTCAACTTCCGCGCGATCATCGTAAAGGGCGTCGTGAAACGCCATGCCGCGCCGGATGACCGGCGGAAACGGATCATGGCTCATCACAACCCGGAAGCCCTCCCAGCACAGTCGGACGGCGATCGCCGAGGCGATTTCGTTTGTCCCGAGAACCACGGCGAAATTCTCGGCTTCGCTCGTCAGGAAACCATGCCCGCGCATTTTGGCCATCGCCAACTCCTCGCGAGTCGGCTGAGCAAGACTCGGGCCACCGTTATGTTCTATTCATATATAACGGTCTGTCGGCGTCGTCCCGTCAGAGGAGACATTTACTGTATGTTTGCTGACTTGGATTTGTTTCGAAGCGTACAGCTTCTGCCATGAATGGCGATCTCAACGTTCGGCGTCATCGGCCCATCGACACGCCCTGGCGTGACGATGCAGTAACCGGAGTTGAAGATCGACTCAAAAAAAACGTTGCAGGAGCTGGTTGTTTCCCGGCGCGTCGACAGATCGAGCGGCGGCGACGCCAATCCGACGCTAATCGCCATGGCTTTCGCGAGCCGCGATTTAGGCGGAAAGCGGCTTGTATCCTTCCTCGCTGGACCAGACCTCGATCAAATCAGGCCCATCGTAAAATTCGACGCGATGGCTGTCGGTTGAATTCTTATAGCGCGCCACGGCGCCGCCGAAGGAACTGCGCGCTTGGCTCGTTCCACGATCTCGCAGCGTGCCGAGTTCCTTGCCGTTCTTTGAGATCACAATGGTGTAGCGTGGTTCACTCGACCGGTAGGCGTTCATTGTCGCGCTCCTAAATTCGAATCGCCGAGTCAATGCTCTCACGTTCGATGAGTCAGGATGATGGCGGCCTGGGGAACTTTTTTGGTCCTAAACTGCGCCTGCCTAAATAGATTACGAGGGTGTTCCGGGGCGGCGTCCTTCGAGACGACGCGCGCAACAACTCAGTCTCCCCAAGCGTTGGCCACGTCAATCGACCTCTCGTCGAGCGCCGCCGTCTTGAACAGCGCATAAACTTGCGAGCCCGGCTTAAGGGCCAGATCTTCCAGAGCGCCTTTTGTGATCGTCGCCAGAAGCGGGCCATCATCTTTGAGCTCAATCTCGATCGTCGCGATCGGCCCCTCAACCTGGATATTCGCCACCCTGCCGTGAAGAACGCTTCGAGCGCTGATCTCATGAGGCGGGACAAGCGACAATATGACGTCAGTCGCTTTGACAATGACGCGGGCCAGGCTACCGGATGGGCCTGCGGAACCCTTGATCCACATGGTTCCTGACTTATGCTCAAGCCTCGTCAGTCCATAGGCCGGGGATGTTTCGTCAACTGATGCGGTCAGGACGGAGGAACGATCGAAACGGTTCGTTGCCGGCATATGCGCCAGACGATTGAAAGCTTCGGCAGGATCGCCGACAAACTTCCGCGACCGCCGTAGTGGCGGCGAGCGCAGGCGGCAAGGCACGCCACTTCTTCGACGACGCCGGAAGCGTGAAACAGCCAGAACTCGGCTATTCACAGGCGCAGGCGCAGGTGGGCGCGATTTCCAGCTTACTTCTGCATATCGGCTATCAGCGGTTCGTCCGGGCAACGGCCTCGGGCAGGACAACAGGGCGCGGAAAGCCGTCCGCCACGCGCTGTCTCTCGCCGCCCGACAAGCAGATTCGGCGAGCAAAAACAGCTTTACCCGATCCAGTTCGACGACGGCGTCGAAATCGATCCGACGTTCGCCGCGCGGCGCAAGCCAACACCCGCGTATAAAGATTCTGCTTTACGCTTGAGATGCGGAAAAGGGTGGAATCCTGGAAGACGAGACCGATGCGTCGGCGCGACACCGGAGCGAGAATATTTTTCTACCGACGTCGACAAGCGCTTCTCCCTCCAGCCTGACAAATCCTTCGTCGGGTTTCATCAATCCGGCGATGATGCCCAAAGTCAGCGATTTTCCAGATCCGGACTGTCCGAACAGCGCGGTTATTCCCGAGCCGTTGTCGAAAGCGACGTCGAGCGAAAACGCGCCAACCTTTAGTCTGACGTCGACCTCGATCATCCGATATTTCCGAGACGCTTCTGCGCGCGCCACTGAATGATTTCGGACGCCACGAGAGCGGAAAGCGCGATGACGACCGCGACGATAGTCAAACGCATCGCGCCTTCATCGCCGCCGGGAACCTGCGTGTAGCTATAGATCGCGGCCGAAATCGTTTGAGTCTCGCCGGGAATGTTGGAGACGAAGGTGATGGTCGCGCCGAACTCGCCCAGCGCCTTTGCAAAAGCGAGAATGGCCCCGACGATAATTCCTGGAACCGCGAGCGGAAGATTGACCAGGAAGAAGGTCCATAAGCGGCTTGCCCCAAGAGTTTCCGACGCCAGTTCCAAGCGCCGGTCGATCGCCTCGAAGGACAAGCGCATGGCGCGGACCATCAAAGGGAATCCCATGACGGCGCAGGCCACCGCCGCGCCGGTCCAGCGAAAGGAGAAAACAATGCCGATCTGGGCGAGAGAGGGGCCGAAAACGCCTTTGCGCCCAAGCAATATCAACAGTACAAAGCCGGTAACCACCGGCGGCAACACCAACGGCAGGTGAACAATGCCGTTGACCAGGGTTTTGCCGGGGAACTGGCAGCGCGCGAGCGCATAAGCCGTGACGATCCCAAAGGGCAGGCTCGCGAGAGTCGCCACGGTCGCGATCCGCAGCGAGAGCCGTATCGCCGTCCATTCAGCGGGCGACAATTCAAAAAAGCCGGCGGAAGAAAAGTCGTTCAAAGCGGCGTCCTTTAGCGGATTTCCGATATTGCTGTGTCTGAACGTAGTCTTTGTCGCGCGTTGGACCCGGCGAGATGAAGCGATCGGCGTTCACTGCTCCAGACGATTGTTCGGCGCGCAAGATTGGCGCCGCCTGCGCCCGCAAGCGGCGAGCGCGAACAAGTCGTCGCTATATATTGTCCGAACAGAGAGGCTTTGGCCAGTCCCGGCGTCAGGCGGCGTCTCCGCAGCCGGATCGGCCGAGGATTGAATGAAAAGATCGGGCTTCACATTGGGTTTTTAGGAGAAAAAGCTCGAATAATGCGGCCTCAAAGGAGCCGCCCGGTCGTTCCCGAGCGGCTCTTAAAACGTTCAGCTCACAGCGACCATGACGTCCGAAGACTTGATTACGGCCTTCACCTTGGCGCCCGGCTTTAGACCCAGCTCATCCACCGATTCATTGGTGATGGCGGCGGTGAGAGTCGCGCCGCTGACATCGATCAACACATGCGCGGTGGTGGCGCCCTTTTTTACTTCCTTGACCGTGCCGTCGATGACATTTCGAGCCGATATCTTCATCGCTATATCTCCCGTGACAAATGGAGCCTTGTCGTCCGGCGGACGTTGCTCGCCTCAATTTGAAAAGACGTTGTCCGCTGCAGTTGAGGTAGCGTTATGTCCCCGTCCTCGCAATATGTGAAAAAAGAGCATTTTTATTCTCGTTTCGGCGGGTGGCGAACTTATGAAAGGATTTTGCACAAGCCCGAGGCCGAATATTCGCAGTAGTCGGTCTTAATTCCTATTTTGCGGCGAGGAGGCTGCTGAGATCGAAGTGACGGTTGACGCCGGCGTGAATGAGGTTGCCGTTAAAGCGCGTCGAACTTGTCGCGCCGGTGGCGTAAAAGCCGTTCGGCTGGATCGCGAAACTGGAGGCCGCCTGGGCGGCGCCAAGGTCGTAGCGCAGATAGTCGACCTTGATGCTCCAGTCGGGCGCAAACATCCATTCGGCGCCGCCGCCCGCCGTCCATCCGACAGAGACTGTCCTGATAGACAGGATTGACCTGCGTCTGGTTGGTTCCGCCTGAACTGCGGCGCAGATCAGGATCTCGCAGCGGCCCGGAGGTGACGCCGCCATGGGCCATGCCGCCCGTGCCATAGACAGTGAGCGTCGGCGTGACGAGATAGCCCAATCAGCCGCGGATCGTTCCAAGATAGTTGAGCGTCGCGGTGCGCTGCGTATAGGTGATGAAACTATTGCCGCCGGCCGAGGTCGGCGCCGCCGCGCATTTGGTGTCGGTGTTGCCCGAGACGGCATGAAGATCCGCCTCGACGCCGGTCAGGATGCTGTCGGCCCATTTCCAATTCACGCCGCTCTGGAAGCCGCCGATGAAACCGGCGAGATGGTTCGTCTGATCGATCAGCGTCGCAGCGACGGCGATGTCGGACTGGCGACGGCGGCCGAATGGCCAAGGCTGCACGATCGATCGCGGGTTCGACCAGGCGGAGCCGCCATTGAAACCGACGTATGCGTCCGACCAGCTCGGCGGCTTCGCCGGCAGCGGCGGCCCTTCGGGCTTGAACAGCGCGATAAAATCCAGGCCCGGCTTGGTTTGGCGATCGGATTGCCGGTCGCCGAGAGCGTTGGCGACCTGAGATAGAAGAAGTCGGTCGGCCGCGCGGTCAGCCCGTTCGTCGTCCCGTCTGTCCGGGAAAGGATTGCGGAAAAAACGGCTGCAACGTGACCGGCGGCGCGAGCTTGACGTAAACGAGCCGGGCCAGAAATGCGCATAGCTCGCCGTCAGATTGATGAACTGAAGTTGGGCTTTCAGCGGATGCGCAGATCATATTCGATTGCCAAGGAACGTGCCTCTGTTGCCCGACGGCGCAAGTAGTTGGCGCGGTCCCAGGCCGCGGCGGCGCTCGCCAGCCAATAGGCGCTGAACGCCGTGTCGACGCCAGATCTTTGAATGCGTGAACTCGATGCGCGCCTTGAGGCATCACCGACGTTGTTCCACGCAATATAATCGTCGCGTGAGAAGGGCTGATTGAACCCGTAGAAGATGTCGAAGGTCTGATTGACGCTGTCCATAGGACTCTTGTTGCGCCAGGAGCCATAGGCGTAATTGGCGCTGATCCGCGGTTTCACGGGAAGTCTGAGAAGGTGTAGCCCGCCTCGAACGCATAGAGCGATGGCGATAATGCTGCACCGTCGTCTGCACTGCGTTTTGGACAGTCCCAAGCTGGCGAAATTCGCCGATCTCGCCAAACTGCTTGTTGAGGTCGAAGTCATAGTCGAAGTCGTTGATCACGCCGTAAACGCGCAGCCCCGGCGCATAGGTGTCACGGTGAACCTTGAGCGCGTTCGAAAGGTTGAGCGGATCGCCATATTGCTTGCGGCCAAGAAAATAGGGCTGGACCGTCGCATATTCCGACCGGCGGCGAAAGATGCTGAAGACGCTGCAGCAAATCAGGTCTGCCAGTCTGGCCGGTCGAACTGATAGGGATAGCGTATGACCGGCCGCATCAGAAAACTGTCGATGTCCCAGTCATTTTCCTTCTTGCCGATTTTGATGCGGAAGCCGTCAAAGGTATTGGTGGTGTTGCGAAACTCGTTCTCGGCGATCAGACGGCGGTCGAGCAGTTCGAGGTGAAATCGGCCGGCGCGCAGCGTCGGCGGCCGATCGTACCGAGATCGTCCTTGCCGAAAACGTCCTGAAGAAGAGTTCGCCGTAGCCCGAGATCAATTCGGTCTGATTGATCTCCTGGCCCTGATATTCATAGATGCTGTTGTAGGCGCGCGAGTCCTGAAGTTCGAGGACGAAACGGAAGGGATCGAGAATGTTCTGCACGCCGATATAGACGCGCGTGCGCGACGGCCACAGCAATTGGGAAAATACTTGCGCTGAGAGCTCGGCGGATTGGTCGACGTAGACGTCCACGGCCGATAATCGTCCTTGCGATATTCGAAGCGCACCCGCGAATCGAGGCCGACGTTCAGCCAGTCGATCCCTTCGAATTCCTTATAGGTCTTGGCGAGATTGCGCACATTTAGGCTGCGGCTCCAGACGATAGCCGCGCGTCGGCACGTAATAGCTCTTCTTCTCCTCCGGCGCTGCAGGCGCCCCCGCCTCGCCGGTCGCCTTCTTGCCGGCGGTCTTCGTCTTCACCGAAGTCTTTTGCGACGCGTCAGCCTTGCCGGCGCCATCAGACTTGTCGCCTTTCGCGGAAACGACGCTGGACGGTTCCTTATCCTCGGCGACCGCCAGGTCAGGAACGCAAAGAACACCAGAGACAAAGGCCCCTAGCGCGGCGGCCGCCAATGTCTTGCTGTTTCCGCTTGTCGCCATCGCCTGTTCTCCCGCGCATCGCAAGGATCTGCATCGTCTGAATTGCCTCAGGCCGGCCCACAGCGATGAAGCGAAATGTAAACTGTATACATATCGATTATGCGATCGAAAGCTTGCTGTTCAAGCGCGTAATTTGGTCATGCTGTCCTTTGAGCTGGACTGTTGCAGAATAGTCGCAGCAAAGGCAGCTGCGGCGCCACAGCGATCGCGCCCCGCGCAAATGCAGAGCCCATCCACAACCACTTCAAAGACCTCTCCCGGCATAACGCGACGTCTCAGTGTAGCGCCAGGAATCCCTGCTCGACGAATATCTCCTTGGCCTCGCGGCCTTTGAGGAAGTCGAGAAACTTCGCCGGCGCGTCGCCCTTTGCGCTTGCAGTCAGCGCCGCCGGGTAGACGATCGGCGGATGCGAATTCGCTGGAAAAGTGGCGACGATCTTCACCTTCGGCTCGGATTTGGCGTCAGTAAGATAGACGATTCCAAGCGGCGCTTCCTCACGCGCGACAAACATCAGCGCTGAGCGAACATTGTCGGTGAAGGCGAAATGCGATTCAGCGACGCTCCAAAGTCCGAGCGTGTCGAGCGCCGCCTTTGCATATTTGCCGACTGGAACCGACGCGACGTCTCCGGTGGCGATTTTGCCTGAACCGATCGCCGCTGCGAAGGCCTCCTTGGTCAGCGCCACCTTGTCCAATTTGGATGCGCGCGGCGCGATCAGCACGAGCGTGTTGCCAAGAAGATCGACGCGCGTCTTCGGCTGTACGAGATGTCTTTCCGCGAGATAGTCCATCGACGGGACATCGGCCGCGAAAAATACTTCCGCCGGCGCCCCTGATTCAATCTGCTTCGCCAGCGCCATCGATCCCGCGTAGCTGATCGTCGCGTCGACGCCGGTCTTGGCCTTGTACGCCGCGGCAGTGGCATCGAGCGCATTCTTGAGGCTCGCCGCGGCGAATATCGTCACGGACGGCGGCGCTGTCCGTCCGCCCGGAGGCGTGGAGGTCGTTGGCGCTTCCGCGCCGACGGTCGTCGCGATCAATACAATCGAGAAGGCAAGGACGCCGCTGCGGAGATCGATCATCAATGCTCCTTCCGGCCTGCACGATGAGCGGCAGGCGCGCCAAAATGTGCGTTTTAGTGTATAATTTTCTTTCTTGCGGAGTCATGGACAAAATTAATGCATCTTAACGCCCAACCGTGCGCCAATTTGCACAGATTAACGGGCGCACGGGCGTTTCAGGATATGTCTTTTTATGATATTTTTACCGAGCGCAGGGGCAGGCAGATGACGGAATATCTCACCACCCGCGAGTTGGCGGCCTTGCTGCGCGTAAAGCAGCGAAAGGTCTACGATCTCGTCGCCGATGAGGCGCTCCCGTTCCGCCGCGTCACGGGGAAACTTCTCTTTCCAAAGAGAGAGATCGAGGAATGGATCGGCGCGAGCGGTTCAGAAATGGACCCGTCAAACAGGCGAGCGCGGGCGACGGATTTTGCGCTGGTGATGGCCGGCGGCCACGATCCGCTGCTCGATTGGGCCTTGCGGGAGTCACGCTCGGGGATCGCCGCCCTGATGGACGGCGCTCTCGACGGTCTGGCGCGCATGCAAGAAAAAGCCTGCATAGCGGCAGGCCTGCATATTCCGGCATCAAATTTCGAAGAATGGAATATCGCGGCCGTTCGGAAATCTTTCGACCGGGAACCGGTGGCGCTGCTCGAGTGGGCAAAGCGCACGCGCGGCTTGATGTATTCTCCCAAGCTGATGCGCAGCATCAAGAATTTCAGGGATATCGGAGATCTGCGATTTCAGTCTCGTCAACCGGAAGCGGGCAGCGAACTGGTGCTGACGGCGCTTTTGTCGAAAGAGAGATTGCGTAAATCGGACTTGAAAACCGTCGAGGCGATCGAGCGATCGGAGACAGATCTGGCCATGGCGATCGCCAGCGGGCGCGCCGACGTGGGATTAGGCATTGAAGCTGCGGCGCGTCAATTCCAACTCGAATTCACCCCGATGGTCGTTGAGCGATTCGACTTGCTCGTGTGGCGCAAACCGTTTTTCGATCCGCCCTTTCAAAGACTCATGAGATTTTGCGCGAGCGCGCAATTTAAGGAGCGGGCTAGCGCCCTTGGCGGCTACGACTGCGCCGATCTCGGCCTCGTGCATTTTAATGGGCCGTGACAAAGCTGGACGCCTCCAATTACCCTGTTTTAGGGTCGATAGCGCGGCATGACGCGGAGCGACGTCTTCGCGCAGGGTGACATATGGCCTTGCTGCGTCCTGTGCGTCCTTGCTTGGTGAGCGGCGGCATTCCCGTCGCTTATATTCCTTACGCGGGTGCGCCTCGCTCGTGCAGCCAGGCGAAGCGGCGCATGTTGTAGGCGAGATTGGCGAGCCCCGATCTTGAGCCGCGCCCGCGCCAGGCCGATGGTTCGCACGAACAGGCCCATCAGCCCCTTCTGATGCGCGAACACATACTCGACGGCGCTACGCACTTTCGACTTCTGCGCATTGGTGAAGCGCGCGCGCTCCAGCATCGCCTTGCCCTTGGGCTTCTTGCGATGAATGCGCGAGACGAAGCCGCGCCGCGACAGCATCGCTTCATTCTTCGCCGAGCGATACGCCGTATCTGCATAGACCTCGCTCGCTGTGTTGGCGCGGTCGAGAACCTCCTCGAGCCTTGCGCCGTCATGCGCGGCGGCGTGTGTCGCCGTCCATTTGCGGATCAGCCCATGCGCCCGGTCGATCGACACATGGTTCTTGTATCCGAAGGCGGGGATGGCGAGATCGACCGGCGGAAGCGAGCCGTCCTCCCGCACTTTGGCTTTCGTGTATTTGACCGTCCAGCGCGCATCGCGAACTTTCTGCGCGAGCTTCGCCGGCTTGTCCCTCCAGCCCTCTGGAATGCGGCCGTCCTGATCGCCTGCTTCTCGCCGGCTGGACGAGCTATCACTGCGAGCTGCCCGACGCGACCCGGCCCGCACTGATGGACCAATACAAGAACTCGGCGCAGCTTTCCGAACAGATCCAATGCCAGCATGATGGGATCACCCGCCGCTTCCTGATCGACCGTCTCGCCGCCAAGACGAGCCGGCCATGACGCCAGAGAAAGACTGAGACGATGGAACCCATCTCTATGGCGGACCGTGCGGCGATGAAGGCCAACGGCCGCGGCGTCCCGACGCGGAGATCGACGAGTACGAGGCGCCTTTGCTTCGGCGCATCCACGCCGAGAACCTCGGCGGGCGCGAATTGGCTCAAGGCGAGCACCCCGACGACGCCCGGATCAAGGCGCTTTACGAGAAGCTGTACAACACAACCTTGCCAAGAGGCGGGTCTGCCGACTAGGTGTTTGGTCCCGCAGTATGATGGCACAGATTCGGATGCCGTCGATCGGGAAGGATTATGGGTCAGATACTTCACGGGAGCGCCCGCACGACAGAGGCGGTGCGTCGAGCGATACAGCATAGTCAAGAGAGCATATGGGCGCTGGCCGGCCGTTACGGGATCCATCCGAAGACAGTCGCCAAATTGAAGCGTCGGACCATCACCGCCGACGCCCCGATGGGGCCGAAGGCGCCGTCGTCGACCGTGCTCACCCTCGAAGAGGAGGCGATCATTGTCGCTTTCCGCAGGCACACGCTGCTCCCCCTCGATGATTGCCTTTACGCCTTGCAGGCGACGATCCCGCATCTGACGCGTTCGTCATTGCATCGCTGCCTGCAAAGGCATGGGATCAGCCGATTGCCGGAGATCGAAGGCGACAAGCCGAACAAGAAAAAGTTCAAGCACCTTGCCCGCGACCGTGAGGGACGCGGGCTTTTTCAGCTTCGCGTCCCCGCTCCTCGCCGGTCATCCCGAGACGATCAGCGATGTGCACGAAGACGCCAGACTATTGCTGCCCGGCTACCAATTCGCAGCGTGGACCGGGCATGCCCCTCAGCCGAAACGAAACCATTTAACCATTTACCGCACGTTTTTTGCCTGCGACTTTTGCATGCGACGGAACCGTAGCTATAAGCCGGACGTTACCTTAGCCCCGGCCATCTGCGCAGAGACAGCGGGTCCAGGCCGAATGGCGCCAATCAGGAGGTCAGCTTTGCGAGTATCTGCAATCCTTCGTCGAACGCCCAACTCTGACGCAGCTCGACCGTTGCTAGCGGCTTTTATCCTGTTCTTAGCCACAGCGTTCAGCACCGTCGCTGCAGATGCTGCAGAACTCATGATTGGTGGCGTGGGTATCTCCGGAATCAACTCCCTGGGGATTCTTGGCTCCCTACCGACGCTGACGCCCCCTGGTCCGGCCGTCGCCATGCCGACGCTACCTGCGGCGGCCACCGCCATGCCGACGCCGACCCAACCTGGGGTTGGGGCGCCGCCCATCGCCTTGCCGACACAGCCTGGTGTGATCAGCGACGGCCGCTTCATCTTACCCGTCAATCCAATCAATCCGACTCGCTTAGCGTGCAAGCCGTTGACTCAGACTGCTTGGGACGCCCTGAGACGCGGCAAAAAACCTCAATATGCCAAGTATAACGCTTGCGTCGACGCGAGAGAGTAGAGACGACGATCGATGCCGAGCCGAAATTGGACAAAGGCCCGCGACCGTGAAAGCCGCGGGCAAGCTGACAGACAACCCGCCGTTTGGACGGGCTGGGCCCAAGGATATCCGTGCCCTCATCATTGGCAAGCGCGGCGGTCCGGTTGCCTTTTGGTCAGGCCAGCCTATAGTCTCCTCACCGCGGCGATATCGAAATCGTAGGCGTCCCGCGGCCGAGAGACAATGCGCGCTCCCGCTTGCAGCAAAAGGAGCGCGCCGATGGTGCGCTTGGTCTTTATCGACAAGCAAAGCCACAGTATTTGCTTCGACACGTCAGCTCCCGGTCCGCATGGGCCGATTTGGACATCGATCTGCGCTCGCCATGAAGACGATATCGATGGTCTGGCGGCATCGATTGCAC
>JAXMCY010000008.1:0-5000 GCA_046349135.1 Methylocystis sp. | reverse complement strand
GCTGGCGCTCGCTTATGCGACGCCGGGCGGATCCCTCTCCACGCCCTTTTCGGGAATCGAAGTTCGGATGGTGCCGGAAAACGTCACCGTTGCGCCGCGCGATACCCCGCAGCCGACGCAAATGGAGGAGAAGCTCGTCGTCGTTAAGCGCGGCCAGACGCTCTTCGACGTTTTGGACAGCGGCGGCGTGCCCGCGAGCCGCGCCGCGGCGGTCGCCGCCGCCTTCAGGAACAAGCGCGGCGAGCCGGTGCGGGAAGGCCAGCGCGTCAAACTGCTCTTTGCTGACTTCGACGGATCGGGGAAGAACATGCAGCTCGCCCGCGTGTCGGTCTACAATGACGAAACGATCGAATCGATCGTCGCGGCGACCGACAGGGGCGCATTCGTGCAAACGCCGACTGGGCCCACGTCCTTCGCCAAGGACGGCGGACCAAAGTCGCGCAACGAGATCGAAGAGGACGAAGGCGCGATGCGCCTTTACGACTCCCTCTACGAAACCGCTCTCAAACAGCAGATTCCGCGACCGATCATAAACGAGTTGGTGCGTGTTTTCGCGAATGACGTCGATCTTCAGCGCGGCGTCGCCGCCGGCGACACCTTCGACGTCTTCTATGACGAAGCGGAAGAAGGCGCGACCGCCGGGCGCGATGCGCTGCTCTATGCGTCGCTGACGACTCGCTCCGAGACCTATCGGTATTATCGATTCTTCACACCCGACGACGGCCTGCTCGACTATTACGACGAGAACGGCCGTTCGAGCCGCAAATTCCTGGTGCGCAAACCGATCGCGATCGGCGAAACGCGGTCCGGCTTCGGCATGCGCCGTCATCCGATCCTCGGCTATTACAAGATGCATACGGGCGTGGATTGGGCGGCGCCGATCGGCACGCCCATTCTTGCGGCTGGCAATGGCACGATCATCAAGGCGCAGTGGGATTCGGGCTATGGGCGGCGCGTCGAAATCCAGCACGCCAATGGCTACATCACCACCTACAATCACATGTCGGGCTTTGCGCGCAGCGTGAAGGACGGCGTGCGGGTCAAACAGGGCCAGGTCATCGGCTTCCTGGGCTCGACCGGACTGTCCACCGGACCGCACCTCCACTACGAGGTGATGGTCAACGGCCATTTCGTCGATCCCATGCGCGTCAAACTCGCGCGCACGCGTGAAATCGAGGGCCGGCTTCTCGTCGACTTCAAGAAGGAGCGCGATCGCATCGATGGTCTGATGGCGAGGGCGCCCAACAACGACGCCAAGGTCGCGACTCGTCAAACGAAATAGTTTTGAACGACCTGGTTTTTTTCAAAGATCTGCGCACGCCTTCCGCGCCAGGCGCATTTCTTCAAGCGGCGTCGCGCCACTCATAAGCCGGAACAAACTGGCTGGCTCGAATGCAACGGACGATGTTCTCCATCGTCGCCATCGTCTCGCGGTTGAGCGAGTCGCGCGGAAATTCAACGCGGAATTGGCGCTCGATCGCGAGCAGCAGGCGGATCGCCGTATAGGGGGTCATCCCTAGCTCATAGAGGTTGGCGCGCGGCGTCAGATGCGCCGCCGGAACGCGGATATGGGCTTCCCGGTCGATCAGGTTCTGAAGGGACTCAAACATTTCGCTCTCCTGCCGCTTTGCAAATTCGATGATCCGAAGCTAGCGGGAGTCCGAGCCAATGTTCGTGCGGCGCCGCACAGCGCCCGCGCAGGGTTGGCGCATTGAAATCAGCATCAATTGATGTTAGTTTCCGTGCCTAAGAAGGGACTGCGCATGCGCACGACGATCGC
The DNA here is from genome assembly GCA_046349135.1 of Methylocystis sp. GTDB lineage: Bacteria > Pseudomonadota > Alphaproteobacteria > Rhizobiales > Beijerinckiaceae > Methylocystis. The sequence goes on along the minus strand of JAXMCY010000008.1, from coordinate 3,220 downwards.
ACTCGACGATGAACTCGTCGCCAAAGCACAGGATTTCACTGGACTGAACGAAAAGTCTGCGCTGATCCGGGAGGCGCTCAAGGCGCTCATCGAACGGGAAAGCGCGCGACGACTTGCGCGACTCGGCGGCTCTGAGCCGCAGCTTCGAGACATTCCCAGACGGCGATCGATCCCGAAGTGATTCTCGTCGACACATCGATCTGGATCGACCACTTCCGCCGGCCGAATGTCCGACTGGCCACGCTGCTCAACAACGGCGAAGTATTGACGCATGGTTTCATTATCGGCGAACTCGCGCTCGGCAATATGGCCAACAGAAAGGTCGTATTGTCCCTTTTGTGCGACCTGGCCATGGCGCCGACCGCCCAGGAAGGGGACGTCTTGGAATTGATCGAACGGCGTTCTTTGCATGGCGCAGGAATAGGCTATGTCGACGCCCACCTGATCGCTGCGGCGCTTCTCGCGGCGTCATTACTTTGGACGCGAGACAGACGACTGCAATCGGTCGCCGCACGCATCGGAATCTCTCTTCAATAGTCCTACGCGCCGGCGCACGTCGGCCGGCGTCCAGCCTTGCGCGCGCAAGGCGCGAAGCGCCGTCGATGCGACGCTCTTTGCGAGCTTGTCGCCATTTTCATCCAGAATGAGGTCGTGGTGCCGATAGTCGGGCGCCGGGAGGTCGAGCAGACGTTGCAGCAGCCGATGCAGGCTCGTCGCCTCGAACAGGTCCTTGCCGCGCACGACATCCGTCACGCCCTGCAGCGCATCGTCGACGACGACGGCGATGTGATAGCTCGTCGGCGTATCCTTGCGCGCGAGGACGACGTCGCCCCATCGCGCCGGATCGGCAGAAATGATCCGTCCTTCATTATTGCGAGCGCCGCCAAGCAATCCAGAGCCTTCAGGCGCCGACGGGATTGCTTCGCGGGCTCCGCCTCCTCGCAATGGCGGCGAATCGCCGAATTCACGCCATGTCAGCCCCTGCCCCGCGAGCGTCGACGCTCTGCGCATGTCGAGCCGAAATGCGACGCCGCCCGCGGCAAGCGCCTCGCGCGTTGGTCGGCGCGGCTTTGCGCGGCATATTCCGGGATAGAGCGGCGAGCCGTCCGGATCGCGCGGCCAGTCGGACTTCCCCTCGATGGCCCGGGCGATATCCGAGCGTTTGCAGTCGCAGGCATAGAGGAACCCCATCTCGTCAAGCCGATCGAGCGCCCGGGCATAAGCGTCGAAATGCTCCGACTGACGTCGCGCCGGCCGCTCCCAATCGACCCCCAGCCACTCGATATCTTCATAGATCGCCGCCTCGAATTCGGGTCGCGCGCGGCCTCTGTCGATATCTTCGATGCGCAGGAGAAACCGGCCGCCACACTGGCGCGCGAGATCGAAATTCAAAAGAGCGGAATAGGCGTGGCCAAGATGCAGATAGCCGTTGGGCGACGGCGCAAAACGGAACGCCCGTTGTTTTACGGAGGTCATGAGCGAACTCGCCAGACCATTGGCGACAGGTCGGCAGACCGGCGGGCACTCCAGGCGCCAAATGGATGAGCGCCGCCGCCTGCTTCAAGGGATTGCGAAGCGGTCATCGACGAGCGCGCAAGCGAAGGTTCAGCGTTTCACTTCCCTCCGATTTTCTGTTGCGCCATGGCCAGCGCGGCCGCGAAGGCGCCTTCGATATCGAGGTCGGTCGTATCGAGCGTGACTGCGTCGGCGGCCGGCTTCAGCGGCGCGGCGCTTCGGTCGCTGTCGCGCGCGTCGCGCTTTCGCACGTCTTCTAGAATGGCGGCGTAGTCGGCGTCTTCGCCGGCGCGCGCCAGCTCCAGCGCGCGGCGGGTTGCGCGGGTTTCCGGCGCGGCGGTGACGAAAATCTTCAATTTCGCTTCGGGGCAGATCACCGTGCCGATGTCGCGCCCGTCGAGAACGGCGCCTTCCGGCCGCGCCGCAAAGCTTCGCTGCATGTCGATGAGCGCGGCGCGCACCGCGGGGATGGCGGCGACGACGGAGGCCGCCTCGCCCATCTCCCGCGCGCGCAGACGCCCTTCGTCGAAATCGACAAGCGACAGGCTGCGCGCCGCGGCCACCGCCGCCTCGACATCGTCGAGCGGCAGACCCTCGTCGAGGAGCGCGCAGGCTGTCGCGCGGTAGAGCAATCCCGTATCCAGATGCGGCAGGCCGTAATACGCCGCGAGCCGGCGCGCCAGCGTGCCCTTGCCCGACGCCGCGGGGCCGTCGATCGCGATGACGAAGCTCATGAGAAGCGCGCTCCGAGCCGTTCCATCAGCGCACGAAAGGCCGGAAAGCTCGTCGCGATCATCGTCTCGTCGTCGACCGCGACCGCCTTCTCCGCGGCGAGCCCCATGACGAGAAAGCTCATGGCGATGCGGTGATCGAGATGCGTCTCAACCATGCCGCCCCCATTGACGCGGCCGCCGCGCACGATGAGGTCGTCGCCGACGATCTCGCAATCGACGCCATTGGCTTTGAGCCCGGCGGCGACCGCTTCAAGACGGTCCGACTCTTTCACGCGCAGTTCGGAAAGTCCGCGCATCCGCGTTTCGCCCTTGGCGAAAGAGGCCGCGACGGCGAGGATCGGATATTCATCGATCATCGCGGGCGCCCGCGCCGCCGGAACGTCGACGCCGACAAGATGCGAACAGCGGGCGCGAATGTCGGCGACCTCTTCGCCGCCCTCCTCGCGGCTGTTCTCCAAGGAGATATCGGCGCCCATCTCCTGCAGCGTCGTCAGCAATCCGCTGCGCAGCGGATTGGTCATGACGCCTTCGATCACGATGTCGGAGCCCTCGACGATCAGCGCGGCGACGAGCGGAAAGGCGGCCGACGACGGATCGGCCGGAACGCGCACGTCGCGCGCGTGAAATTCCGGGCGCCCTTCGAGCGTGATCTTGCGGCCATGCGCGCCGTGAGGTTCGCTGACGACTTTAGCGCCAAAATGCGCGAGCATTTTTTCGGTATGGTCACGCGAGGCTTCGGATTCGATCACCGTCGTCCGGCCGGGCGAATTCAGTCCGCAGAGCAGCACCGCTGATTTGATCTGCGCCGAAGCGACCGGGGTTTTGTATTCGACCGGCAAGGGTTCGCTCGATCCTTGCAGCACGAGCGGCAGCCGCCCGCCCTCGGCCTGCTCCAGAATCTGCGCGCCCTGCAGCGCCAGCGGATCGAGGATGCGCTTCATCGGCCGCTTGCGGAGCGACGCGTCGCCGTC
>JAXMCY010000007.1:0-103292 GCA_046349135.1 Methylocystis sp. | reverse complement strand
AAAAATTGTCGATAAGAAATTCGCAGTAATCGATATGTCTTTCGGCGATGAGCCTCTGGACCATGTCATAGGTGTCGCCGAGCGTGAAATTGAAGCCAAGCCGCATTTATTTGTCGCCTTCGTCCTGACGCGCCGAATCTCGACTGCGCCGCCGGCCGGGGGGGCCAACGGCGCAAGCCGATCGACCTTAGCCGTTGCTGACGGCGCAGGTCGACGCGCAGCGGGCGCTGGCGCGGCCGATGACATTGAGAGTGATGCGCTTGGCGATACGAATGGTCATAGGGGCCTCCCCATTTGAGTTCGTCTGGAAAGTCCAGACAGGCTCCGCAGCACGCGGAACCCGAATGGTATGACGAGCGAGCCCGTAAAAATCGGACAGCTTGCGGCGGAAATTTTTCCGGGCCGACGGAATTTTTGTTTCGGTCGCATCGCGGGCGATGGATGGCGCAGCCAGAAACTCGCGCGGCGCGTCTTCCTGGAGAGGCCGGAGCCCCGGGTGGAGGCCTCGACCGGAGAACTCGAAGGCCCGATCGAAGTGCTCAAGCGCTTGAGCGAGCTTGCGATTGACCGTTCTCAACGAAACCCCGATTTCCTGCGCGATCTCCGAGTGGCTGAAGCCCAATATTCGGTTCATGAGGAATATCTGCCGACAGCCTTGCGGCAGCTGCGCTAAGGCGGTCTGAACGTCCGACGCCAGCAGGAATGCATCCAGCACCGGCGCGATCGGCGCGTCTCGGGCGGCCGACTGGAACCATGCGCCGTCTTCGTCGAGCGCCCGGGCATGGGTCTTTGTCTTCGAAGAGCGTCGATGGCGAGCGTGCACGTCATTTTCGACACATAGCCGCGGGCGTTGGCGACCAGTTCGCCACGGTCGCTTTCGAGCATTTTGAGATAGGCTTCCTGGACCATGTCTTCGGCGTCGTCAGAGCCGATGACGCGGCGCGCCCGAGTGATCAGATCGCGGTGATGACTTCTAAACAGCCGGTCGATCGTCTTATGAGACTTGAGCATCAGCGCATCTCCTCCCAAGCGCGCCGCCAATGAACACGCATCGATCGCGAACGGCGTCGAGGCCTTTGGCGACGTGCGTTTGTTGATGGTCCGCGACGGTTCGCTGCCGAATCGCGTCGCTTGGCGTTAGGCGGAGGGGCGCGCGCCGGCGGCGTTTCCGGATGCTTCGGGGGCGCCAGAAAAGCTGCAGAGGCAGAAATGACAATTCGGCCTTTGGAACGGGCTAAGTATGAAACCTCGTCAAATATAGAGACGACGGGCGGGTGAGTTACAACACGCGAGGCAGTCGGCGCACGCGCCGTTGCGCTCGACTGCGAATAAGGCGCCGCCGGATTGGCGTCGGCCTTGCAGAGGGACGCGGCAAACGTCGGATACTGAGAGCGAGCGCGCCGCGCCGGTCGAAACGACCGCCGCTTGCAGTAATGTCGCCAGTAACAGGACAACCCGAACGAGCATGGATGCCGCCAACCCTTGCCTACGGTAGGCTCAGATCATAGGCATGAAAAGCCGCGTCCTCCGTTAAATCACGACGCCCCCTGTCTCAAATCATTCGACGACGGACAATACGTATTGATCGCGAAGGAGCTCCCGTCGACAATCAAACTGTCGGCGCTCCCTCTCTTAACGATCGCTAGACGCATCAAAGCCCCCCATCAGCGGTGGCGCCGACCATTTCGACGCGCGTCGAAGTCTTCGTCCAGGGACGAATCTATTGCGAAGACCAAGTGTGGCGGAAGCGCAACAACTACAAATAATGCGCTTTTGCGAGATTAAACTTCATTGACAAGCGAATTGCTGTGCACCCAAAATTCACTATGCGGCGGCACAGGCAAAAAATTAGGCGATTTATACGTCCATTGGTGGCGTCGGTCGTCGCTTGTCTGCTGTTCCAGCAAGCTTTGGCGGTTGTTTTTTCTAGGAGTCATCACAGCGACGATTCCGGAGCCTTCATCAGCGCCGCAGCGACTTTTTCGAACGACCTCTGCGCCAATAAGAGCGACGGCGACGGCCAGGCGCCGCAGGTCCAACAGCACTGCCTGGCTTGCCTTCTGACCGAGCAAGGCGCGGATCCAAGTTCAAATCTTCTATTGTCCGTCGTGGTTCTCGTACTCACGCCGCGGTCTGACGATCCTTCATTCTGGATTGAACACCGCGATCCCGGGCCGCCAACGGCTCAGTGGCCATTCAATAGGCTCTCACGCGCGCCGCCGTCGCTTCTTTCCTAAAGAAGCGCGTTAACGGTTGGCCGCTGGGGCTTAGGCTCCCTCGCCATTTCCTCAAGCCTAATCGTTGTGCGCGCGTTCTGACGCCGCGGATCGTGGCCGTTTGCGCGGACGTCCAAGACAAGACTCAGCACTGGTGGTCGAGGAGAGGAATCATGAGCGTATTCAACCGATTTGCCATCGCGGTCAGCGGTCTTGCGGCGATCGGCGTCGCGCAAGCCGCGAGCAAGCCGGATGCGGGCGACAGGCAGCCGGTTGCGATCCGCTTTGCGCTGGCGGCGGGCGACCAGCCGGTCGACTGCGGGCGGGACATCGCCGGGCTCGGAACCGGCGGTCAGCCGGCCCAGCTCCACGATGCGCGCTTCTATGTTTCGGCGCCGGCGCTGATCGACGCCGCCGGCCGTGAAGTGCCGATCGAGCTGGAGCAGAATGATTGGCAATACGCCAATCTCGCTTTGCTTGATTTCGAGAACAAGACCGGCAAATGCGCCGGCACCGCCGATTTGAACGACACGATCAAAGGGTCGGTCCCGCGCGGCCGCTACAAGGGATTGAGCTTCGTCGTCGGCGTTCCCAGCCTCGTTCGGGACAAGGACGGAAAGGACGTCGTCCTCAATCACTCGAATTTCGCCACGGCGCCCGCGCCGCTCGATCTGCAGTCGATGACCTGGAATTGGCAGGCGGGCCGCAAGTTCATCAAGATCGAGGTCGATCCCGAGGGCGGCGTGACCCGTCCGCCGCTCAAGCCGAAAAGCCCGGCGGACGCCGCGACCGGCGCCGGCGCGCAAGGCGACAAGTCCGGAGACAAATCCGACGGCGGCGCGCCGGCGATGGCCGACGCGCCCAAGGCGGCGCCGCTACGCGTCAATGAGGACGGCACGATCACCGTCGCGACCTGGATGCTGCATCTTGGCTCGACCGGCTGCCGCGGCGACGCGGTCAAGGGCGAAATCACCTCCTGCGCCAATCCCAATCGCATTCCGGTCAAGCTGGCTGCGTTCGATTCCGTGCGCCAGCGCGTCGTGCTCGACCTGAAGCAGCTCTTCGCCGGCATCGATCTTGGCAAGGACAAGGGATTCTCGACCGGCTGCATGAGCGGTCCGGCCGATCCCGAATGCGCGCCGATGTTCGACAATCTCGGGCTGCGGCTCAAGGAAACCGCGCCGGACGCCAATGACGCCGGCCAGTCCGCGGGCGGGCCGACCAAAATCTTCCGCGTGGAGCCGGCGAAATGAAGCGCGGAACGCTCCTGCCGCTCGTCGCCGCGCTTGCGATCGCCGGCGCCGCGCAAGGCGAACCCGGCCAGAGCGCGGATTCATGGCGCTGGGCCTTGCCGGAGTTCATGCCGCCGCCGCGGGTGCCCGCCGACAATGCGATGTCGGAGGCGCGCTTCCAGCTCGGGCGCAAGCTCTTCTACGATATGCGCCTCTCGGGCAACGGCAAGGAGAGCTGCGCCTCCTGCCATGAGCAGCGCCTCGCCTTCACCGACGGCAGGCCGGTCGGCGTCGGCGCCACGGGCCAGCACACGCCGCGCAATTCGCCGAGCGTCGCCAACGCCGCCTGGCGGGCGACGCTGACCTGGGCCAATCCGGCGATGGTGACGCTGGAACGGCAGATGGAAGGTCCGCTCTTTGGCGAAGAGCCGATCGAAATGGGCGTCAATGACAAGAACCGCAAAGAGATACTTGCGCGCTTTTCCGGCGACGCGGACTATCGCCGCGATTTCGCCGCCGCCTTTCCGGGCGAAGCTGACCCGATCAGCTTCGGCAATATCATCAAGGCGATCTCCGCCTTCGAGCGCGGCATCGTCTCGGCCGCCTCGAAATATGATCTCTATCTTCTCGGCAAGGCGACGCTCACCCCCGAGGAGACGCGCGGCAAGGACCTCTTTTTCGGCGAGAAGGCTGAATGCCATCACTGCCATGGCAGCGTGAATTTCGACGATCAGTTCTATCACGCGAAAACCCGCGAGATCGAAACGCCGTTTCACAATACCGGGCTTTATGATCTCGACGGCAAGGGCGCCTATCCGGAGCCCAATCGCGGCGTGTTCGAGAATACCCACAACCCGGCCGAGATGGGCGCGTTTCGCGCGCCGAGCCTGCGCAACATCGCCGTCACCGCCCCCTATATGCATGACGGCAGCGTCGCGACGCTCGAGGACGTGATCGACATTTACGCGGCCGGCGGGCGCAACGTCGCCAGCGGTCCGTTGAAGGGCGACGGCCGCTACAATCCGAACAAGAGCGCGCTGATCGTTCCGATCGATCTCACGCCTCAGGAAAAGAGCGATCTGATCGCCTTCCTGAAAACGCTGACCGACGACTCTTTGCTGACCTCCCCCCGCTTCGCCGACCCGTGGAAACCGGCGTCGACCGCGAGCGGATCAACGCGTGCGCCTACTCAGTGAGATTCAACCTCGAATTAGGAAAGATAAGACGATGCGGCTCCAATCGAAATTGATGCATGGCGTGGGGCTGGGCGCTCTCGCGCTTTTGTCCTGCGCGTCTGTCGCGCAAGCGCAGCAGGCGCTGCCGCAGATCACCATCGGCGCCGCGCGGCGGCCGCCGCCGGTCGCGACTCCCGCCGTAAGAGAGTCGACGGCGGGCGAAGAAGGAATCGCGCCGGGCTTTAGCGCCGCCCGCGCCAAGCTGCCGATCTACCGGGACCCGCCGGGCGAGACGGTCACGCTCATCAACACCAAGTTCTTAAGGCCGACGCCCTTGCCGGATGTCCGGCGGGTGTTGGAATACAGCCCCGGCGTCTCCATACAGCAGGGCGACGGCGTGCGCGATCTGCAGATTTCGATCCGCGGCTCCGGCAACCGGCTCGGCGCCGGGTTTCCAACGGGCGTCCGCAACATCATGCTGTGGGAAGACGGCTTTCCGATCATGACGGCCGACGGCAATGGCCGCACCGACCTGCTCGATCCGCATTCCTACGCCGCGGTCGACGTCTATCGCGGCCCCTCATCCGCGCTTTTCGGCAACTACGCCTATGGCGGCGCGATCAATTTCCGCACCTTCACCGGCGCCGAAATCGACGGCGTCCACACCGGGTCGGAATTCGGCAGCTTCGGCTATGTCAACAATTACGTCCGCGTCGGCAAGGCGGTGAAGGACAGCACGCTCGGCGGCTTCGATCTGGCGTTTTTCGCCTCCGACGCCAATAGCACCGGCTGGGCACGCAATTCTTTCTCAGGCAAACAGGGCAAGTTTCTCGGCAGATGGGAGGTGACTCCTACCGATCGAGTCACCGTGAAATATATCGCCAACAATTTGAGATCGGAGTTCCTCAACCGAAATAATTTAGGGGTGTTCTATCTCAATCCCTTTCAAGAAGGCTGCGCCATCCCGACCGTTTGGAACGCCAACTTGTGCAACAATCTGAACGTGCCGGTGAATGGCATCTCTAGCCCCGTCGTGCGCCAAAGCGTCTGGCAGCTCGGCACGCACTCGAATACGCTGAGACAGATCGGCGGCATTCAATACGAACATGATTTTGACAAGGACACGACGTGGCGGACGCAATTCACCTACGACTATTTCGACTTTCTCAATGGCACCTGGCCGCCGCCGATTTTGGGCCCGGCCGGACAGGGCGGCCCAGTGGGCATCAGGGGTCCGACGGTGGGCATCACCGCGCAGACCGACATCACCAGTCACACGCCGATCTTCGGATTCCCGGCGACGCATTTTCTGCAATTCTTCTATAACAACGCCAAAACCGCCAATCCGCTATTCAACCAGATCGCCAATAGATGGTATAGCGGCGCGATTGGCGCGCAGGTCGGCAAGATCGATTCCTACACGTCGAACATCAGTCTGCGTGCGCGCGAAGAGATTGCGCTCGCGCCGGGCCTGACCGGCGTCATCGGCTTCAGCACGAACTGGAACAGAGTCTGGGGCGTCTTCACCGCCTATAACTATACCGCCAATTTTGCGCCCAGATTTCCGACGCAAGTCGCCGTCGACAATGACTATTGGAACACGGCGCCGGAAGCCTCGCTCACCTATCGCTACAGCCCCGAGTGGCAAGTGCGGGCGCGCTATGCGACCGGCTACAGCACGCCGACATTCGTCTTCCTCACCAATACGCGAAGCGGCGTCGGACAAAATCCGCTCAAGGCCCAGACCAACATGGGCGTCGATCTCGGGATCGACTGGACGCCGAGCCCCGATCTCACCGTCAGCGTGACCGGCTTCAACGAATGGCACCGTAATGAAATTTTGACGTTGAACAACGCGCTTGTCTCCTATCAGCAGAACATTCCCGCCTCGCTCCATCGCGGCGTCGAACTCAACGCCGATTGGCGGCCGTTTGAGGGATGGCGGCTGATCGCCGCCTATACGTTCAACAATCAGATCTTCACCAATTTTTGGGACGATCTCGGGGCGGTTAACTTGGGTCCGCCGTTTTTTACTCAGCTGGCCGGCGGCGCTCCTGCTGTCTACAATCGCTCGGGCAACAGAATTCCCAATGTGCCGCCCCATACGGTGACGATGCGCTACGGCTATGATCAGCCCACCGGCGATCTCGCCGGTCTCGGCGCCTATGTCGAATATGTCTTCAAGAGCAACTATACGATCGACAACGCCAATTACACGACCGTTCCCAGCTACAGCATCGTCAATCTCAACGCTCACTATAACCACGACCTGACAGATTTCTATATCAAGAACATCGAGCTCTATTTCGATGTCCAGAACGTCTTCAACCGGACTTACGTCGCCGGCGCGCAGGCGCTCGGCAACACGCTGATCACAGGCACCCCGTTTCAAACGCCGGTCGTCTGGCCGACCGGCGGTCTGGTGCTGGCGCAGGGCGCGGGCATCAGAGCCGGCCAGCCAATCGGTTATACCGCCGGCATCAAACTCAGGTTCTGAGGCGATAGGGCGTCGCCCCCATCTTTGGGGCGGCGCCTGTAAGACGAGCGTTCTTAGGGCGAAGCTTCGATAACGCGCATAGCTGCGGTATTTTTTAACGGACTGCGCCGCTTGATGCGGCAATAGAGACCGGCGAAATTTCGAATTGGAATTGCCTGGGCGGATAGGTTCAGTCCGCCAATTTCGGATAGGAGGCCGTGCAATGCTTCGCGCTGGGCAGGCAATTGGGCGCATGATCGCCACAGCGGGCATGGCGACGCTCGTCTGCGTCGTCGCGGTCCTGCCGCCCGTTTCAGCGCTTGCGGAAAATCCTTCAGTGGCGCGCGACGCGCATGGACTCGCGCTCTACGGCGAACCTGCGCTGCCGAAGGATTTCGATCATTTTCCTTACGCAAATCCGGATGCGCCAAAAGGCGGCGCGCTGCACCTCGGCCGACCCGGCGGATTCACGAGTCTCAACCCGTTCAACTCCAGATTCGGCGACGCGCCGCAGCTCATCATCGGCAATGTGGTCGAGAGCCTGATGACGCGGTCGCAGGACGAAGCCTATTCGCTTTATCCGCTGATCGCGCGGTCTGTCGATATCGACGACGCCCGCGAGCATGTCACATTTCACATCGAACCGCGGGCGCGATTTTCCGACAAGACGCCGATCCTCGCATCAGACGTACTTTTTTCCTTCGAGCTGCTGAAGTCGAAAGGCCGGCCGAAACATCGCGCGACTTTCGCGCTCGTGAAATCCGCCGTAGCTCTCGACGATCATACGGTGCGTTTCGACCTGACCGGCGTGAAGGATCGCGAAGCGCCGCTCGTTCTCGCCGACATGCCGATTCTGTCGAAGAAAGCCGTCAATGTTGAGCGCTTTGATGCTCCCGACATGACGATCCCGCTTGGTTCTGGCCCTTATCGGATTTCCGAAGCTAAAGTTGGAGAGCGCCTGGCTCTGCGCCGCGACCCTGACTATTGGGGCCGCGACATTCCCAGTCAAAAGGGACTCTATAATTTCGATGAAGTCGTCGTTGACTATTACCGTGACGGCGCGGCGCTGTTCGAGGCGCTGAAAGCCGGACTGATCGACTATCGCGAGGAAACGAGCGCCGCGCGTTGGTCGTCCGGCTATGATTTCCCCGCCGTTCGTAGCGGCGCCATCGTGAAGGAAGTCCTGCGGCCCGGCCGGCCAACGGGAATGGAAGGCTTCGTTTTTAATCTGCGCAAGCCGATCTTTCGCGACGCGCGACTGCGCGAAGCGATCGCCATGATGTATGACTTCGAATGGATCAACGCCAATTTTTACAGCGGACTCTATATCCGGACAGAAAGCTATTTCGGCGAGTCGGACTATGCCTCGACCGGGCGTCCGGCAAGCGACGCCGAGCGCGCCTTTCTTGCGAAGTTTCCCGGCGTCGTTCGCGACGACATTCTCGAAGGACGCTGGCGACCGGTTCAGCACGACGGCTCCGGGCGCGATCGGATGGTGGCGAAACGCGCGCAGGCGCTTCTCGCCGAAGCCGGCTACGTCCTCGTTGGCGGACGTCTCCAGAAGGATGGCGTTCCCGTCATTTTTGAGATCATGATTCGCGATCGCGACGAGGAGCGGCTTGCGCTCAATTTCGCGGCTTCATTGAAACGCATCGGGATCGAAGCCAATCCGCGCTTATACGACGAAGTCCAATACGAGCGGCGGCGGCAGCGCTTCGAGTATGACATGATCATCGGGCAATGGCTGCCCGCCGCGGTGCCCGGTCAGGAGCAGTTGAATCGGTGGAGCACCGAAAGTCTCAACCGGGAAAACTCTGTTAATCTCGCCGGCGCCGCCTCGCCCACGCTCGACGCCGCGATCGCCAATCTGCTGGCGGCGCACTCCAGGGAAGATAGCATTTGGGCGGCGCGCGCGCTCGATCGCATCTTGCTTTCCGGATTCTATTTCGTGCCTCTCCAGCATACGAACGCCATCTGGTGCGCCCACAGCGCCGCGATACGCCATCGCGACCATACGCCGCTCTTTCCGATGTTTCCCTTCGGGTTCACTTTGGAGAGTTGGTGGATGCAGAGCGCTCAACCTCATTAGGCATCGTGTTGGCGGACCACGCCCGAAGCGGTAAAGATATTCGTCAACCGCTTGCGCGAAGCGTTGGAGACGCATCATGGGGCATGAGCCCTGGCCGACTGAATTGCGCCTCTCCGAGGCCGGACGCCTGCTGAACGTCGCTTTCGACGACGGCGCGCAATTCGCGCTCAGCGCCGAACTGTTGCGCACGCGAAGCCCGAGCGCGGAGGTTCAGGGCCATTCGGCGCAAGAGCGCAAGACGGTCGGCGGCAAGCGCAATGTCGCGATCATCGCCGTCGCGCCGGTCGGCAATTACGCCGTTCGGCTCGATTTTGACGACATGCATCGCACCGGGATCTACACTTGGCGATATCTGCGCGAACTCGGCGAGACGGCGACGCAACTATTTGACGCCTATCTCAAAGAACTTGCGGCGAAGGGGCTCGATCGCGATCGGCCTGGAGAAAAATAGTTAAAACAAAAGCGGCCGACGCTAGCGCCGGCCGCTTGCAAACTGCTGACGAGGCCTACCGCGTCACAACGACGCGCGTGCCGACCTTCACCCGATTGTACAGGTCGACGACGTCGTCATTGGTCATGCGGATGCAGCCGGACGACACGGCCTGGCCGATCGTCCAGGGCTCGTTGGAGCCATGGATGCGATAGAGCGTGCCGGAGAGATACATGGCGCGCGCGCCAAGCGGGTTGTTGAGTCCGCCCACCATGTGCCGCGGCAAGTCGGGACGACGGTGCAGCATCTGCACCGGGGGCGTCCAGTCCGGCCACTCGCGCTTATGCGAAATGTAGCGCGTGCCGGCCCATTCGAATCCCGGGCGGCCGACGCCGACGCCATAGCGGATGGCCTGGCCATTGCCGAGCGTGTAGTAGAGGCGCCGCTCATTGGTGGCGATGATCACCGTGCCCGGCCCGTATTTCGGCTCAAAGGCGACGACCTCGCGCGGAATGGCGACCGCCTGTGGTCGGCCGTCGCTCGTCTGAGGCGCGAAACCGCCGCCAAATAGCGCGGAGAACGGATCGACCGCAGGCGCCGGCGCCGGCTGCGGCGAGGGACTGCGCGCCAATGCTTCGCAAGAAAGGCCGCAAAGCGCGCCGAGCGCGCAAACAAATGCAAAAGTAAGACGCCGCATGATGATCCCTTTTTCGAGAGTGGGCGTGCGCCGCGCCAACTCCTGGAACCGGCGCGGTCCTTTCAATTAGTCTCGCAGCGCGTCCTCGCAGGCAAGCGGCGAAGTCCCGCCGGCCGGCGTTTCTCCAGCGATTGTGGCAGAGTTGCAACAGTTAGGTTGAGCGCGACAATAAGGTTAGAACTTCAGCGTCGTCGCCTCTTTGACCCCGGGCATATTCTTGAGCGCGGCAAGCGCTTGCGCCGGCAACTCGCCGTCGATGGCGACGAGCGCGACGGCGCCGCCGCCGGGCCTGTCCCGACCCAGCGCGAATGTGGCGATATTGACCTCGGCGTCGCCGAGCGCGCTGGCGAATCTGCCGATGAAGCCCGGCCGGTCCTCATTTGTCAGATAGATCATCGACGCCGAGAATTCGGCGTCGACGTCAATCTCGCCGATGCGGATGATGCGTGGCTTGCCGTCATGAAAGACAGTGCCGGAAACGCAAATTTCGCCACGCGAGGTATGCGCGCTGAGCGTGACGAGAGACTCATAGTCGCCTTGCGCCTCGCGGGTGATTTCCTCAATCGCCAAGCCACGTTCCTTGGCGAGGATCGGCGCCGACACCGGATTGACGTCTTCGAGAATCGGCCGCAGCAATCCCGACAATGCCGCGGACGTAATCGCGCGCGTTTTTTGATAGGCGACGACGCCTTCATAGACGATCGACAATTTGTCGACGCCGGCGCGAGCGATCTGTCCCACGAAGAGACCAAGCTTTTCGGCAAGCTCGACGAAAGGTTTGAGCCGCGGCGCCTCTTCAGGGCTAATCGAGGGGAAGTTCACGGCGTTGGCGATTGCGCCGCGCGTCAGATAGTCCGCCATCTGCTCGGCGATCTGCAACGCAACCTTTTCCTGCGCCTCGGCCGTCGAAGCGCCGAGATGCGGCGTGCAGACGACGTGCGGATGGCCGAACAGCGGATTTTCAGTCGCCGGCTCCTGCGCGAAGACGTCGAAGGCGGCGCCGGCGACATGTCCCTCATCGAGCGCCTTGCGCAGCGCCTCTTCGTCGACAAGCCCGCCGCGCGCGCAATTGACGATGCGCACGCCCTTGCAGGTCTTGGCGATGTTTTCAGCCGAGAGAATGTTCTTGGTCTGCGTCGTCAGCGGCGTGTGCAGCGTGATGACATCCGCGCGGGCCAGCAGCTCGTCGAGGTCGACCTTTTCGACGCCAAGCTCATTGGCGCGCTCTTCGGTGAGATAGGGGTCGAAGGCGATCACGCGCATCTTGAGGCCGAGCGCGCGTTCGGCGACATTCGCGCCGACATTGCCGCAACCGATGACGCCAAGCGTCTTGCCGGTGATTTCGACGCCCATGAAGCGGTTCTTTTCCCATTTGCCGGCCTGGGTCGAGGCGTCGGCGGCCGGGATCTCGCGCGCCAATGCAAACATTAGCGCGATGGCGTGTTCGGCCGTGGTGATCGAATTGCCGAAAGGCGTGTTCATCACGATGACGCCGCGCGCCGTGGCGGCGGCGACGTCGACATTGTCGACGCCAATGCCGGCGCGGCCGACCACCTTGAGGCGCTGGGCGCGTTCAAAAATGTCCGCGGTCACTTTCGTCGCCGAGCGGATAGCGAGTCCATCATAGTCGCCGATCGCGGCGGCTAGCTTGTCTTTATCTTTGCCGAGCGTCGGCTCGAAATCGACGTCGAGGCCGCGCAGCCGAAAAATCTGCGCGGCGGCGGGCGAGAGAGAATCGGAGATGAGAACGCGGGGCGGCATTTGTTCATCCTGCAAAAAGGAGCGACGGCCTGTTCTCCCAATGGAAGGCCGCAAAGCGATCTGCGCAATCGAGATTTTAGGCGACGCAACGTTTCTGCGGGATCGTCCTCAAATATAGCTGTTGGATGCTGCCCTAGATTTTGGTATCTATCATTGATAGATACCAAAGGAGGCGCCATGGCCGCCACCGCGAAAATATTCATGCATGGCCGCAGCCAAGCCGTTCGGCTTCCCAAGGAATTTCGTCTGCCGGGTAAGGAGGTGCGCGTCAGCAAGGTCGGCGACAAAATCATTTTGGAGCCGTTGGAAAAGTCGCCCTTCGACGTCGAGGCGTGGCGTGCAAAGCTCGACGCCTATCTCGATGTGGACTTTCCGGAGCTCCCGGACGAACCTCCGCTCGAACCCGATGACGAAGTCACGTTCGATTGAGGCAGCGCATGTTTTGTCTCGATACGAATGTGATCATAGGCGTAATGACCCGGCGCGCGCCTCGCCTCGACGAGCGGCTGAGAGCTGAGCTGTTTTGCGGATCGCGCTTGCTCGTCCCCGCGCCGGTCCTTGCCGAGCTTCGCCATGGCGCAGCGAAAAGCGTGGCGCCCGAGAGGATCACGCTCGACTCGACGACTTCCTCTCGGCCGTTCCCGAAATCGCGGCTGTCGACGCTGATGACGCGCGTGCCGCAGGCGACATTCGCGCTTATCTCGAAGGTCATGGAAAACCGATCGGCCCCTATGACGTTTTGATCGCCGCACAAGCGCGCCGGCGCGGCGCCGTTCTCGTCACCGCCAACCGCCGCGAGTTCGATCGCGTGCCGGGCCTGATGGTGACGGACTGGAACGATCGATGAGGCGGCTGCTTGCGACTGCTCGTCACGCCGCGTGCGCAGCCTCGGCGCAAGCCTTGGCATAAGCCCAATCGAGCCACTGCGTCAGCAGCGCCACGTCGGACGCCTCCACCGTCGCGCCGCACCAGATGCGGAAGCCGGGGGGCGCGTCGCGATAGGCGCCGAAATCATGGCCCGCGCCTTCCTTCTCGATCATCGCGACCATCTTCTTGGTAAGCGCCGCCTGCGCGTCGGCGCCTGTCGCGGCGCTGTCGCTGGAGAAGACAAGGCAGACGCTGGTGTTGGACCGCGTCGCCGCATCCTTGGCGAGGAAATCGATCCAAGGCGTCCTTGCGACCCACGCCGCCACGGCGCCCGCATTGGCGTTGCAGCGCGCAAACAGTGCGTCGAGCCCGCCGATCGACTTCGCCCAGGACAGCGCGTCAAGATAATCTTCGACGGCGAGCAGCGATGGCGTGTTGATTGTCTCGCCTTGAAAAATCCCTTCGAAAAGCCTGCTCTTTGCGCTCAATCTGAAAATCTTCGGCATCGGCCATGGCGGCGCGTAGCTCTCGAGCCGCTCGACGGCGCGAGGCGAGAGAATGAGCATGCCGTGCGCGGCCTCGCCGCCAAGAACCTTCTGCCAGCTGTACGTCGTCACATCGAGCTTGGCGAAATCCAAGGGCTGCGCGAAGGCCGCCGAAGTCGCGTCGCAGATCGTCAGGCCTTTGCGATCCGAGGGAATGAAGTCGGCGTTCGCAACCCGCACGCCAGAGGTCGTGCCATTCCAGGCGAAGACGACGTCATTGTCGAAATTGATCTGAGAAAGATCGGGCAGCTCTCCATAGGGCGCGACGAGGCTTCGCGCCTTCTCGATCTTCAGCTGGTTGAGGACGTCGTTGACCCAGTCCTTCGAGAAGCTCTCCCAGGCGACGACGTCAACGCCGCGCGGGCCGAGAATCGACCAGAGCGCCATCTCGACGGCGCCGGTGTCGGACGCGGGCACGATTCCGATGCGATAATCGGCGGGAACGCGCAGAATCTCCCGCGTCAGCGCGATCGCCTGCGCCAGTTTCTCCTTGCCGGCCTTTGACCGATGCGAGCGGCCGAGCGCCGCTCCGGCGAGATTCGCCAGCGCCCAGCCGGGCCGTTTGGCGCAGGGACCGGAGGAAAAGCAAGGATTGTTCGGCATTGCGCCGGGTTTCGCCATTTTATCGCCGGCCATTGCGGGATCCTCTGCTGTCTACGCAATCTTCAGCGGCGCCAGCGCGCGCCGCGCTGCGCATGTGACGGCGCTATGCGCGCGCGGCCTCCTGCGGCGTCTTGGCGCTGATCGCCAGAGCGTGAACCCGATCGGCCAGCTCTTCGGCGAGCAGCGCATTGACGAGACGATGCCGTTCGATCAAGCTCTTGCCCTCGAAAACCGCGCTCACCACCTGCACGGTAAAGTGGGTTTCGCCGTCCGGATGGTGATGCCCATGGCCGGCGTGGCGGTGAGAGTCGTCGATAACATTGAGCGCCTCGGGCGCAAGGCTGTCGGTAAGTTTCTGCGCAATGCGCGCCTTGACGACGCCTTTACTCTGATCCGTCATTTTTCCTCTCCGGTCGGCGCCGAATTAGCACATCGGGCGCCGGTTGCGCTTGCGGCTTGCTGCGGCGCCATCATAATGGAACGAAATGAACCTGAATTCGCCCTCTTCGATCGCATCCGAACGCAGCGCGAGTCGCGTGAACCCCCGCGCGAGAAGACGATTCGCTGCGATTCGCCCGGCTGCGAGGCGGAGGCGCTATCGCGCGCCGATGGGGCGGCTGCGCGAGGGGCAATATCTCTGCTTCTGCCTCGAACATGTCCGGGAATACAACGCAACCTACAATTATTTCAACGGCATGGACGACGCTTCCGTCGCCCGCTACATGAAGGATGCGACCGTCGGCCACCGCCCCACCTGGTCGATGGGGACGCGTCGCGGACAGGCCGGATTTCGCGAGGACCAGATGGCGGCGGTCGATCCGCTCGGCGTCTACCGCCAGCGCTTCCGCCGCCCCCAGCCCGCAGCACCGCGCCGGAGCCCGCAGCATTCGCCGGTGACGATCAGGGCGTTCGTGGCCATGGGGCTTGAGGAAACCGCTGACCGCGAGACGATCCGCGCCCGCTATAAGGAGCTCGTCAAGCGCCATCACCCCGACGCCAATGGCGGCGACCGCTCCCGCGAGGAAAAATTGCGGGAAATTATCCATGCCTATAAGACGCTGAGGGCCGCGCGGCTGGTCTGAGGACCGCGCCGGACAGAATTTTCCGCCGGGCGAAATTTGACCCGGCGCGGCGCGGATAGCTCGGTCGGCGCAACGAAAGGACGCAAATCTTGGTCGCTTTAGAACACCCGGCAACCGGCCTCGACAACACGCCGGACATGAAGATTTCCGTCCGCCAGGTGTTCGGGATCGACTCCGACATGGAGGTTCCGGCCTTCTCCGAGCGCAACGAGCACGTGCCCGATCTCGATCCCGACTATCTCTTCGACCGCCAGACGACGCTCGCGATTCTCGCCGGCTTCGCCAAGAATCGGCGGGTGATGGTGACCGGCTATCACGGCACCGGAAAGTCGACCCATATCGAGCAGGTGGCGGCGCGGCTCAACTGGCCCTTCGTGCGGGTCAATCTCGACAGCCACATTTCGCGCATCGACCTTGTCGGCAAGGACGCCATCGTCCTCAAGGACGGCAAACAGGTCACCGAATTTCGCGACGGCATTCTGCCCTGGGCTGTCCAGCATTGCGTGGCGCTGTGTTTCGACGAATATGACGCAGGGCGCCCCGACGTGATGTTCGTCATCCAGCGCGTGCTCGAAGTCTCCGGCCGGCTGACGCTGCTCGATCAGAACCGGGTGATCCGGCCGCATCCGGCCTTCCGACTGTTCGCCACCGCCAACACGGTCGGGCTCGGCGACACCTCGGGCCTCTATCACGGCACGCAGCAGATCAATCAGGCCCAGATGGATCGCTGGTCGATCGTCGCGACGCTGAATTATCTGCCGCATGACGCCGAGACCAATATCGTTCTCGCCAAGGTCAAATCCTATGGCGCCACCAAGGACGGCCGCGACATCGCCAACAAGATGGTGCGGGTCGCGGATCTGACCCGCAATGCCTTCATGGCGGGCGACCTCTCGACAGTGATGAGCCCGCGCACGGTGATCACCTGGGCCGAAAACGCCGAGATTTTCGGCGACATCGGCTTCGCCTTCCGCATGACCTTTTTGAACAAATGCGACGAGCTGGAGCGCCCGCTGGTCGCCGAATTCTACCAGCGCTGCTTCGGCAAGGAGCTCCCGGAAAGCGCGGTCAATGTGGTGATGACTTAGGCGCTGCGGCGTTCGAATGGCCCCTCGTCATTCGAATTTGCCCAGAGGAACAAAAATTGCTCGCGTCCTGGGCAAATAACTGACGCGAGGGGTTCATGCCGCTTTACGCCTATGTCTGCGACGCCTGCGCGGCGGAATTCGAGCTGCTGGTGCGCGGCTCGGACGTTCCAGCCTGTCCGACCTGCGGAAGCGACAAGCTGCAGCAGCAGATTTCCCGCATCTCCAAGGAAATCAAATATCCCGCCATGGCGAAATCCTGGCGCCGGCGCGCCGCGGCGGAGGGCGATCTGTCGAACTTCAGCAAGGCCGAACGCAAGTTGTAAGGAATCGCGCAATCCTTGCTTTCGGACTGAAACCGCGCGTCAGCTGCGCCCTCCGGTCTTTGCGCAATTTTAAGTGAATTTGATCACTCTGGCTCGGACGCGTTTGCGGGGCAGCCAGGCGGAAAATGCCATCGACCGCCAAATAATCGCCTCGGACCGGGTAGAGGATCGCGACATGCGGATCGGAAGATTCTTCGCCATAGGCATGTTAGCGCTCTCCATGGGCGCCTGCGCCTCGACCGCCGAGCAGCGCGCCGCGGACGAAGGCCGCTGCCGCGGCTATGGCTTTCGCAAGGGCACGGACGCCTTCTCGAAATGCCTGCTCGACGTCGACCTCAATCGCGACGCCGACCGCCGCGCCAGTCTCAACTATCCTTATGGGCCCGGAATGGGCTGGTACGGCCGCCCCTGGCGATACTGGTAAAGCGTCGGCTCAGGACGTCGCGTGAGGCTTTTCCTTCCGGCGCGCGCATGAACTGGTCTATATAGAATCCATGCCGCCAGCGCCGACAAACCGCCGTCCCGCCTCGCCCAAGGAGGCGCCGCAGGAGCCGTTCAAGCGCGCGGTCGCCGGCGCGATGCGCGCCATGGCGCGCGCCCCCGCGCTCGACGTGATTTTCGCTCCCGAACGGCCCTCGCTCATCGCCGGCACATGAGGGCGCCAAGGCGCGACTGACCGAGCCGCCGCGCAAGCTGAGCCTCAAGGACGCCGCGGTCCTGCGCGGACAGGCGGATCTGCTTGCGCTGCGTCTCGCCTGCCACGACGACGCGCTGCATCGCCGCTATGCGCCCGAGCCGCCGGACGCCCGCGCCGCCTTCGACGCCATGGAGCAGGCGCGTTGCGGTCGATCGGCGCGATGCGGATGCCGGGCGTCGCCGCCAATATCGGCGCGATGCTTGACGACCGCTATCAGCGCAGCCACGCCGGCGACATTTCGAGCCGCGAGGACGCGCCGCTCGAAGACGCGCTGGCGCTTCTCGCCCGTCAGCGCCTCACCGGACCGACGCCGCCGCCGCACAGCCAGAAAATCGTCGATCTGTGGCGCGACACCATCGAAGAGCGCGCCGGCGCCGATCTCGACCGTTTGTCCGGCGCGGTCGAAGACCAGAGGCTCTTCGCCCAGATCGTGCGCGACCTGCTCTCCCATCTCGACATGGCGAGCGGCGAAGCGCCCGACGAGACCAAGTCCGAAGACGAGAGCGAGGAAGCGCCGCAAAATCCCGATCAGAGCGAGAACGACGATCAGGATGACCAAGAATCGAAAAGCGCCGCTGAGATGGATACCGCGCTCGCCGCCGAGGACGCGGAGCAAGAGGGCGAAAGCGACCCGCGGAGGCGCCCTATGGCGAGACCGAGCGCGAGGCCGACGCCGGCGATGCCGAGGAGGCCGCCGAGTCGCGCCGGCCCGCAACCAACGCCGCCGAGCGCGCTGGCGCCGATTATCACGCCTACACGGCGCGCTTCGACGAGACCATCCGCGCCGAGGAGCTCTGCGACGCCGAGGAATTGACCGGCTGCGGGCCTATCTCGACAAGCAGTTGCAGCATCTCTCATCAGTGGTGGGGCGCCTCGCGAACCGGCTGCAGCGGCGGCTGATGGCGCAGCAGAGCCGCTCCTGGGAATTCGACCTCGAAGAGGGCATGCTCGATCCGGCGCGTCTGCCGCGCGTCATCATCGATCCCCAGCAGCCGCTTTCCTTTAAGCGCGAAAGGACATGGATTTTCGCGATACGGTGGTGACGCTGCTGCTCGACAATTCCGGCTCGATGCGCGGGCGCCTCGATCACCGTCGCCGCCACCTGCGCCGACATACTGGCGCGGACGCTGGAGCGCTGCGGCGTCAAGGTCGAGATCCTGGGCTTCACCACCCGCGCCTGGAAGGGCGGCCAGTCCCGCGAGGCCTGGATCGCCGAGGGCAAGAAGCTCAATCCCGGCCGTCTCAACGACATCCGCCACATCATCTACAAGGCCGCCGACGCGCCCTGGCGGCGCGCCCGCCGCAACCTCGGCCTGATGATGCGCGAAGGGCTGCTGAAGGAGAATATCGACGGCGAGGCGCTGGACTGGGCGCATCGCCGGCTGCTGGCGCGATCCGAGCAGCGGCGCATCCTGATGATGATCTCCGACGGCGCGCCGGTCGACGATTCGACGCTGTCGGTCAATCCGGGGAATTACCTCGAACGCCATCTGCGTCATGTCATTCACGAGATCGAAACGAAATCGCCAGTGGAGCTGATCGCCATCGGCATCGGCCATGACGTCACCCGCTACTACCGCCGCGCGGTGACGATCGTCGACGCCGAGGAGCTCGGCGGCGCCATGACCGAGAAGCTCGCGGAACTCTTCAGCGAAAGCGCCGCCCCTGCCCCGCCGCCAGGCCAGCGTCAGCCCCGAATGCCGCTCGCCGCCGCCCGCGGTTAACCGTCGGCGCGTCGTCTTAACTTTTTTGCAACGATTCGGCGCGTCGCGCGTTTCCCCTAAGCGTCAGTTGAACCTTAAGGGGACCCGTGATGGCGTTCATTCATTGGCAGGACAATCCGCCTCGGAGAGAGGCAAGCGAGACAGAGCGGTTTTTATGCGTGGCCGCTGTGGTCGCATTCGCTGGGCTGCCCTTTGCCCTGTGCGCCGCGCTGACGATCTGGGGCTCCTGAGCCCTTGGCCGGGAGGCCGCGCGACGCCTAAAAAAGGCGCGCACGGACGGCCGATGCGCTCTCATTCCTGACTGGCCGAAGGCCTGACCCGCGCTTCCGGAGCCGAGCCGGAGCGCGGGTTTCATTTTAGCGCTTTCCGGCCACGCGCCACGCGCGTCGAACGACCGCCGAACGGCTCCGCTGTCGCGAAAGCCGCTTCCATGGTCTCCCCTATTCTGTCGGCGTTGATTTGCGCTAATAAGGCGAAAGGACTCCATCGTCCGCCGCAACTCCTGCCGATGGACGGCTCTTGCGCCTCGCTTCGCCTCTAAGATCGATTTTCCTGCTTGCCGCGATGGCGCTGGCGCTCTCGAGCTGCGGCGTGAATTATCATGTCAATCCCGGCCCGCGCACTTGGCCCGCCGCCCCGAGCGCTCCCGGCAAGTGAGCCGCTTCAACGAGAGTCATCATGGCGACGGTTCGACTGCTGAGCGATGAAGAACTCTCGCCCGAGGCGCGGGAAATCTTCGCCGACATCCGCACGACGCGCAAAAGCGGCTTCGTGAATAATTTCTGGCGCGCGCTCGCGCATGACCCCGTGACGCTGAAGCGCACCTGGGAGAGCGTCAAAGAGGTGATGGGGCCGGGCGTCTTGGAGCCGAAGGTCAAGGAGATGATCTATATCGCCGTCTCGATCGCGCACGCCTGTCCCTATTGCATCCATTCCCACACGGCGAACGCGCGCGCGAAGGGCATGAGCGAAGAGGAATATCGCGAGTTGCTGGCGATCGTCGGCATGGCGTCGGAGACGAACCGCCTCGTCACAGCGCTCGGCGTGCCGATCGATGAGGAATATCAGGTGGGGTGAGCCGGTGATGAGCTGAGGCCAATGGAAGTGAGCGCCAGTGGAGACAGCCCTCGTTGCTTACCTTGCCGCATCCTCTCCGCGTCATGCCCGGCCTTGTGCCGGGCATCCACGTGGCGTCGCCGCGCGCGCCTTGCCGCACCTGCGCAACATCCCGGCGTGTACGGCCGGGACGAACCCAGCCATGACACGCTGTTCGGCATGATGCACTCTCACACCAACCGGCTCTGGGCCTTCGCCGCCGCGATGAAACTCGCAAACAGCGGATGCGGCTCGAAGGGGCGCGACTTCAATTCGGGGTGATATTGCACGCCGATGAACCAGGGATGCTCGGGAATTTCGACCGTCTCGGGCAACAGACCGTCGGGCGAAGAGCCAGCGAATAAAAGCCCGCAATTCTCCAGCCGATCGCGATAGGCGAAATTCACCTCATAACGATGGCGGTGGCGCTCTGAGATTTCGCTCGCGCCGTAAATCCCCGCGATGCGCGAACCCGGCTTCAACAGCGCGGGATAGGCGCCAAGACGCATGGTGCCGCCGAGACCCTCGCCGACGCCGCGCTTTTCGAGTTCATTGCCCTTGAGCCATTCGGTCATCAGGCCGACGACGGGCTCCGCACAGGGGCCGAACTCGGTCGAATTCGCCTTCTCGATTCCGGCGAGCGCGCGGGCGGCCTCGATCACCGCCATCTGCATGCCAAAGCAGATGCCGAAATAGGGCACGCCGCGCTCGCGCGCGAAGCGCGCCGCGAGAATCTTGCCCTCGGCGCCGCGCTGGCCGAAGCCGCCGGGAACGAGAATGCCGTGCACATGTTCAAGATGCGCGGCCGGATCGGCGGTTTCGAAAATCTCCGATTCGATCCAGTCGAGATTGACCTTCACGCGGTTCGCGAGACCGCCATGCGCTAAGGCCTCGATGAGGCTCTTATAGGCGTCCTTCATCTCGGTATATTTGCCGACCACCGCGATGGTGACTTCGCCTTCCGGATTGTTGATGCGCTGCGTCACCGCATTCCAGCGGCTCATGTCGGGCTTTGGCGCGGGCTCGATGCCGAAAGCGGCGAGCACCTGCGCATCTAATCCCGCGGCGTGATAGGCGCGCGGCACGTCATAGATGTTGGCGGCGTCGCGCGCCTCGATCACCGCCTGCTCGCGCACATTGCAGAAGAGGCCGAGCTTGCGGCGCTCCTCGCGCGGAATCTCGCGATCGGTGCGGCAGAGGAGAATGTCGGGCTGAATGCCGATCGAGCGCAGCTCCTTCACCGAATGCTGCGTCGGCTTCGTCTTCAGCTTCCCGGCGCTCGGGATGAAGGGCAGCAGCGTCAGATGGATGTAGATGCAGTGATGCGGCGGCAGATCATTCTTGATCTGGCGGATCGCTTCGAAGAACGGCAGGCCCTCGATGTCGCCGACGGTGCCGCCGATCTCGATCAGCGCGAAATCGACGTCCTCATTGCCCTCAAGGATGAATTCTTTGATGGCGTTGGTGACATGCGGAATGACCTGGATCGTCGCGCCGAGATAGTCGCCGCGCCGCTCCTTGTTGATGATGTCCTGATAAATGCGGCCGGTGGTGACATTGTCCTGGCGCGACGCCGGACGGCCGGTGAAGCGCTCGTAATGTCCCAGATCGAGATCGGTCTCCGCGCCGTCGTCGGTGACGAAGACCTCGCCGTGCTGATAGGGCGACATCGTGCCCGGATCGATATTGAGATAGGGATCGAGCTTGCGAAGCCGGACCGTATAGCCGCGCGCCTGCAAAAGCGCGCCGAGAACCGCCGACGCCAAGCCCTTGCCAAGTGAGGAGACCACGCCGCCGGTGATGAAGATGTACCGCGCCATGGGGCTTAACGCCTAACGCCTTTCAAGCGATTCTGATAGCGAATTTTATTGGGCCGGGAGCCGTCGCCCCCAGCCAAAATCACGCGAAGCGAATTGGACGCGCCTTACTGGGTCGGCGCTTTCCAGGTGGTCGGGGGAGCGGCCTTCGATTCCGGCTCTGCGGGCTTGGTCTCCGGAGCGGGCGGCTTGGCCTGCGACTCCGCCGGCTGGGATTCGGCGGGCTTCGACTCCGGCGCGGCGGCCGGGGCCTCGGTCTTCGGCGCTTCCCATTTCAGGCCGTCAGTCTTGGGCGCTTCAGTCTTGGGCGCTTCAGCCTTGGGCGCTTCAGCCTTCGGCGCCTCCGCGGCGGGCGGCGTCACCGCCGGCGCAGCAGGAGCCGTCGAGGTCGGCGCGGCCGGCGCTTCGGTCTTGGGCGCTTCAGTCTTGGGCGCTTCGTTCTTGGGCGCTTCAGGCGTCGTCGCTTCCGGCTTGGGAGCTTCCGCCTTCGGCGCTGGCGCGGCAGGCTCCGACGACGGACCCTGCGCAGGCGCTTCCGCGGCGGGCGGAGTCGTTACGGCCGGCGGGGGCGCTGCGGCGGGGGGCGCGCCTGCTGGCGCGCTCTGCTGGCGCTTCTGCTGGGCGCGCTGGAGCTGGTCGAAAATGCTGTCCTTGCCCGGCTCTGGCGCTTTCTCCGGCGCGGCCTGCTCGCCCTTGCCTTCGCCCTTGGGAAGCTCCTTGATCTGGATCGATCCCGGATCAAGCGCCTTGGTCCAGTCGTCGCCGCCCTCGCTGCGCCGCTCCCAGGCCGGCAGCACGGTCAGCGCGATGCTGGTGATGAAGAACATCGTCGCGAGAATGCCGGTGGCGCGGGTGAGCGCATTGGCCTGGCCGCGGCCGGTGAAGACGCCGCTGCCGCCCATGCCAAGCGCGCCGCCCTCGGACTTCTGATAAAGCACGAGAATGACGAGCGCCGTCACCACCATCAGGTGGATCGCGATAATGACCTGCTGCATGTGAACCCTTCCAGCCGCGCCTGAGCCTCAGCCCGGCGCGCAACCCATTGGGCGGCCTTCTACACCAAGCGCCGCGCGCGCGGAAGGGGCGAAAGGAAAAGCGACGCGATCAGCCGCCGGAACGACGGATCGCGCGCCTGACGGTCGCAATCGGCGCCGTCTCGTCGCCGGCAGGGACGCTCAATAGAAATTGCCGTCCTGGCCCTTCCATTTGGAGCCTTCCTGGTCGAAGCGGGTTTCGTCCTTGAACTCGACGACCTTGCCCGGCTCGATATATTGCTTGTCCTTGATCATCTGATTCTGGATCGTCGTCGAATAATAGGTCGTATTGTCCGAGCAGCCGGGCTTCGCCGCGCCGCCCTCGGGCTTGCATTCGAGATTGGCGCCGTTCGGGAAGCGCACTTTCGCGGTGTAATAAAACTCATAACCAGCGTGGCCGGCGCCTTCGACGTCGAGCGGCCAGAAGCGCGTGATCTCGAAATTTTCGATCACCGCATCCTTGTCGAATTTCTTCTTGACGAGATTGTCGAAGACCTTTTTCGCGTCCTCGGGCTTGGGCTCGCAATTGATGAGGCAGAACGCCTTGGCGGGCGCCGCGCCGGCGAGAACGCCGAACAGGCCAAGCGCCATGGCATATAGGATCGTTTTGTGGCTCTTCATCTTTGCGTCTCCCAACCGCGCAGAACTGCGCATCGCCTCCGACCGACGCCGCTCATTCATTGGCGCGTCTGGCGTGAAGCCCCTTCATACTTGACATTTTTCAAGCTGCACGGCTTCACGAAAGCTCGCAAGGCCGACGCGTCGCGCGAATTGTCGCACAACCGAGACGAATTTTGCGTGGTTGCGTCGCCTTGTCGCGCGCTCTATTGACGGCGCGAGTTTCAAGCCGACGACGAGGCGTTCATGGCCATATACAAGCTCCTGCTCCTGCCGGGCGACGGCATCGGGCCGGAAATTTCCGCCGAAGCCGAGAAAGTTCTCGCCCTTTTGAATGCGGCGGGCGTCGCGCGCTTCGAGATCGAGCGGGGACTGGTCGGCGGCGCGGCCTATGACGCGCACAAAGTCGCGATCAGCGAAGCAGACATGAAGCGCGCGCATGAGGCTGACGCCGTGCTTCTCGCCGCCGTCGGCGGGCCGAAATGGAACAGCGTGCCTTACGACGTTCGCCCCGAAGCGGGGCTCCTGCGCCTGCGCAAGGAACTCGGCCTTTTCGCCAATCTGCGCCCGGCGATCTGCTATCCGGCGCTCGCCGACGCTTCGTCCTTGAAGCGCGACATCGTCGACGGTCTCGACATCATGATCGTGCGCGAATTGACCGGCGGCGTCTATTTCGGCGAGCCGAAGGAAATCACAGACCTCGGCGGCGGCCAGAAGCGCGCGGTCGACACTCAGGTCTACGAGACCTACGAGATCGAGCGCATCGGCCGGGTCGCCTTCGAGCTGGCGCGCAAGCGCAATAACAAGGTGACCTCTTCGGAAAAATCCAATGTGATGAAGTCGGGCTATCTGTGGCGCGAGGTGATCGCCGCGCTGCATAAGCGCGAATATTCCGATGTGACGCTCGAACATATGCTCGCCGACGCGCTCGCGATGCAGCTCGTGCGCTGGCCCAAGCAGTTCGATGTCGTCGTCACCGACAATCTCTTCGGCGACATGCTGTCGGACGAAGCCGCCATGCTGACGGGCTCGCTCGGCATGCTGCCGTCGGCGTCTCTTGGCGCGGGCGACGAGACGGGCAAGCGCCACGCGATGTATGAACCCTTCGCCATGGCTCGGCGCCCGATATCGCCGGGCAAGGGGATCGCCAATCCGATCGCCATGATCGGCTCACTCGGCATGGCTCTGCGCTACAGTTTCGATCTGCCGAAGGCGGCCGACGCCATCGACGCCGCGATCGCCAATGTGCTCACGAAAGGTCTGCGCACGGCGGACATCAAGGGCGACGCGCCCTCGACCGTCTCAACCAAGGAGATGGGGGACGCCATCGTCGCCGAGCTGAAGAACACGCTCGGCTAGAAATTCCTCGCGCCTTATTTCCCGTGCACCATGCCGAGGAATTCCTCGCGGGTGCGCGGGTCGTCGCGGATCACGCCGAGCAGCCGGCTCGTCGTCAGGAGCGAGCCCGTGGTGTTGACCCCGCGCAGCGTCATGCAGCTGTGCTCGGCCTCGATGACGACGCCGACGCCCGCCGGCTCGAGAATGTCCTGGATCGCCTCCGCGATTTCCGCGGTGAGCTTTTCCTGAATCTGCAGGCGGCGCGCGAAGCCGTGCACGACGCGCGCGAGCTTTGAGATGCCGACCACCCGCTTGTTCGGGAGATAGCCGACATGGGCGCGTCCAGTCACCGGCAGCAGATGATGCTCGCAGAAGCTGACGACGCGGATGTCTTTCAAGACCACGAGTTCGTCATAGCCGCCGACCTCGTCGAAGGTGCGCTTGAGATAGTCGCGCGGATCGACGTCATAGCCCGAAAAAAGCTCTCGGTAGGAACGCGCCACCCGCTCCGGCGTGTCGATGAGCCCCTCGCGGTCGGGATCGTCTCCCGCCCATTCGATGAGAACCCGCACGGCCGCTTCTGCGTCAGCTTGGGTAGGTTTGGCCATGCGTGCAGCTCTCCAGTTCGTCGATGCGCGCCGCGCCGCCCGAACGTCCGGATAAAGTCACAGGCCGAGACATTTGGCAAAGGCCACGGCCGGCCTATTCGCCAATGAAAAACGCCGGCGCGGATGGCGCCGGCGTTTCGACTGAGCGATCGCGGTTAGCGAACGATGCCGCCGATCGCCGATCCAACCGCATTGACCGAACGTTTGACGAAGCCCAACGGCCCATCGTTTGCCGGCGGAGGGGGCGGCGCGGGTTCGGGCGCGGCGACTGCGACCGGCTGAGCAGGCGCGGGAGCCGGACGGCTCGCGACCGGCTTCGTCGTCGTCGGCTTCTTCGGCTTCGCAACCTTCGCGCGGGCGGCCGGCTTCGGGGCCGGGGCCGCCTCGGCCGCGGCGGCGGGAGGCTCCGCGACGGGCGCCGAGGGCGCAGCCGCTTGCCGCGGCTCCGGCGCAACGGCCTTCGGGGTGACCGTTCTTGGCGGAGCGGCCGCGACTGGCGGAGCGGCCGTTACCGGCGGAGCAACCGCCACCGGCGGCGGCGCCGGCTCCGCTGGCGCGGCGTTCGGAGCCGCCGCGGTCGTCGGCAGAGGCGCGAGCTGTGGCGCCATGGCCGCCTCGGTGGGAACAGGGATGGACGAACCCATCGGCCCCATCGCTGCGCCGCCCGCCGCAGGAGCGGGCGTCCCAATCGTCGACGCGCCATCAACCGGTTCGAGCGGCGCGTTCGCGCGTTCCGGGGCGCCGGCGGTTTCCTGCGTGGGAGCCGCGTCTTGGGGCTGCGTCGCAGCGCTGTCGATCGCAGGCGCGGCGTCTGGAACGGTCAAAGGCGGCGCAGTAGCCAGCGCAGGATCCTCGTTCGGATCAGCGGCGTTCCACGGCCCCAAGACCCAGGTCAAGGCCGCGAGTCCTGCGATGACGATCGCCGCCGCGGCGAAGAACAGCGCCCGGCGTCCGCCCTCAGGCTCATTCTCCGGCTCTTCGTCGAACTCCTCTTCGGTCGCATGGACCGCGATCCAGGAATCCTCCGCGCGGGGCGCTTCAGGAGACGGGCCGGGATTGATCGCCGCGTAGCCGGGCGCATGCGCAAGAGCCGCCTCGTCCGCGACCCGCGTGGCCGGCTCCAAGGACAGCGCATGGCCCAGGTCCCGACGCAGTAATTCTTTAAACTCGGCAAATTCAGCCATCAGCTCCCTGTCGTCGCCGATATCTTTCATGCCAGAACCCTTTCATTGCCGCGCGCCAGGAAGTCCGAGACGAGTCGCGCGCGGTCACACCATCCGCGCTCAGGCAAACGCAAAAATGTGGCTGTACTGGGCCGAGCGTCTTCCTGACCAACAAACACTTTTTATATCAACCATTTATTTATATTGTGGCGGAACGTTCGCTGCGGGCGCAGCGGGCAGATGCGGCCTAAACACGCACCCTTGCTGGAAGAAATCCAAAGTACCGAAATTGACCTTTGCGCCCCGCAATTCCTAAAATTTTTCAACGCGCGAAGAGCGCAATCTCTTCTTCATCGGGGCAGCGTCAAGTGACGACCCTTTACTGCGTACGCAAAGCGCGCCGAGCGGCGCTTTGCGCTGTCTTCGCATTGCTCGGCTCTTCGTTCTGCGCGCAAGCGACGCCATCCGCCGCAGCCGCGCCTGACGACCGCGGCCTCACGCCGATGGAGCTTCTCGGCAAGCGCGTTTTTGAAGACGCAAATCTGTCTCGTCCGGCAGGCGTCTCCTGCGCCTCCTGCCACGACGCCGCAAAAGCTTTCCAAGGCAATAATGGCTCGAGCGCGCCCGCCGTGTCCCGTGGATCGTTGCCGACATCCTTGGGCAAGCGCAATACGCCCTCGATCATGTACGCGTCCTTCGCGCCATCCTTCGGCTTCATCGACGACAAGGACGAAAAGACAGGCAAGATCGAAAAGATTCCCGCTGGCGGACAGTTCCTTGACGGCCGCGCCCGCGACCTCCTCGCTCAGGTCGAGGGTCCGATGCTCGATCCGCTCGAAATGAATGCGCCGTCAAAGCGCTTCATCGTCGAGGCGGTGCGCGACGGCGCTTACGCCGACCTTGTCCGCGAAGTCTACGGCGAGAAGGTTTTCGACAATCCGGACGCCGCCTTCGAGAAGCTCGCGCAAGCGGTCGTCGCCTTTGAGGCAAGCGCGCGTTTTCATCCCTTCGCCTCGAAGTTCGACGATTATCTACGCGGCGAGGCGCAGCTGACAGCGCTTGAGAAGAAGGGCTTCAAACTCTTCAAGGATCCCAAGAAGGGCAATTGCCTCGCCTGCCACGCCGGCAAGGAAGACTCGCGCAACCCGCAGGATTGGCTTTTCACCGACTTCACCTATGACGCGCTTGGCGGCCCCAAGAACAGGGCGATCCCGAGCGCGGCGAAACCCGATGCGGCGCCCGATCTCGGCCTCTGCGCGCAACCCGGACTCGCCGCGACGGCGCCGGCGGATTTCACGGTCGAGAGCGTCTGCGGCGCCTTTAAGGTCCCGACGCTGCGCAACATCGCCGTCACCGGCCCCTATCTGCACAATGGCGTCTTCGACAGACTGCGCGACGTCGTCGCCTTTTATGCGACGCGGGACACCGATCCCGGCCATTGGTATCCGAAAGACCGGCGCGGCAAGCCGCAAAAATTCGACGACCTCCCCGCCGCCGCGCAGGAGAACGTCAATGTCGAGGAAGTTCCTTATGATCGCAAGCTCGGGGAAAAGCCGCGACTGTCCGAAAAGGACATCGACGCCATCGTCGCTTTTCTCGAAACATTGACCGATCGCGCGAAGCCTTGAAACGCGACAGCGAGCAGCGGCGACGCCGCGGCTCTTGCACGGCGCCGCCTCCGCATTAATTCAACACCAGCGGAGCTGAACGGCAATGATTCCGCCCGCCTTTACGCAAGGGAGGCAATTTATGATGCGCAGAACGCTGATCGCCTTCGTCGCGCTGTCCGTCGCGGCGTTGTTTTCGCCAATTGCGCGCGCGCAGGAAAATCACGTCGCCGAAGCGATCACCCATACGCGTGCGGCGGTCGACGCTGGTCTTGAGGGCAAGGCGGACGGAGTCGTCGAACACGCCAAGCAAGCCTTGGAGCACGCCGAGGCTGCTCAGAAGGAGAAGTCGAACCGCTTCGTGCGCGCCGGCATCGTCCATCTGAAGCAGGCGATCAAGTTTGGCGAGAAGGGAAACGCCAAGGGCGGCGTCAAGCACGCCAAAGAGGCGCTGGCGAAACTGGATCACGCGCCGCATTAAGCCGTCGGGACGAAAACGGTCCGCTCGAGACCATAGCGCGCGAGCGTTGCGGCGAGCGGCGCCGGCGGGCGGGCGCCGCTCGTGAAGATTGCGGCGCGGGAGGCTGGCCGTTCTCCCGAAACATCGTGACCAAACCCTCGCTCGGCAAGCAGCTGATCCGCGCGCCGCGCGATCGCCGGCGCCGGGTCGATCCATTCCACCGGCCAGGGCGCAAGCCGTTTGAATTCGTCGATCAGCAGCGGGTAATGCGTGCAGGCGAGCGCGACGGCGTCGGTGCGCCTGTCGCCCTCTTCGTTAAAGCAGGGCGCAATTTCGGCGACGATGTCGGCGTCGCTTACCTTTTCCCCATGCATATAGCTTTCGGCGAGACTCGCCAGCCGCTTCGAGCCGACGAGAGTCACCGAGCAATGGCCGGCGAATTGCGCGATGAGGTTTTGCGTGTAATCGCGGGCGACCGTGCCCGGCGTGCCGAGCACGGAGATTACCTTTGACCGCGTGCGCTCAGCCGCCGGCTTAATCGCCGGCACCGTGCCAACGAAGGGCAAATTCGGCCAATGCAGGCGCAAATCGGGCAGGACGATCGTCGACGCGGTGTTGCAGGCGATCACGGCCATGTCCGGCGCGTGGTCAGCGATCAGCCCCTCCATGAGCCTCACGACGCGGCTTACGAGCGCCGGCTCTTTCCAGGAGCCATAGGGAAATCCGGCGTCGTCGGCGCAATACAGATATTCCGCCACCGGCCGCAGCTTGACGATCTCGGAAAAGACCGTGAGGCCTCCAAGGCCCGAGTCGAAGATGAGGAGTTTTGGCGGTCGGGTCATGCGGCGCGATCTTCGGCACCCATAGCACAAGCTTGCCGAATATGAATCGCCTCCTCACGGAATTGGATCTTGACCGGTTATTTAAACCAGTCTATGACATCTCATGCGAGAAGTGCAAGCGTCCGACGCGAAAGCCCGACTGGCGGAACTTCTGACCGCCGTCGAACGCGGCGAAACGATCGTCATCACTCGGCATGGACGCCGCATCGCGCGCTTGGCGCCTGAGACGGGCCTCAAACAGGCCGAGATTGATCGTGCAATTGATGATCTGACGCGCTTTCGCGAAAGCGTGAGAAAAGCGCCGCTGGAGGAAGTGCTCCATGCGCGCCATCAAGGTCATAAATATTGACCGGCTTTGTTATCGACGCCTCGATCCTCGCGGGCTTCGCCCTCGCCGATGAACGTCAGCCACGCGCGATCAAGGCTGTCGAGCGCCTCCGAAGCGAGACGGCGGTCGGGCCTTCCCTGCTGTTCTTTGAGATTCGTAATGTCCTCCTTGTCAGCGAGCGACGGCGCCGATTGACGGCACATGAAACTGAAGCGCTTCTGCGCATCATCGCCCGCTTGCCAATCACGATGGACGCCGATTGCGAGGAGAGGCGGCTCATGTCGCTCGCGCGCAAATATCAGCTGACGGTCTATGACGCCGCCTATCTCGAACTTTCCTTGCGAGCAGGGATTGCGCTCGCAACGCTTGACGCACAATTGGAGCACGCGGCACGAGCGGAAGGCGTCGCCCTCGTCGATTAGCGCGCTTTCCGATCAGACGGAATCGTCTGATCGATAAGAAATCGCGCCAAATCAATAAACTGGAGCAAGTTCTGATCGAAAAAGTCTGTCAACATTTTCGGAACTTGCTCTAGTATTTCAAAATGGCAGGTTAAAAACCCGCGCCGGCGCCAGCGCCCCTTGGACGATCTCGCCGAAGGCGACCGGAACGCCGCCGCAGGCGGCGTAGACGACCCCTTCATGTGGCGCATCGCGGCCACGCAATATTACCGAGCCGCCGCGCCGCAGCCGCGCCGCCGTGTCGCGATCGACCACGACGCAAGGCAGCTCGGCCAAGCCGGCCTCGACCGACAGCAGCGCTTCTCCCGCCATGTTCTCATTCTCGATCTCGTCGAGCGTGTAGGCGTCTTCCTCGGCGAAGGGGCCGACGCGCGTACGCCTCAGCGCCGTGACATGGCCGAGGCAGCCCAAGGTGCGGCCAAGATCGCGGGCAAGCGCGCGCACATAGGCGCCCTTGCCGCATTCCATGATGAATGTCGCCTCGTCTGGCGAAGCTTCGATCAGCGTCAATGAGTCGATCCTGACCGCGCGGGGCTTCAAGTCGACCTGCTCGCCCTCGCGGGCAATGTCATAGGCGCGCTCGCCGGCGATTTTTATCGCCGAGAATTGCGGCGGCGTCTGCAAAATCTCGCCGGTAAACTGCGGCAGCAATGCTTCGATGGCGGCGTGCGCGGGCCGCGCCACGCTTTCCCGCGTCATGCGTCCGTCGGAATCGTCCGTGTCGGTCTCGACGCCCCACCGCACGGTGAAGCGGTAGGCTTTCTCGCCATCCTGAACGAAAGGCACGGTCTTGGTCGCTTCGCCGAAGGCGACGGGAAGAATGCCGGACGCGAGCGGATCAAGCGTGCCGGCATGGCCGGCCTTCTGCGCATTGTAAATACGCTTGAGACGCGACACCGCCTGCGTCGAGGTGAGGCCGATAGGCTTATCGAGGGCCACCCAGCCGTCGACGATGGCGCGGTCCGATCTCTTCTTGCTCATTCCTTGACGCCATCCTCTTCGGCGTCGTCGCCGCAGGCGAGATCGCGCTTCACATGTTCCGAGCTGAGCAGCGCATCAGATGCGCGACACATTGTCGAATGTGTCGTCGATGCGAAAGCGGATCTCTGGCGCGAATTTCAAATTCACCTCATGGGCGATCTCGCCGCGCAAGGAGATCGCTTGTGGCGATCGAGCGCCGCGAGCACCTGCGGTTCATCCTGGCCGCCGAGCGGGATGACGTAAATCGTCGCAAGCTTGAGATCGGGACTCATCTTCACGCGCGAAACCGTGACGACATGCTTTTCCAGCACGGGATCGTTGATGTCGCCACGCGAGAGCATTTGCGCCATAGCGTGCCGCACGAGCTCGGCGACGCGCAACATGCGCTGCGACGGCGCGCCGGTGTGTGAGTGATGGGCTCTGGACATGAAGACCTGTACTTTAACCCCCCTCCCAGCCCTCCCCCGCTTCGCAGGAGAGGGAGAAGACTCGGCGGTCCCAGCGTATTGCGCAAACCTGAATCGCTAGCGTCCCTCTCCCGCTTTAGCGGGGGAGGGAAGGGAGGGGGCATTGCCCGCTCAGAGCGTTCGCTTGATTTCCTCGACGCGGTAGCACTCGATGACGTCGCCCGCGCGCATGTCCTGATAATTCTCAAAGGCCATGCCGCATTCCTGTCCGGCGGCGACTTCCTTGACTTCGTCCTTGAAGCGCTTGAGCGTCGAAAGCTTGCCTTCATGAACGACGACATTGTCGCGAATCAACCGGACATTGGCGCCGCGCTCGACATTGCCGTCGGTGACGCGGCAGCCAGCGACCTTGCCGACCTTAGAAATGTCGAAGACTTCGAGGATCGTCGCGTTGCCGAGCAGCGTTTCGCGCAGTGTCGGCGCCAACAGGCCGGACATCGCCGCCTTCACGTCATCCACTAGATTGTAGATGATGTTGTAATGGCGGATCTCGATGCCGGCGCGATCAGCCGCGTCGCGCGCCTCTTTGTGGGCGCGCACATTGAAGCCGATGACCGCGGCGTTGGAGGCTTCGGCGAGCGAGATATCGGACTCCGAGATGCCGCCGACGCCGGCATGCACCACTCGGGCGCCGACCTCGTCAGTGCCGAGCTTTTCGAGCGCCGCGGCGGCCATAGCTTCGACCGAACCCTGCACGTCGCCCTTGATGACGAGCGGAAATTCCTTCCGGCCCGCCGTCTTGAGCTGGCTCATCATGTCGGAGAGCGAACCGCGCGCAGAACCGCCGCGCGCTGCAATCTTGTCGCGCTTCATCCGCTCGCGATATTCGGTGATCTCCCTCGCGCGCGCCTCCGGTCAACGACAGCGACGCGGTCGCCGCCTCCGGCGTGCCGTTGAAGCCGAGGATTTCGACGGGGAAGCTCGGGCCTCCCTCTTGACGCGAAGCGCCCTGATCGTCGAGCAGCGCGCGCGCGTCCCCGTAGGTTCCCGCCACGACAATGTCGCCGACACGAAGCGTGCCGCGCTGGACCAGCATGGTCGCGACCGGGCCACGGCCCTTGTCGAGACGCGCCTCGATGACCGTGCCTTCGGCGGCGCGATCCGCGTTCGCCTTGAGGTCGAGCACCTCGGCCTGCAAAGCGATGAGTTCGAGCAGCTTGTCGAGGTTGGACTTCTGCTTCGCCGAGACTTCGACTTCGAGCGTCTCGCCGCCCAGGGATTCGACCTGCACTTCGTGCGCAGCAGTTCGGTGCGCACCCTCTCGGGCTTGGCGTCCGGCTTGTCGATCTTATTGATGGCGACGATCAGCGGCACATGAGCGGCGCGAGCGTGATTGATCGCCTCGATGGTCTGCGGCATGACGCCGTCGTCAGCCGCGACGACCAGAACGACAATGTCGGTCACCTTGGCGCCCGCGCGCGCATCGCGGTGAAGGCGGCGTGGCCCGGCGTATCGATGAAGGTGATCGGATGCCCGCCCGGCGACGTGACCTGGTAAGCGCCGATATGCTGGGTGATGCCGCCCGCCTCGCCAGCGACGACATTGGCGTGACGGATGGCGTCAAGCAGCGACGTCTTGCCATGGTCGACGTGCCCCATGATGGTGACGACCGGCGGGCGCGGTTCGAGGTCGGTCTCGACGTCGGGCGTGTCGAACAGACCCTCCTCGACGTCGGATTCGGCGACGCGCTTGACCGTGTGCCCCATTTCCTCGGCGACGAGCTGCGCCGTGTCGGCGTCGATAACGTCGTTGATCTTATGCATCTCGCCCTGCTTCATCAGCAGACGGATGACGTCGACCGCGCGCTCCGACATTCGGTTCGCGAGTTCCTGAATGGTGATCGTCTCTGGCAGAACGACTTCGCGCGCGATCTTTTCCTTCTGCTCCACCTGGCCGCGGAACAGCCGCTGCTGGCGGCGCTTGAAGGAGGCGACGGAGCGGGTGCGTTCTTCGTCGGTTCCCGCGGTCGCGGTCGAGACCGTCAGTCGACCGCGATCCTTCATGGCGCCGCCGCGAGACGGCGCCGGCCGGGGCGGCGTCGGAGGCGCAAAGCCGCCGATCTGGCGCACCGGCGGGCGGCGCGGCTGCTCGGCCTCTCCGGCGGGGCGCGCGGCTGCTGGACGCGGCGTCGCGGGACCGGGCGCGGGGCGCGGAGTCGTCGTCAGGCCAGCGGCTTCCGGCGGCAGTCGACGACGCGCCTCTTCCTCGGATTTTCGCTTCGACTCGGCTTCCCGTGCGAGACGCTCTTCTTCCTCGCGCTTGCGCGCGTCGGCCGCGGCGCGTTCGGCGCGCTCCCGTTCGTCGCGCTCTTCCCGCGCCTTCGCATCGATTTCGGCGCGGCGACGATCTTCCTCTTCGCGCGATTTGGCGTCGACCAGGGCGCGGGTGCGCGCCTCACGCTCTTCGTCGGTCAGCGCGCGCAGCACGACCCCGGAGCCCGAGCCGGGACGCGACGCCGGCGCAGGACGCTGGACCTCAGATTTCGGCGTGGGCTTAGGCGACTCCGCGGGCGCCGCGGCCGCCGCAGGCGCGCCGGCCGGCTTCGCCGTTTCCACGTGCCCGGGGGCGCGGCGCTTCACCTTCTCGACCACGACCACTTTTGAGCGGCCATGGGAGAAGCTCTGGCGGACCATGCCGTGCTCGACCGGTCGCTGCTTCAAGTGCAACGTCTTCGACGGCGCGACGGTCAAAGTTTTGTCGCCGCTGTTCTCGCCTTCGCTCATCCAGTTCCCGATCCTGGGTCGCTCGACCCGTTAACCTTCTTCCGCGTCGCCGTCCGGCTTCGCTTCGATCTCTTCGCCCATCCCCGTCGCGCCGTCGATGCTTACGTCCCGATAGGATGCAAGTCGACGGCATCGCGCGACAAAAGCCGTGCTTGCCCCGCCCTCGGCGAGGGCAGCATGTATCACATTTGTGCGGCCTAACGCCAAATCCAATTGCAGCGACGAAAATAAGCCGATGACGGGCGCCGCAAACCCCGCGCGCCGCGCCGCTTGGGCAAGCTTCCGCTTGCCGTCTTCGCCGCCGTCGCGCGCTTCGACAAGCGCGGCGACCGAGCCCTGCGCGAGAGCGTCGGCGACCTTGCCGAAGCCCGCCATGACCGCGCCCGCCTTATTGGCGAGCGACAGCATCCGTAGACAATCGGCTTCGAGTAACCGGTCGACGTCATCGGCAAGCTGCGGCGCCGCATCGACCCGCGTTTTCAGAGAGCGCGCGAACAATTGCTTGCGCGCCGCCTGCTTGACCAGATCGGCGCGGGCCGTCACCCAGACGCCTCGACCAGGCAGGCGCGCCGCGATATCGGGCGCGAGCGCGCCGTCAGGGCCGCGCACGAAGCGGATCATCGCCTCGGGCGCGCCCTGCTGGCGCGTCACGATGCAGGTCCGCTCCGAAACATGCGGGGCGCGCGCCATGCTTTCCATCATGCCGGCTGTTCACCCTGCGGCTGAGCTTCGGCCTCGACCTCGGCCGCCGCAACGGGCTCCTCGATCCAGCCGGCGCGCACCCGCGCGCCCATGATCATCGCTTCGGCCTCTTCGCGCGAGAGGTCGACGCCCTCGAAGAAGCCCTCGTGCTTGACCGTTTCGCCGTCTTTCTTTTCGCTCCAGCCAACAAGGTCGTCCGGCACGCAGCCGGCGAAATCCTCGATCGTCTTCACCTCGTTTTCGCCAAGCTTCACCATCATCGCGGTGGTGAGGCCGTCGATCTCGCGCAATTCATCGGCGACGCCGAGCTCTTTGCGGCGCGCTTCATTTTCGGCCTCGATGCGCTCGAGGTAATTCTTGGCGCGGTTCTGAATTTCGGCCGCCGTCTCCTCGTCGAAGCCTTCGATCGACGCGAGCTCGGGAAGATCGACATAGGCGAGCTCCTCGACCGAGCGGAAGCCTTCGAAGCGAGCAGACGGCCGACCACTTCGTCGACGTCGATGGCGCCCATGAAAACTTTGGTGCGCTCGATAAATTCCCTCTGCCGGCGCTCCGACTCTTCGGCCTCGGTCAGAATGTCGATGTCCCAGCCGGTCAGCTGCGAGGCGAGACGCACATTCTGGCCGCGACGGCCAATCGCGAGCGAAAGCTGATCGTCGGGAACGACGACCTCGATACGCGAACTGTCTTCATCGAGGACGACCTTGACCACTTCCGCGGGCTGCAGCGCGTTGACGATGAAGGTCGCGGCGTCAGCCGACCAGGGGATGATGTCGATGCGTTCGCCCTGCAATTCGCCGACAACGGCCTGAACGCGGGAGCCGCGCATGCCGACGCAGGCCCCGACCGGGTCGATCGAAGAGTCGCGCGAGACCACCGCGATCTTGGCGCGCGAACCCGGGTCGCGTGCGACAGACTTCACCTCGATGACGCCGTCGTAGATCTCCGGCACTTCCTGCTTGAACAGCTTCGCCATGAATTGCGGATGAGTGCGCGACAGGAAAATCTGCGGACCGCGCTGCTCCCGGCGCACGTCGTAGACATAGGCGCGAGGCGGTCGCCCGGACGGAACATTTCGCGCGGTATCATTTCGTCGCGGCGGATGATGGCTTCGCCGCGGCCAAGGTCGATGATCACATTGCCGTATTCGACCCGCTTGACCACGCCGTTGACGATTTCGCCGATGCGATCCTTGTATTCTTCATACTGGCGGTCGCGCTCGGCTTCGCGCACCTTCTGCACGATGATCTGTTTGGCCGATTGCGCCGCGATGCGGCCGAAATCGAAGGGCGGCAACGTCTCCGAGATCCAGTCGCCGGCCTGCGCCGCCGGATTGCGCTTGCGCGCCTCGGCGAGTGAAATCTGCGTCGCGTCATTCTCGACTTCGTCGACGACCAGCAGCAGGCGCGAGAAGCGCACTTCGCCGGTCTTGGCGTTGATCTCGGCGCGCACTTCGGTCTCCTGGCCGTAGCGCGAGCGCGCCGCCTTCTGCAGCGCGTCCTCCATCGACGCGATGACGATCGATCGGTCGATCGATTTTTCGCGCGCGACGGCGTCGGCGATCTGCAAAATCTCAAGTCGGTTGGCGCTGACGGCCATCGTCACTCTCCCCTCGAACGACCGGCGGGCTTGGGTTTGCCGCCGGCCTTCTTGAATTCAGTTTGAACGCCGGCGGGAGCCAGCGGCTTTTGTTTCTGTTGCGCGGGGCCGCGAAAGCGTCCCGGTCCGCGACGCGGGCGCTCCGCCTCCGCCTCCTGCTTCTCTTCGGCCTGTTGAAGCTTGCCGGCGCGAAGCGATTCGCGAATCAACGCCTCGGTCAGCGCCAGTCGGCCTTCGTCGAGATCGGCGAGCGGGAGCAAAACGGCCTTTTCCTCGTCGGAACGCGCGTCGGTGCGTTCCAGCGCGAGCAGCGCGTCTTGGCCTTCGCCTTGGACGCCGCGAATGAGACCACGAAAGCGCTTGCGCCCGCTTGCGAGCGGATGCGCCAATTCGATCCTTGCCTCGTGGCCCACGGCGCGCAGAAAATCCGACAGGCGCACAAGCGGACGGTCGACCCCCGGCGATGAAATCTCCAGGCGATACTCATTGGCGATGAGGTCGGCGACGTCGAGTTCCGGCGACAAAGCCTGGCTTGCCGCCTCGCAATCGTCGATGGTCATCGTTCCATCCGGTCGCTCCGCCATGATTTGCAGAGTCTGTCCGTTTTGCTGCAGCAAGCGCACCCGAACGAGGCGGTAGCCCAGTTGCGCGAGCACTGGCTCGACAAGATGCGCCACACGCGCGGCGACGCCCGTATCGGTGACGAGACGCGGTTCGTCGAGGGTCGCAATGGCGGCGGCGGCGTTTTGCGTCAAGCGTTGTCCTTAAGGCTCCTCGGCCAATCAAAACAAAAAGAGCGGGTCCCCGGAGGGCCCCACTCTCAAGCTGCGATCATCCGAGAATGATCGTTATGAGATGAAGTTCGGACTTATATGGCAGGAGAATTACCGAAAATCAAGAAAAACCGTTCGAGCAGCCGTCGCGCCCAGGCCGACGTCGTCGAGACGCAATATCTGGATTAATATCAGCTTTTTCGAGCTTTGGGCGCGCGCCCGTGTTGACCTCATGCTGACGCGCCCATAGGTTCCGGCAAGTCTGACGCAATTCATCGACCGCGATCTTTCGAGCGCGGCAAGCGACATTGTGGAGATCATTATCAACACGCGATTGCCCCGACGCCCATCGCCGTCCACATCGCTCAATTTCGCCGCGCGCGCATGCGCCGGAGGCCGAGGCGCTGATTTGCCGCCGTCGGACGCGCTCGGCGACCCAGTGACTTTGAAGGCCGCGCGCGATGTTCGCGATGACGGGGAACGGTTCCTCGCGCTGTCGGAAGAGCCTTGGCTGCGCATTGACGGTTTGCAAGGGATGTTTTGCGGCGAAGTCGTCGAGCTTCGCTATGCGGCGAGCTTTTATGACGAGCCCGTGCGGCCGATTCTGCGATTCTGGCTCGGCAGGCCGGGGGAAAATTTCAAAGAAAACATTCTTCCCGGACCCTGCGAAGGCGCGGGCGCATGGATCGGGCGCGTTCCGCGCGAAACGTCGGAGATTTGGGTGAGCCCGACAAATCGCTCCGGTCCTTTCAGCTTCCGCATTTTGAGCGCGCGGCCGGTGAGCCGCATCGATGCGCTGCGCAAGGCGGCGGCGGCGCCGAAACGCCTGTTTTTCGCGCTTTCGGCTGGCGCCGTCGAATTGAAAGAGGAGTCGGAACTCAATTGGCGCTGGGCATTCGGCGCCGCGCCCATGTCCGCCTATCGCTCCTGGCGCGCCACCCGAAGGCGTGAGAGCGACCCCGTCCTCGACCGACCCTACAGCGATTGGGCGATCGGGCCGAGGGTGGTCGCCCTTGTCGATGAGCGGGGCGCGACGTCACAGGATATTGAAACGAC
The DNA here is from genome assembly GCA_046349135.1 of Methylocystis sp. Lineage (GTDB taxonomy): Bacteria > Pseudomonadota > Alphaproteobacteria > Rhizobiales > Beijerinckiaceae > Methylocystis. The sequence goes on along the minus strand of JAXMCY010000007.1, from coordinate 64,615 downwards.
GCGCGCGAGCGTCGCGGCGCAGTCCTATACGAATTGCGCCTACGTCGCGAAAACGGGCGACGCCCGAATCGACGCGCGCGACCTCATTCTGCCGCTGGTCGTCGGAGATCGACTGGAGCCTTACGCCTGCGGCTACTTTGTCGAGCATTTCGCACGCCATCCACAGCATGCGATCGCCTATGCGGATGAAACGGTCGGCGAAGGCGAAGCCTTGCGCCCGCGCTATAAGCCCGGCTGGAGCGCGACGCTTCATGGCTTCGAAAACTACGTCGGCCGCGCGGCCTGCTTTCGCGCGAGTCTTCTTTCGGAACGCCCCGGCTGGCGGGAAGCCGACGCCGACGAACTGATCGACGGGCTGCTGTCGGCCGCGCAAAACGACCAGGTCGGCGCGCTGCGCCGGCCATTGTTTCACCTTGCGCGCCCTTCAAAGACACGCCAAACGACGATCGACGCCGTATGTCGCAGCGAGACGCCAAAAGTAAGCGTCATCATTCCGACGCGTGACCGCGCCGATCTCCTCGCGCCCTGCCTCGACAGTCTCCTGCGCAAGAGTCTTTATCCTGAATTTGACGTCATCGTCGTCGACAATGACAGCGTCAAAACGCGCACCCAGGCGTTGCTTGACGACCTGCAAGCGAAGGACGTGCGACTAAAAGTCCTGCGTGAGCCTGGGCCCTTCAATTTCTCCGCGCTCTGCAACGCCGGCGCGCGGGCGGCGGATGGCGACTTTCTCGTATTCCTCAACAACGACACCGAAATCGTAACGCCGGATTGGATCGAACGGCTGCTCTATTTCGCGAGGGCGCCGGAGGTTGGCGCCGTGGGCGCCAAACTCCTGTATCCCCGCGGCCGCGTTCAGCATGCCGGCGTCCTGCTCGGCATGGGCGGCGTCGCCGGCCATTTCGGCGCCGGTCTGAACGAAAACGAGCGCGGCTGGCTGGACCGTAATGTACTTCCGCACGACGTTTCGGCGGTGACCGGCGCATGCATGATGATCGAACGGCGTAAATTCGACGACGTCGGCGGCTTCGACGAAGTCAACCTTCCTATCGAACTGAACGATGTGGATCTGTGCCTGCGCCTGAACGCGAGAGGCTGGCGCGCAGTCTGCAACACGCAGACCATTTTGATCCATCTTCAGTCGGCGAGCCGGAAAGGCGGAACGCTTCGTCTTCAGCGCGTCCACCAAGCGGAACGTTGTGCATTCTACGCGCGCTGGCGCGCCGTCATACGCGACGATCCGCACTTCCATCCCGGCCTGTCTCTATACGCCCCGACCCAAGCTTTACCGTGACTTTAGACGCTTGCGCCGAAACCCCGACCCGCTTAATTTGCGCCGCGGGAAACAGTGTCCGCTCCGCCCGGATGGTCGGGCCGCCTGGTAGACCAACCCATCGACGCGCTTAAGCGATTCAGCCTCAACACACATAGCCGCGCGCATGAACCACGTCAGCGACTTGAGGGTAGATGAGCACGCATCGGGCGCGAAGACCGCGTAAACTGACTGACGTCATCGCCACAGCGCAGAATGCGGCGCGACTCTCGTCTACAAAGGCGATTGAGATTCTCGCTCCGCTGACGAAGAAAGACGTCGCAAGCCGACTGCCGGCCCTGATTCGGCAAAGCATCGAAGGGATGTCGGAGACGCTCGCGAACGCTCGGGCGGGGTCAAGGGGCGGGCTGGTCGGACGCAGTTTTGTCTACGCCGTCGCTCTGCCGACTTTGCTGTTCTGGCTTTACGCAACCTTCTGGGAGTCCTCGCGCTATGTCGCCGAGACTCGGCTGACCGTGCGCGCCCAACAACAAAAGAAAGCCGGGCCCGAAGCGACGTCGATGGTCAGTAAACTGATGGGGACAGGCGGCGATGTTTCCTCGCAGGACGCCTATATCGTCCTCAATTACGTCAAGAGCCGAGCGATCGTCGCCGATCTAGGCGGCCGCGATTACATGGAAAAGAAATTTGCGCGCTCCGGCGTCGATTATTTCTCGCGGCTCGGCCGAAAGGCCGACGCCGAAGAAATCTGGAAATACTGGCTGAGCCATATTTCAGCCAGCGTCGATACCGTGTCCGGCATCTTGACCGTGCGCGCCGACGCGTTTCTTCCCAAGGACGCGCTCGACGTCGCGCGCGACATCGTCAGGCTCAGCGAACAGTTGGTCAACAAGATCACGCTGCGCAATCGCGGCGACGCCTTGAGCCGCGCCGAACTTGAAGTGACGCTCTCGCGACAGACGCTGGCTGAAGCGCGCGAAAAGACGCTCCAATTCCGCAACAAGAACGTCATCATCGATCCGGGCTCGCGCGCCAAGAGCATCGGCGAGCTGATGGGGAAGCTCACGCTGGAGCGCATCGACATCGTCAATGCGCTGTCGACGTTTTCTTCATCGCTTTCGGGCGACGCGCCCAGCCAACGCCTGCAACGCTCGCGTCTCGCGGCGATCGATCAGCAACTCGACGAGCTTAAGAAGAAACTTGCGGATACGGAAGGATCCGACACAGTTTCCGCGCAGATCGCGTCCTATGAGCGCCTGAAGCTCGACGAGCAATTCGCTGAGAAGCTCTATTCGATCGCTCAGACATCTTACTATCGAGCCCGACAGGAGCTTGAGAAACAGCAGCTCTATCTCGTCACCGTCGTCGAGCCGACTCTGCCCGAGTCCGCCACCTATCCTAAGGTTGTCGTCGACACGTTGCTGCTATTTTTTGGGCTGCTCGTGACCTGGGCGGTGATCTCCCTTATCTACGCAAGCATCGAAGATCATATGGTCTGAGTGTCGCGCGCGATGACATTGGCGTCGTCGGAAAGCGCAGACACAATCGACTCCTCGGCGAATGAATATAGCGCCAAATCGTCCTCGAGAAGATCAGCGACAAGGCTGATGCGCGACAGTCGATCGGCGAGCGCGCTGATCGCAGGGTGCGCCACGGGTTCATAGTCCCCCGCGAGGTCATGGCCAAGAATTCCTGCGAGCATCGCGCTAAAATCGCGAAAGCGGCTGCGCACGCCGACGAGATCCATCGATGCGAGGTTTTCAAGCGCAGTCGTGACATGACGACGCTCCGGCGTCTCGCCCGGGATACAGCCGAACATTCGCGTCATCGGGCTTACGACCGCCTCGCGCTCCTCGTCAGTCAAATTGCGAAATTTCGCGAGCATCCCCTTAGAGTCCTCGAAGGGCAAGTCGCGCACGAAATTGGTCAGCGCCGTCAGCCCGGTAAAGAGCAGCGGTAACATGCGATTCGAGTCGGACTTCTGGATCAGGCTGAGGATCACCAGGCGCTGCGCAAGCTCCTCGAACGGGTCGCTCAGCAGCGCCGCCGTCGTAAATTGCGCATTGGAAAGAAAATGCGAGTAGCGCGGGAAGCTTGAGCGCCCCGACATGAAGATCGACTTATTGAAGTTATTGTTGATGAGCACCAGCATCGTCTCGAACGCATAGCGCTCCGTCGAGGGATAGGCCAGCGTGAACAGATTTCTCGATCGACCGCTCAATTTCTCGATGGGGCGAATTGAACTGTCGAAGAGAAAAAATTTGCGCTCGATGTGCTTCCCTTCCCTAAATCGCCGATAGATCAGAATTCCGGTGTCGGCTTCGAGCAGTTCGATATCCTCGATGCCGGACAACCCTTTGACGATGGTATCGTCAATCATAAAGCCGACGAGGCCGGTGACGTGAACGCCGAGGTCGCGCACGTCCGGGCGCTCAATCGTGGCCAGGATTTCAACATCGTCCTCTCCCGGCCTGCGCACCAGGATTTTCGGAACGGCGGAAGGGTTGTCGGGCGCGAGCCAGCCCCTGATGACGCGCCCGTCGTCGGAATCAATATTGAAGAACACGAACGCTCCAATCGAACAATTGAGCGCGATGCGCGCTTCTGACCGGACTTCGCCAGCTATTTCGCCATGTAATCGCGAACGAGAAAAGCCGCAGCGACGAGCAGGAGCCAGCCGATCGTCGCAGGAGCGACGATAATCGCCCATTCGATCCAGCGCCGCGGATAGAGCGACTTTTCAGCGAGCGTGGGGCGAAGAAAGGAGATCAGATAGGCGCGCTGCGTTTCCAGATCGACGCGTGCATTTTCGTAGGCGGCTGCAGCCAGCGCATATCTTTGCTGAGCGAGACTAAGCTCGATCTGATGCCGCGAGAGGACGCCCTCGCGCTGCGCCAGCGAGTCTGCCGCCTTCTCGCCATGGCCCGCGATTCGAGTCGAATAGTCGTCGATCTGGCTCTTGAGGCTCTGCACGCGCGCGGTGAGCAGTCGCGCCTGAGGCGAGTCGAGCGTCTCGGCGTCGCCATGCAGCGCGAGGTCCTCCTCCGTCCGCGCGAGGTCAAGCCGCAGCGAAGTGATGATCTTGTTGATCGCCTCCGCCGCGGCAGGCGCGTCGATCACGCCCTCGGCATTGCGCGCGTCACGCATGGCGCCCGTCGCGTTCTTCAACTGTTGTTCGGCGCGCGTCAGTTCGGCGCGGGCCTGCGTCAGCGCATCGCGACGGGAGCGCGTCGACATTTCATTGACCAGCCGCTCCGAAGTTTCGGCGATACTCTGCGAGATCGCCAGCGAGTCTTGAGGCGTGAAGGCGCGCACATGGACGGAGATGATCCCTGACATCAGGTCGACACTGGCGTCGACTTGCCGTTTCCAGTATTTTTCCAGCTCCTCAACGGGATCATCCGGATCGAAGCTCGAAAAATAGTCGACGCCGGGCCGCGAAAACAACGCGCGGAGGCTGATCTTTCTGTCGAGGGCCTCAACCATCGCCCGGCTGCGGATGAAATTGACCAGGACCTGCGTGTCCTGCATCTGCTGAGCAGCCTGCGATCCGACGCCGCCGCCGCTCAGCAGGTCGAGGCTCGACGCTTCTCCGGCGCGCAATGCGAATTTGCTCTCGGTCACATATTGCTTGCTCGCGATCAGTCCCCAATAGATCGAGGCGACGAGGAACGGGGCGATGACAAAGGCCGCGAAGCTGGAGAGGACGCCGAGACGGAAGGCGCGGTCGCCGCGACGCGCCTGAAAGCCGCCGCCCCCGGTGATGACTTTTGCCGGCCCGCGCGACTTGTTCGCCGCCCGACGCAGCGCTTGCGAAATCGACTTCGCCTTGACGCCTGCATCCTGAGGACTCAGCGGCGCCCACTCGGGATCCGCGATCCTGACCGAGAGTTTCGAGCGCTGCGCGTGCATGGCTTCAGGCATTGATTTTCTTATAGAGTTCGATCGCATCATCGACCTTGGAGAACACGTGCATCTGTCCTCCCGCCAACACCATGCCGCGATCACAATATTCCTGAATCGTCGTCATGGCGTGCGACACCATGATAACGTCCGCCGTACGTCGACGCTTGGCGAATTCGTCCTGGCACCGCGCGGCGAAACGCGCGTCGCCGACCGCAGTCACTTCGTCGATGAGATAGCACTCGAATTCGATCGACAGCGACAGACCGAATGCGAGGCGCGCCAGCATGCCGGCCGAATAGGTCCGAATCGGAGCGTCGATGTAGGCGCCGATCTCGGCAAAGTCCTCGACGAAGTTGAGGACTTTGCGGGCGTCCGCTCCGTAGACGCGCGCGACAAATTTGACGTTTTCGCGCCCGCTCATCATCGGGTGCAGGCCGCCGCTGAACCCCAGCGGCCAGGAAACGCGCGACGAGCGCACGATCCGGCCGCCATTGGGCAGTTCGGTTCCCGCCAGGAGGCGCATCAGGGTCGATTTGCCGGCGCCATTGACCCCTAAAATGCCGTAGCTCCGGCCGGCCGAAAAATCGAGGCTGACATGGTCGAGCACGACCTTTTTGTGGCCGCGCGAGCGATAATATTTGAAAACATTGTCCAGTTTGATCATGATTCCCGAGCGGCGGCCGGTCGTTATCCGTCGCCTTCCCCCAGGCGCAGCCCCCCAGCGCGCGGCCTTTCGTTACGCCGAATTTCTGGCTAAGTCATGGCGAAACCGAAGACTTTGTTTAGTCTCGATGGTTGAAATTGCTATATTTTCATCGCCTCTCGATCACCGAAGCCCAAGTGTAAGGCGTCAATGACGGAAAAAAAATCCGAGACCCGCCTCCAATGGATGCGCCGCCATTTGCGGAATGGCTACATTATCCTGACGACGCGGGGCGCCGTGGCGCTTTATGGCGCGGCGATGCGCGAGTTGGCGAAACTCATCGACTCTCCGGTCGGCGTATTCCTTGCGCCGCGCGATCTTTTGCGGGATGGCCCCCGATTTCTGCGCGAGCAAGGCCTGCGCGCCGCCTGCGGGGCCGTGCTGCGGCAGATTGCGGCGCAGTACGATCCGCCGCTGGGCCGGCGGCGCAATCCGATCAACGACCCGCTACGGCAGGCGGCGATCAGCTATTATTACTCCTATGAACTGACCAAGCCGGACGGGGTGGTTCCCTCCCGCCGCCCGGTCAACGAAATGGATTTCGCGCTCGAAACGCCTTTCGCCTACGACGCCTGCCCCGAGCGCGCCCGCTCGATCGTGGCGATCGTGCACGCCTTCTATCCGGATGCGCTGCCGCTCGTGCTCGAAAAGCTGCGCAATGTTCCCGGCGCGCTCGATCTCTGCATATCGACCGACACCGACGAAAAGAGAGGCGCGATCGAGAAGGTCTGCGCCGACTGGCGCAAGGGCAAGGTCTTGATCCGCGTCTGTCCCAATCGCGGCCGCGACATCGCCGCCAAATATTTCGGATTTCGCGACGTCTATGCCGATTACGAGCTCGTTATCCACCTTCACACCAAGCGCTCGCCGCATGGCGGCGAGGCGCTGGCGCGCTGGCGCGACTATCTCCTCGACAATCTTCTTGGGTCCGAGGCCATCGTCCGCTCGATTTTGTCGCTGTTCGACGATCCAAGGCTCGGCGTCGTTTTTCCCCAGCATCTCTTCGAACTGCGCGGCATCTTGAACTGGGGCTATGACTACGATCTGGCGCGAAGCCTGCTGAAGCGGATCAATGTCGAGATCGACAAGAATCTGACGCTCGAATTTCCCTCCGGCTCCATGTTCTGGGGAAGAACCGCCGCGATTCGTCCACTGCTCGATCTCGACATCGACTTTGCCGACTTTCCCCAAGAGAGCGGCCAGGTCGACGGCACTCTCGCCCATGCGATCGAGCGCTGTGTGCTAATGATCGCCGAATCGCGCGGTTTCGAATGGCTCAAAGTCGCGCAGCGCGATCTCTATCCGATGGGCCATACCTTGCTGTCGGTGCGCGCCCCCGAAGATGTCGTCAAGCACCGACTCAAGGTCTTTCGACCTTCGCTTGCCAGCGTCGACTCCAATTTCCACCCTTATGCGACATTGATCGCCGAGACGCGACCGCTCCTATCCTATCCCTCGCGTAACGAGCGGCCGCGCCTGACGCTGCTGACTCCGACCGTCAATCCGCAGCAGACTTTCGGCGGGATTGCGACAGCGATGAAGCTCTTTTCAAAACTCTTGACCGAACTCGGCGACGCCTTCGACGCGCGCATCGTGGTGACCGATGCGGACATCGAGCCGGACGCCTATGCAGCGCTGCCCGGTTACAGGCCGGCTCCTTACGCGGCGAGCCTCGACGACGAGACGGCGGCGCTCATCGACGCGAATGAGCGGGAGGGCGGCAGGCTGAACCTGCGCGCCAACGACTTTTTTTTCGCCACCGCCTGGTGGACAGCGGAATTCGCCCTCGCCATGGAGCGCGACCGGGCGCGTTATTTCGGCGGCGCGCGGCCGTTCATCTATCTCATTCAAGACGATGAGCCGAATTTCTATGGCCACGGCTCGAAGTCCTGTCTGGCCGAAGCGACCTATCATTGCGGCGATCAGACGATAGCGATCATCAACTCCGAAGAGCTTTTCTCGGTCATGACCGAGAAATATCGCTTCCGTAATGCCTATTATGTTCCCTATGAACTAAACGAACGCATTCGCGAGCGGCTTGCAAATGTTCCGCGTGAACCGACGATGCTCATATACGGCCGGCCAGCCGTGGCGCGTAACGCCTTCGAGCTGATCTGCGCGGCGCTGATCATTTGGCAGCAACGCGATCCGATACGCGCTAGCCGTTGGAACATTGTTTTTCTGGGCGAAGATTTTCCGGATTCGCTTCTCTATCCGGTCCAAAATGCGACCGTCGGCGGAAAAGCGCGTCTCGAGGACTATGCCGACTATCTCAATCGCGCGCTCGTCGGCGTGTCGCTGATGGTCTCATCCCACCCGAGCTATCCGCCGCTCGAAATGGCGGAAGCGGGCATTGCGACAATTACCAACGCATTCGCAGGAAAGGATTTGCGCCACCGACTCGACAACATCGTATCGCTCGCGCAACTTGACGCAAAGTCGCTGGCCGATGCGATAGAGGACGCTGTCAGGCGCATGGAGCCTTTCGCCGGCGCCATCATCCCACGCCAATGTCACTCGGCGCCGCCGGCTGACGTAACGCGTGTCTTCGATCCCGGAGCGGTCGCCGCGACGCTGCGCCAGGCCGTGGCTTTGCCGCTGGATTCGACTGGCGAGAAGTCGCGCTCGATCTCGGCGAGCACCTGCGAAATATATTGACCGTAACCGCTCTTGGAGAATTTCGAAGACGCCGCGCGCGCCTCCGCGACGTCGATCCACCCCGCCCTGAAGGCGATCTCTTCGAGACAGGCCACACGCTGTCCCTGGCGCTGTTCGATGGCGCGCACATATTCGCCTGCTTCGATCAGCGCTTCCGGCGTGCCGGTGTCGAGCCAGGCGAAACCACGACCGAGGCGAGCGACCTGGAGTTCGCCGAGTTCCAGATAGATCCGGTTAAGATCGGTGATCTCCAATTCGCCGCGCGGCGAAGGCTTCAGCTGCCGCGCGAACTGCGGCGCGCGTTCATCGTAAAAATAGAGGCCGGTCACCGCCCAATTCGATCTTGGTTTGAGCGGCTTTTCTTCGATCGAGATCGCGCGGCCGGCCGGATCGAAGTCAACCACGCCGTACCGCTCCGGATCGCGGACATGGTAAGCGAACACCGTTGCCGCGCTTCGCGATGACTCGCTCAGCGCGTCCGGCAGCCCATGGCCGTAGAAAATATTGTCGCCGAGGATAAGCACCGAGCGCGCGCCATCCACGAAATCTGCGCCGATGTGATAGGCCTGCGCCAAGCCTTCCGGCCGAGGCTGCACGGCGTAAGACAGCGAGAGCCCCCATTGCGCGCCGCTACCGAGCAGCCGCTTGAAGGAGAGCAGATCCTCCGGCGTGGTGATGATCAGAATTTCGCGCACGCCTGCCAGCATCAGCGTGCTGAGCGGATAATAGATCATCGGCTTGTCGTAGACCGGAAGCAGTTGCTTCGACGTCACGAGCGTCATGGGATGCAGCCTTGTGCCGCTGCCTCCGGCCAGAATGATGCCGCGCATGGGGATCCTGCTCAGTTGTGAATTAATCGGGCGACACATGCATTGACGGAGTCGCGCCAGTTCGGCAGCGCAATTCCGTAACTGGCGTTAAGCTTGGCGTTGTCGAGCCGGGAATTCGCCGGACGGCTCGCCGGCGTCGGATAGTCCGCGGTGGCGATGCGTCTGACGCGGACGGCCCCGCGGCCTTGGGTCTCCGCCGCCGCAAAGACCGCTTCCGCCATGTCGGCCCAGCTCGCTTCGCCTTTTCCGGTCATGTGGAAAACGCCGCGCAAGCGAGAATCTGAGTCGTCGACCAGTCTTTCGGCGATGGCGAGCAGCGCGTCGGCGATATCGAGCGCGCTCGTCGGATTGCCGATCTGATCGGCGACGACGCCGATTTCATCGCGCGTCTCCCCGAGACGCAGCATTGTCTTGACGAAATTGGTCCCGAATGGGCTGTAGACCCAGGCGGTGCGCAAGATGACGCAATTGTCGCAGCGCGCCGCGATCTGCTTTTCGCCTTCAAGCTTTGAACGACCGTAAGCGCCGGTCGGATGCGGCTCGTCGTCTTCGCGATAGGCGCGATCGAGCGTCCCATCGAACACATAGTCGGTCGAAAGATGCAATAGCGGCACTTTCAGCTCGGACGCCGTCTCGGCGACAAAGCCTGCGCCCGCGCCATTAACCTTCATCGCCAGGTCCGGCTCGCTTTCAGCCTTATCGACTTGCGTGTAAGCCGCGGCGTTGACGATCGCGTCGCAGCGCACGCTGCGTAGCGACGCCAGAATCATGTCGCGAGAGGAAAGATCGAAGCTGGGGCGGCCGAGCGCCAGCATTTCGACGCCTCTCGGCGCGCGCTCGATGAGCGAACTGACCACTTGGCCGGTGAGGCCGGTGACGGCGATGCGCTTCATCTTGCCCACTTAAGCGAAAACCTCCGCCAGATCGCGCAGCCTCGGCCACTTGCGGTCCTTTTCCGACAACACGGCGCGGGAGCCGGCGAGCCGCCAGTCCACGCCGATGTCTGGGTCGTCCCAGGCGATCCCGCAGTCATGCTGCGGCGAATAGAAGTTCGTCACCTTGTAGAGCACTTCCGTGTCGGGCTCGAGCGTGACGAAGCCATGCGCGAATCCGATAGGAATGAACAATTGCCGCCAGTTTTCCCGCGATAGCTCTACGGCGACGTGACGCCCGTAGGTCGACGACGACCGCCTGAGATCGACGGCGACGTCGAGTATGGCGCCGCTGATCACGCGAACGAGCTTGTCCTGCGCGAATGGCTCGGTCTGAAAATGCAATCCGCGCACCGTGCCGACGTCGCGGGACAGCGAATGGTTGTCCTGTACGAAGTCGAAATTCAGTCCGGCGTTCGCCCAGGTCTTTTCGTTATGCGTTTCGCAAAAAAATCCGCGCTCATCGCCGAATTTTTTGGGCGTTATGAGCTTCAGCCCCGAAAGCTCCAAATCTTCGAACAAGCGTCCCTCACTCGCGCTTCAGACAACGGCTTCTTCTTGATCGACAAGCAAGCCTAAGCGTTCGCCGCGATAGGCGCCCGAGCGGATCGCTCCCCACCAATCCTGATTGTCCAAATACCAGCGCACGGTCTTGCGAAGACCCGTTTCGAACCGCTCGGCCGGCCGCCATCCAAGTTCGCGCTCGATCTTCGAAGCGTCGATCGCGTAGCGCAGATCATGTCCCGGACGGTCGGCGACAAAGCTGATCAGTTCGCGATGCGGTCCGGCGCGACGCGGACGGAACTCGTCCATCAATTCGCAGATCGCTTCGACCACGTCGATATTGCGCCATTCGTTGCGTCCGCCGACATTATAGGATTCGCCGACCGCGCCTTCGCTCGCCACGCGCATAAGCGCCGAGGCGTGATCCTCGACATAGAGCCAGTCGCGCACATTCTCGCCGCGGCCGTAGACCGGCAGCGGCTTCTCCTCGATCGCGTTGATGATCGTGAGCGGAATGAGCTTTTCGGGAAAGTGATATGGGCCGTAGTTATTCGAGCAATTGGTGACGATCGTCGGCAGACCGTAGGTATGGCGCCAGGCGCGCACGAGATGGTCCGAGCCCGCCTTCGACGCCGAATAGGGCGATGTGGGCGCATAGGGCGTGTCTTCGCGGAAAAGGCCTTCCGCGCCAAGCGCGCCGAACACCTCATCGGTGGAGATATGCATGAAGCGGAAGTCGCGCGCACGGGCGCGTTCAAGCTGGCGCCAATAGTCGAGCGCCGCGCGCAGCATGACAAAGGTGCCGACGACATTGGTTTCGATGAACGCGGCCGGCCCGTCGATCGAGCGATCGACATGGCTTTCAGCGGCAAGATGCATGACGGCGTCAGGCTGAAAATCGGCAAAAGCGCGCGCGACCGCCCCAGCGTCGCAGATGTCGGCCTGCAAGAAGGAAAAGCGCGGGCTGTCGGCGACCGGCCGCAGAGAGGCGAGATTTCCCGCATAGGTGAGTTTGTCGAGCACGAGAACCTGATCAACGCCCTTGCGGATGCTTGCACGTGCGACAGCCGAGCCGATGAACCCCGCGCCCCCGGTGATCAATATCTTCATCAAAGCTCCACATTAAGTCGTTGCGCGCGCTGAATTCCTGGACGCCAATGCGAATGCGCCGGTCGGTGGCCGCTTACCCGCAGTATGTGGCGGAACAACGTCATGCCTCTGTTTGATGATGTCGCATGGCCCGGACGATTTGGCGACCTACGCCGGTTCCCAGCGAATTGCGCGACTGCTGTTCGGACGGATATGGTGCCTTTTGACTTTAGCTTCGCATGGCGGCGGCGCCATGCCAACCCTTGGGCGCGGCCGTCAATGTGGAGGGAACAGTTCGACTATTTTTGGGATGGTCGCCGCAGACTGGCCATCGGTTGGTTTGACGGGGCCGATCGCGCGACCGCTTCCGCGGTTCGTCCGGAACTTACGGTCTTCTCTGCGCGCGACGAGTTCCTGACCAGCGCGCCCGCCCTCGTCGACGTCATCGACGCCGCACGCTGGCGCTCGCGCATCATTCTCCTTGACCTGCCGCCCGACCACAAATTTGTACGGCTGATCGCCGCCGACGGCGCCGAACTCAGATTGGCGCTCGTTGCGGAGCGCGACCTGCCGCAAGGCGCGGATTGGCGCTTGCTGCTGACGATGCTGCCGGACGGCGGCGCCGCCGATCCTGCAGCCTTTCGACTAGCGGCGTTCCCCGCGCGCGGCGACGTCGACAGGCTCTCGCGCGAGCAGACCGCCACCGCGGGCGCCAGACTGGTCTGGGCGATCGGCCATCGCCGCGCCGTCGAACGCGGCGACAACGCCATCGTCATTCGCCTCGCGCCGGCGCGCCGTATTTTTCCCGCCTATCAAAGCAGGCTCGTCCTGGAGGCGGCGACTTTCGAGTCCTCGGCGGCGGGCGACGCGCGCGAGGCGCCCTTCGCCGTCATGGAGCATTGGCTGCGCGAGCCCGGTCCGCCGCGCGTCATCCTTCGCCTGCGCATTCCTGATTCAATCGAAGAGAGCGCCCAATTGCTCGGACGATGCAGCGTGGTTTTGGCGATGAACCAGCGTCGACGACTGAAGGGCTGGACCCTCGATCAGCGCGCCGCGGGAGAGCCAGCGGTCGATCCGATCACGATCGAGGAGCTGCGACAGGCGATCGGAGATCCCCAGGAACATCCTGACGCCGCGGAAACGGCGGAGCCGATCGTCGTCGGCAATCTTCTCTCGCTGCTCATCGATCCTGAAGAGGCGGCGGTCGACGGAATCGCCTTGCGCCGCAGCCGCGAAATGAGCGCGCCCGGCATGGGTGAGACGGTGGAGATCGAGTTTTACGGCGCGTCGCTCGGCGACGACATCGGCGTCGTCTGCCCGGTGGCGGGGGCAGGAGACCTCGGCGTGACGCCCGTCGACCCCGGCGGCCCCGCCTATGCCCGGCTTTTTCGGGTCGAGGGCGACGGTCTCGCGCCGCTTCGCCCGACGGAAGACCAAGGACTTGTCGATGAGCTGATGCGCCGCGCCGCCGACTGCGCGCGCGCCGCGACCGGCGCCGCCGCCCGCGCCGTGGCGGAGCGCGCCGCCGGGCTGAGAGGCCGCTGCGACAAGCTTGTCGCATCGCTCAACGGCACCCTCTCGCGCGCCGAGGTCGCCGCCCGCTTCGAGCCGCCTGGCCTGTGGGAGGCGCTCGAGCCTCTGGCCCAGGTGAGTTTCGCCGCGCTTGTGATCGGCGCGACCGGGCCTGCCCGCGCGCGAGTACGACAATTCGGCGGCTATGGCGCTTTTAGCGCCGACCCGGCGCTGGCGGCGGCGATTGCGTGCGGCGGCGAATTCGCCCAGTCCGTGCGGCCCTGCCCCGAAGCCGCCGGGGCGCGCGGGGCGCCGTCTCTCCTGGCGCGTTATCTCGACGCCTGCGGCGCCCGAGGCATGGCCCCTTCGGGCATCGACGCCATGCAAGAGGCGCGGCTCCTGCGCGCGCTCTTTAAGGAGCCTGAAGCCGCTGCGCTGCGCGAGGCGCGCGTCGCTCTGGCGCTCGACGACGGCGTGCGGCGCGAAGCGACAAACGCCGCGCGCCAGATCGCCGACGCCGATACGGTCGATCGGGCGCGCGCCCATTTCGAGCAAGTCGGCGCGGCGGACGTCGCCGACATGCTCGACGCCTATCTCGATTTGCGGCGCAGCGGCGGGTGGGCGCCGGCCCATGAAGCGCCGACGCTCGCCGCGCTCGTCGCGCGCGCCGGCGTCGAGCTTGACGCTGAGCGGCTCCAAGCCGAAAGCGCCATGCAAGCGCTCCCGGCTGCGGAAGGCCGGAAGGGCCTGTTTGCGGCGATGCGGGGGTTCTTTGGCGGCTGAACCTTCGAGGGCCGAGCCGCATCGGGCCGCAGCGCTCGATATCGATTAATTAATAAATTCAATACCTTAATAGCTAACGTAATTAGAGCGCAAGCCTACGCCTCGCCGCTTTGAGGGCGCGATGGGGCCGCCAAATCTGTGCGGCGGCCGACTCAGGGAGCGCGAGATCTGCGCGTCAGGCGGCGGGCTTGGCCTGCTCGGCGACCTTGACCGGAAGCTGCGTCCGAATGGCGTCGACGATCCTTTGTACCGCGGCGTCGGATTCTATCGCCCGCGTTTCTGCGGCGAGCGCGCGCTGCTCCATGGCCCCAAGCTCGGCCTGCGTCGCCTCGATCAACGACTGCATCGCCTCGAGGTCGTTGCGCGCATGAACGAGCGCCGCGGACAGTTCGGCGACCTCGGCTTCCGAATTGCGCACCGCCGCTTCGGCCCGATCGGCGCGCTCTTCGGCGCGCTCCAGCTTCTCTCTCACCGCATTGGCGGTGGTATGCGCCCGCGCCACCGCCTGAGCAGACTGCTTCTCAAGCTCTTGTATGGCGGCGGCGGCCTGAGACACGAGATCTAGCGCCGCCAGGGCGTCGTCGGGCGCGCGCGGCCGCTGACGGGCCGGATAATTCGGGGCCTGGGGCCTGTTGTCTCCCCTCGGGATGATTTCGTCCATCACCTGATCCAGATCCAGCGAATCCATTTAGCGCCCTCCTCAATAGCACGAGCTGGATTTGGCCAGCCGTCCGGTCAGATTCCCATTATGGTTAAGAATCCGGCCAAATCTCGACCACTAGGTCAAGTTTTGGCCGCGGCATGCGAGGTAAGCGTTTTTCATAGGACAGAATCGGCCTCCACAAGCCTATCCTTAAGCCAATACGGACGGCGATGCGACGGGAAACACGCCCGGAGCAAAGAAATTCTGTGCATGTGCTCACGATCGCCTCGCGCCTGCAATAATTGCCGCCCTATAGGCTAATGACATATAGCCCCGCCAAAAAGAGCTCGTCATGACCGAAACGGCCGATTCCGCCCAGTCCCTCAATGCTCGTCCGGCGCATCCGTCGCCGGCGCGCTTTATTCGCTTTTTCGGCGAGGTCGGCATCGCCGACGTGCCGCTCGTCGGCGGCAAGAACGCTTCGCTTGGCGAAATGTACAGAGAGCTGACGGCGAAAGGCATCCTGGTGCCCAACGGCTTCGCCGTCACCGCCGAAGCCTATCGCTATGTGCTCGACCAGGCTGGCGCGTGGCCCTCTCTAAAGGCGGCGCTCGACGGACTGAATCCATCTGACGTCGACGATCTCGCGAAACGGGCGGCGGCGGCGCGCGACATCGTTTACGGCGCGCAAACGCCTCCAGATCTGGAAGCCGAAATTCGCAGCGCTCTGGCCCAACTCACCGAGGAATACGGCGACGACCTGACGGTCGCGGTGCGCTCGTCGGCAACGGCAGAAGATTTGCCGAGCGCAAGTTTCGCCGGCCAGCATGACACCTATCTCAACGTACGTGGCGCCGCGGCCGTTCTCGACGCGGTTCGCCACTGCTTCGCGAGCCTGTTCACCGACCGCGCCATCCGCTACCGAATCGACAACGGCTTCGATCATTTCAAAGTGTTCAACTCCGTCGGCGTGATGAAAATGGCGCGATCGGACTTGGCCGCATCCGGCGTGGTCTTCACGATCGACACCGAAAGCGGATTCGAGGATGTCGTGTTCATCACCGGCGCCTACGGTCTTGGCGAAAATGTTGTGCAGGGAGCGGTCGATCCGGACGAATTCTACGTCTTCAAGCCGACCTATCGGCTGGGCAAGCGCGCCATCTTGAAGCGCGCGCTCGGCGCAAAAAAAATCCGGATGGTGTTCTCGGATCGCGGGAGAGCAACGACGCGGAACGTTCCGACCGACGTCAAGGAAAGAGAGAAATTCTGCATCTCCGACGACGAGGCGCTGACGCTGGCCGGGCAGGCCATGACGATCGAGGAGCATTATAGCGCCAAAGCCGGCGCGCGCCGTCCAATGGACATCGAATGGGCCAAGGACGGCGTCGACGGACGGCTTTACATCGTGCAGGCGCGACCCGAAACGGTCGCGTCTCGCCGCGACCGAAACATCGCCGAAATTTACAAGGTGACGAAACACGGCGCAGCGATCGTCGAAGGACGCGCGGTCGGCGCGAAGATCGCCAGCGGCAAGGCGCGGGTGATTGAGCACGCCAGCGAACTCTCCACGTTCATCCCGGGCGAGATTCTTGTCGCCGACACGACCTCGCCCGATTGGGGCACGGTGATGAAATCCGCCGCGGCCATCGTGACAAACCGCGGCGGCCGCACCTGCCATGCGGCGATCGTCGCGCGCGAACTTGGCATTCCGGCGATCGTCGGCACTGACGCAGCGACACGCCTCATCCGCACCGGCGACCTGATTTCGGTGAGCTGCGCCGAGGGCGACGTCGGAAAGGTCTATGAAGGCGGCATCGACTTTGACGTCGAAAGAGTCGATCTGTCGACTCTGTCGAAGCCGGCCACTCACGTGATGATGAACGTCGGCAATCCGGACATCGCCTTCGGCCTTGCGGCGCTGCCCAACGATGGCGTCGGTCTCGCGCGCATGGAGTTCATCATCGCGGATTCGATCAAGGCGCATCCGATGGCGCTCGCGCATCCTGAGCGGCTTGAAGCGGACGAACGCGCCGAAATTGCGAGACTGACCGCTAATTACGCGAGCCCCGGCGAATTCTTCGTGACGCGGCTGTCGGAAGGAGTCGGCGCGATCGCGGCGGCGTTCTATCCGAAGCCGGTCATCGTGCGCATGTCCGACTTCAAGAGCAATGAATATGCGTCATTGCTCGGCGGCGCCGTTTTCGAAGCTCGTGAAGCCAATCCAATGATCGGCTTTCGCGGCGCGGCGCGCTATGCGCACCCCGCCTATCGGGACGGCTTCGCGCTTGAATGCGCGGCGATGAATCGCGTGCGCGATGACATGGGCCTGACGAACGTCAAGCTGATGATTCCCTTCTGCCGCCGCATCGAAGAAGCGGAGAAGGTTCTTTCTCTGATGGGCGAGCTTGGTCTCCAACGCGGCAAGAACGGACTCGAAATTTACGTCATGTGCGAAATTCCAAACAACGTCATGATGGTCGATCAATTTTCGAGACACTTCGATGGATTTTCGATCGGCTCGAACGATTTGACGCAACTGACGCTCGGCGTCGACCGCGACTCGGAAATCGTCGCCTTCGACTTCGATGAACGCGACGAGGGCGTTAAAGAGATTATTCGGTTGGCGGTCGAAGGCGCCAAGCGTAACCGCCGTCATTGCGGAATCTGCGGTCAGGCGCCCTCGGATTATCCGGAAATCGCCGAGTTCCTCGTAGGGCTGGGAATCGACTCGATCAGCCTCAACCCCGACACGGTTCTGGAGACAACGCGACGGATCGTCGAGTTGGAAAAGCGACTCGGCAGAACGCCAAGACAGACGGATTGATCGCGCCGACGGCTCCATCCATGCGAAACGCTGAATCGTGTTCTCAGCCTTCTTCACGCGCGTCGACCGCCCGCGGTCGCATCCCCTCGAACAGAGAGAAAAAGCAATGAGCGCAGCCGGCTACGGGAAAGTCCTCGCGACGATGGCGCCTGCAGCCGGACTTGTGGGAGTCGCCGCGGCGCTGCATTTCACCGACGCCGGGCCGGTTTTTAACTTCGTCGCGTCGGCTTTGGCGCTGGCGAGCGTTGCGCATGTCATTGGCGAAGCCACCGACCAACTCGGTAACCATCTCTCGCCCGCCGCGACAGGGATTGTTCAGTCGGCGGTCGGAAATCTCCCGGAGTTGTTCGTCTGCATCTTCGCGCTTCGAGCCGGCCTGCTGACCGTCGTTCAGGCTTCGCTGATCGGCTCCATTCTCTCGAACGCGCTGCTTGTCCTGGGGCTCGCCTTCATGGCCGGCGGGTTAAGGGTCGGCGTACTTCACTTCGAAAGCCAGACGCCGCGCATGATCGCGACGCTGCTCCTTCTGGCCGTGTCGGCGCTGGTATTGCCGACCCTCGCTCAGGAGCTGCATCTACCCAGCGGCGCGCATGAACAGGAGCTCGCGGTCATCTGCGCGGTCGTGCTTCTTTTCGTTTTTGTTGTGCTCACCCAGGCCATGCTCAGACAGGGGCAGCGAGCGCTGCCGGCTGAGGCTCATGCTCGAGCAGATGCCTGGTCGCTCGGCGCGGCAATAGCCGTTCTCGCGGCCTGCGGCGCGGCCGCCGCCTTTGTGTCTGACTGGTTTGTCGAGGCGCTCGGACCCGCAATTGAAACGCTAGGCGTCAGCGAAGCCTTTTCCGGTCTCGTTATCGTCGCTATCGCCGGCAACGCGGTCGAGAATGTCGTTGGCGTCCGGCTCGCAGCGCAGGGCAAGGCCGATCTTGCCGTCAGCGTCATTCTGAACTCAGCGCTGCAAGTGGCGGTAGCGCTTATTCCAATCCTGGTGCTTGTCAGCTTTGCGATGGGCGGCGCGGCGCCGTTCACGCTCGCCATTCCGCCGATCCTCGCGGCGGCCTTGTTTCTTTCGGTGCTGGTGGTCACGGTCGTGACTGTCGACGGCAAGGCGGACATGGTCGACGGGGCGGCATTGGTCGGTCTCTACATTATCGTCGCCGCGATTTTCTGGTGGGGCTGACTCCGCAATCGCGCCCTATATGTGTCGATCCGTATGCGACGCCGATGAGACTGCAGCGCCGCTTGAGAAGACAAAAGCGCGACAGGAGAGACCGATGAAAGCAAGGTTAGGGATTCTATTCGCGGGGCTTCTCGCCGCAGGCGGATTGGCTCAGGCCGGAACGGTCGACACGCATCGCTCTTTTCTTCCAAGCGACATCCAATGGGCGCCGGCGCCGACATCGCTGCCCGGTGGCGCCGAAATGGCGGTGCTCTACGGAGATCCGGCAAAAGAAGGGGATTTCGTCGTCCGAATCAGGGCGCCGAAGGGCTATCGCGTGCCGCCGCATACGCATCCCAAGGCGGAGCTCGTGACAATTATTTCGGGCGCGTTCAGCTTCGGCAGGGGGCAGTCAGCCGACCGCGCCAGCATTGAAAAACTTCCTGCCGGCAGCTTTATCTCGATGCCTGCCGGCGTGCTGCATTACGTCTTCGTCGACGAGGACTCGGTTCTTCAGATCAATGCGGCCGGACCGTGGAAGATACTATTACGATCCCAAAGACGACCCGCGTCTCAATATCGCGCCGGCAACGCCAGTCAATCCTTAGGATACGCAACGCAAAAACGGCTCGCGCCTTTACATCCGAGGTCGCGAGCCGTTCTTTGTTTGGCTTCCGCTTCGTCGCGGCGCCTCTCAGTTGAACTAGGCGCGCGAGACTCGAAAACAAGCAGAGCCAATTCCACCATATCTGCGCTGAGCGGCTGGCAAGGAACATTCGTCCAGCGTGAGAGTTGCGATGACAGGTCGCGCAGAATGCGCGGTGGCCAAGGAGTTCATCCATGCTCTCGACTGTCCTGATCGTTGTCCTGTTGCTGCTGCTGCTCGGCGCGCTTCCGACATGGCCTTATAGTTCTGGATGGGGATATGGCCCCGGCGGCCTGATCGGCGCCCTGTTGGCGATCGTCGTCGTCATGGCGCTGATTGGCAGGCTGTAACGCTCGCGTGCGTTGGCTCGGCGGGATGCCAGAACGCTTTGGCGCGCGGAGTCATGAATGACCGAGGCCGGGACAGCGCCGCGCGCGCACAGAGAGGTTCGACCCGAGCGCGACGCGTCGCGCAACGACAGAGCGGGATTTGTTCGACGCCATCCCGAGTTCGTTGTCGTCGGCGCGCTCGCGCTCATCCTTCTTGGGCTCGGCGCATTCATCTACTGGAATTATGCCTCGCATTTCGAGTCGACTGACGACGCCTTTATCGACGCCAGGCAATATTCGATTTCCCCGAAGGTCTCAGGGTACCTTATCGCCGTCGAGGCGACCGATAATCAACATGTCTCTCCCGGCGACGTCATCGCGCGCATCGATCGGCGGGACTATCGCATCGCATTGGCCGATGCCGAGGCTCAACTGGAAGCGGCGCAGGCGACCGCCAAGAATCTTGATGCGCAAATCGCCGCCCAGCGCGCCCAGATCGGCGCGTCCGAGGCGCAAGTCGAGCAGTCTCAGGCTGCGCTGCGTTTCGCGCAGCAGGAAGCGACGCGATCCCGCACGCTAGTGCAGCGCGGCACCGGCACGGTCCAGCGTCAGCAGCAGACCTCGTCGCAGCTCGCCCAGGAACAGGCGCGCCGCGAACGCGCCAGCGACGCAGTGGAGGCGGCGCGCGCGCAGATTCATTCATTGGAGGCGCAGCGCAATTCAGCGGAAGCGAAGATCGCCCAGGCCAGCGCACAGGTCGACAAGGCGCGCCTCAATCTCTCCTATACGACGGTGACGGCGGCAGAAGCCGGCCGCGTCGTTCGATTGACGGCGGCGGTCGGTGAACTGGCGCAGGCGGGCGCAAGCCTTGCGATGTTCGTTCCCGACAACATCTGGGTGACGGCGAACTACAAGGAGACGCAACTCGACCAGATGCGGCCGGGACAGACGGTTCGCATGCGCGTCGACGCCTATCCCGAACGCGAATTCTCGGGGAGGGTCGTCAGCATTCAACCGGGCTCCGGCACGGCCTTCTCGCTGCTGCCGGCGCAGAATGCGACGGGTAATTACGTCAAGATCGTCCAACGGGTGCCGGTAAAAATCTCGATCGACAATGTCCCTTCCGACGTCGCGCTGGGCCCCGGCATGTCCGTCGTCCCCACCGTTCGCATCGATCCACAGCCTTCGATTTACGAACGGCTGAGAAACCTGCTGTGAGCGGCGCCGCGCCAGCGACAACGCCGGATGCGCCCAATCCCTGGCTGATCGCCGTCGTCGTCTCGGTCGCGACCTTCATGGAAGTGCTGGATACGACCATCGCCAATGTCGCCCTGCCCTATATCGCCGGCGGCACGGCCGTATCGCCCGACGAAGCCGCATGGGTGGTGACGACCTACCTCATCTCGAATGCAGTCATTCTGACCGCGAGCAGCCACCTGGCGAAGGCGCTGGGTCGGAAGCCGTTTTTTCTGATTTGTCTCGCGCTCTTTACCGCAAGCTCGATATTATGCGGCTTCGCCTGGGACATCCGCTCGCTGCTTTTCTTTCGAGTCCTGCAAGGCCTTGGCGGCGGCGGCATGGTGCCCGTGTCGCAATCGATTCTCGCCGACGCCTTCCCGCCGGAAAAGCGCGGACAGGGCTTCGCGCTCTTTGGCATCGCGGTCGTGGTCGCGCCCGTCATCGGCCCGACGTTAGGGGGTTGGCTTTCCGACAATTATTCCTGGCACTGGTGTTTCCTGATCAACGGTCCCATCGGCCTTTTGTCGATCGCGATGGTCGCCGCCGTACTGCGCGATCCGGATGTCAGGCCAAGCGCGCCGCCTTTTGATTTTGTCGGATTTCTTCTCGTTTCGACCTTTCTCGGCGCGCTCGAAGTGGTGCTCGATCGCGGGCAGCGCGACGATTGGTTCGGCTCGAATTTCATCGTCGGCTTCGCCGGCGTTTCAGCCGCCGCCTTTGTGCTGATGATTCCGTGGGAAGCGACGCGCAAGAACCCCGTGGTCGACATTCGGATGATCGCGACGCGGCAATTTGGCGCCTGTTTCCTGGTAATGACGGCGGTCGGCGCAGTTCTCATCGCAACCACTCAGATTTTGCCGCAGCTGTTGCAGCTCTCCTTCGGCTATACGGCGACTCTTGCGGGCCTAGTGTTATCGCCCGGCGGGGTAGTCACCATGGCGATGATGATCGTCGTCGGGCGGCTATCGGGACGCGTGCAGCCGAAATATCTGATCATGACCGGCGCGGCCGTCGTCGCCCTTTCGATCTACAATCTTACCAATCTCTATGGCGACCTCGACTTCTGGTATTTCGCCCGCACGCGCATCTACATTGGAATCGGTCTGCCGCTCATCTTCATCCCCATTACGACGGCCTCTTACCAGGGCCTTCCGCCCGAGAAGACGGACCAGGCGTCCGCGCTCATCAACGTCGCGCGCAATGTCGGCGGGTCGATGGGCGTTTCGCTTGCGCAGAACGTGTTGTCGCGCCGCGAACAAGTCCATATGAGCCGGCTGGCGGAAAATGCGATTCCCTCCAATGTTCAATTTCAGGAGGCGCTGCGCCGCGCCACCGACTATTTTCTCTCGCTCGGCGGCTCGGCGTCGGAAGCGCGCCGGCAAGCCCTCGCCTGGATCGGCCGTCAGGCGCAGGCGCAGGCGTCCCATCTGGCTTATATCGACGTTTTCTACGCTCTGACGCTCGTTGCGGCGGCCATCGTGCCGCTGGCCTTTCTGTTGAGTCGGGTCCGGCTCGGGGAGGGCGCCTCATCGCCGGCGCATTAACGCTCGCGATTCGATCGCTTCATCGCATTGGACTTGCGGCGATTCGCCTGTGCGCAGACATTTCAGCGGTCGTTCAACGGGTTCGCCGCAGGCTTACTTTTTCGAATTTTCGCCTTTAGAGTCCGCCCGCGCGGTAGATTCCGCAACCATCGATGGAGTTCAATAATGTCTCGTATTTCGCTCGGACGCGCATTTTGCGCGATGTCCTTCGCCATCGCCCTTGCGCCTAGCGCCGCCATGGCGCAATCCGTGCAAGTCGGCACCCTTCTTTGCCATGTCTCCGGCGGCGTCGGCATGATCATCATAGAGAATCAGGCGCTCGACTGCGTTTACACGGACGCCAAAGGCAGCCCGCCCCAGCATTACATCGGCCGGTTGACTAATGTCGGCGCCAATATCGGCATCAGCGGTCCGGGCAAGCTCGTTTGGAATGTGCTTGCGGCCACCAACAACGTCGCGCCCGGCGCACTGGCGGGAGATTATGTCGGCGCTGAAGGGTCGCTCGCGATTGGAGCAGGCGCAGGCGGCGCTCTTCTCGTTGGCGGCTCGAACAAGACGATCTCTTTGCAGCCGCTTTCCGTCTCTTTAGGCACCGGCGCAAATCTTTCCGCCGGCTTGGGCAATGTCAGCCTGCAATATATGCCGGTGACGCCGCCACCGCCGCCGCCGCCGGCCGCGCCCGCCCCAAAGAAGACCCGCGCGCATCGGTAATTCTGAACCGCGCAAGGGACGCAAAAACGGGCGCGCCGCCAGCGCGCCCGTTTTTTTAGGCCTGCCACCTACTTTTGGTGCGGCGCTCCGATGTAGGGGAATTCTTGCAAAGTGTCAGTATGCGGGCTCAACCCATCCGGGGGAATGTCGCCCTTTGAAAGAAACGACAGCCGGAAATTAATGACGTCATCCGTGAAAGTGCGGCCGTTCGGGTAACCGGCGGGTTTTGTGGGATCGAAGCTGAGCATATCCGGCAGGATGCCATGGTCGTCGATCGCCTTGATCGCCTCATCCCTCGTGTAGTCGCCAGTGTGCCCCATGAGATGGATGAACTGTTCGAGCCAGCGCTTGCGGTCGTTCACGGGCTCGCTGGCGTTATATTCTTCCTTCGTTTCGTCGGTATTGAAGAAGCTGCTGACCGACGGATGGCCCGCGCGGTCGGCGTGGATCAATTTGCCGTCGCGACGCACACTGCAGCGTCCCCAGATTCGGACCCCCGGTTTGCCGCCGAGAGCGCTCGTCGGCATCTCGACCACGGTGGACAGGATATTTGCCTCAGTGTTCGAATCCTTGCCGGTCCAGGGAGATTTGCCGCCGAGATGCGGCGCTGTGAAATTTCTGCCGCCGGACGTGTCGTACAAGGCAAGAATGCCGTCGTAGTCGAAGAAGAACGCGTCGCTGCGAACGCCTGTGAAGAAGGTGAAATCGCCCGCTCGGACGATATTCGGCTTGGCGCCGAAGGAAACCTCTGCGCCGGAGACGATCTTTTCGCCAACGGGCTCAGGGGAACGCGACTCAGCGCCGCGCGCCAGGTAGACGTCGAAGGTCTGCCGGCCGTTCTGCTTGGGCGCGAACACATAGGTGATTGCGATATCGGTCAAGCAATCGCCGTCATTGTCGATGTTGAGCCGATAGATGGCTTCAGGATGAAACTCATCGCAGGTGGGGTTGGCGTTGAGAATGATCGCCGTCCGCGAAGGATCGCTTGGCGATTGGAACGCATAGAGATCACATAGATCCAATCTTTGATCGCCAAGCGGCGGACCGAGACTGAGACCGGTAAAATGATTCGACATGTGTCGCCTCCTTTTAGGACGTGGACAGAATGGGATTGCCCTTGACGCGTAGCTATAGGCGCACGCTATGTCGCCTCTATTTCAACATCAAGATTGTGACCCTTCACGCTGTTCGCCGCGAATGAGCTGGATGATGCTCGAAAAATCCGAGCCGCCCTGGCCCGCTGCTTGTTGGAGAGCATAGAGCTGCGTCGCGGCGGCCCCGAGCGGCGAGGCCGCGCCGGATTGAGCCGCCGCCTCCTGCGCGAGCCTTAGGTCCTTCAGCATCAAGGCGGTCATGAAGCCCGGCTTGTAGTCATTATTCGCTGGCGAGGCCGGAACCATCTCCGGCACGGGGCAATAACTGGTGAGCGACCAAGACTGGCCCGAGGATATCGACGCCGCCTCGAACAGCGCCCGATGGGACAGTCCAAGCCTTTCGGCGAGGACGAAGGCTTCCGCCGTCGCGATCATCGTCACGCCGAGCATGAGATTGTTGCAGATTTTTGCGGCCTGCCCCATTCCCGCGCCGCCGCAATGAAGCACATGCGCGCCCATATGTTCGAGAATGGGCCTTGCCACCGCGAAAGCTTCCTCCTTCCCGCCGCACATAAAGGTCAGAGTCGCGGCCTTCGCGCCGGCGACGCCGCCCGACACCGGCGCATCGACGGAGAGCGCGCCGCTCTCTTGCGCCAGCCGATGCGCAGCCTGCGCGCTTTCAATGTCGATCGTGGAGCAGTCGATGAGGAGCTTGCCGCGCGCGTGCGGCGCGAGTTCGCGCCATACGGCGAGCGTCTGATCGCCGCTCTGCAGCATGGTGATGGCGACGTCAGCGCTGTCGATCGCATCGCGCAAGGAACTTGCGGGGACGACGCCATGTTGAGCGGCGGCTTCGACGAGCGACGTATTGAGGTCGAATCCACGCGTGTCGACGCCGGCGCGCGCCAGCGCCGCCGACATGGGTCGGCCCATATTGCCGAGACCGATGAAGGCCGCGCGCGCCATGGCTTAAGACAAGGTCGGCATGACGAAACTCGCGCCTTCCCTGATGCCTCCTGGCCAGCGCGACGCGACGGTCTTCGTCTTCGTATAGAAGCGGATGGCGTCAGGCCCATGCTGATTGAGATCGCCGAACATCGATCGCTTCCAACCGCCAAAGGTGTAATAGGCGAGAGGCGTCGGAATCGGCACATTGACGCCGACCATGCCGACCTCGACGCGGGAGGCGAATTCGCGCGCCGCGTCGCCGTCGCGGGTATAGATGGCGACGCCATTGCCATATTCAGGATCGTTCGCGAGCGATAGCGCGTCGTCAAAACTGCCCGCGCGGACGACGCACAGCACCGGGCCGAAGATTTCCTCCTTGTAGATCCGCATGTCGGGCCGCACCTCGTCGAACAGGCAGCCGCCCATGTAAAAGCCGTTCTCATAGCCCTGCATCTTGAACCCGCGACCGTCGATACGCAGTTTGGCGCCCTCCTCGACCCCGAGCGCGACATAGTCCTTGACCCGCTCCAGATGCGCGCGCGTGATTAGCGGGCCGAAATCGGCGGAAGGATCGGTCGACGGCCCGATGCGGAGATTTTCCACGCGCGGTTCGAGCCGAGCGACCAACGCGTCGGCGGTTTCTTCGCCTACTGGCACGGCGACCGAAATCGCCATACAGCGCTCGCCGCCTGATCCGTAGGCGGCGCCGACCAGAGCGTCGACAGCCTGGTCCATGTCGGCGTCGGGCATGATCACCATATGGTTCTTTGCGCCGCCGAAACACTGCACGCGTTTTCCATGCGCGGCGCCGCGCGCATAAACATATTCGGCGACGGGGGTCGATCCGACGAAGCCGATGGCCTTGACTTCAGGCGCTTCGAGCAGCGCGTCGACGGCTTCCTTGTCGCCGTTGACGACGTTCAATACGCCCGGCGGCAGGCCGGCTTCGAGCATCAGTTCGGCCAGAAACAAAGGAGCGCCCGGATTTCGTTCGGAGGGCTTCAGGATGAAGGCGTTGCCGCAGGCGACCGCCGGCGCGAATTTCCACATTGGAATCATCACCGGAAAATTGAAAGGCGTAACGCCAGCGACGACGCCGAGCGGCTGGCGCATCGAATAGACGTCGAGGCCCGCCGTCGCCGAATCGGTAAATTCGCCCTTCATCAGATGCGGAACGCCGATGCAAAATTCGGCGACCTCGACGCCGCGCTGTATCTCGCCCTGCGCATCGGCGATCGTCTTGCCGTGCTCCCGCGCAAGAATCGCCGCAAGCTTTTCCTTCTCCTGCCCGACCAGATCGACAAATTTCATCAGCACGCGAGCTCTGCGCTGCGGATTGACCGCCCCCCACTCCTTTTGCGCCGCAGCGGCATTGTCGACGGCCTCGCGGACCTCGTCCCGATTCGCCAGCGGCACGCGCGAGATCGTCGCTCCCGTCATCGGCTCATAGGCGTCAGCAAAACGCCCGGACTTGCCCTTGACCCGGCGTCCGCCGATAAAATGCGATAATTCTTCCATGTTCGCTCATCTAAGGCGCGTCCGCGCGATGTCATCTCGCATGAGGGCGCTTTGCGCCTATATATTGGAGAGAGACGGCTTCCGCGACGGACTTCCGCGATGGGACTGCAGCTCACGAGCGAAGGCAAGAATCGATACGCGCAGGCGCCGCGGCAGGCGGACTGGACGATCGATCAGAACTGGGGCTCCTATAGCGACGAGGAGCACGATCGCTGGAACAGGCTGTTTGCCCGGCAAGCGAAGCTCTTGCCGGGTCGAGCCTGCGACGCGTTCCTGGAGGCGAAGCAGAAACTCGAATTGTCGCGATCCGGCATCCCGGATTTCGCGGATCTCAGCCGCCGATTGAGCGCAATTACCGGCTGGAGCGTGGTTCCGGTCGCGGGGCTCATTCCTGACGACGCCTTCTTCGATCATCTCGCCAACCGGCGCTTCCCCGCCGGCGCCTTCATCCGCCCTGAGTCAGAACTCGAATATCTGCAGGAGCCTGACGTCTTTCACGACGTATTCGGCCATGTGCCGCTCCTCGCCAATCCTGCCTATGCGCAATTTCTCGAAGCTTACGGCAAGGGCGGCAGACGGGCGCTGGCGCGCGGCCAACTGCATAATCTGGCGCGGCTTTACTGGTACACGATCGAGTTCGGCCTGATCGCGACGCCAGCGGGCCTTCGAATCTTCGGAGCCGGAATCATGTCGTCTCCTTCGGAGACGATCTTTTCGCTGGAAGACTCGTCGCCAAACCGCATCGCCTTCGATCTCGAACGCGTCATGCGAACGAATTACGTGATCAGCGATTTTCAGCAGACCTATTTCGTCATCGAGAGCTTCGAGAAGCTCCTCAAAGACGGCTACCAGGACTTTGGAGCGATCTATGATCGGCTGCGCGGCGCTTCGGACTTCGCGCCACATGAAATTGCGCCGGGAGATCGCATCATTTCGCGGGGCGACTTCCATTATTTCCGCGCGAAGCGAAGCGCTTAGTCATACAGCGGCATTGGGTGAACGGTTTCCTCGTCCTTCGAGACAGATGCTGCGCACGCTCGTCAGGATGAGGAAGCCCTTCATCCGATCCCCCTGCTAACTCTATGGCTCGGCGTTGACGACCCGTTGCTCGATGGCGCCGAAAATCGAGCGGCCTTCGTCGTTGCGCATTTCGATACGCACAATGTCGCTCGCCTTCAGGAATGGCGTTTGCGGGGCGCCGTCGATGAGCTTCTCCACCACGCGTTGCTCGGCGATGCAGGAGTAACCGTCCCCGCCCTGCGCAATCGGTCTGCCGGGACCGCCGTCGGCGCCACTATTGGAAATCGTGCCGGACCCGATGATCGTTCCGGCGCCAAGCGTCCGCGTTCTCGCCGCATGAGCAATGAGGCGCGGAAAGTCGAAGGTCATGTCCTTTCCAGCGTCAGGCCGGCCGAACGGCGCGCCATTGACGAAGGACAAGAGAGGCAGCGAGAGTCGCCCGCCGTCCCATGCGTCGCCAAGTTCGTCAGGCGTCACGGCGACGGGAGAAAAGGCGCAGGCGGGCTTCGACTGGAAGAAGCCGAAGCCTTTTGCGAGCTCTGGCGGAACAAGCCCCCGCAAGGTCACGTCATTGACCAGCATCAAAAGCTTGATGTGATCGCGCGCCTCGTCCGGCGTAACGCCCATCGGGACATCGTCGGTAACGACGGCGACCTCGGCTTCGAGATCGAGCTCATACCTTTCATCGAGCAAGGGAATGTCGTCGCGCGGACCGAGAAACGCGTCGCTGCCGCCCTGATACATCAGAGGGTCGCTCCAAAAACTTTCTGGCATTTCAGCGCCGCGAGATTTTCGCACGAGCGCGACATGATTGACGTAGGCCGAGCCATCCGCCCATTGATAGGCGCGCGGCAGCGGCGAGGCGCAATCTTGTTCGCGAAAGGGAAAGCTTTCGCGAAGCCCGCATTCGAGACGCGCCGCCAAAGCCCGCAATTGCGGCGCCACGGTTTCCCAGTCTTCGATCGCGGATTGCAGGGTGGGCGCGACGAAGCCTGCCGCAACGGCGCGAGAGAGATCGCGCGAGACGAGGATAAGCGCGCCGTCGCGCCGGCTCTTGAGGGAGGCGAGCTTCACGGGCCATCGCCAGTGAAATGGCGGCTCAAGCCAGACCAGCAGTCGGCATAATCCTTCTGCAGCGTTTCAAGCGAGAGAGCGAGAGCGGTTGGATAGAACGGCAGCCGCGATTCAAACATGAAGGCGAGAGCGTCGTCGATCTTCGCCGGGGCGAGATCCGCTTCTGAGGCCTGTTCGAATGCTTCCGCGTCGGGACCATGCGGCAGCATCGCATTATGAAGCGACATGCCGCCGGGCTCGAAGCCGGACGGCTTCGCGTCATAGCGTCCGTAAATCAAACCCATGAATTCGCTCATAATGTTCAGGTGATACCAAGGCGGCCGGAACGTGTGCTCGGCGACCTGCCAACGGGGCGGGAAAATCGCAAAATCGACATTCCCCACGCCGCTTTCGTCCGACGGAGAGGTCAAGACGGTAAATATTGATGGATCGGGATGATCGAAGAGCAAGGCGCCGACAGGACAGAATTTGCGCAGATCATATTTGTAGGGCGCGTAATTTCCATGCCAGGCGACGACGTCGAGCGGCGAATGATCGATATCGCAGCGATAAAAGCCGCCGCCCCATTTGATCGTGAGGCGGCAAGGCGCGTCCTTGTCTTCAAATGCGGCCGTCGGCGTGAAAAAATCGCGCGGATTGGCCAGCCCATTGGCGCCGATCGCGCCGCGATAGGGCAAGGCGAAGGGCGCGCCGTAATTTTCGCAGATATAGCCGCGCGACGGCCTTGAAGCCAGCTCCACCCGAAATTTCACGCCTCTTGGAATAACGCATATCTCGCTCGGCGAGCATTCGATGAGACCGAACTCGGTGAAGATGCGCAAATCGCCTAGCTGCGGAACGATCATCAGCTCGCCGTCGGCGTCGTAGAAATAGTCGTCGCGCATCGACTGGGCGGCGAGATAGAGATGCGCGGCCATGCCGACTCTCAACCCACAATCGCCCGCGGTTGCGATAGTGTGAATACCTTCGATGAAGGAGCCGGCGTCGTCGGCGATGTCTCTTGCGCCCCAGCGCAGCTGCCCGAGCGGCGCCTCGACTTCCCGGCAGGGAGCGGTCTTCCAGTGGGTCTTCGCAACTTCGTGCGGATCGCGTGCGTGAAGGACCGAAGGTCTGATCCGATAAAGCCACGAGCGGCGGTTGCGGTGGTTTGGCGCCGTGAACGCCGAGCCGGACAATTGCTCGGCATAAAGTCCGTGAGGACATCGTTGCGGAGAGTTCTGACCGATCGGCAAGGCGCCGGGAAGGGCTTCGCTTTCGAACTCATTGCCGAAGCCGTGCAAATAGCGCGTCGACGTCATCTCTCAGCCCGCCGCCCGGTTCAAGACGCCGCGGCGGATTTGATCCTCTTCAATTGACTCAAATAGCGCGCGGAAATTTCCTTCGCCGAAACCTTCATCGCCCTTGCGCTGAATGAATTCGAAGAAGATCGGGCCGATCACCGTCTTGGAGAAAATCTGCAACAGGAGACGGCGCGCGCCCGTTGTGACGCCGTCGATGAGGATGCCCAGCTCTTTGAGGCGCGGCGTCGGCTCTCCATGGCCCGGCAACCGGTGCTCGAGCGCATCATAATAGGCGTCCGGCGGCGCGGGCATGAAGTCGAGCCCGTTGCTGCGCATCGCGACGACGGTCTCGTAGATATTGCGACAGGCGCAGGCGATGTGCTGAATGCCTTCGCCCTTGTAGGCGTCGAGGAATTCCTCGATCTGACTCTTTTCGTCGGAGCTTTCATTGATCGGAATGCGGATCTTGCCGCAAGGACTGGTCATGGCCCGAGAGCGCAAGCCCGTCAGCTTGCCTTCGATGTCGAAATAGCGAATCTCACGAAAATTGAAGATGCGCTCGTACCATTTGGCGAGCGCGTCCATGCGACCGCGGCGAACGTTATGCGTCAGATGGTCGATTTCCGTGAGGCCGACGCCAAAGGGCTTTGGATCACGCTCCCCTATCCACCGAAAGTCGATGTCCCAGATCGATCCCTGGTCGCCATAGCGATCGACGAAATAGATGAGCGAACCGCCGACGCCCTCGATCGCCGGAATGTTCAGCTCCATCGGGCCGACGCCGAATGCGACCGGCTTGGCGCCAAGCGACACGGCGCGGCGCATCGCCTTGGCGGCGTCAATGACGCGAAAGCCGATGCAGCAGACAGAGGGCCCGTGCGCCTTTTGGAATTCGGCGGCGAAGCTGTGCGGTTCAGCGTTCAGCACATAATTCACCTCGCCCTGTCGATACAGCGTCACATTTTTGGAGCGGTGACGCGCGACCGCTGCGAATCCCATCTTCTCGAACAGCGACGCCAGTTGCGCAGGGGCCGGATGAGCGAATTCGACAAATTCGAATCCGTCCGTTCCCATCGGGTTTTCGGCGGGCGTTGCGGCGCCGCCAAACATTGAGTCCATGGCAAGGCCTATACAGCTCTCGCTGAGCTGCTATTTAGATATTGCGTCGCCGACCCGGTTAAAGGCCCATGATCCTTTACGACTATTTCCGTTCGTCGGCCGCCTATCGCGTGCGCATCGCCATCGCGCTCAAGGGGCTGATCATCGAGCGCCGGCCTATCCATTTGCTGCGCGGCGAGCAGCGTGCCCCCCGCTACAGGGCCAAGAACCCGCTGGCGATCGTCCCCACGCTCGAACTCGACGACGGAACGCTGATCACCCAGTCTCTGGCCATCATCGATTATCTTGACGCGCTGACGCCTGATCCGCCGCTGCTGCCAAAGGAGCCCGTTATGGCGGCGCAAGCGCGAGCGGTCGCGTTGACGATCGCCTGCGAGATTCACCCGCTGGCAAATTTGCGAGTCATAGAGGCGTTGCAAAGACAGTTCGGCGCCAAGGACGCCCAGATCGTGGCGTGGCGCAGACGCTGGATCGCCGAGGGCCTTGCCGCAGTCGAGGCGCTCATCGCTCCGGATCCATTCGCGTTCGGCGCAGAGCCGTCGCTTGCCGACCTGTGTCTCATTCCGCAGGTTTATAATGCGCGACGTTTCGACGTGCCGCTCGACGACTGCCCGCGCATCCAATCGGTGGACGCCGCCTGCGCCGCGCACCCCGCCTTTTTGGCGGCGCATCCTCAAGCGCAGCCGGACGCGTGACCGCTTTACGAGGCAAGCGCCAAATCGGCAATAATCGCGGCGAGAAAACGGCCGGCTTCGCCGCCGGTCACCACGCGATGATCGAAGGTGAGGCTAAGCGGCACAATCCGATGCACCGTCGGCGCGCCATCGACGGCGACGACCTCGTCGCGCATTCGGCCGGCCCCGAGGATCGCGACCGTAGGCGGCAGCACGATCGGCGCGGCGTAGCGTCCTGCGATCATGCCGAAATTCGAAAGGGTGATGGTCGCGCCGCGCAGTTCTTCCGGTGGAATGCGCCGTGCCGCCGCGTCTTGCCGCATCTTGTCCAGCCCCTTACGCAGGTCTTGCGCGTCTCGATTGCCGACATCCCGTAGGACAGGCACAAAAAGGCCCTCTTCGGACAGGTCCACGGCGACGCCAAGGTCTATCTTTTTCATCACCCGTCGTGCGAAGGCGTGAGGCTCGAACCAGGCGTTGAGCGCAGGCTCCGCCGCGCAGGCCTTAACAAGCGCCCGGATCAGACGAACGGTCGTATCGGTCCCCGCAGCCCAAGCGTTGATGTCGGCGTCGTCGACGATTGTGGCGGCGGCCACTTCCGCCTGCGCCTGCGCCATATTATGCGCCATCGCGCGACGGGCGCCGCGCAATGGCTCGGCGGCTACCGTCTCGCTCAAGATGCGCGCCACGCGTTCGATGTCCTGGACAGTGATGAGGCCATCGGCGCCGGATGGCGTGACCATGGCAAGATCGACGTTAAGCTTGCGCGCCAGCGCCCTCACAGCAGGCGTCGCCCGCAGCGCGCCGCCGCCGTGACTGACGGATATCGGCTGGTCGCGGACGATTGCAGCCCCGTGCTGAACGGCGCCGACCACCGATCCAGTATCCTCCCCCACGCCTTCAAAGCCCACCAGCGGCGCGCCGATCCGGATTACGTCTCCGGCGGAAGCGAACAGCCGCTCGATCCGGCCGGCCAGAGGCGATGGGATTTCAACGACGGCCTTGGCGGTTTCGACTGCGACGAGCGGCTGATCGACTTTGACGTCCTCGCCGGCGGCGACGCGCCACTCCACGAGTTCGGCCTCCTGCAACCCCTCTCCGAGATCGGGAAGACGAAAAATGTTCATGACGCCTCCATCGCCTGGCGAACGCCGTCGACGATGCGATCGACGCTCGGAATATATTGCTTCTCCAATTTTGCGAGCGGCACGACGACGTCATAGCCGGTGACCCGCTTGATGGGGGCCAGCAGCGAATAGAGCGCGCGCTCGGCGATTTCGGCGGCGATCTCGGCGCCAAAACCCGCCGTGCGCGGCGCTTCATGCACAATGACGCAGCGTCCGGTCTTTTCGACCGAGCGCAAAATCGTTTCGACGTCGAGCGGCTTTAAGGTCGCCACGTCGATCACGTCGACCGTAACGCCCTCTTCTTCGAGCTTTTCGGCGGCGGCGAGCGTATCGGGCGCCATCGCGCCCCAAGTGACGATCGTCGCGTCAGTGCCTTCCCGCAACACGAAGCAGGCATCGAGCGGCAACTCGACGCCGTCGTCCACGACCTCTTCACGGAACAGGCGATAGAGCCGCGTCGGCTCAAGGAAGATGACTGGGTCGGGATCGCGCACTGACGCCAGGAGCAACCCATACGCCCGCGCCGGCGAAGACGGCGCAACAACGCGCAGACCTGGCATATGGGCGAACATCGCCTCCGGACTTTCCGAGTGATGCTCGGGCGCATGAATGCCGGCCCCGCAAGGCGAACGCAGGACCATCGGGCAGGTCATCCGCCCGCGCGTGCGATTGCGCAAGCGGGACGCATGATTGATGATCTGATCAATGGCCGGATAGATGAATCCCGAAAACTGAATTTCGGCGACGGGCTTTAACCCCATCGCCGCCATCCCCACCGCGACCCCGGCGATGCCGCCTTCGGCCAGAGGCGTGTCGATGACGCGCGCGCGGCCGAAGCGCGCCTGCAAGCCGTTGGTGGCGCGAAACACGCCGCCATTGACGCCGATGTCTTCGCCGAGCAGGAGCACGTCGCCGTCCTCGTCCATCGCCCGGGCCAGCGCCAGATTGACCGCCTCGACCAAAGTTATTTCAGCCATGGCCGTTCCCGCTCGTTTGCGCGAAGCGGCGCGCCTCCTCGCGTTGCCATTGCATGGACTCGGGCAGCTTAGCGTATAGATGATCGAACATCGCGTCGACGCTGAGCGGCGAAGCGTTCAGATAGGCGGCGACTTCCCGATCGACCTCTTCGGCGCACGCCTTGAGAAGCTCGGCCTCCTGCTCCTTCGACCAGGCGCCTTCGCTGACAAGGTAGGAGCGCAGACGAGCGATCGGCTCTCGCGTCCACTGCGCGCGAACAATCTCGGGATCGCGGTAGCGTGAGGCGTCGTCGGCGGTGGTGTGATCGCCGAGGCGATAGGTGAGCGCTTCGATCAGCGTCGGTCCGCCGCCCGATCGCGCTTTTTCGATCGCCCGGCGCACGACTTCATGGACGGCGATGACGTCATTGCCGTCGACCTGGCGTCCTTCCATGCCCGCGGCGACCGCCTTTGCGCCAGGGTTTCCGCCGCGCTTTCGAGCTCTCGCGGCGTCGATATCGCCCAGCCATTATTGTTGATGATGAAGACGACTGGCGTTTTCCAGACTCCCGCCATATTCAGCGCTTCGTAAAAGGCGCCGTTGGAGGTGCCGCCGTCGCCGATGAAGGTGACGACGACGCGTTCCTCCTTCCGCATCATCAACGCATAGGCCGCGCCGACCGCGTGCGGCGCCTGGGTGGCGACGGGCACGCAATTTGGAAAATCGCCGCGGGCGTTCTTGAAATCGCTGCCGCGCTCGTCGCCGCCCCAGTAGAGCAGACATTCGGACATGGACATGCCGCGATAGAATTGCGCCGCATGATCGCGATAGGACGGCACGAGCACATCGCGCTCTTCCATCGCCGCTGCCGCTCCGACGCCGATCGCCTCCTGACCAAGCGCGGAGGCGAATGTGCCCAATTGTCCGGTGCGCTGAAGACTGATCGCCTTATTGTCGAAAGTCCTGGTTCGCGTCATCGCGCGATAGAATTGGACCAGACGGTCAATGTCCTTTGCCGATTTGCTGGCTGCCTTGCTGATCTCGCCGCTTGGCGACAGCAGCTGGACGAAATCTACTGGGAGATCGAAGCCCATCTCAATGTTTCCCATCGCCCCGCTCCTGATGAGCGAAGTAGCGCGGCGAAGCGAGGCGTCACGGCGCCGCGACGATTTTTTTGTGATTTCGCGCCGCAACGCGGGAAATCGACGTCTCGATTCTTTCTCATTTCGAGACGGATGTCGTTGCGCGGCGGAATCGTTCGTTCCTCTCGATCGAACGACGCGACACGTCCGGAATCGATAGTTTCGGAACGTTCATGGATGCATGCCGCATCGCCGCGACTCGCTGAACTGTAGACACGCGAGCGCTGGAGCGTGAACATTTCGATGGGAGAGTCTGTTAGGAGACATTGACGCTAGCTTAGCCGTTCGATGGCCATGGCAGTGGCCTCTCCGCCGCCGATGCAGAGCGCCGCGACGCCTTTTTTCAGCCCCATCGCCTCCAAAGCGGAAAGAAGCGTGACAATGATTCTGGCGCCGGACGCGCCGATCGGGTGCCCGAGCGCGCAAGCGCCGCCGCGAACGTTGACCTTCTCGTGCGGCAGGTCGAGGTCGCGTATCGCCGCCATGGCGACGACGGCAAAAGCTTCATTGATTTCGAAGAGGTCGACCTCCCCGGTCGTCCAGCCGACTCGATCCATGAGTTTTCGGATCGCTTCGATCGGTATGACGGAAAAACGGCTCGGCGCGCCGGCGACGGTGACGTAGCCACGAATGATCGCCAGCGGCTTCGCGCCTGTACGCTCGGCCTCGTCGGCGCGCATCAGCGCCAGCGCCGCGGCCCCATCCGATATGGCGCTGGCGTTGGCGGCGGTGATCGTTCCATCCTCTCTGAACGCCGGTTTGAGGCGCGGGATATCCTGCGCCTTGGCTTTGCCCGGCAGTTCGTCGCTGGCGATCATTCGCGCATTGGCGCCTTTGCCAAACATGACCGGCGCGATCTCCTGAGCGAAGGATTGATCATTTGTGGCGCGCTGCGCGCGCGACAGCGAAGTCGCCGCAAATTCATCCTGCATCTCGCGGGTAAGTTGATATTCCGTCGCGCAATCCTCGGCGAACGACCCCATCAGACGGCCTTTTTCATAGGCGTCCTCGAGGCCATCCAAAAACATGTGATCGAGGACCTTGCGGTGGCCCATGCGGTAACCGGTTCGCGCGCGATCCAGCAGATAGGGCGCATTGCTCATGCTCTCCATGCCGCCGGCGACCGCGATGCGCGCGCCTCCCGCCGCGAGCTGATCGCTGGCGAGCATCACCGCCTTCATCCCGGAGCCGCACATCTTGTTAACGGTGACCGCGCCGGTCGACTGAGGCAGCCCCGCGCCCAGCGCCGCCTGACGCGCAGGCGCCTGGCCGAGGCCGGCGGAGAGAACGCAGCCCATGACGACTTCGTCGATGTCGTTTGGATCCAGTCCGGCGCGCGTCACCGCGGCTTCGATGGCGTGCGCGCCCAGTTGCGGCGAAGCGACATCCTTCAACTCGCCCAGAAACGCGCCGATCGGCGTGCGCGCGGCGCCGACGATGGCGATGGGTGCGGCAGCGCTCATGATAAATTCCTCATCAGCTGGCGAGTTACCTCTTCCAACGAGAATATGGCGACGAATGCCAGTTTTTAAACTTCGGGCGCAGCGTCGCATCGCCGCCGAGAATCTCTTCGACCGCCGCGTCGCTGACCATGTCGAGCCGGTCCGGCGACCATTTCGGCCGCCGGTCCTTGTCGATGATCGCCGCGCGAATGCCTTCATAAAGATCGTGAGTCTCGAGCATGCGACAGGCCGCCTTGAATTCATTGGTCAGACAGGTTTCGAGATCTCGAGCCTGCAGGGCGCGCCGGAGCAATGCGTGCGTGACTTTCAAGGCCGTCGGCGACTTCGACCCGATGTCGTCAGCGGCGCGCACGGAGAATTCCGATCCCTCACGCTCGAAGGCCGCGATCACATCGGTAACCTTCTCCTGCGCGGTCGCCTCGTCGAGTAGTCGGCTGTATGGCAAGAGCTGACCGTCGTCCGGCCGGCGCGCGAGACGCCGCATGGCGGCGTCCACATCCTCGGCGACGCCGATCACTTCGAGTTCCCCGATCAGCCGCTCGATATCTTTCGAATGGATCAAGAGATCGGCAAGACCGGCGTCGATGGCGTCGGTCGCCGTCACCGACGCCGCCGACAGCGCCATGTAAGCCCCGACCGCGCCCGCTCGGGAGAGAAGCCAGCTCGCGCCCACATCAGGAAAGAATCCGATGCCCACCTCCGGCATCGCGATCCGGCTGCGCTCCGTCACAACCCGCCGATTGCCATGCGCGGAAATGCCGACGCCGCCGCCCATGACGATTCCATCCATGATCACGACATAAGGTTTGGGAAAGGCGGCAATACGAGCGTTCAGCTCATATTCCTCGCGCCAGAAATCGGCGAAACGCCGCTTCTGCCCAATCTCCAGCTCGTAAAGAATTCTCACGTCGCCGCCGGCGCAGAGACCGCGACCGCCCGCGCCAGCGACGAGAACGGCGCAAACGTCATCGTCCTCGCCGAACTCATCGAGGGCGCGCCGAAACGCCCGCACCATCGGCAGTGTCAGCGTATTGAGGGCCTGCGGCCTGTTGAGGACGATGCGTCCGAGGCGACCTTCGCGCGAAGCGATGATGTCCATGTTGTTACGTCAGGAACGATCGCGCAATGATGACGCGCATGATTTCATTCGTTCCTTCCAGAATCTGATGAACGCGCAAATCGCGAACGATCTTTTCGATTCCATATTCGCTTAAATAGCCATAGCCGCCGTGAAGCTGCAACGCGTCATTGGCGACGGCAAAGCCGGCGTCGGTGACGATGCGCTTCGCCATTGCGCATAAAGTCGTGGCCCCGGGAGCCTTGCCGTCAAGCGCCGCCGCCGCCCGCCGCAGAAAGGTGCGCGAAACTTCAAGCTGCGTGGCCATGTCGGCGAGCCGGAACTGCAGCGCCTGGAACTCGTCGAGCGCGCGGCCGAACGCTTTACGGCCGCTCATGTAGCGCAGCGCATGATCGAAGGCCGATTGCGCGCCGCCGAGCGAACAGGCGGCGATGTTCAGACGACCGCCGTCGAGGGCAGCCATCGCGATCTTGAACCCGTCGCCCGCGCCTCCGATAAGATTTTCGGCAGGCACGCGGCAGTCGTCAAAGATGACGGCGCGCGTCGGCTGGGCGTTCCATCCCATTTTTCGCTCGATCGCGCCGAAACTCAAACCCGGCGTTCCGCCTTCGACGACGAAAGCCGATATGCCTTTCGCGCCTGACTCACCGGTTCGCGCCATGACGACATAGAGATGATCGTCACCGCCCGCCCCGGCGCCCGAAATGAATTGTTTGGCGCCGTTCAAGACATAATGATCGTCCCTATGCGTCGCATGCGTGCGCAAGGCCGCCGCATCCGATCCGCTGCCGGACTCGGTCAGGCAGTAGCTCGATAGAAGCTCCATCTTCACGAGCTTCGGCAGCCATTTGTTGATCTGACGCTCGCTCCCGAACGCGTCGATCAGAGTGGCGCACATGTTGTGAATCGAGAGATAGGCGGCGATCGCCGGACAGCCCATCGCGAGAGCCTCAAAGATCAGCACGCCATCGAAGCGAGTCAGTCCGGTGCCGCCCGACGCCTCCCGCACATTGATGCCAGCCATGCCAAGCGCCGCGGCGTCGCGTAGCGTGTCGACAGGGAAGACATGCTCGCGGTCCCAATCGAGCGCAAAGGGCGCGAGGCGATCACGTCCAAAGTCTCGCGCCATCTCGCGGATAGCCTCGTGCTCGGCGCTCAATTCAGAATAGGAGGACATGGCGTCATTTACCACGAGTCGTCGAGCATAAATCTGTCGCGGCGAAGCCTTTTGACAAGCTGTCGGCGTTCATGCCGCGTGCGCCATAGGCTCGCGCCACGCTACTCGCCGGCGCGCGATCGAGTTGCGCGCAGGCGAATGCCCCAGCGGCTAAGAGGCGATCGAGCGATACGCCGGTTTCAACATCCATTCGCTGCAGCATATAGACGACATCCTCGGTCGCGACGTTTCCCGCCGCGCCCGGCGCGAAGGGACAGCCGCCGAGGCCAGCGACCGAACTGTCGACGATCGAGACGCCGGTTTCGAGGCAGGCGAAAATATTGGCGAGCGCCTGTCCGTAGGTGTCATGGAAATGCACCGCGATTTTGTCGAGCGACGCAACCCTCGCCACGCGCTCCACCAAACGGCAGGCTTCCAGCGGCGCGCCAACGCCGATGGTGTCGCCAAGCGAAACTTCGAAGCAGCCCATCTCGAGAAGCGCGCCGGCGACCGATACGACCCTTGCGCCATCAACGGCTCCTTCGTAAGGACAGCCCAGGGCGCAAGAGACATAGCCGCGCACGCCGACGCCATGGCGGCGCGCCTCTGCGACCACTTCGGCGTATCGTTGAAGACTTTCCTCGATCGAGCAGTTGATATTGCGCTTCGAGAAGGTCTCGGAAGCGGCGGCGAATACCGCAATCTCATCCGCCCCGGCGGCGAAGGCGTCGGCTAGTCCACGAAGGTTTGGAACGAGCACGGCGAGACGCAGATTTTGCTTCAAGACCAGCGCAAGCGTTTGATCGGTGCGCGCCATTTGCGGCACGGCTGCGGGCGAAACGAAACTGCCGGCTTCGATGCGGATCAGTCCTGCAGCGGCGAGACGATTGATAAGTTCGGCCCGTATCTGCGGCGATAGCGTCAGTTTCTCGTTCTGCAGGCCGTCGCGCGGGCCGACTTCAACGATGGTGACTCGGGAGGGGACGCTCATATGTCCTCCTTTCGCGCCAGCGAAACGAGTTCGGCGCCTTCCTTCGCCATGTCGCCCGCCGCGCAGGCGACGCCCTGGACGACGCCGTCATGCGGCGCAGCCATGGCGATTTCCATTTTCATGGCCTCCAGAACGACGAGCGTCTGACCCTTGCTGACCGCGTCGCCCGGTTTCACGGCGACGCGGGTGACGGTCGCCGGCATCGGCGCAAGCACGCGTTCTTCAGCCGGCCCTTGGCTGTGTGAGGAAGCCGCCGATTGCAGCCAATTCAGCACATAGTTCCTGCCGTGCAGAATGACGACCACGCCGTCGTCGAGGACGACGGTTCCGACCTCGTGCTTCACACCGCTGATAAACAGAAGGAGCCGGTCGCCGAGAGCTTCGACCTCGACAGCGCCGACGACTCCGCCAAAGTTCAGCAAAAAGCCGCCGGGCTGCGGATTAGCGATGTACGCAGAGAGCGCCCTGCCCGCATGAGCGACTCTCACTTCACATCCGGCCGAGTCATAGAGTCGCCACGCGTCAGCTTGGGCCCAGGGCGACCATTCGTCGCCTGCGGCTCTGTTCGCATCCAGCGCGGTACGCCGTACGTCCGACAGATAAATCGCGCCCGCCGCCGCAAGCAGGATCCGATCCAATTCCATGTCCGTCGCGACAGGCTGGGTCAGCGTTTCGATATTGTTCGCGACAAACTCAGTGTCATAATCCCCGCGCGCCATCGCGTCACTCGCGGAGATCGCCCGCAGCAGATCGAGATTCGTCGCGACGCCGACGATCTCAACCTCGTCCAGCGCCGCCTGCAAGCGAGCCAGCGCCTGCGCACGGCTCTCGCCGGAGACGATCACCTTTGCGAGGAGCGAGTCATAATAGGGCGTGACGCGGTCGCCGGCGCGAACGCCGGAGTCGATGCGCAAGAAAGGCGCGCGCTGCGGCGTATGAAAATGAACAATGTCGCCGGCTGAAGGCATGAAGCCGCGCGCCGGCTCTTCCGCGCAGATTCGCGCCTCGATCGCACAGCCGGTCAGCCTCAGCTCATCCTGAGTCATGGGAAGCTTCGCGCCGCAGGCGACGCGCAGCTGCCATTCGACGAGGTCCTGATTCGACACCATCTCCGTCACCGGATGTTCGACCTGAAGCCGCGTATTCATTTCGAGAAAGTAGAAGTGGTCGTCGCCGACCAGAAATTCGACCGTGCCGGCGCCGATATAGCCCGCCGCGCGCGCCGCCCTGACCGCAGCCTCGCTCATCCGCGCGCGAAGAGACTGTGACAGGCTCGGCGCCGGCGTCTCTTCGATGATTTTCTGGCGCCGGCGCTGCAA
This sequence comes from Methylocystis sp., assembly GCA_046349135.1. Taxonomy (GTDB): domain Bacteria; phylum Pseudomonadota; class Alphaproteobacteria; order Rhizobiales; family Beijerinckiaceae; genus Methylocystis. The sequence goes on along the minus strand of JAXMCY010000007.1, from coordinate 23,373 downwards.
GGAGCAGTCGCGCTCGAAAAAGGAGATGACGCCGCCATGCGCGTCCGCGAAGATTTGGATCTCCACATGTTTGTAGCCGGAGAAATATTTTTCGATGAACAGCGAATCATCGCCAAAGGCGGCGCGCGCTTCGCGCCGGGCGCTTTCGATTGCCCCCGGCAATTCTTCAGGCGCTTGAACGACGCGCATGCCCCTGCCGCCGCCGCCGGCCGACGCCTTGACGAGCAATGGAAAGCCGATGTCGCGCGCAGCCTCAATGAGTTCGCTGTCGTCGCCTCCGCTTGAACCAGGCGCAACGGGCGCCCCCGCCTGCGCCATCGCGGCCTTGGCTGCGCTCTTTGCGCCAAGAAGACGCATCGCGCGCGGCGGCGGTCCAACGAAGATCAGTCCATTCGCCTCGCAGCTTTCAGCGAAATCCGCGTTCTCGGAAAGAAAACCATAGCCGGGATGTATCGCGTCCGCCCCGGAACGCTTTGCGACGTCGACAATCTTCTCGATCGAAAGATAGCTCTCGCGCGCGGGCGCCGGCCCGAGAAGATAGGCTTCATCCGCAAGTTCGACATGCATCGCGAACGCGTCAACCTCGGAATAGACCGCGACCGTCGCGACGCCGAGCCTTTTTGCCGTTCGCATGATTCGGCAAGCGATCTCGCCGCGATTCGCGATGAGGAGCTTGCGCATCATATCAATGGGCCGCGATCCAGCCTGGCGGGCGCTTTTGGAGAAAGGCGGTCAGCCCTTCAAGCGCCTCGGCGCTCTTCCTCCTTGCGGCGAGACGGTGCGCAGCCTCGCGCAAGAGTTCTGCCTCGACGCCTTGGCCGTCGCATTCGGCAAAGAAACTTTTGACGTCGGCCTGCGCGCCCGGCGCGCCGCGAAGCAAATCGCCGACGACCGCCGCATGAGCCAGACCGAGCTCGAACTTTGGCGTCACGCGATGAACCAGGCCCAGCATTTGCGCCTCGGCGGCGCCGAAACGCTCCGCCGTCAAGGCATATCGGCGCAACTGCCGCAGGCCGATCGCGCGAATCAAAAAGGGAGCGACGATCGCCGGAAGCAACCCAAGCCGCACTTCGCTGAGAGAGAACGACGCGTCATCGGCGGCGATAACGATATCGCAGCAGGCAAGCAGTCCGACGCCTCCGCCGACGACCACGCCTTTGGCAAGAGCAATCGTCGGCTTTGATACGGCGTCGACGACAAGGAGCATCCGCGCGAGCCCCAACGCGTCCTGTTCATTTGCATATGAGGAGCCCTGCGCAACCCGAATCATCGAACCGATGTCGCCGCCCGCGCAAAAATAGTCTCCGGCGCCCTCAATGGTGATGATTCGTATATCGGCGCGCGCATCCAAGGATTCGACGGCGTCCTTGAGCAGGCCGATGAGTTCGGAGTCGAGCGCATTGCGCTTTTCCGGACGGTTCAGCGTCAGGGTCGCGACGCCTGTGGCGGCGTCAATCGTTTGCAGCAAGGCCGTCATAAAACTCGCTCACATGCGGAATAGTCCGAAACGCGTTTCTTCGATTGGCGCCTTCAATGCGAAAGATAGCGCGAGCGCGAGCGTTCGTCTCGTGTCGAGCGGGTCGATGACGCCGTCGTCCCAAAGCCGCGCGCTCGAGTAGAGCGGCAGGCTTTGCCGCTCATATTGCTCGCGAATAGGGCGGGAAAATTCTTCCTCCTCCTCCGCCGAAAATTCCTTGCGCAGCTGCTCCATGGCTTCCCGCTTGACACGGCTCAGCACGCTCGCCGCCTGCTCGCCGCCCATGACGCCGATCCGCGCGCCAGGCCACATCCAGAGGAACCGCGGCGAATAGGCGCGTCCGCACATCGCGTAATTGCCCGCGCCAAAACTGCCGCCAACGATGATCGAGAGCTTTGGGATCGCGGCGGTCGCCACCGCCGTTACCATCTTTGCTCCTTCCTTGGCGACGCCAGCGCTTTCATATTTAGCGCCGACGATAAAGCCTGTCGTGTTGTGCAGGAACAGCAGCGGCGTTTTGCGCCTTACGCAAAGTTCGACGAAATGCGCGCCTTTCTGTGCACTCTCGGGAAACAACACTCCATTGTTCGCGATGATCCCGACCGGATAGCCATTGATGTGCGCGAAACCCGTCACCAGAGACGGGCCATAGAGCTTGCGGAACTCGTCAAATTCGCTGGCGTCGACGAGGCGCGCAATCACCTCGCGTATGTCGAACTGCTTTCTCGGATCCTGCGGCAGCAGACCATAGATCTCGGCGGGATCGTAATAGGGCTCCGCAGGCTTTGTCACCGGAACCGCCATGCTTCCGGCAGGCCCGAGATTGCCGACGATATCGCGCGCGATCCGCAGCGCATGTGCGTCATCCTCGGCGCAATGGTCGGCGACGCCGGAGCGGCGACAATGTACGTCGGCCCCGCCAAGCTCCTCTACGCTCACCACCTCGCCGGTCGCGGCCCTGACGAGAGGCGGCCCCGCCAAAAATATCGCGCCTTGATTGCGGACAATGATGGTTTCGTCGCACATCGCCGGCACATAGGCCCCGCCCGCCGTGCACGACCCCATGACGACCGCGATCTGCGCGATACCCCGCGACGACATCGTTGCCTGATTGTAGAAAATGCGTCCGAAATGATCTCGGTCAGGGAAAACATCTTCCTGACTTGTCAGATTGGCGCCGCCTGAGTCGACAAGATACAGGCAGGGCAGATTGTTCTGAGCCGCGATCTCCTGAGCGCGAAGATGTTTCTTCACGGTCAAGGGAAAGTAGACGCCGCCTTTGACCGTGGCGTCATTGGCCACAATCATGCATTCGCGTCCATGCACCCGCCCGACGCCGGCGACGACGCCCGCCGCCGCGACGCGTCCGTCATACATGCCATGCGCGGCGAAGGGCGCGATTTCGAGAAAAGGCGACACTGGATCGATGAGCGCGTCGATCCGCTGACGCGCCAACATTTTACCGCGCGCGAGATGCCTTTTGCGCGCCGCCTCGTCGCCGCCAAGACGAATTTCTCCCGCAATCCGCTTGAGCTCGGCGACCCGCTCGGCCATGAACTGGAAACTATTCGCGTAATCCGCGTCTTTCGAATTCACGAGGCTGTCGAGGCGGGGCATAGGTTCAATCCAAAGTCAGGCCGTCTCCTGAAAGAGCTCGCGCCCGATCAACATGCGTCGGATTTCGCTTGTCCCGGCGCCGATCTCGTAAAGCTTGGCGTCGCGCAGCAATCTGCCTGTCGGGTAGTCATTCATGTAGCCATTGCCGCCCAGGCACTGAATGGCCTCCAGCGCCATCCACGTCGCGCGCTCGGCGGCGAATAATATGGCGCTCGCAGCGTCCTTTCGCGCCACGCGGCCGCGATCGCAGGCCTTGGCGACGGCGTAGACATAGGCGCGCGTCGCCATGACGGCCGTATACATGTCGGCGAGCTTGCCCTGCATCAGCTCGAACTCGCCGATCGGCTGACCAAACTGTTTGCGCTCATGCACATAGGGCAGCACGACGTCCATGCAGGCCTGCATGATTCCGAGAGGTCCGCCGGCGAGCACCGCGCGCTCGTAATCCAGCCCGCTCATCAGCACGTTGACGCCGCGCTCGGGCAGGCCGAGCACATTTTCTTGCGGAACGTCGCAATCCTCGAACAGGAGTTCGCTTGTGTTCGAGCCGCGCATGCCGAGCTTGTCGAGCTTGCCGCTTGAAGAAAAGCCGGGAAAGGCGCGTTCGACGATAAAGGCGGTTATGCCGTGAGGTCCGGCGCCAGGGTCCGTCTTGGCGTAAACGATGACGACGTCAGCGTCGGGACCATTCGTCACCCACATCTTGCTGCCGTTGAGAATGTAACGATCGCCGCGCTTGATCGCGCTGAGCCTCATGTCGGTGACGTCGGATCCCGCGCCGGGCTCCGACATCGCCAGCGCGCCGACGTGCCGGCCGGAGACGAGATTCGGCAGATACCGCTGCTTTTGCTCTTCCGAACCGTTTCGGTGAATTTGGTTGACGCAGAGATTGGAGTGGGCGCCATAGGACAATCCGACCGACGCCGATGCGCGGCTGATTTCCTCCATGGCGAGGACATGTTCGAGATAACCCATTCCCGAGCCGCCGTAGCGCTCATGCACGGTCAATCCCAAGGCGCCGAGAGCACCGAGTTTTTGCCAAAGATCGGAGGGAAAAGAATTCTGCGCATCGATCTGCTGCGCCAGCGGCGCGATCTCCGCCGTCGCGAAGGCTTCGGTCGCGCTGCGCACGCGGTCAGCGACGTCGCCGAGATCGAAGTCGAAGGTAGGCGTCCAGTGGCGCATGCGCGTCTCCGATGGCGCACGGTGATAGAGCCTATATTTTCGCGAGTGGGCCAAGTTTCAAGCTGCGGCGGCGCCGAGACGGTTAACGAATGCGGCCGGGCTGGGCGTCGAGGACCTGTTGATCGACGACAAGCTCGAGCGCGCGGAAATTCGCCTCGAACATGCGGACGAGCCTTTTCGCCGTCTGGTCAAACGCCTCGGGCGACGACCAGGTCTGGATCGGATCGAGCATTTTCGAGTCCACTCCGGGCGCGCAAGCCGGCACGCTCAAACCGAACGACCGATCGGTTCGGAAGTCTCCTTGCGCGAGGGAGCCGTCAAGCGCGCCCTGCAGCAGCGCGCGCGTGGCCGCAATCGGCATCCGGCGCCCGCTGCCGTAAGGACCGCCGGACCAGCCGGTATTCACCAGCCAGCAGTTCGCTTGGCTGGACAGGATGAAATCGCGCAGCAAATTGGCGTATTCGGTTGGCCGCCGCGGCATGAAGGGCGCCCCGAAGCAGGCCGAGAACGTCGCCTGGGGCTCTTTGACGCCGCGCTCCGTGCCGGCGACCTTGGCAGTGTAGCCCGAGAGGAAATGATACATGGCCTGCGCGGGCGTCAGACGGGCGATCGGCGGGAGGACGCCAAAGGCGTCGCAGGTGAGCATCACGATATTGCGCGGATGCCCCGCGCAGCGAGTCGGCGACGCGTTTGGGATAAAACCGAGCGGATAGGCGATCCGCGTGTTTTCGGTTTTCGAATCATCGTCGAAATCGAACGTCCCGGCGCGCGGATCGTACGACACATTTTCGAGGATCGCCCCACGTCGATGCGACGCCGCGAAGATATCCGGTTCTGACTGCTGCGACAGGCGGATCGCCTTGGCGTAACAGCCACCCTCAAAATTGAAGAGGCCGTTTTGGTCCCATCCATGCTCGTCATCGCCGATCAGGCTGCGCATCGGATCGGCGGACAGAGTCGTCTTGCCCGTCCCGGAGAGTCCAAAGAACACGGCAGACCCGGCCTCGCCGTCATTCACGGCGCAGTGCATCGGCAGCACGCCTTTCGCGGGCAGAAGATAATTGAGATAGGTGAAGATCGATTTCTTGATCTCCCCGGCGTATTGCGTGCCGCCGATCAGAACGACGCCGCTTGCGAAATTTATCGCGATCACCGTGCCGGAGCGACAGCCGTGACGCGCGGGGTCCGCCTTAAAGGAGGGAAGATCCAGAATCGTCAGTTGCGGCTCGAAGCTATCGGAAGAGCCTTCGGCCGGGATGAAAAGATGGCGCGCAAAGAGCGCATGCCAGGCATATTCGGTGAAAACGCGAATATTGAGCCGATGCGAAGGAGCGGCGCAGGCATAAAGGTCCTGAGAGAAAAGCTTCAATCGACGGGCATGCGCGGCCATGTCGTCGTGCAGCCGACCGAACTGCTCGGGCGTCATCGACTGATTATTGTCCCACCAGATCGTCTGGTCGGTCAGCGCATCGCAAACGATAAATTTGTCCTTCGGCGAACGGCCGGTGTGGACGCCTGTTTCAACGACAAGCCCGCCGGTCGAGGTTTCCAGTCCCTCGCCGCGCCGTATCGCCTCGTCGAAAAGCTCCCTCGTCTCGCAATTGCGCCGCGCCCGCGTGGCGAGGTCCAGGTCGTCTACCGCTGAAACCCCGACGTCATCCGCCCGCCACATCGCCGCGTTCGCCATGCTGACATTCCTCGCTGGCCGCCGAGTGCTAAGCGCATTGCATATGAGCGGCGGCTCAGCGCAAGCACTTTGAGGAAATAAAGCGTGGATTACTCAAATCAAGGCGCAGCAAGATGGGCGGGCGCGCCGCGCATGCAACAATTGCTCAGCAAACGAGCAGCAGAGGCAGTCGCCGCGACGCCCAAGCTGCTCAACTATTGGACGGTTAGAAAATCCGTGAAGTCGCCGTTAGTGATATTTGCGTTCGGCCCATCGTGGAACAACGACGATCTCAGCGGGTTAAGCCGAGGCTCAAAGCATTGCGCGGAGGCAAATATGGCGACGCGGGAACTGGAACGCATCCGACGCTCGGACCATCCGATCAGTGAAACTGCCGCCATTATGGGCGACAAAGCGATGGCGGCGGCCGAGAGAGTCGGGGAGCGCATCAATCGAACAATGGAGCAAGCCGGATCTGCTGTGGCGACGGTGCAGGAGAAGGGCGGCGAAGCCGCCGGCCGCGCCGGCGATGTGATCGGCAATTTCAGGCAGGCGATCGAGAAATCGGCGCGGTCTCAGCCGACGACGACGGTGCTCATGGCGGTCGCGACCGGTTTCCTGCTCGGCGCCATGTGGCGTTCGGGCAGCGGCGCGCGCGATTAATTCGGCGCCGCCTGTTCAGTCACGGGGCTCGCGTGTGACACCGCTGGCCCTGTTCAGTTTTGCTCAGATTCGCCGGCAGATCGTTCGCGTTGCTGACCGGGCAGCGCGCTCGGCCAATTATCCCCCTCAATCGCCGGCAAGGCCTCGAATTCCTTCGCCGACAGTCTCGCGCCCACGACATCTCCGGCGAAGTCCAGTCGCGTCGGATCGAGGGCGCGGAGCGTTTCATCGAGACCGCCCAATCCATATTGAGCGATGACAACATAGGCGATGTTTCGTTGATCGCGTTTCAACATCAGATCGACAACGGCGCCGAGCTTTTCGCCGTTTGCGTCCACGACATTAGCGCCGATGGCCGCAGAGGCTGAAAAGAGCGTCGGCGCATGTATCGCTCGCCTGCTCTTGCGTATGGCTCTTATACTTCCGACTTCATGAGTCGCCTGCCTGCCCAGCCAGCGCCATACGCCGACGATATTGACCAATGTGAGAAATAGATTGGTAAGCAGAAGATTGCTCTGACTCGACCAGACCGCGACGCCTACCCAGGCGATCGAATCGATCGAAAACACGACAAAACCCCAGCCCGTGACCCTCGCGCCGGCATTGGTGGCGGTCATCATGGCGGCGATCATCGTTGCGGCCGGCGCGATCCAGCCTAGCGGCTCTTCAAACATGCTCATCAACCGCTATTCTCGGCCCCCACAGTTCAAGCGCGTGCCTTAAACTCGCCAGTACCAGGCGTGTTCCGGCGCGCGGCGGGCGCTCGCGTGCCATTGAAAGTCGCAGCCTCTCACCAGAAAGATGCGCCAGCTCTGCTGTTTCGACCTGTCTATTTGTTCATAATCGGGAACAAAGCTGCTCAACCCGAGTTTGATCCACGAAGCCAAATTTCGGGGTAAACGTAACGTTTGAGGCGGACGAATGACGTCAGTTCCAACTCATCTATTCTGCTTCTCGCATCTTCGTTGGAACTTTGTTTATCAGCGGCCTCAGCATCTTCTCAGTCGAGCCGCGCGCTCCTTAAGCGTCTTCTACATCGAAGAACCCGTCTTCTCGGATGGCGAAGCACGCGCACGAATTTCGACGGACGAAAGCTGTGGCGTCGTTGTCGTGACGCCGATTCTTCCAGAGGGCCTGTGCAAAGAAAAGGCTCACAGCGCGCTGCGCGGCGTCGTGAATGAGTTGATCGCCGACGTGCAGCCTTCACGATGGGTAACCTGGTACTATACGCCTATGGCGCTTGAATTCACGCGCCATCTCCAGCCGGACGTTCGCGTCTATGACAATATGGATGAGCTTTCCGCATTTGCCGGCGCGCCTCAGGGTCTGCTCGATCTCGAGCGCGAGCTGATAGCAAAAAGTGATCTCATCTTCGTCGGCGGTCAGAGCCTTTATGAGGCAAAGCGCGATCGACACGACAGCATCCACGTCTTTCCCAGCAGCGTCGATGCATCGCACTTCCGCGTTGCGCGACAGCGTGCGGCAGACCCCGATGATCAGCGGCGTATTCCGCATCCTCGCATCGGGTTTTTCGGCGTCATCGACGAACGGATGGATCTGGACATCGTTGCCGGCGTCGCGGCCTTGCGACCGCAGTGGCAGTTGGTGATGCTCGGTCCCACCGCGAAGATCAGCCCGCACTCCCTTCCGCGTGCGGCAAATATCCATTGGCTCGGCTGCAAGCACTACCAGGAATTGCCGTCCTATCTCTCGGGATGGGACGTCGGAATCATGCCTTTCGCTTTGAATGATGCGACGCGTTTCATCAGTCCAACCAAAACGCCCGAATTCCTCGCCGCCGGCGTTCCGGTCGTGTCGACGGCGATCGCCGATGTCGTCAATCCTTACGGTGACGCCGGTCATGTCGAAATCGCATCCAATCCAGAAGAGTTCGTCGCTAAGATTGAACTGCTGCTCTCCCGGCCGAAGGCGAGCTGGTTGAATTCGGTCGATGAGCGTCTCGCTGAAATGTCCTGGGACAAGACTTGGGCGAGGATGATGTTGCATATGGCGGGCGTGGGCGGTCGGTCCAATGCAGCGCGGGAGGCTCAGCTTGTTTGACTGGCTTATCGTCGGCGCGGGCTTCGCGGGAAGCGTTCTCGCCGAGCGCCTCGCATCGCAACGCAACGAGCGCGTTCTCCTCATCGACCGGCGACCGCACATCGGCGGCAACGCCTATGATCGCTATGACGACGCCGGCGTGCTCATGCATCAATATGGACCGCATATTTTTCATACGAACTCTGAAGCGGTCTTCGACTATTTGTCGCAGTTCACCCGTTGGCGCCCCTATGAACATCGCGTTCTGGCGGATGTCGATGGCATGCTGTTGCCGATTCCCATCAATCTGGACACGGTGAATCGCCTTTACGGACTCTCGCTCGACTCCGACCAGCTTGCGCAATGGTTTGCAAGCCGCGCCGAACCCTGCGACGAAATCAAGACCTCGGAGGACGTCGTGGTCAGCACGGTCGGCCGCGAACTCTATGAGAAATTCTTTCGAGGCTACACGAAGAAGCAGTGGGGCGTGGAGCCTTCAGAACTCGACAAATCGGTGACGGCGCGGGTGCCGACGCGACTCAATCGGGACGATCGGTATTTCGGCGACGAGTACCAGTTCATGCCGCTTAAGGGCTATACGCGCATGTTCGAACGGATGTTGGATCATCCCAACATCAATATCATGCTGAACGCCGACTTCGAGGCTGTCCGTCACGAGGTATACTATCGACGACTGATCTTCACCGGTCCAATCGACGAATATTTCAATTTCCGTTTCGGCAAGCTTCCCTATCGCTCGCTGCGCTTCGAACATGTGACGCTCGATAAGCCGCGGCATCAGCCCGTGGCGGTGGTGAATTATCCGCAGACGCACGCCTATACGAGGGTGACGGAATACAAGCACCTCACCGGGCAGGAGCACCCTAAGACAAGCTTGACGTACGAATTTCCCACCGATGATGGCGATCCTTACTATCCCGTGCCGCGCGCCGAGAACGCGGAAATTTACAAACGCTACGAAAGGCTTGCGATCGCTCAGCCGAATGTCTGGTTTGTCGGCAGGCTCGCGACCTACCGCTATTACAATATGGATCAAGTCGTCGGACAGGCGCTTGCGACTTTCCGGCGGATCGACAAGGAGCTTCCCCTTTCCGACCCCGCCGCCTTCGACACGGCGTCAGTCGCCGCCGAATAGCGCAGCATTTTTTTGAGCGCCGCTCAGCTTGCGTTTGGCAAAATTTTGGCGTTTTAACGCGCCGCCATGTAGAAAAAGCCGCGTCGATCGCTCATTCTAATATGTGACGAAAGCTGATCGACGCTCGGGCGCAGGCGCTTTTGGTCGAAGCGAGGTTAGGTGAGCGCAGCGCGCATTTCCCTGGATGGACCGTGGGACTTCAAATATCTCGGCTATGGCGCCAAGCCGGCCGAGACCAGAACCATCGTCGTCCCGAATCCCTGGCAGGCGCAGTTCGCCGATCTGCGCATGCGCGGCGGCGTCGCGGTCTATCGGCGGGAAGTCCACATACCGGCGGACTGGCTCGAGCAGCGTGTGTTCCTGCACTTCGGCGCGGTGTTCCATATCACCCATGTGTTCGTGAACGGCGCTTTCGTCGGCAGCCATGTGGGCGGCTTTTTGCCCTTCCATTTCGACATCACCGATCGGATCGTCGACGGTAAGGCCGAGATCAAGGTCAAGGTCGAAAGTCCGACCGACGATCCTTTCGAATTTCCCACCACGCCATTCGCCGAAATGCCCTTCGGCAAGCAGAGCTGGTACGGCCCGCTTTCGGGCATATGGCAGTCCGTCTATCTCGAACGGCGGATCGCCGACCATATGACGACGGTTCGCGTGCGTTCGTCGCCCGCCAGCGGCGAAATTTCCGCGCAGGTGCGCTTCGAGCGTCCGCTCATCGATGCGGCCGACGTGACGATTGCAATCATCGACCCCGAGCAAAGCGCCGTTGCGCAGTCATGCGCCAAACTCGCGGCCGGCGTCGAGAACGCGCTTCTGTACTCATTTGCTCCCGCGCCACGCTGCTGGTCGCCGGACAGCCCCCATCTCTATCGCCTGCGGGTCTCGATGATCCGCAAGGACGCCGTCGTCGACGAGATCGAAACCACATTCGGTTTTCGCAGCATCGAAACCCGCGATGGAAAACTCTATCTCAACGGCAAGCCGTTTTATCTGCGCGCCGCGCTCGATCAGGACTATTATCCCGACACGATCTGCACGCTGCCCTCGGTGGAATTCCTCGAGGAGAGATTTTGCAAGGCAAAACAGCTCGGGCTGAATGCGCTGCGCTGCCACATCAAAGTGCCTGACCCGCGCTATTTCGAGATTGCCGACCGCTTAGGCCTGCTGATCTGGGCCGAGCTTCCAAATGCCGGAGATTCGACTGAACTTTCGCGCGAGCGCAAGGAGCTCACGCTGAAAGGTCTCATCGATCGTGACGGCAATCATCCCTCCATCTTCTGCTTTACGCTGATCAACGAGAACTGGGGCGTGGATCTTGTCCATGACGCCAACCATCGCGCCTGGCTCAAGAAGCTGTATCTGTGGCTGAAATCCTACGACCCGTCTCGGCTCGTCGTCGACAATTCTCCGCTGGCGCCGAGTTTCCACGTGCAAACCGATCTTGCCGACTTTCATTTCTACGCCGCCATCCCGGACAGTCGGGAAGATTGGGATCAATTCGTCGAAGAGCTCGCCGGACGAGCCGAATGGCTGTTCAGCCCGGAGGGCGACGCCGTCGCGACCGGACAGGAGCCGCTGCTCTGCTCGGAGTTCGGCAATTGGGGGCTGCCTGATCCCGAGAAGCTGAGAGACGCCGCGGGCGCCGAAGCCTGGTGGTTCGAAACGGGCCACGACTGGAGCGAAGGCGTCATGTATGCGCATGGCGTTCGCAACCGGTTCCATGACTGGAGTCTCGACCGCGTGTTCGGGACCTTCGAGAGCTTCATCGAAGCGACGCAGTGGCAACAGTATCGGGCGCTGAAATATCAGATCGAAGCGATGCGCCGGCGGCCGCAGATCGCCGGCTATGTGATTACCGAGCTGACCGATTGTCATTGGGAGGCGAACGGCCTCCTCGACATGCGCTCGAATCCGCGCGCCTTCCATAATCTCTTTCACTCGATCAACGCCGATACGGTGATCCTGCCCCGTCTCGATCGCCCCTCCTACTGGTCGGGAGACGTCGTCCGCCTCTCGCTTTGCGTCGCGCATGGCGGCCCGGACCCGCTTGAGCCGGCGACGCTGGACATATTGTTTGGTGAGCCAACGACTGTTGAGGTTCCAGCGATCGAACCTTGCGCGGTGGCCGATCTAGGCGCGGTTTCGCTGAAACTGCCGGTGGTCGAAGACTCCTGCCGGCGCTGTCTTACCTTGCGGCTGCGCTCTCGTGACGGACGAGTGCTTGCGAGCAATGAGGTCGACATCGCCCTTAACGCCAAGCGACGGACGCCTGAGCTTTTGCTCTGGTCCGCCCAAGCCGATATTCGAGAACGGCTGCGCGCGCTGGGCTATCAGCTGGCGGATCGGGTCGAGGCGGCGGACGTGCTCATTGAGACGGAGGCCTCGGCGTCGCTTGCCGCCTATGTGCGCGCCGGCGGCCGGGCGGTGCTTTTGACCGAGACGCCCGGATCGCTCACGCCGTTTTTTCCGCACTGGCAAAATGTCAAAGTCGTCGCGCGCGACGGCACGCTCTGGCGCGGCGATTGGGCGTCGTCCTTCGCTTGGCTGCGGCGGCAGGGGGCTTTTGCCGCCCTGCCCGGCGGCCCGCTACTCGACCATGCATTCGATCGGGTGATCCCCACGCATGTGATCTCCGGCTGCAACCTGCTCGACTTCCAAGCGCGCGTTCAAGCGGCGCTTGTCGTCGGCTGGATTCATCGTCCGGCTGCGATTGCGGTTGAGCGCAATTACGGCACCGGCCGCATCGCCATCGCGACCTTCAAACTGTTCCGCGATCCGCCGGGCGAAGATCCAACCGCCGCGGCTCTGCTCGCCGGGCTGATCGAGACGGCGGCGCGACGCGCCGGCCAGACGCCTGTGATCGCCAAGCTCGAACCCGTAGGCTGGGAAGACCTTTAGGCGCGCTGGCGCGTTAAAGGCCCATGCATGCGCCACAAGAGATGACGGATGCCGCGGTCTATCGCCGCGCGCTGACCTATTTCCTTCCGGATTGGCTGCGTATCGCCGCGCTTGTCGCGCTGATTGCGGTTTCCGTCTGCGTCGGCCTCCTCGAAGCATGGCCGCTTGCGGTGCTCGTCGACTCGGTGCTCTCCAGCACGCCGAAAGGCAATTGGATACACAGCTATTTTCTCGCCGTCCTGCCCAATGACAGGCCAGGGCGGATCGCAGGCCTCGTCGCGATAGGACTGGCCCTGCAGCTCATTGGATATACGGCCTGGATGGGCCGAATGATGATCAACTACTACCTCAACTATCGTGGCACCACGCGTGTGCGATTTGATCTCTTCACCAAGCTGCAGAATCTTGGCCTCGCCTATCATCGCAGCCGGCCGCAAGGCGATTCGATCTATCGGCTGACGACGGACGCCTTCGGTCCCTGGGGCATCGTCGACGTCCTGATCGGAACGTCGGTCGCAGCGGTCACGCTCACCGTCATGACCGTCATTCTTCTCTCGCGCAACGTTGGTCTGACCCTCGCCGCATTTACCGTGGCGCCTCTGATGATATGGAGCAACTGGCGTTTCGGCGTGAGAATTCACAGCCGCGCGCTTGAGTCGAAACAGATCGACGCCGATCTCACCGCGCATATCCAGCAGGCGATGACGCGCATACCGTTGGCGCAAGCGTTTCGCCGCGAAGCTTTCGAGTTTAAACGATTTTCTGGAGCGGTGGGCGGAAGCGTCGACGCCCTCCTGCGCCTCAACTGGCAGGAACAGCTTTATCCGCTCGCGCGCGACGCCATTCTGTCAGTAGGCGGCGCGATCATCCTCGGCTATGGCGGCTGGCTCGTTTACCGCGACCAGTTTCTTACGCCGGTCGCCGATGGAATGACGGTCGGGACCCTGCTCATTTTCATGGATTATTTGCGCAAACTGTGGGACCCGCTGAAGTGGCTGAGCGAATTCTTCGCCAAGGTGCGCATCTTTGAGGCCGCCGCCCGGCGCGTTTTTCGAGTGCTCGACGAACCAGAAGCAGTCGTCGATGCGCCCTCCGCGCGCTGGATTCCAAGCAAGCCCCGAACTCTGACGCTTGACGGCGTCAGCTTCGATTATGGCGGGGGCAAGCAGATCCTCATCGATATTTCGGCAACAATACCGCCGCGCAAAATGGTCGCCTTCGTCGGCGCAAGCGGCGCCGGCAAGAGCACGCTCTTGAGCCTGATGCTTCGGTTCTATGATCCGACGGGCGGCGCGTTGCGCTTGGACGGCGTGGACTTTCGAGATATGCGGCTCGATTCGCTCAGGGCTCATTTCGCGCTCGTCGGCCAGGACAGTCTCATGCTGCCTGCGACCATCGCTGAAAATCTCGCCTATGGCCGGCAAAACGCGACACGCGCGGACATCGAACGCGCAGCCGAAGCGGCGGGCGCCGCCGAATTCATCGACACTCTGCCTCGAGGTTACGAGACCGTGATCGCCGAGGGCGGCGCCAATCTCTCCGGCGGCCAGCGGCAGCGAATCGCCATCGCGCGCGCGCTACTTTCGCACGCGCCGTTCCTCATTCTCGACGAACCGACAAGCGCGCTCGATCCCGAGCAGGAGCGGCGGCTGATTGCAACCCTGCACGGGCTGAAGGGGTCGCGCACGATTGTGCTTGTGACTCATCGGCTGGAGTCGGTCGTCGATTGCGATTGCATCTACGTCATGAGCGAAGGACAAATTGTCGAGCGCGGCGGTCACGACGACCTCATCTCTTCGGGCGGCGCATTTTCAAGAGCGCGGCGACGCGCGGAAGCAGCCGAGTGACAATGTTGGGCACAACAGAGGCGCTCACCTCGCGGCGTAACGCTTCGCTCCGCTTCTCGAGCGACTGGTCCGCAATTCGCGACCAACTTCGGTCTCCAGCGTCGCGCGGTGCAACGTTTCGAGCGGCGCCGCGCTTTGAAGCGCCTCGGCCATCGGTTCGCATAGGAGTCGACCGGCACCCGGATCGCGGTGACACAGCGGATCCCATAGCCCCATCGGCGTCCAAAGATCGCGGTCATGCCACTCCGGCATGCCCAGGATTGGATAGAGGCAAGCGCCGCGCAATGGCACATTCCGCTGCAAGAGGGCATCGCAGGCGTTGATGACCTCGCACAGCCACGGCCCGCGATTGTCCCCGATGTGGCTGGTTTCGCTGATCATCACCTCGCGACCGTAACGCTTCCATACAGAAAAGATGAGATCGGAGAGCGGCGCCCGGCGCGGATCATCGTCGCGCAGCGGCGGCACGTTTCCGTCAGCATTCGGCGCATCGTTCAATTCCCACTGATTGGTCCAGTAGTAGTTGACGCCGATGATGTCCAAATGATCCGGACTGCCGCCGAGCTCGGGCAGAAGGCGGCCGCACAACATGTCCCAGCTCTGAAAGACGAGCCGCTCGTTGAAGTCCTGCGCCTGCGGCGCGAGATCAGGCCTGTTCTCTGGCCAAACGACGTGGCACAACGGATCGACATTGACGAAGCGCGCATCGGGACAGGCGGCGCGGATCGCATTTATGCCGGCGATTGCGCCTCTTGCAAGGGCGACCTTCAGCTCCCAGCCTCGGCCCGATCCATAGGGCGCAAACAGCGCCTTCTCGCCGCCGGCATAGGACATGAACGACGGTTCATTGATCGGCGTGAACCCGCAACGCCCTTCGATGCGCGCATCGACGAACCGCGCGACCGCATAACAATAGTCGGCGAACCGCCTTGGAAAAGTTTGCGACCAGAGGTCGACGTCCTGGGGAAAACCATAGTGGAACAGGTCCCAGATGACTCCGACGCCATAGCGATTGGCGGCCTCGACGAAGGGTTCGAGCGAAGAGAAATCAAAATGGCCGCGACAATCAACGAGCGGCCAACGAACCGTCTCGCGCGCGGCGCGCAAGCCCAGTTGAGCAATGTCGGCATAGTCCTGGTCGACGTTCACGTCATGACCGGTCGCGACTACCTGATCGAACCACTCGCCGTGCCTGTTGTAGCCAGTAGAGCCTTCAAAGCCTGCGAGAAAGAAGCTCTCAAACATATCGCTACTCCCCAAGGGCGCCTCGACGCCGCGCTAAGGCGGCAGTCTGGGCGCGAGCGGGCCGACCGCCGTCGCCCCGCCTGACGTCAGTCGGCGATAGGCTTCGACAAGCGGCGTCTCAATGCGGTCGAGCCGACCCGACGGATCGGGATCGAGATCCCATAGTCCCATCTGCAGCAAATGATCGTGCAGCGGCCGCAAACCTTGGCGATAGGCCCAGGTGACCAGCGCAAACATTGGCCACCACGTGTAGCCCACGACGGGCACGCCGTTGGCGCGCAGCGATTTCACTGCCTCCACCGAATGCGTCAGCCACGCCTGTCGCTGTTTGAACGAACCTCTGGTCGCGGTCTCTGAAATCATAATCGGCGCGCGGTAACGTTCAAAATACATCTTGCCGATCTTCGAGACGAGATCGGCCGACGCGTAAGGCATGCGGATCCGCAGTCGTCCGAAGCGGTCACGCGACATTCGCTTGAGCGTGAAGATGGGATAGAGGTTCACCCCGACGATCGGCAGCTCGAGCGGACGTTCGAGGAAGGCGGTGAGCGTCGACTCGGTCGCGTCCTGTCCGCGCAACCAGGGCCACAGCGGATGATGCGAGTCGACGCGACCGCTGATCAGGTCGAGCGCGAGGAACACGATCCGCTGGCGCCGCTCGACCTCCTCAGCCAAAGCCGGGTCGCTCGATTCGAAAACATCGGTGGCGTCGACATGGAATGAGACGATTTCGGGGTCGACATCCTGCAAGGCGCGGGTCGTTTCGACGATGCCGCGGCAAATCGACAGCATCACTGCAACGAAACTCGACCAACTGCGTCCATAGGGCGGCCACCACCCGAGACGTCCGCAATACCATGCCGTGATCCGAGGCTCGTTCAGGGGCGTGTACCATCTGATCCGCCCGCGGAAACGTTCGGCGAGGCGCACCGCAAATTCCGCGACGCGCCTCGGATAATCCTCGTTGAGGAAGGCGCGCTCCAGCCAAGGCGGGAGACCATAATGCACGAGGTCGACGATCGGATCGATTTTCAGTTCGAGCATGCGCTCAAGCGCAGCGTCGACGAAGCTGAAATCCCAGACATCGGGCTTGGGCTGCACCCGATGCCAGGGCACGCCGTAGCGCGCGCAGGGAACGCCCAGCTGCGCCATCAGCGCAACATCTTCCGCCCAACGCCGGTAGTGATCAGACAGCTCATATTCGTCGAGCAAGCGCCCGGTCTTGGGGTGAGGCGCCGTAATGAATGTGTCTTCGATGCCGGTCGCCCACAGGAAGGCGTCAGGCGCCGTGAGTCGGTCAAGTTGCAACGCGGAAGGAAGCATCAGCTTCAACAGCCGCCTGGAGTCAACGGCGACAGCGCCTGAGTTCTGGAGCGATATCGCGGGTTCAGAGAGGCGCTTTGAGAGCGGCGTCGCCACGAATCTGACGGTTTGCGCGCGTCTTTCGTCATGGGCGTCCTCCGTCCCGGGAACTTGGCGCCTTAACGGTCGGCGATTGCTACGCTCGAGCCTGCGATCTCGGCTTGGCCGGGGCTCCTTCGGGGTAACCCGGGAAATCGGCTTCGGTTCCGGCGCCGCGCGACGTTTAGGGAAAGACAGTCGTGCGGGCTTTGTGGAGATGAAGCTTGAACGATCGTGCGAGTAAAAAATTCCACAACGAAAAGCAAACGAATGACTTGTCTTAAAAACGGAAGGCGCACGGCCGCTTAAGACCGTGCGCCTCGTTCGATCAGTGGACGCTTTTTTGGATCGCTTCCATCAGGAACGACTTCGGCTTTTTCTTGCAATAGCGCACGACCTTGTCGGTGTTGCGCTTCACATTACGCGAGTCGATCACGGTCATGTTGTTCTTGGCGCTGAAATAACCCCGCATCCAATTGGCGATGAAGTCCTGAGTTTCGGCGTCGTATTCAGCGAACTGCTTGCAGCTGATTTCCGACATCTCGATCATGACCTGCGCATTGGCCGGGGCGGCGAGTGCGACGGCGGCAAGCACGCCAGCGAAGATAAGTTTGCGATTCATGTGCTTTCCCGTCCTCATTACTTCTGCTCAAACGCGCGTTGCAGACCGGCCATAACGGATTCATTCGGATTGGACGCGCACCAATCCCTGACGCTGGCCGAATTCTTGAGAAATTTGTTCAGATCGATAAAGGTGCGACCACTTTTCTGCGCGAACCATCCGCTCATGAAGGCCGCGAAATCGGCCCGATCGCCGGCGGGCATCGCCAGCATTTCGCCGCAGGTGATCCGCGTCATGTCGATTTTGACCTGCGCGTTGGACAGCGTCGGCGCGAACGCTCCCGCCGCAACGAGCGCAAATATCAGCTTTCTCATCAGATTTCCTCCGAAAAACCTATTCTCAAGGGTCGCGTCGCCATTCCGCGCGCCTGTCGCGTGCGCATTTACGCCGCGCAAGCGCCAGATCGAATTCAGCGTCAATGGAAACCCAGCCCGCTCTTGAACTAGACACTAGAGATGGGAAAGTCCATCGGCGCGATTTCGACCGTTCGCCGGCGCTCAAAGGCCTTTCACGACTGTGCCCCCGCCAGCCTACGCTTGTGGGCTGGCTTCATGGCGAATTCGCCAATAAATTCGGCCCCGTTGGGAGGCATCGCCTGGGGCAGATACCGCAAGGGTCGCCGCGAATTTCACCGTTTCTGAAGCTCGGGAGGTTTCGCGTTGCCTCAATCGGCTCGCCGGACGGAACCTTCTCCGCTAGCCCAGTTCGGAAATGCGCACGACGAGCCAGTAGGCCCCGAAACAGGCGATAATCGCCGAGCAAACCAAGACGACAAGCGGGCTGCGCTGTCCGTGGGAGAACGTCTTGTCGAGAAGAAGAAGCAAAGGGAGAACGATCATCACGACGCCAATTTGACCAACCTCGACGCCGATATTGAAACTCGCCAGAGCCGGAACGATGGCGCGCTGGGGCACGCCGAGTTCAATCAAGCCGCTCGCAAAGCCGAAGCCATGAATAAAGCCGAACGCGAACGTGTCGCGCCAGCGCCCGTCGACCTTTCTCGTAAAGAAGTTTTCAACTGCGACATAAATAATCGACAAGGCGATCGCGATCTCAACCCAACTGCTCGGCAGATTGACGAGTTCCAGCGCGGCGAGAGTCAGCGTCACCGAATGCGATACCGTGAAAGCGGTCACGATCTTAACGACTGGCCAGATGCGCGTCGCCCACAGCATCACCGCGATCAGGAAGCACAAATGATCATAGCCGGTCATGATGTGCTCGACGCCGGCCGCAAAGAATTTCGGCGTGAGCTGCCAGGGCGTCAGCAGCGGCTTAGAAAGATCGATCATCGCGTCGCCGGGATAGATCATGACCTGTCCGGGCGCCGGCTCCCGGCCCATGCGCTGCGCCTCGGTCAAATTAGATTCGTCGCGCGGCTCACCGATGCTGACGAGATGTTTCGCCCGCCGTCCCTGCGCTTCGAGAAGTCTTGAAGGATTATAAAAGATCTGACCCTGAACGGCGCTGCAATCCATCCGCAGCACCACTTTCGAGTCGTAAGGGTTGGCGGGGTCTTCACCGACCGAAACGACCGAGCTTGCACAAGTTTGTCCTTCCGCATTCTGCAGATCGACGCGGCTCTGGATAAATTTGCCGATCATCCCTTCGATCACGCCCGGTTCGGTCAGATCGACGTCATCGGCCTTCGGCTTGTTCTCGGCGAACATCCGCTCGATATCGGCTCCAAGAAATCCGACCTCGACGCGATAGTGCCCTTGCCCCTCGGGCACGATGCGGCTGCTCGAAATATCCGCCGTATGGGCGTGGGCCGGCGACGCGGTTGCGACAAACGCCAAAACCGCAATGAGCGCACTCTTTCGCGACCACATCATTGGGCGCTCCCTTGACGCGCGGCGAGTCCGCGACGTATGCACTTTTCTGAAAAGTTGCATATCCGGAGGGCAGGACAAGCTCAAGTCCCGGGTTCTCTGGCATAAAGACAGCTCTCGTTCGCCCTGCCCCGCGCTGAGCGGGGAGCGGCGGCGTTCCCGAAGGAGGCCGAATGGGGAACGCCAAGACGAATTCCGTCGCGTTTAAAGAGATTTATGACTATGCCGGAGCGCTGCGATGGCGCTGTTGGTCAAGTCTGTGACAATATGAAAGTCCGGCGGTACAGCGCCGCACACATCATTACCGGCAATGGTTCGCATGATCCAATCGGACTTGGCCATATGAGAAAGAGCGAAGAGGCAAGACCGTTCGGTCAAGAAAACGCGTCCTGGACGTTCGTTAATATGCGTGCGCGCATTATGTCCTTGGCCGCGCTCCTCCTCTTGGTCGGCGCGCCCGAACCCGCGACAGGCCTCGTCGGCCCGTTGCTGCCAAGGCAAGACGCCGCGCGCCCTGAAATCATCCTGGCGCATGCGATCGTCGTGCGCACCTCGCCAGAGCAAGGCGGCGTCGGCGCCGAAGATATCGGAAAGGTGGAGGTGTGGTATGACGCCGGCATCCGCGACGCCTTTGCCGCTTTGGCGGTCGTCAGCGCTTCGGGCGAAAGAGTCGACAAGCGCGACGCGGCGATCGACAGCGCCGATCCGAGCCATGTGTCGGTCAGCGTCAATCGTTTGACCCCCGGTAGATATACGGTTCGCTATCGGGCGCTTTCAGCGGACGGCCACCTCGTCAGCGGCGCCTGGGAGTTCGAGGTGCGCCCTTGAGCGGCGCGCTTTGCGAAGCGAACCGCGAACGACAGGCGATCATGATCAAGCGAAAAATACGACATTGCTCTTCGGCATAGGGGAAAGGAACCGCAAGCGATGAGTCCGGGCCGTCTGAATTTATTGGTTTTCGCGGGCATCATTCTGCTGATTGGCGTCAACGGCGCGGCGTTCACCTATCGCCTATGGGGTCCGGCGCTCAATCAACATGTCGCCGACTTTTGGAAGTCGCATACGCTGAAACCTGCCGAAAAGGCCGGCGATCGCACGATTTCCGAATGTCTTGGGGTCAGCGATTTCTACTCCGTGCATCTCACGACTTATTTTTTGCCGGACTCGGATGAAAGCGCCGGCGGCGCAACGGACGATCTAAGCAAATATGATGAATATTGCGATCGCGTCCCGGGAACGGGGAAGGTCATTTTCTCCGTCACGCTCATGGAAAAGGAAGCGAGAAGCGAATCCGTCGCCCTGTCTTTCTATCAGGTCCAATCCGATGGCGGTCTGAAAGAAATAAACGCAGTACCTTCCGGGCCGCGTACTAGCGGCTTCGTAACTTTGGACGCGAGCGTCGCACACAAGGGGAAATATCTGCTCAAGCTCGCTTTCGGCGAGGCGAAGAACGCTGAGGACACGATCGAGATGCCGATCCTGGTCGGACAATGATGAGAAATTACAAAGCGACCCGGCATGAATGTCTCAATATCTCGCACGCCTTCGCGCGCGTCGCTTTTGCCGCCACCTCAAGAAGCCCGTAACGTAAAGCACGAGCGGCGTCAGCCCGATCACGAGCACGATCGAACGTCCGAACGCGCCAAAAGCTTCGCCCGAATGCAGGGGGAACAGCCATTCCAGAAATTTCTCGCCGGCAGTGAAGCCATTACGGTCCTGCACCTGGAGAATCTCGCCGCTATACTGGTCGACGCCGACATTTCTGCCTGTCTTGGTTCGGTTCGGTTCATCGTCCGATTGCTTGCCGACGACATAGACGCCGCTCGGCGCGCTTGGCAGCAGGATCCAGTGGAGTCGCCCATCGGGAAAGATTTTATCCGCGGCGGCGACGGCGGCGCCGACGCCGATCGGCGAATGGCCCGGCAGCGGCGTCGATTTTCCATAATCCACATTAGGATGCACGGGCGAAAACAAACTCGTCAGCGACTGCGTCGCCGGCTTGAAGATCATGGCGACGCCAGTGAATAGCATCACCAACAAAATGGCGGCGCCATAAATGCCGACGCTTCGGTGAACGTCAAAAGCAAGTCGTTCGGCGCTGGCGCCCCATTTGATTTTCAAGCCCAGTCGCCAATCGCCCGTAAGCGGGAACCACAGATAAAGTCCGATGAAGACGGAGATGAAGACAATTATGGCGATCGAACCGAGGACATAGGCGTTGTTGACTCCAAGCAGCAACGTCCAATGGAAAGTCATGAGGAACGGGATGAAAGGCTGCGAAAATGTGTCGCCGCGGCTCAGATAAAGGCGCTCTCCTTTGACTTTCGCCGTGTACGGATCGACGAACACTTGATAGACGTCGGTCTCGAGATCGTCCGTCTCAACCATATAGGTTATCGTCGCGGCCGATCCTGGATGACGCGGCATCGTCAGTCTTTCCGCCTTTCCGTCAGTCGGCATCGCCGCGCGAGCGGCACCCAGAATCTCATCCGGCGAACGGTAATAAGCCTGGGCTTGCGTATCGACGCGCATGATTGAAGCGTTCAGCATCTCGTCGATGTTCTCGCGAAACGCGAGAACGGCGCCGCTGAGCCCAACTAAAACGAACACCGCCCCGGCGAAGAGGCCGATGGTTCGATGAACCTGCAGAAAGACCTTGCGTGCGAATTCGCGCCGACGCCCGATGCGCGAAGGCGACGCCGCCTCTTTTTTGGAGCCGGCTTCGATCGTTCTTTCAACCATTATGCTAGCTTCAATCCGCCGGCGCGCCCGCGCCTCGGCGCGCCCGCGCCTCGTCGCATCTGATTCCACCTGCTTCGAACGACCTTGTCAACTGAAGCCGCGTCTCGGGAAATGCAGCATAGGACGTAAGAATGCGCGCAGTGCTGCGCGCCAATCAGACAATCGCGGTCCCCGTTATTGGGGGAGTTGGGACAAGCGCCGGCGCGTCCGCTACGAGGACGTCACCTTTTATCGCGCCGCCGCTCCATGACCAGATAAACGACGCCGCCCACCGCGATTATTGCCCACATCGCAACGGCGAGGAGCCATGTCTGTCCGCTCCACATTGCGTCTTCCTGTGTATGACATCTGCGTGCGCACGACTCGGCCTTGCAGCGCACTCGCTCGCAGCGAATTGAATCGAACTTGGTCCGCCAATTAGTATGATCAAATCTCTACTACATCATACTAAGAATGTCAAGCAATTCGAGGCGGAACACAGGAATTGTCGCGCTAGGCGCCGACAATCCTTTTCACAGGCGGCGCCCTGAGCGCAACATTGCAAGCTTCACGCGCGTGAGCGCCGCGGCCGCAGCAGCGGGGCCGCCAATGTCGCTCATCGATAGAATATTGAAATCGCCAGTAGGAGCGTCAGTAACAGGCACAGCGTCTGCCAGAAAATGATCGGATTGCGTTCGTAGAGCGACTTCTTGCGTGGCGTCAGCGGCTGCGCGCGCGCCGAGCCATTTTCGAGTTCGAAGGCGAATTCCAGCACGTCGCCGAAACGGTCGCGGGGCTCGACGCCGATCGCCTTAAGGATCGCCGCGTCAAGCCAAGCCGGAAGGTCGGGCCGCTTTTGCGCGAGCGGCAAGGGTTTCGTGAAGCGCGGCGTGCTGAAGGGTTCGATTTCGCCGTAAGGATAGCTGCGGCTGAACATGCGATAGACCGTCACCCCGAAGGCGAACTGATCCGACGCCTCGTCGCCTACGTCGCCGTCGAACAG
>JAXMCY010000006.1:0-111200 GCA_046349135.1 Methylocystis sp. | reverse complement strand
AGCGCAGCTTTCTGCAAGGCGACGCCTCGACGCGCGCCTATGAGCGTCTCGAACATCCGGACGGCCGCCGCGCCATCCTGATGATCTCGCCGGCGCGTCCGGACGGTCCGCCGATTCGCTACGGCAAATCGTACAGCGCCATTGCGCGCCTTGCTGAAAATGTCGTTCCTTTCGTCGCTCTGTCGCAAGCGCTCCGCGGACTGGGCCTTTCCGCGCCCGAAGTCTACGCCAAGGATCTCGACGCCGGCTTGCTCCTCATCGAGGACCTCGGCGGCGAGGGCGTCGTCGACCAGAACGCGCCCATCGCCGAGCGCTATCTCGCAGCCGCGGGCGCGCTCGCCCATCTCCACGCGCAGCCTCTGCCGGAGACGATCGCGGTCGAGGGCTACGGCGATTATCGTATCCCGCCCTATGATCTCGACGCGCTGCTCATTGAGGTCGAGTTGCTGGCCGACTGGTATCTACCGCGCCTCAAGGCGTCCATCTCATCGGGCGCGCGCGCCATCTTTCTCAATCTTTGGCGGCAGGCGCTTGTCGAAGCGGTGGACGCCGCCCCGACCTGGACGCTCAGGGACTACCACTCGCCCAATCTTTTGTGGCTCGCGCAGCGCGTTGGCTTGGCGCGGGTCGGAATCCTCGACTTCCAGGACTGCGTGCTCGGCCATCCCGCCTATGACGTCGCGTCGCTCGGTCAGGACGCCCGCGTCGACGTGCCCGACGATTTGGAGTTGAAGCTCCTCGCCTCTTACGCCAAACTGCGGCGCGAAGCCGATCCCGCGTTTGACATGGCGGCGTTCGCCAAGGCTTACGCGATCCTGGCGGCGCAGCGCGCAACCAAAATATTGGGAATTTTCGCGCGGCTCGATCAACGTGACGGCAAGCCGCAATATCTCGCGCATCTTCCGCGCGTCGAATCTTATCTAAGAAAAAGCCTGCGCCATCCGGCGCTGGCCGACGTCAAGGCGTGGTATGAGGCCAACATCCCCGGTTTGTTTCGAGACGCCTGATTCGCCGGCGCTTGCATGCGCGCCGCGCGTCGCCATGGTGTTCGCCGCCGGGCTTGGGACGCGCATGCGGCCGCTGACCGACAGCACGCCAAAGCCGCTGGTTTCCGTCGCCGGCCGCACGCTTCTTGACCGCGCGCTCGACGAATTTGAGAAGGCCGGCGTCGAAACGGCGATCGTCAATGTGCATCACCTCGCCGATCAGATCGAGGCGCATCTCGCGAAACGCCTACGCCCGCGCATCTTGATTTCCGACGAACGCGCTCTGCTGCTGGATCAGGGCGGCGGAATCAAGAAGGCGCTTCCGCTGATCGGCGACGATCCTTTCTTCGTCTGCAATACCGACGCCTTCTGGTTCGACGCCGCGCGCTCCAATATTCTCAAGCTCGCGGAGGCTTTCGACGCCGACAGAATGGATGCGGCGCTCCTGCTCGCGCCGACGATCGGCAGCGTCGGCGTCGACTGGGGCGGCGATTTCGATCTTGACGCCGAGGGTCGCATCGTTCGACGCGACGGCCCGAAGCCGTACGTTTACGCCGGCGTCGGCCTCATGAGGCCGCAGCTCTTCGCGAACGTTGGGGAAGATGTGTTCAGACTCGCGCCATTCTTTTTTGACGCCGCCAGCAAGGGGCGACTTTATGGCGTCGTCTCGAGCGGGCTCTGGCTTCATGTCGGCACGGTCGCCGCGATCGCGGACGCCGAGCGGGCGATCGCCGCGCGTCGGCCGTGAAGGCGATGCTCACGCGGCGGCGCAATCTTCTCACCATTGCGCCTGGCGCGCCGTTTCTGAACACCTTCGTTCGCGCGCTGCTCGACGGCGAGATCGTTCCCGCACTGTCGCGCGATACGCCGCCGCTGACGATGGCGCGCGCCACCATCTATGTACCGACCCAGCGCGCGGCGCGCGCGCTTTCGGCTGAGTTCGCACAGGCGTTAAACCAGCGCGCCGCGCTGCTGCCCCGCATCCTGCCGCTCGGCGCTCTGGAGGAAGGCGAGAGTTCGGCTCTGTTCGGCGCTGACATCGACTCCGATGCGCCGTTCGCCGCGCCCATCGAAGAGTTGGAAAGACGTCTCCTCCTGTCGCAGCTCATTTTGCAATGGGCGGAAGCGCTGGGGCGCGCCATCATCTCGATCGATTCGACCGGCGCGCCCAATCTGCATGAGAGCGAACCGCTTCTCGTCGCATCAACGCCGTCCGCCGCCTACGCGCTCGCCGCCGACCTCGGCGCGCTGATCGACGAATTGAACATTGAGGGCGTTTCGGTCGATGCGTGGGAGACTCTCAGCGACGACGCTTACAGCGAATTCTGGGCGATCACGACGCGCTTTCTGCAGATCGCGCTGCGCGAATGGCCGCAGATACTCATGGAGCGCGGACGGATCGACGCCAGCGCCTATCAGAAGCGTCTCGTCGAAGCGCAAATCGCGGCGCTGACCCGCGCGCCGCCGGCAGCGCCGGTGATCGCGCTCGGCTCCACCGGCGCGCAGCCGACGACGGCGCGGCTTCTGGCCGCCATCGCTTCGCTCGACAATGGCGCGGTGGTTCTGCCCGGCCTCGATCAGATCATGAGCGCTGACGCCTGGACGCGCGTGGGCGAATCCGAGATCGCCGGCGAGCCGGCCTTCACCCATCCGCAGACGATGTTGAAGCGCTTGCTCGCCGCAGTCGGCGCGGCGCGCGACGAGCCGCGCGAACTCGCGCGTCTGACTCCAGCGCTCGCGGCGCGACGGGCGTTCGTATCTCAAGCCATGGCGCCGGCCGAGGCCACATCCGCATGGCGCGATTATCAGGCGACCGAGAGCCGCGGCTTTGCGCAGGCGCTCGAAGGCGTCGTCGCGCTGGAAGCGCCTGACGAGCGGCTTGAAGCCTTGACGCTCGCGCTCTTCCTGCGCGAAGCGCTGGAGACGCCGGGCCGCACGGCCGCGGTGGTCACGCCGGATCGGCTCATTGCGCGTCGCGTCGCCGCCGAGCTGCGCCGCTTCGATATAGAGATCGACGACTCCGGCGGCATGCCGCTCGCGCGGACGTCAATCGGCGTGTTGGCGCGGCTCGTTGCGACGATCGCATCGGATGGCGCGGGCGCCGTCAACGTCGCCGCGCTGCTCGCGCATCCTCTGACTGCGCTCGGACTTTCGCGCTCGCGCGTTGAAGCGCTCGCGCCGGCAATCGAGATCGGCGTGTTGCGCGCCTTCGGCCGCCCCGATGGGACATGGGCGTCACGCGTCGCTCCGGCGCGCGAATTGGCGCGCGCGACGCACGCCCATCCGGCCGCGCGTCGTATCACGGACGATGAGTGGCTTAAGATCGAAGACGCATTGGCCCGCCTCGACGGCGCTTTCGCGCCCTTTGCCGTCTTGGAGTCGACCGCGTCGCTCTCGGATCGCGCGCGCGCCCATCGCGCCGCGCTCGACGACGTGATCGCCGGCGTCGAGGGACTTGATGAGGAGGGCGCGTCGAATCTGTTCGAACTCCTCGACCGGCTCGCTTACGCCGAAGCGCCGCCGGGGTTCGACGCGCAAAATTATGCGGCGCTGTTCGATCGACTTCTTTCCGAAACGATGCTGCGTGGTCCGAGGTGCGCGCATCCGCGGCTGAAGATTCTTGGTCCTTTGGAAGCGAGGCTCATCGACGCCGACCTCATCCTGCTTGCCGGATTGGACGAAGGCGTGTGGCCGCCGCAGACCGACACGGGCGCTTTTCTCAATCGCTCGATGCGCGCGCAGCTGGGCCTGATGGCGCCGGAGCGGCGCATCGGCCAGAGCGCGCATGATTTCATCATGGCGCTGGGGGCACAGCGCGTCGTGCTGAGCCGAGCGATCAAGCGCGACGGCGCGCCGACAATTCCCTCGCGCTTCATTGCGCGTCTCGCGGCGCTTGCAGGCGACGCCTTCGAAGACTGCAAAAGGCGCGGCGACGCCATGCTCGCCGTCGCCGCTGCGCTGGATCGGCCCAAGGAGACGACATCGATCGAAAGGCCGCAGCCACGCCCGCCCCTTGCGCTGCGGCCCCAACGTTTGAGCGTCACCCGCATCGAACGACTTCGCCGCGATCCTTATGCGATTTTCGCCGAATATGTTCTCAAACTCGCGCCTTTGGCGCCGATCGGCAGGGAGGCAGGCGCACGGGAAATCGGCATCGCGATCCATGACGCGCTTGCGGCGTTCGTTACGAGAAATCCGCATGGCGCACTTCCGCAGAACGCACGCGACGTTCTGCTCGATCTCGCGCGCGAAAAGCTCAGCGGCTTCTTGGCCGATCCGTCTTTCGTGAGCTTCCAATGGCCGCGCATCGAGGACGGACTTGATCATGCGCTGAGCTTCGAACTGACGCGTCGCGCGCGCGGCTGCGAGATCCATGTCGAGACGCGTGGCGAGATGGCGCTGACCCTCGCCGACGCCAGCCTTTTTCGCGTGACTGCAATTGCGGACCGCATAGAAGTCGACGGAGAAGGCGACGCCTATGTCTTCGACTATAAGACCGGCGCGCCGCCGACCAACAAGCAGGTGAAGGCCGGCTGGTCGCCGCAGCTTACGCTCGAGGCGGCGATGATCGAAGCCGGCGCCTTCTCGGAAGTCGGCGCGCGCCATGTCGCCGGCGCCGCCTACATCGGACTGCGCAACGGCGGCAAGACACAATGGCTCGAATGGAAAGACGCTGGCTTCGCCGACGTCGTCGCTGCGCATCGCGCGCAGCTGCAAGCTCTGTTGTCGCAGTTTCGCGATGAAAAGACGCCCTATGCGTCGCGGCCGCATCCAGCCTTCCTCAGCGACGTCGGCGATTACGATCATCTCGCGCGCGTCAAGGAATGGATGCGCGGCGGCGGAGAGCCGGCATGAGCGCGCGTCTTGTCGGCGGGCTGACGATCAGGCGCCAGCAAACCGCCTCAGATCCCTCTGCGTCGGCCTGGGTTTCGGCGCATGCCGGGTCCGGCAAAACCCACGTGCTGGCGCAGCGCGTGTTGCGGCTGCTGCTGGCCGGCGCGCGGCCATCGCAGATTCTATGCCTCACCTATACGAAGGCGGCCGCCGCCAATATGGGATCGCGCGTCTTCGATCGGCTTGCGCGCTGGGCGACGCTCGACGACGCTGCGCTCGCCAGGGACATCGCCGAGATGGGCGCGACGGTTGAGTCGCGTGTCGATCTTGATTTTGCGCGACGGCTTTTCGCGCGCGCCGTGGAG
Organism: Methylocystis sp.; assembly: GCA_046349135.1. Taxonomy (GTDB): domain Bacteria; phylum Pseudomonadota; class Alphaproteobacteria; order Rhizobiales; family Beijerinckiaceae; genus Methylocystis. The sequence continues at coordinate 106,015 of JAXMCY010000006.1, read as the reverse complement.
ACGCCCGGCGGGCTCAAAATCCAGACGATTCACGCTTTCTGCGAGAAGCTGCTTCACGTCTTTCCGCTCGAAGCCAATGTGCCGGCCTCCTTCCGCGTCGTCGATGATGTCGAGCGCGCGGAGCTGATGGACGCCGCCCGCCGGCGCGCGCTCGACGCCGCGACGCGAGACGGCGGCCTGCTGCGAACGGCGCTGGAGCTTGTCGCTCGCGACACATCAGCCGCCGGTTTCGAGGCGCTCTGCGATGAATTGCTGCATCACCGTCAGGCGATCGCGCGCATGCGCGAGCAGGATGATTATGACGCGAGAGTTTTCGCCGCGCTCGGACTGCGCCCTGACGAAACGCTGGCGCGGATCGAAGCGGCGATCATCCACGACGGCGAACCGCCGGCGGCATGGCCGGCGCTCGCCAAATCGCTGCGGAGCGGTTCGACCAACGACGGCAAGCTCGCCGATTCGCTTGATGGCACCTTCGCGCTTGCGCCACATCCAGACTGCATCGACGTCTATCTCTCGGCCTTTTATTCTAAAGAAGGCGAACCGCGCGGCGTCGGAAAAACCAAGATCATCACCGCACCGCTCGCTAAGCGCGAACCGCAGCTTCTGACGCGCATGGAGGCCGAGCGCGACAGGCTCGTTCCGCTCATCGAGAAGCGCAAGGCGGCGGCCGCCGCCGAACGCGCGCTGGCGCTACATGCGCTCAGCGACGCCATCTTGAGCGAATATGAGCGCGCCAAGAGGCGTCGGGGATTGCTCGACTATGACGATCTGATCGAGGGCGCGCGTCGCCTCCTCTATCGGTCGAGTCCGTCATGGGTTCTCTACAAACTCGACGCGCAGATCGACCACATTCTGCTCGACGAGGCGCAGGATACGAGTTCGCGCCAGTGGGACATTTTGGCGGCGATCGCCGATGAATTTTGCGCCGGCGCCGGCGCCCGCGATGGCAGACGCGGTCCGCCGCGCAGCTTCTTTGCGGTTGGCGACGAGAAGCAGTCGATCTTTTCGTTCCAAGGCGCGGCGCCGGAAAGATTCGAGGCGATGCGGCGCGAGTTCGGTCGCAGGTTCAAAGTCGTCGAACGCCGTTTCGAAGAGGTGAGGCTTACGCAATCCTTCCGCTCGGCCCCGGGCGTCCTGCAAGCCGTGGACGATGTTTTTGCGGTTGAAGCAAATCGCCTCGGCTTAAGTTTCGATCCGCAGGAGCCGGCGCCAAAGCACGAGGCGTGGAAGTCCGACGTCGCCGCGCTTGTCGAAATCTGGGAGCCGATCGCGGCGGAAAAAGCGCCGGACCCGGATGATTGGCGTCTGCCGCTCGACTATGTCGACGCCAGCGACCCCAATGAGAAGCTGGCGCACAGAATCGCACGCAAGGTCGGGGCGCTGCTTGCGCCCGAGAATGGCGAATGCGTCGAAGACGCAGGCGCGCCGCGACTTGTCGAAGCCGGCGACATTCTGATTCTGGTCCGTAAGCGCGGCCCGCTGTTCGAGGCGATTATTCGCGCTTTGAAAGGCGAATGCGTCGCCGTGGCCGGGGCCGACCGCCTCAATCTCGCCGATCACATCGCCGTGCACGATCTTATTGCGCTCGGTCGCGCAGCGCTGTTGCCGCAAGACGATCTAACGCTCGCGAGCGTTCTGAAGTCGCCCTTCTTCGGTTTCGACGATGATGATCTTATCGCGCTCGCGCCGGGCCGGCGCGCATCGCTTATTGAAGCGCTCGCGGAATCCGAAGAGCCGCGCCGCCGCGCCGCCGCCGAATGTCTGCAGCGGTTGCGACGCGACGCCGCCGAACTTGCGCCCTTCGATTTCTACAGCCGCGTTCTTGGTCCCGACGGCGGACGCGCGCAGCTCGTCGCAAGGCTTGGCGGCGAAGCCGAAGACGCCGTCGACGAATTCCTGAAACTCGCCGCGAGCTTCGAACGCGAGCAGCCGCCGTCGCTGACGGCCTTTCTGGCGATGGCCGAGTCGCTCGATCTTTCGATCAAGCGCGATATGGAATCTGCCGGCGGCGCGGTGCGGGTGATGACCGCGCATGCCGCGAAGGGATTGGAGGCGAAAATCGTCTTTCTGCCCGACACCTGCGGCGCGCCGGCAGGCAAGCACGACCCGAAGCTTTATCTTGTTGGAAAGGAGGACGAGGCGGTTCTCCTCTGGTCGCTTCGCACCGACAGCGATCCCGTTGCGCTCATAGCGGCGCGCGACGCACATCGGCGCAGCGAACGGGAGGAAGGTCAGCGTCTGCTTTACGTCGCGCTGACGCGGGCCGAGGAGCGGCTTTATATCTGCGGCGCTCATGGCGTGAAGGGGCGCGCTGAGGGCTGCTGGTATGACGCCATTCGAAATGCGCTGGAATCGAGTTGCGAGACCGTAGCCGACGCGTTCGATCCCGAAACGACAGTTCTGCGCCGCGGCGTCGTCTCGCCGCGATTTGGTCTTGCAAGAGGGGAGCAGGCGCCTGTCGCCATCGAACTTCCCGCTTTCGCCACGACCAAGGCGGAGCGCGAAGCGGAGTCGGCGCCGCCGCTGCGACCGTCGAGCGCGCTCGCGGGGGCAGATGTCATCGACTTCGCAGGCGACGGTCCTGGGAAAGGAGCGACGCACGCTGAGCGTCTGCTGCGTGGACGCCTCATTCATGCGCTCTTGCAGCATTTGCCGGCCTGCCCGCCAGATCGCCGCCAAGCGGCGGCGGAGCGCTTTCTTCAGGCGCGCGGCGGGTTCCTTAACGAAGAGAAACAAGCGGCGATTGCACAGGCGGCGTTCGCCGTCATCGGCGACCCGCGGCTTGCGTCGCTGTTTGGACCGGAATCGAGCCCGGAAGTCGACGTGGTCGCGACGCTTCAGAATGGCGCGGTCGTCTCGGGCCGCATCGACCGGCTGGCGGAAACGCATACCGAAGTCTTCATCGCCGAGTTCAAGACCGGCCGACCCCGCGAAAAAATCGACGGCGCGCATTTGCGTCAGCTCGCGCTTTATCGCGCCGCGGTCGCGCCGCTTTTCCCGGGCAAGCGGCTGCGCTGCTTTCTCATCTTCACGCAGAACGCCAGCGTGCTTGAAGCCCAAGAAACGGCGCTGACCGCCGCGCTGGAAAGCGCGCTTGAGGCCACGTCAGTTCAAGCCGGCTGATCGGGGCCGACGCGACGGCGCCAGAATTCCAGCAACAGGGGACAGAGCGCCATCACGATCGGACCGATGACGAGGCCCGAGGCGCCGAACAATTGAAGCCCGCCGAGCATCGCGATGAACGCCGGCACGGTGTGCAGGCGCATGCTGTCGCCGATGAGCAGCGGCCGCACCAGATTGTCGATGCTTGCGATCACCACGCCGCCCCACAGGCCGAGAATGATCGCTGCGATCCAACGGCCCTCGATCAACAGGAAGATCGTCGCGGGGATCCAGATGACGAAGGAGCCGAGCACCGGCACGATCGACACAAGCCCCATGATCAAGCCCCATAACGCCGGCGAGTTCAGGCCAAGCGCCCAGAACATGAACCCCCCGAGAAGGCCCTGCAGCGCTGCGATCACCAGAGTTCCAAAAATGATCGCGTGGATCGTATCGCGCACGCGCACGATGATCTTGCCGGTTTCAAGATTTGAAAAGGGCGACAGCCGCGCCAGCGTCTGAAGCGCCACGGCTCGATCGCGCAGCAGAAAGAACAGGAGATAGAAGGCAAGCAGCGTCGTGATGACCTGGCCCGTCGACGTGCGCAAAAGACTAGCGGCGAGATTGGTGAAGAAGGCGCCAAGCTGCGAGAAGATCGCCTGAACGTCGAATCTGCGTTCAATCCAGCCTTGCAGCCGGGAAAGCCAGGGATGGGCGTTGAGCATCGTTTGCCAATCGCCTTCCTGCGCGGCTTTCTGGACATAGGCGACGCCGCCGGCTGCCTCGCTGACGATCCGTTCGATTACAAGTAACAGTGGCGCAACGACCACAAGCGCGACGATCAGAACGGAAACGCCGGCGGCGAGGGAAGGCGGCAGGAAACGCTCCAACAGCCGATGCGGCCCAATAAATAAAACCGCAAGCGCAAGCGCCCAGGTGAGCGCCGGCAGAAAGGGCGCGGCGACAAGCAGCGCGGCGACGATAAGAGCGAGGGTGACGGCGAGTCTGGCGAGGACAAAAATGTCAATCGAAAGACTAGGCTCCTGCTCGACAAGCGCCGCGGCCTCCAGCTCTTCCTGCATTGTTCCCCTCTGTCGCCCCCGTCTATAGACAGGGCGCGTCGCGGGCTTGGCAAGCGATGCGAGTCTGGGGCCAAAAAAAGGGCGGCTTCCAGAGCCGCCCTTTGAAGGATTTTATTCTCCGCCGCCTGCCGCGGCGGCTTCGCGTTCGGCCTTTTCCTTGGCCTCGAGGTCTTCGCCGGTCTCCTGATCGACGACGCGCATCGAGAGGCGCACCTTGCCGCGGTCGTCGAAGCCGAGAAGTTTGACCTTCACGCGATCGCCTTCCTTCACGACATCCGTGGTCTTGTTCACGCGCAGCTTGGAGAGCTGCGAAATGTGAACCAGCCCGTCCTTGGCGCCGAAGAAATTGACGAAAGCGCCGAAGTCGGCGGTCTTCACCACCGTGCCCTCATAGATCATGCCGACCTCCGGATCGGAGGCGATCGACTTGATCCAGTTGATCGCGGCCTTGATCGAATTGCCGTCGGCCGAGGCGACCTTCACCGTGCCGTCGTCCTCGATGTTGATCTTGGCGCCGGTCTTCTCGACGATCTCGCGAATGACCTTGCCGCCCGAGCCGATCACGTCGCGGATCTTGTCGGTGGGGATTTTCATCGTCTCGATGCGCGGCGCGAATTCGCCGAGTTCGGCGCGCGAACTCGCGATCGCCTTCGCCATTTCGCCGAGAATGTGCAGGCGGCCGTCCTTCGCCTGCGCGAGCGCGACCTTCATGATCTCTTCGGTGATGCCGGCGATCTTGATGTCCATCTGCAGCGACGTCACGCCATTGGACGTTCCCGCCACTTTGAAGTCCATGTCGCCGAGATGATCCTCGTCGCCGAGAATGTCCGAGAGCACGGCGAAGCGCTCGCCCTCGAGAATGAGGCCCATGGCGATGCCGGCGGTCGGCGCCTTCAGGGGCACGCCCGCGTCCATCAGCGCCAGCGACGTGCCGCAGACCGTCGCCATCGAAGACGAGCCGTTCGACTCGGTGATCTCCGAGACGACGCGCAGCGCATAGGGGAACTCCGCGGCGGCCGGCAGCATCGGACGGATGGCGCGCCAGGCGAGCTTGCCATGGCCGATCTCGCGACGGCCGGGCGAGCCCATGCGGCCCGTCTCGCCGACGCTGTAGGGCGGAAAGTTATAGTGGAGCAGGAAGCGCTCCTTATAGGTGCCTTCGAGCGAATCGACATATTGCTCGTCTTCGCCGGTGCCCAGCGTCGCGACCACCAGCGCCTGAGTCTCGCCGCGCGTGAACAGCGCCGAGCCGTGCGTGCGCGGAAGAACGCCGACTTCGGCGACGATCGGGCGCACGGTCTTCACGTCGCGGCCGTCGATGCGCAGGCCGGTGTCGAGAATGTTGTTGCGAACGACCTTGGCCTGAAGCGCCTTGAAGACTTCGCCAACCTGTTCCTTGCTGAACTTCGGCTCGGCGCCCTCGGGGAAGAGCGCGGCCGTGACCTTCGCCTTGACTGCGTCGACGGCGGCGTAGCGCTCCTGCTTGACGGTGTGCTTATAGGCTTCGCGAAGTTCGGCTTCCGCGATCTGAGCGACGGCGTTGGCGACGTCGGTCGTGTCGGCGAGGACGAGATCGCGCGGGTCTTTGGCGGCGCGTTCGGCAAGCCGGATGATCGCGTCGATCACAGCCTGGAAGCCGCGATGACCGGTCATCACCGCGTCGAGCATCGTCTCTTCGGAGAGTTCCTTGGCTTCCGACTCGACCATCAGCACGGCGTCCTGGGTGCCGGCGACGACGAGGTCGAGCGTCGAGGTCTTCATTTCCTCGATCGTCGGATTGAGCTTCAACTGGCCGTTGATACAGCCGACGCGCGCGCCGCCGACGGGTCCCATGAAAGGCACGCCGGAAAGGGTGAGCGCCGCCGAGGCCGCGACCATGGCGAGGATGTCGGGATCGTTTTCCAGATCATGCGACAGCACCGTGACGATCACCTGGGTGTCGTTTCGATAGCCGTCGGGAAAGAGCGGGCGGATCGGGCGGTCGATGAGGCGGGAGATCAGCGTCTCGCGCTCGGAGGGACGGCCCTCGCGCTTGAAATAGCCGCCGGGAATGCGGCCTGCGGCGAAGGCTTTTTCCTGATAGTTGACGGTGAGCGGAAAAAAGTCCTGGCCGGGCTTGGGCGCCTTGGCGGATACGACGGTCGCGAGCACGGTCGTCTCGCCCCAGCTCGCCATCACGGCCCCGTCGGCCTGACGGGCGACCTTGCCGGTCTCAAGCACGAGCTTGCGCCCTGCCCAATCGATTTCTTCGCGGTGGATTTGGAACATGCTGGTCTTTCTCTGATGACCCTGCGGTTCGTCATGAGCAAGACGGCGGGAAGCTGCGGCAGCGATGTTCTTTAAAGCGTCGACGCAGCGTCCGGCGATCCTGCCATGACTTTACGCTTTGGTCGTGGCGAGCGTCCCCTTGACGCTCTCGTAAATCGCGAAGCGGCGCATCGGCGCGCCGCTTTCGCTTAAGCTTGCGGTTAGCGGCGGATGCCGAGACGCTCGATGAGGCTCTTGTAGCGCGTCTCGTCCCGCACCTTGACATAGTCGAGGAGCTGGCGGCGCTGGGAGACGAGCTTCAAAAGTCCGCGACGCGAATGATTGTCCTTCGCATGGGTCTTGAAGTGTTCGGTGAGATTGGCGATCCGCTCGGTGAGAATCGCGACCTGCACTTCGGGCGAGCCCGTATCGTTCGTCTTGGTGGAATATTCCTTGATGAGCGCCTGCTTGCGCTCCGCCGTGATCGACATCGGTTTTCCTTGTTTCTTGGGTTGATCCGCGCTCTGCGGCCAGGGCCGGGATGTCGTCCAGCAGGGTCGCGCGAAAACGGAGCCGCCCCGGCGAGCCGGGGCGTGCGGGGGCCTTATAGCAGAAATGCAGGAGATGGATAGGGGGCTTAGGCCTTCTCCAGCGACTTCAGTCGTTGCCCCAGCTTGTTGATCTCCGCTTCAGCGCGGACAAGCTCGGTCACGTCATATTGGACGCCAAGATAGTAGATCACCGCGCCGCGGCTATCGAGCAGCGGCGTGATATTGAGCTTATTGAAGAACAAATCGCCGTTTTTCCGATAATTGCGCAGCGTCACTTCAATGTGTTCGTGGTTGCGGATGGCCTCCCGCAGGGGAGCGAGCCCTTCCTGATCCCGGTCGTCGCGCTGCAGAAAGCGGCAATTGCGGCCAATGATCTCCTCCTGGCCATAGCCGGTCATGTTTTCGAAGGCTTTGTTCGCGTAGACGATCGGCGCGTCGCTTTGATCCGGATCCGCCAGCGTGACGCCATTGACGCATGAATCGAGAATCTGCGTCAAAATCTTGGGGATGATTCCGCCATCTTTCTGAACAACGAACATTTTTCCGACCTCAGTTTGATGGCGATGCGCCTGCGGTTTCGCTTGAACTTGCGCCGCTTTCGATCAGCGCGCGAATATTCTCGACGATCTGCTCGGCGCCGTCCTGCAATGCGGCGCGAATCAATTTCACGAAAGGGCGCATCGATAATTCGATCTCGCGGAGCTCGAAGGTGAAAATCAGCAGGGTTTCATGCGAATCGCATTCGAATTCGTAGGCGGACGAGAAGGGTTCAGAAATTCCTTCCAATGCGAGAAGGCGCGGAGGTTCGATGGCCGTGATTTCAAATGTGCTCTCGCTGCGGATGCCTCGCTCCATGGTGACTTGACGCGCCGTCATGCCGACGCGGAACGGCGCGCTTTCAAGGGGCTCCAGCTCCACGACTTGCGGAGACCATCGCTGGTAATTCGTGAAAAAATCACGGGCGACAAAGTTGAAAACACAATCCCGCGGCCGTGAAATCGCGGTTCTGGCGACGCCGGCGACGGGCGCCGGACGAGGCGCGCTCAATCGTGGCAGATTTACGTTAAATCCCAACATGCGACGACCTTGCTGGCGATGGCTCTCAGACGAACTAGGCGTTTTCAAGCAAGTGACAAGGGCGATCCAGGCGACAGCGTCTGCGCCGTCGAAAAACGGCTGCAACTTGGCGAAGATTGACAGTCTTCAGTGGTTCGGAGCGCCCATCTAATGGATCGGGCTGCGCGTCGCGCAGCTGAAAGGACCTAATTCAAACCAGCGAGTTGGCGGATGACCCCTGCGCCACATGCCGAGAACCTGTTGCTTGTCGCGGCGTTCTGTCTTTTCGCGACCCTCCTCGTCCTGGAGAAATTCCGTCCTTACAAGAAGTTCGCGGGCGCCGGGCTGAAGGCGTCATTCTCCACGAACACCTCTGCTTTCCTGATCAACAACGTCATCATGAACCTCTTGTCAGTTTCGAGCCTGCTCGTCGTGGCGTCGAATTATTCGAGCTATGGCCTGCTCTCGAGCCTGCCCGACGCGCCGTTGAAATGGATCGCAAGCTTCGTTTTGTTCGATCTGGCGGTGTATGCGTGGCATTATCTGGGGCACAAGTCGGAAGCGCTTTGGCTGTTTCACAAGATCCACCACAGCGACAAGAGCTTTCACGTCACGACGGGGCTGCGCTTTCACGTCTTCGATCAGTTGCTAGAAGTCCTCGTGAAATGCGCCTGCGCCATCGTCATCGGCGCGCCCGCATATGTTGTGGTGTTGTGCGAGATTGCGCGCATGTTCTTCGTGCTCTTTCACCATGCCAACATCGCGATTCCTGGAGAGAAAATCATCTCCTATTTCATCATCACGCCGTCTCTGCATCGCGCCCATCACTCAACATTGCGCAGCGAGCACGACAGCAATTATGGAATCGTACTCGCGATCTGGGATATTGTCTTTGGCACGCGAAAGGTTCTGACGCCGAACTCCATCGGCCTTGAACTGATCGAGGCGGAAAACTTCCTGCAGCTCTTTAGTTTGGCCTTTCTCACCGAACGGCGGCTCGCGCGCGTCGTGCATCTTGTTCCTCGAAAGCCGCACGCTTAGCCATGTGCGCCCGGGCAAAGCCGCGCGGTTGGAGAGGATCACTGTTCCGCCGGTCGACGCTTTGATTGAATCCGCTGACTCTAATGAGCTGCATCTCCAAATCGTCCTGGGCAATATTACGCTAGGCGACGATTATTCAGCCCGAGCCCCGAGCCCTACGCGCCCTTATCCGGCCGGAGCATCTGGGCGTCGCCGCGCAGCATGCGGGTGATGAAGGCGCGCGCCGCCGGCTTCTCGTTCTCCGAGGTCAGTCCTGACAGCAGGCCGAGCGCGGCGCCGATGGTGACGCCGACAAGCGCGCACAGCGCATAGATTTCGATGCGGTCGGGGGCCTCGGCGGTCGCCAATGCGCCGAAGAGCCCGACGGCGCCGCCGCAAAGGGCGAGGAGCGCTTCGCGATCGCCCGCGCGGGGCCAGAAGGCGAGGGCCAGCGAGGGGGCGAGGCAGGCGGCGGACACGGCGAGCGCCGCAGCGACCAGCGCGCCGGGCGTGAAGACGCCGACAACGGCGGCGACGTAAGCGAGCGTCGACACGATCACGAGCGTGATGCGATTGACGGCGAGGCGCCGGCTCGTCAGGTCGATCTCCCCGCGCAGCCGATACAGCGCGTCATGGCCGAAGGCGGTCGCGCAGGCTTGCAGGCTCGCCGTGGCGAGCGCGAGGCCGAGCGCCACCAACGCCGAGGCGAGAGTCCGGTCGCCGCCGCGCCGAGTTCGGCCGCCTCGGGCAGGAAGCCGAGCAGAAAGTCGCCGTCGATCGGGCGGATGTCCGCTGCGGCGAGCGGCGCGCCGGGGGCGTAGCCTCTCGAGGCGCAGGCGCGCTGCGCCTCAGAGGGTCCGCGTACCGAATAGCCGCAAATGCTGATCAATCCGCGCTCGCTCGCCTGATAGACTATTTGCGGCAGGCGCTCCGGCGGCTGTCCCGCGGTCGCGCGGGCGAGCGAAAGCGCCGAGGCGCCGATCGCCGCCGCCGCCAGCAGCGCGATGACGACACCCCAGAAGAGGGCGGCGACGCCGGCGCGGCGCGCGCTTCGCTTATCGGCCGTCGTCACCGAGGCGGCGAGCACGGGGGCGAGCGTCGCCAGCCCGAGCGCCGTCGCCAAAGTGGTGGCGAGTTCGATGGGAACGCCCAGCTGGGGCGGCGCGACTCTCCAGTCCGCCAGCAGATTTGCCGCCTGCGTCCAGGCGTCGCCGCCGAAGATCAGGCCGGCCGGGAGCGCGTCGCGGACGCTGAGCGCCGCGACCGGCCAGCCGAAGGCCAGTGTCGCCACGCCGGCGGCGGCCGCCGCCGCCCACATGACTCCGGAAAGTCCGCCCGGACCGGCCATGATGAGGCTCGTTGCGGCGATGAGGAACGCCGCGAAAGCCCGATTGGCCCCGGTGAGGTCGACCAGCGCGTTGACCGCGATCAGACCGCCGGCGGCGGCGAGCAGAGTCGAGGACAGCGCCACCGCGCCGATGAAGCCGACCCGCGTCGCGGCGCTCTGGAATCGGGCGCAGAGAAGCTCGGAAATCGAAAAAACCCCGGTCTTGCGCAGCAGCGGCCCCAGATAGAGTCCCGCCACGGCGAGCCCGACGAAGACGCCGGCGATAACGCCCGTCGACCAGCTGCTTCCGGCGAGCCGCGCGCCGAAGGGCAGCATCAGCGCGACCACGATCGCGGCGTTGGCGAAGCCGGCATAGGCGGCGGGCAGCGCGCGGCCGGCGGTGTAATAGACCGACACCCGCATCGAATGCAGCAGGAAGCCGAGTGTCGCGAGACCAAGGATGGTGAAATAAGGCGGCGCGGCGCCGACGAAACGCTCTGGCGCGCCCACGCGATCGAGCAGCGCGGCAAAGGCGAAAGCCAGGAGAAAGCTCGCGGCCGTGAAGGCGATTTTGGCGTCGAGATTGGCTCGATCGAGCAGCGCCTGCTCGCTGGACCTATCGCTCATCATAGCCTCGCGCAAATCAAAAGCGGGCGAACTCTAAACGAGGAGGTTTCGCGGGCCAAGATGGGGCGCTAGGCAATCGAATTCGCATAAGACATGATGTAGCGGCTCATTTTCTCTCTCAAGTCGCCAAAAGCCATGACCATCCTGTTGTAGCCGATCGCGGCGGGTATGGCGGCGGCGAGCCCGTAAGCGGTCGCCGCCAAGGCGTCGGCGATGCCGGGCGCGACGACGGCGAGACTCGTGTCCTGGGTCTGGGCGATTCCCGAAAAGCTCGACATGATGCCCCAGACGGTGCCGAAGAGGCCGACGAACGGGCCTGCCGAAGCGACGATGGCGAGAACCGGAAGCCCGCCTTCAGCCTCGAGCATGAATTCGCCCGCAGCCCGGTTCATCTGCTGGAGAACGCGTTCGCGCTTCTGGCGACCCGTCTCGTTGGACAATTTGGTCTGCGACGCTTCCCGCGCCGCGTCGGCGATCGGCCAAAGAACGCCGATATCGCCGCCTCGCCGCGCGCGATCCAGCGCCTTCGATAGCCGCACCAGCACAAAGACGCCGTCGATAAGGAGCACCCAGGTCCAAACCGCTGCGGCGAGAAGCAGCGCCATCACCACTTTGCTCACAGGTCCGGCGTAGAGAAACATGCCGAGCGGCGACATGGGCGCGAGATTCATCGGAACGCTCTCCTGCGTGTGCGGCGCTAATTCTATTGAAAGGTGATACCCTGTCTCGCGAATACCGGCCGGCAACTGCTCGGGCCGCGCGAAGACGCAACGATGCGCCGCGCCAGCGCCGCATGCGCGGCGCTTCCGCCGGAGACCGAGATGCCGGAGATGCCGCCGCCAGAGTTCACATAGAAGGTGACATTGACCGTCGCCGGTCCAAGACTCGTGGTGGCGGGCGTGTGCCCGCGAATTGAAGCGTAGATTTGAGCGAGGCAGGTCGTCTGCGAACCGCCGTCGCCTTCGCCGCTGCCGCCCGGCAGCCCAAAGCGGCCGGCTACCCGCGCAGTGCCTGACCCTTGGCCGGTTCCCCCGGGAAGGCCGTAGCGGCGATCGCTCTCGCCGGCGCGACGACCACTGCTTGCGGCTTGTCGTTGCTGGCGAACTTTCTGTTCAACTTTCTTGGGTTTCTCGGGCTTTTCTTTTTTTTCGACCTTTTTTGCGACTTTCTTCTCCGGCTCTGGAACGGCTTCAGGCTCCATAATAAGCGGCGGCGGCGGCTCCTCGGAGATCAATTCCTCCTCGACGATCTCCTCTTCCGGGAGAGCCGCGGTTTCGATCGGCGGCGCTTCGTCCAGCGAATCGCCCTCTGGCGCCGGATCGCCGGCCTCAAGAGAAACGCCTTCGGGAATGAGCTCCGCGTTTATGCCGCCGAGGTCCACGACGTCCTGTGGCCAGTAAATCCCCGATGCGAAATACGCGAGCATTACCGTGATGACCGAAACGGCGGAAACGGGATGCAGCCAACGAGGCCTGAGCGGCGGGCGCTCTTGCGCGCTGCTCTGCGCACTCTCAGAAATCTCATCCACTTGCAAAGCGCTCCGCCGATGCGCGTGATTGATGTGCATCATACGCCGGGGAAGTTTGTCGCTTCAAGCTGCTGCGACGAGGTGCGGCTTTGTGTGGCGCCAAGACGGCGCAGCGCCGCGGTATCTCATCGACATGCGGCCCTCTATGACAGATAACGCCGCCATGACCGCCAATCCCAAACCGCAGGCGCCGGCCGCCGCGTCCGGCGTCTCCACCGCCGTCGTCGCCGAGGACGAGGCGGGGATGCGCGTCGATCGCTGGTTCAAGCGTCGTTATCCAACTCTCGCCCTGTCGCATCTCGCGAAAATCTGCCGAAAGGGCGAAGTGCGGGTCGACGGTAAAAGAGTCGAAACCTCGACCCGCCTCGAACAGGGACAAGAGATTCGTGTGCCGCCCTTGAGGATCGAGGCGCCGGCGCCCGCAGTCCGGCGCGCACGGCCCGACGACGCGCAAGCCCTGCAGGCGATGACTCTCTTCGAGGACAAGGACGTCCTCGTGCTCAACAAACCATACGGCCTCGCGACGCAGGGCGGTTCAGGTCAAACCCGCCATATCGACGGCATGCTGGCATCACTCGCTAAGGGCGATACGCGGCCGGCGCTGGTGCATCGCCTCGACCGCGACACGTCGGGCGTGCTGCTCGTCGCCAAAAACCGGCGGATCGCCGCCGAACTTGGAGAGGCCTTTCGTTCGCGGCAGGCCAAAAAAATCTATTGGGCGCTTGTCGAAGGCGTGCCGAAGCCGGCGCAGGGCCGCATCTCGCTTTATCTCGCGAAGGGCCCCGGCATGGAAAAATCCCGCGGCGGCGCGAGGGCGCTTGAGAAAATGCGCGTCGCCAAGCATGGCGAGTCCGACGCGCAGCATTCGCTGACCTATTACGCCATCGTCGACAAGGTCGCGCCGCGTTGCGCCTGGCTGTCGATGAAGCCGCTGACCGGCCGCACGCATCAGCTTCGCGCCCACGCCGAGGCGATCGGCCATCCGATTTTCGGCGACCCGAAATACGGTCATCGTCCCGAAGATGAAGTCCGCAGGCGCGATCCGCTGCGGGCGATGCCGGAAGGACTCGAGCGCAAGCTGCATCTGCTCGCGCGGCGGCTCATCTTGCCGCATCCCAAAGGCGGCGTGATCGACGTCACGGCGCCGCTGCCTGACCACATGGAAAAAAGCTGGGAGCTTTTCGGCTTCGACGTGAAGCTTCACGACCCGATCGAGGACGCGCCGGACGCGTGAGGAGTTTCTCGCTCGCGACAGGCTCCGGCCACGCTGGCCCGCGTGCGCTGTGCGGCATGACTGGACGGGCTTACTTCTTATCGCCCTCTATGGGTCCAAAGGGCGCAATTGGCGGATTGGAGTATGGTCCTCGATAGGGTTGCTCCGTAGTTGGAGGCGCGCGATTTTCGCGCACCTCCACGCTGTACAGGCGTTTATCCGGATCAATCGCGACGACTCCGAATGACTCGTTGAGGTCCTCCACGGCAACGCCCAACTGGGCTGCCGCCTCCGCTAAGGTAGGCGGCCCGTTGGAACTCGTAACGGTCATTAACGCCATGTCGCGTTCCTTTGGCGAAGCCGATCAGGAAACTCGCTCTTCCGCGCGTTCGCTTACGGCGGCGACGCCGAAGCTTGTCGCCGCCGCCACGGGATCGATGATTCCAAAACCATAATCCGAGTTCCACCCGCGCTGACCCGCGAGAGCCGCGCGCGCGCTCTGTCTCAGAGTCTGGATCATGACGCTCGGCGCGACATTGCTCAACGCCGCCTTGGTTCGCAACGCCGCCACACAGCCCGCCGCGACCGGGCAAGCTGCGGATGTGCCGCTGTCGGGGGAGCCCACGCCGAACGCCTCCGATCCTTTGAAGTGCGTGTAGGCGGTGACATCCGGCTTTTCCTGATACATGCCCGGAATGGACGGACCTTGCGATGAATAGCCGACCCGCTTGTCGGTCGTATCGCAACCAGCGATCGTCAGCACTTCGCCATGGGCGCTCGCGCCCATGATTGTATGTCTCGTTCGGCCCTGACAGCGGCCGTCCGCGCAATCCGTTCCGCAGTTGCCTGCTGCGAAAACAATGTCGGCGCCCGCGCGCGCCAGCGTCGAAACGACGACATTGAAGGGATGGTTCGGATTGTCGAGAAAGCGGCCAGGATGACCGGCAGGGAAATCCCAACTCGGGTGAAAAATGCCCCAGCTGTTCGTCGAAACGAGCGCTTTATATTTGCGTGCGCCGGTCGGCGAGAAGGCGACGCCCCAATTGACCAGCAGTTGAGCGAAACCCATCAGAGCGACGCTCAAGAAGCCGCCCATGACGCTGCCGCCAGGCGCGCTTCCACTTAGAATGGGAAAGTCGAGCAATGTCGCCTTTGGGGCCGCGATGAGCGCGTCGAACGCGCACATTGTGCCATGTCCGACCGGGTGTGCGCCGGGCGCCGTCGGCACGCCCGGAGCCGACCAGGAATTTGTCGCGTCGAACTTTGGCGCAAAGCCAAGCTTGGCGGTCAGATGAGGAAGGTTGATGCCCGTATCCATCACCGCGATCGCGACGCAATCGCCGTTTAATCCCTGGGCGGCGAGCGCAGCAACATTCAGTTTGGCCGCGACCGCCGCAGCGTCCCCAACTGGAGCCGTGCCGCCGCAGGTGATGAAAGGTTCGATCTTCGGATCGGCGAACAGAGGATTTCCGTCGGCCGTGGTTGGAATCGCTTCCGGGCTCTCGGCGTCGAGAAAACCGCGGACCGCGAAAGACTCCGAGCGCTCGGGCGCAAATGATTCGAGCGCCGGCTTGGCGGCGGCGCCTCCGAGTGGCACAGCCGCAAAATTGGAGTCCAGGGTAATGCCGCTTGGCGCGCGCGCCCGCGACAAGTCAGTCGGCGCCTTGCCTTCGAGGCCGGCGGTTGCGGATTCTTGTAATGGCTCCTGCTTGGGAAGAACGACAATAACGGGAATACGCATCATAAGACTCCTTCAAATGAGAAAAATATTGATTGGCTTCGACAACCGTCGCGAATGAAGGCCAAAATGAAAAAACGCGCTAGTCGAGCAATCGGCTATATAACGTTTGGCGCGATAACCGGTTCCCGGCGCGAGGCGCCCGCATGGAGAATCGAGAGGCGGCGCGAGAAAGCTCGCGCGGGCTCATTTTGTCGCATCCAAAAGGGCGGCGTGATCGACGTCACGGCGCCGCTGCCTGACCATATGGAAAAAAGCTGGGAGCTTTTCGGCTTCGACGTGAGGCTTCACGACCCGATCGAGGACGCGCCCGACGCGTGAGGCGCCCTATTTAACGCGTCGGGCGCATCGGGCTTCATGCGAGGATTGATGATGTCTAAGAAGCCGACCGGCTTCGACGCCGATTTCTTCGTCCCCGACGCCGAGCGCGACCCAGTGAAGGCCGCGCGCGACCCGGCGCGGGCTCTTCCGAAGCGCTTCTACAAGGAGGCGGTCGCCGCGCCAACGGAAGGCGGATACGGAATTTTCCTCGACGGCCGGCGGGTCAATACGCCGGCGAAACGCCCGCAGGTTGCGCCTTCGCGCGAACTCGCCGAAGCGCTCGCCAGCGAGTGGGCGGGCCAGGGCGAGACGATCGATCCCGCGACGATGCCCCTGACCAAGCTCGTGAACACGGCGCTCGACGGGGTTGAGGCGCAAATGGCCGAAGTCGAAGCCGAGGTCGCCAATTATGCCGCTTCGGACCTCGTCTGTTACCGCGCCGGCGAGCCGGAAAGTTTGGCCGCGGCGCAATCCGCGGCGTGGGATCCGCTCGTCGCTTTCGCCCGCGACAGGCTCGGCGCCAAGCTCGCGCTGGCCGAGGGGGTGATGTTCGTCGAACAGCCGCAGGCGGCGCTCGGCGCGTTTGGGCGCGCCCTGCGCGCCTATATCGGAGAGGGTCCCGGCGCGCCGTTCAGGCTCGCGGCGCTGCATGTGATGACCACCCTCACCGGGTCCGCGGTCATCGCGCTCGCGGTCGCGCTGGGGGAACTGGACCCGGCCAGGGCCTGGGACGCCGCCAATGTTGACGAAGATTGGCAGATGCGCGCCTGGGGCGCGGACGCCGAAGCCATGGCTCGGCGGGCCGCGCGCTATCGCGAGTTGGAGGCGGCCGCGACTGTGTCGCGACTTTCGACGCCTGAGTGACGGCCCGCCCGAAATTCAGGCGCCTCCGTTCAAGGCTGCGGCCAAATTGCCGGCCGGGCGCTTCCTCTCTTGCTTTGCACAATGGCCTTTGTTACGGAACGCGCGGCCTGGAGTCGTTCTAAGGAAAACAGCCAAGGAAACGCTCCCGCGACCGGCCCTCGCCCCGCCGAAGTCGGACAAGACTCGATGCCCCTGCTGCTCGAACAATATCTGCCGCTGGTGATTTTCATCGCGCTTTCGGCGGTGATCGCCGGCGCGCTGCTCGTCGCGCCCTTCCTCCTCGCCTTCAAGGCGCCGGACCCCGAAAAATGTCCGCCTATGAGTGCGGCTTCAACCCGTTCAATGACGCACGCATGAAGTTCGACGTGCGCTTCTATCTCGTTTCTCTCCTTTTCATCGTCTTCGATCTCGAAGTGGCCTTTCTCTTTCCCTGGGCGGTGGCCTTCAAGGAAGCGGGCGCTTTCGGCTTCTGGTCGATGATGGTCTTCCTTGGCGTGCTCACCGTCGGCTTCGTCTACGAGTGGCGCAAGGGAGCTCTGGAATGGGATTGATCGAAAAGGAAGCCGCGCGCCAGACCCTGGTCGCGCCGCAGCCCAAAGGGCTGATCGATCCGCGCACCGGCAAGCCGGTCGGCTCGGACGACCCGTTCTTTCTACATCTCAACGACGAACTCGCGGACAAGGGGTTTTTCGTCACCGCGACCGACGACGTCATCAACTGGGCGCGCACCGGCTCGCTGATGTGGATGACCTTCGGCCTCGCCTGCTGCGCCGTGGAAATGATCCAGGCGGCGATGCCGCGCTACGATCTGGAGCGCTTCGGCTTTGCGCCGCGCGCCAGCCCGCGCCAATCGGACTGCATCATTATCGCGGGCACGCTGACGAACAAGATGGCTCCGGCGTTGCGCAAGGTCTACGACCAGATGCCGGAGCCGCGCTACGTGATCTCGATGGGCTCCTGCGCCAACGGCGGCGGCTACTATCACTATTCCTATTCGGTGGTGCGCGGCTGCGATCGCATCATTCCGGTCGACGTTTATGTGCCGGGATGCCCGCCTTCGGCCGAGGCGCTCGTCTACGGCATGCTGTTGCTCCAGAAGAAAATCCGGCGCACGGGCACGATCGAGCGGTAGCTAAGAGTTGTCCGCGCTCGTCCTTCGAGACGTCCGCTTGCGCGGGCTTCTCAGGATGAGGGCAAGGTCGGATCATGCAATTCCTCATCCTGAGGAGGCGGCGAGCCGCCGTCGCAAAGGGCGAGGAAGTTGCGCACGCCAAGGATCCAGAATGTCGGCTGAATTGGAGACTCTCGGCGCGAAGATCAGCGGCGCCTTGCCCGGGGCGGTCACGGCGGTGAAGATCGCCTATGGCGAGCTCACGCTGACCGTGGCGCGACCGCGTTGGCTCGAAGTCGCGACGCATCTGCGCGATGATCCGGACTGTCTCTTCGCCTGCTTCATCGACGTCACCGCGGCGGACTTTCCCGAGCGCGCCGAGCGTTTCGAGGTCGTCGCACATCTTTTGTCGCCAAGGCACAATCGCCGAATTCGCATTAAGACGCCTGCGTCTGACGATACGCCAGTCGCCTCACTGACCGCGCTCTATCCCGGCGCGGATTGGTTCGAGCGCGAAACATACGATCTCTTCGGCGTGATTTTTTCCGGGCATCCCGATCTGCGCCGCATCATGACCGACTATGGCTTCGACGGTCATCCGCTGCGCAAGGACTTCCCGATGACCGGCTTCGTTGAAGTGCGCTACGACGACGAGCAGAAGCGCGTCGTCTATGAGCCGGTGCGGCTCAGCCAGGAATACCGCAATTTCGATTTCCTCTCGCCGTGGGAGGGCGTGCAATACGACCTTCCCGGCGATGAAAAGGCGAGGGGGCAGTCGTGAGTGGGCAGTCGGCAGTCGGCGATCGGCAATAGGATAGGGTCAATCGTGCCGAGCGAGCGGCCGATAGAAGAGAATATCAGATCGTATCGCGATCTGCGGGTATGGAAGGAAGCGATGGACCTAGCTGTGGAATGCTACGCTCTGACCAAGGGATTTCCGAGAGAGGAAATCTTTGGTCTTACGTCGCAGAACAGGCGCGCGGCTGCTTCCGTTCCAGCCAATATCGCTGAGGGATACGGGCGTGATAGCGCAGGCCAATACGTCAATTTCCTGCGCACGGCCCAGGGCTCGTTGAAGGAATTGGAGACACATCTCCTACTGGGGGAGCGGATCGGCTTGCTCACGTCGAACGCAGTCGAGAAACCTCTCTCCAGATCGGAAGGCGTAGGAAAAATGTTGCGTGGCTTGATCCGATCGATCCAGCGATCCTCTAGTCCGACTGCCGAAGCCCGACTGCCTACTGCCGATGCAGTCGAAGGACGCAAGAAATGACCGACCAACCCGCCTCTCAAGGGCTCCGTAACTTCAACATCAACTTCGGGCCGCAGCATCCGGCCGCGCATGGCGTGCTGCGCCTCATCCTTGAGTTGGACGGCGAGGTCGTCGAGCGCGTTGATCCGCATGTCGGCTTCCTGCATCGCGGCACCGAGAAGCTGATGGAGGCGCGGACTTATCTGCAGAACGTGCCCTATCTCGATCGGCTCGACTATTGCGCGCCGATGAATCAGGAACATGCGTTCTGTCTTGCCATCGAGCGCCTGCTCGGCGTCGAAGTTCCGCGTCGCGGCCAGCTCATCCGCGTGCTTTACGCCGAGATCGGGCGCCTGCTGTCGCATCTGCTCAACGTCACCTCGCAGGCGATGGACGTCGGCGCGCTCACCCCGCCGCTATGGGGCTATGAAGAGCGCGAAAAGCTGATGGTGTTCTATGAGCGCGCCTCGGGCGCGCGCATGCACGCCAATTATTTCCGTCCCGGCGGCGTCGCGCGCGATCTGCCCGACCAGCTGGTCGAAGACATCGGCGCCTTTTGCGATCCGTTCCTGAAGGTCGTCGAGGACCTCGACGAACTCTTCATCGGCAACCGCATCTTCAAGCAGCGCAATGTCGACATCGGCGTCATCTCTCTCGAAGACGCCTGGAAATGGGGCTTCTCCGGCGTGATGGTGCGCGGCTCGGGCGCGGCCTGGGATCTTCGCAAAGCGCAGCCTTACGAATGCTACGAGGAGATGGAGTTCGACATTCCGGTTGGCAAGCATGGCGATTGCTACGACCGCGCCGTGATCCGCATGGAAGAGATGCGGCAGTCGACGTCGATCATGAAACAATGCGTCGAGAAGCTCATGCGCGCCGATGGCCGCGGCCCGGTGATGACGCAAAATCACAAGATCACGCCGCCGTCGCGCGGCGAGATGAAGCGGTCGATGGAAGCCTTGATCCATCATTTCAAGCTTTTTACTGAAGGCTTCCATGTGCCGGCCGGCGAAGTCTACGCCGCGGTCGAAGCGCCCAAGGGCGAATTCGGCGTCTATCTGGTGTCGGATGGCGGCGACAAGCCCTATCGATGCAAACTGCGCGCGCCCGGCTTCGCACATTTGTCCGCCATGGATTTTCTCTGCAAAAACCACATGCTCGCCGACGTCTCGGCGATCCTGGGTTCGCTCGACATCGTCTTCGGGGAGGTCGATCGCTAATGTCCGTCCGCCGTCTCGCCGAAAAACAGACAGAGAGTTTCGAGTTCACGCCTGAGAACAAGGCGTGGCTCGACAAGCAGATCGCCAAATACCCCGACGGAAGGCAGGCCTCCGCGGTCGTGCCGGCGCTGTGGCAGGCGCAAAAGCAGAACGACAATTGGCTGCCGCAGGCGGCGATCGAAAATGTCGCCAACGCGCTCGGCATGGCGAAGATTCGCGTGCTCGAAATCGCGACCTTCTATTCGATGTTCAACCTGGAGCCGGTCGGCAAATTTTTCATCCAGCTCTGCGGCACGACGCCATGCCTTCTGGCGGGCTCCGATGACATCATCGACGTGCTGCAACGCCGGGTCGGCCCACAGCGCCGCGTCACCGACGACGGGCTGTTTTCCTGGCTCGAAGTCGAATGCCTCGGGGCCTGTTGCAATGCGCCGATGGTGCAGATCAACGATGATTATTACGAGGATCTGACGGCCGAGAATTTCGAGAAGCTTCTCGACAACCTCGCCGCGGGTCGTCCGGTGAAGACCGGCTCGCAGATCGGCCGCGTGTCCTCGGAGCCGGTCGGCAAGCTCACGAGCCTCACGTCGCTCTATGGCGACGGCGCGAAGTGAGGTAGACGCAGATGGTCGAAGTCACGAACGATCTCATTTATGAAATTCTGAGGCCAATCCAGGGCCGACTGGGCAGCCTTGACGAAGGTTTGCGCGAAGTGCGCGGCGAGATCGCGGCGTTGCGCGGCCATGTCATCGCCATTCAACAAGATACGGCCAATGTCTACGGCCGGATCGCTGCCATGGAGGTGCGCCTCGATCACATCGAACGCCGCCTCGATATCGCAGACGCGCCGAGCGTGTAAGGAATCCGAAATGCTTTCCGACGCGGATCGAATTTTCACCAATCTTTACGGCCTTGGCGACAGATCGCTCGCTGGCGCGCGAAAGCGCGGTCAGTGGGACAACACCAAAGCGCTCCTCGAAAAGGGCCGCGACGCGATCATCAACGAGATCAAGGCCTCGGGTCTGCGCGGACGCGGCGGCGCCGGCTTTTCCACGGGCCTCAAATGGTCCTTCATGCCGAAGGAAGTCGATCCCAAACGGCCGCATTATCTCGTCATCAACGCAGACGAGTCGGAGCCCGGCACCTGCAAGGATCGCGAGATCATGCGCAACGATCCGCATACGCTGGTCGAAGGCGCGCTCGTCGCGAGCTACGCCATGGGCGCGCACGCCTGTTACATCTACATCCGCGGCGAGTTCATCGCCGAGCGCGTCGCGCTTCAGAACGCCGTCGACGAGGCCTATGAAGCGCGGCTGATCGGCAAGGACAATATTCACGGCTATCCTTTCGACCTTTATGTCCATCACGGCGCCGGCGCCTATATCTGCGGCGAGGAAACTGCGCTCCTTGAAAGCCTCGAGGGCAAGAAGGGCATGCCGCGCCTGAAGCCGCCGTTCCCCGCGAATGTCGGCCTTTACGGCTGCCCGACGACGGTCAACAATGTCGAGTCGATCGCTGTCGCGCCGACGATTCTGCGTCGCGGCGCCGCCTGGTTCGCCGGCATCGGCAGACCCAACAACACCGGCACCAAGCTTTTTTCGATCTCCGGCCACGTCAATCGGCCGTGCAATGTCGAAGAGGCGATGTCGATCCCGTTCCGTGAATTGATCGAGACCCATTGCGGCGGCGTGCGCGGCGGCTGGGACAATCTGCTCGCCGTCATTCCCGGCGGGTCCTCGGTGCGCTGCGTGCCGTCCAGCGAAATCGTCGACTGCCCGATGGATTTCGACAGTCTGGTGGCGCTGAAGTCGGGCCTTGGCACGGCGGCGGTGATCGTCATGGACAAGTCGACGGACATCATCCGCGCCATCGCGCGCCTCTCCTACTTTTACAAACACGAGAGCTGCGGCCAGTGCACGCCGTGCCGCGAGGGCACAGGCTGGATGTGGCGCGTCCTGCAGCGCATGGTCGAGGGGCGCGCGCACAGACGAGAAATCGACATGTTGTTCGACGTATCGAAGCAGATTGAAGGCCATACCATCTGCGCGCTGGGCGACGCCGCGGCCTGGCCGGTGCAGGGGCTTATCACGCACTTCCGCGACGTGATCGAAAAGCGCATCGATCAATATGCGGCCAATCCGCATCCCGAGCCCATTCGGGTTGCGGCAGAATGATGATCGAATTCGTCGCGACTTCGGAGAGAGCGAAGTGACCAAGATTCTCGTCGATGGCGTCGAAGTGGACGTGCCGGGCGATTTCACGCTGTTGCAAGCCTGCGAACAGGCCGGCGTCGAAGTCCCGCGCTTTTGCTATCACGAGCGCCTGTCGATCGCCGGCAATTGCCGCATGTGCCTGGTCGAGGTGAAGGGCGGGCCGCCGAAGCCGCAGGCTTCATGCGCCATGTCGGTGAAGGATCTGCGCCCCGGTCCGAATGGCGCGCCGCCGGAAGTTCTCACCGTCGCCCATGGTGAAAAAGGCGCGCGAAGGCGTGATGGAGTTTCTGCTCATCAACCATCCGCTGGACTGTCCGATCTGCGATCAGGGCGGCGAATGCGATCTGCAGGATCAGGCGCTGGTGTTCGGCGTCGACAGTTCTCGCTTCCATGAGAACAAGCGCGCCGTCGAGGACAAATATATCGGCGTCCTCGTCAAGACCGAGATGAACCGCTGCATCCATTGCACGCGTTGCGTCCGTTTCACCGCGGAGGTCGCCGGCACCGGCGACATGGGCGCGATCGGCCGCGGCGAGGATATGGAGATCACCACCTATCTCGAAAGCGCCATGACCTCTGAGCTTCAGGGCAATGTCGCCGATCTTTGTCCGGTCGGCGCGCTGTTGCCCAAGCCTCAAAGCTTCCGCGGCCGGCCCTGGGAATATCAGAAGACCGAGACGATCGACGTGATGGACGCGTTGGGCTCGGCGATCCGCGTCGACTCGCGCGGGCGCGAGGTCATGCGCATTCTGCCGCGCATCAACGACCTCGTGAATGAGGAGTGGATTTCCGACAAGACGCGCCAGATCGTCGACGGACTGAAGACGCAGCGTCTCGACCGGCCCTACATCCGCGAGAATGGGCGGCTTCGTCCCGCCTCCTGGCAGGAGGCGCTCGCCGCCGTCGCCGCCAAGACGAAAGCGACGTCGCCGTCGCGCATTGGCGCGCTTGTCGGCGATCTCGCCGCAGTTGAAGAAACTTTCGCGCTGAAGCTCCTTGCCGAGCAGCTTGGAACGCCGAACCTCGATTGCCGCCAGGACGGCGTAAAGCTCGATCCGAAATTTGGTCGCGCCTCATATCTCTTCAATGCGACGGTCGCGAAGATCGAACAGGCCGGCGCCGCGCTGATCATCGGCGCCAATCCACGCAAGGAGTCGCCGGTTCTCAATGCGCGACTGCGCAAGCGCTGGCTGAACGGGGATTTCAAGGTTTCCCTGGTCGGCGAGCGCGCCGATCTGACCTATGATTGCGACTACCTCGGCGCCGGTCCCGATTCGCTATTGCAGTTCATCCGGTCCGCGAAGCCTGCGGAGAAGCTGCTCGTCATCGTCGGGCAAGGCGCGTTGGCGCGCGACGATGGCGAGGCGACCCTCACGCTCGCCGCGCAGGCGGCGCAAAATCTCGGCGGCCTCGGCGAGGGTTGGAACGGATTTTCGGTGCTGCATACGGCGGCCGCGCGCGTCGGCGCGCTCGATCTCGGCTTCACGCCGGGCGCAGGCGGATTGGATGCGCGCGCGATGGCCAAGTCTGGCGCGCTCGATCTCATCTTTAACCTCGGCGCCGACGAACTCGCGATCGAGCCCGGCGCCTTTGTCGTGTACATCGGCACGCATGGCGACCGCGGCGCGCATCGCGCCGACGTGATCCTGCCCGGCGCGGCCTATACGGAAAAATCGGGCCTTTACGTCAACACGGAAGGCCGCGTGCAGCGCGCGTTTCGCGTCGTCTTCCCGCCGGGAGAAGCGCGAGAGGACTGGGCGGTGTTGCGTGCGCTTTCAGGCGCGCTCGGCAATCCGCTGCCCTTCGACTCGCTCGCGGCGCTACGCCGCCGGCTCGTCGAGGCGCATCCGCACTTCGCGCACCTGGATGAGATCGCCTCTGGCGACGCCGCACAGGTCATGGCTCTCGCCAACCATCCGGCGGTGGCGATGAAGGACGCCTTCGTTCCGGCGATCGCGAATTTCTACTTTACCAATCCGATCGCCCGCGCGTCGGCGGTCATGGCGGAATGTTCGGCGCTGGCGCAGGGCCGGCTTGCGCAAGCGGCGGAATAGGAGCTTTAGACGTGAGCGACGGTTGGATGAGCGCCATTTCAGATTTCTTCATCGCGTATCCGCTTCTTCTCGCGCTCGTGAAGAGCGTTCTGCTGGCGGTCGCGCTGCTTATCTATGTGGCTTACGTCATCCTCGCCGACCGTAAGATCTGGGCGGCGGTGCAGCTGCGGCGCGGTCCGAATGTCGTCGGCCCCTGGGGGCTCCTGCAGAGCTTCGCCGACTTCTTCAAATTCGCGCTCAAGGAGCCGGTGATTCCGGATGTCGCCAACAAGGGCATTTTTCTCTTCGCGCCCTTCATCATGGCGACGCTGTCGATCGCCGCCTGGGCGGTCATTCCGGTCGCCGACGGCTGGGCGGTCGGCGATATCAACGTCGGCATCCTTTACATTTTCGCGCTGTCCTCGCTCGGCGTTTACGGCGTCATCATGGGGGCTGGGCGTCGAACTCGAAATATCCGTTTCTTTCGGCGCTGCGGTCGGCGGCGCAGATGGTCTCCTATGAAGTTTCGATCGGCTTCGTGATCATCACGGTGCTGCTCTGCGCCGGGTCGCTCAATTTGACCGACATTGTCGCGGCCCAGGATACGCCCTTCGGCATGGCCGGCTGGCATGGCTGCGCCTCTTCCCCATGTTCGTCATCTTCTTCGTCTCGGCGCTCGCCGAGACCAATCGTCCGCCGTTCGATCTCGTCGAGGCGGAATCGGAGCTCGTCGCCGGATTCATGATCGAATATTCGGCGACGCCGTATGTTCTGTTCATGCTCGCCGAATATGTGGCGATCGTCACCATGTGCGCGCTGCTGACGATCTTGTTCTTCGGCGGCTGGCTGCCGCCGATCAAGATCGCGCCATTCACCTATGTGCCCGGCGTGATCTGGTTCGTGCTGAAGGTGAGCTTCTTCTTCTTCTTCTTCGCCATGGTGAAGGCTTTCGTGCCGCGCTATCGCTACGATCAGCTGATGCGTCTGGGCTGGAAAGTCTTTCTGCCGATCTCCCTCGCCATGGTCATCATCGTCGCCGCCGTGCTGCAGTTCTGGCCGGCGGGCCCGGCAGGCGTTTGAGGCTGTCATGAAACTCGATCAAGCCGCCAAGTCGCTTTTCCTTTCGGAGTTCGTCGGCGCATTCCTGCTGTCGATGCGCTACTTCTTCAAGCCGAAGGCGACGATCAACTATCCGCATGAGAAGAATCCGCAGTCGCCGCGCTACCGCGGCGAGCATGCGCTGCGCCGTTATCCCAACGGCGAGGAGCGCTGCATCGCTTGCAAGCTCTGCGAGGCGATCTGTCCGGCGCAGGCGATCACCATCGAAGCCGGACCGCGCCGCAACGACGGCACCCGGCGCACGACGCGCTACGACATCGACATGGTGAAATGCATCTATTGCGGCTACTGCCAGGAAGCCTGCCCGGTCGATGCGATCGTCGAGGGCGAATTCGGAATTCTCAGTCGAGACGCGCGAGGAGCTTTACTACACCAAGGAGCGTCTGCTCGAGAACGGCGATCGCTGGGAGCGCGAGATCGCGCACAACATCGCGATGGACGCGCAATACAGGTAACTCGAAGAGACGCGAACGAACACGCCGCATCGGCGGAGCAAGGACGAAGAACGTGCAGGCCGTATTTTTCTACCTATTCGCGACGATCATGATCGCCTCGGCGGGCGTCGTCATCTTCGCGCGCAATCCGGTGCATTCGGTGCTCTTTCTCATCCTTGCGTTCTGCAACGGCGCGGACTGTTCCTGCTCGCCGGCGCCGAGTTCCTGGCGATGATCCTCATCGTCGTCTATGTCGCGCCGTCGCGGTGCTGTTCCTGTTCGTCGTCATGATGCTCGACGTCGACTTCGCCCAACTGAAGCAGGGCTTCATCAAATATCTGCCGGTTGGCGTTGCGGTGGGCGTCGTCGTGCTCGCTGAACTGGGCATGGTGGCGATCGGCTGGAGTTCGGCGCCCTCGGCCGCAGACGCCGTCGCCAATCCGATCATTCCGCAAATGAGCAACACCGCGGCGCTCGGACAGATCCTCTACACGAAATATGTGATCTTCTTTCAGGCGTCGGCCCTGGTGCTGCTCACTGCGATGATCGGCGCCATCGTGCTGACCCTTCATCACAAGCCCAATATCAAGCGCCAGAAGATCGAGGAGCAGAACGCCCGCACGCGGGAGAACGTGATCGAAATCAAGAAAGTTCCGTTCCGGACCGGCGTCTAACGAGGATATCCATGCTGACCATCGGCCTTACGCATTACCTCGTCGTCGCGGCGATCCTGTTCACGCTCGGCATCGCGGAATCATCCTCAACCGCAAGAACATCATCGTCATCCTCATGTCGGTCGAACTGATTCTTCTTTCGGTCAATCTGAACTTCGTCGCGTTCTCGCAGTCGCTGTCCGATCTCACCGGTCAGGTGTTCGCGCTCTTCGTGCTCACCGTGGCGGCGGCCGAGGCGGCGATCGGCCTCGCGATCCTCGTCGCCTTCTATCGCAACCGCGGCACGATCGCGGTTGAAGACATCAATTCCTTGAAGGGCTGACCCGGAATGATTTACGCCATCGTCTTTCTTCCGCTCGTCGGCTTCCTGATCGCAGGCGCGTTCGGTCCCTGGATTGGGGCGCGCGCCTCGGAACTGGTCACGACCGGCCTGTTGATGATCTGCGCCGTTTTGTCTTGGATCGTCTTCTTCGACGTCGCGCTCGGCCATGACCACGGCTACGCGCCGATCATCGGCAACTGGATGACCGTCGGCGCGCTCAAGATCAATTGGGCGCTGCGGGTCGATACGCTGACGGCGGTGATGCTGGTCGTCGTTAATACGGTGTCGAGCCTCGTGCATCTTTATTCGATCGGCTACATGCATGAGGATCCGGATCGTCCGCGCTTCTTCGCATATCTGTCTCTCTTCACCTTCGCCATGCTGATGCTGGTGACGGCCGATAATCTCGTTCAGATGTTTTCGGCTGGGAAGGCGTCGGACTTCGCCTCCTATCTCCTCATCGGCTTCTGGTATCAGAAGCCTTCGGCGAACGCCGCGGCGATCGAGGCCTTTGTCGTCAACCGCGTCGGCGACTTCGGCTTCGCGCTCGGCATTTTCCTCGTTTTTCAGTTGACGAAGTCGCTCACCTTCGACGAAGTCTTCGCCGCCGTGCCCGGCCTTGAAGGCGAGAAGATTCACGCCTTCGGCCTCAACGTCGATGCGCTGACGCTTGCGGCCTTCCTGCTCTTCATCGGGGCCATGGGCAAGTCGGCGCAGTTCTTCCTGCACACATGGTTGCCGGACGCGATGGAAGGTCCGACGCCGGTTTCGGCGCTCATCCATGCCGCGACCATGGTGACCGCGGGCGTCTTCATGGTCGCGCGTCTGTCGCCGATTTTCGAATATGCGCCGGCCGCGCTGGCCTTCGTCACCATCATTGGGGCGGTGACCGCCTTTTTCGCCGCGACCGTCGGTCTCGTCCAAAACGACATCAAGCGCGTGATCGCCTATTCGACCTGTTCGCAGCTCGGCTACATGTTCGTCGCCGAAGGGGTCGGCGCCTATTCGCTCGGCATCTTCCATCACTTCACCCACGCCTTCTTCAAGGCGCTGCTGTTTCTTGGCGCGGGCTCGGTGATCCACGCGATGCATCATGAGCAGGACATGCGCAACATGGGCGGCCTGCGCAAGGACATACCCTTCACATTCGCGATGATGACGATCGGCACGCTGGCGCTGACCGGTTTTCCCTTTACGTCTGGCTATTTCTCCAAGGACGGCATCATCGAGGCGGCCTTCGCCGCCGGCGAGCATCACACGACGGCGATGATCGGCTTCCTCGCCACCGTCGTCGCCGCGGGACTGACCTCGTATTATTCCTGGCGTCTGGTGTTCATGACCTTCTTCGGTCATCGCCCGGCGCATGATGTCGCGGTCAATCATTCGCACGACGAACCGGCGACCAAGGACGATCATGCGCACGGCCATGACGATCACGGTCATGACGATCACGGACATCATGCGCCGCATGAATCGCCGCTTGTGATGCTCATTCCGCTGGCGGTGCTCGCCATCGGCGCGCTTGGCGCGGGCTATGTCTTCGAGCCGGATTTCGCCGGTCACGCCTATGCCGAGTTCTGGAAGGGCGCGATCTTTACCGGCGAGCACAACGAGGTTCTGCATGAAATGCACGCCATCCCGGCATGGGCGGGCTATGCGCCGACCGCGATGATGGTTTTGGGTTTCCTCGTCTCGCTCTATGTCTATGTGCTGAAGCCCGGCACAGCGCAGGCATTGGCGCGGGCCTTCCCGCGTCTTTACCAATTCCTGCTCAACAAGTGGTATTTCGACGAGCTCTACGACTTCCTGTTCGTTCGGCCGGCCTTCGCCATCGGCCGGCTGTTCTGGAAGGGCGGCGACGGCGCGATCATCGACGGACTGGGGCCTGACGGCATCGCGGCGCGCGTCGCCGACGGCGCACGGTTCGCCGTGCGTCTGGAGACCGGCTACCTCTACCATTACGCATTCGCCATGCTCATCGGCGTCGCGGCGGTCGCCACTTACTTCATCGCCGGAGGATTGCGCTGATGTTCGGTTTCGGCATTCTCTCCGGGGTGATCTTCCTGCCGCTGGTCGGCGTCGCCTTCCTGCTCACCCAGAAGGGCGACAATGAAGCGAGCCTGCGCAATATCCGCTGGGCGACGCTGGCGACGACGCTGGCGACTTTCGCCTTGTCGCTTTTCGTCTGGTCCGGCTTCGATACGGCGAGCGCGGCTTTTCAGTTCGTCGAGGAGAAAAACTGGTTCGGCTCGGGTCTCGTCTACAAGATGGGCGTCGGCGGCTTTTCGATGCCATTCGTTCTGCTGACGACGTTCCTGATGCCCTTCGCGATTCTCGCCTCATGGACCTCGGTCGAGAAGCGCGTCAAGGAATATATGATCGCCTTCCTTGTGCTCGAGACCCTGATGGTCGGCGTCTTCTGCGCGCTAGATCTCGTGCTGTTCTATCTCTTCTTCGAGGGCGGCCTGATCCCGATGTTCCTCATCATCGGCATCTGGGGCGGCAAGCGGCGCGTCTATGCGAGCTTCAAATTCTTTCTCTATACGCTCGTCGGCTCGCTCCTCATGCTGGTCGCGATCCTCGCCATGTATGGCAAGGCCGGCACGACCGACATCACCGTGCTGCTGAAGACCGATTTCCCCAAGGAGATGCAGACCTGGCTCTGGCTCGCCTTCTTCGCCTCCTTCGCGGTGAAGATGCCGATGTGGCCGGTGCACACCTGGCTGCCTGACGCCCACGTCGACGCCGACGGCCGGCTCGGTGATCCTTGCGGCGATTCTTCTGAAAATGGGCGGCTATGGCTTCATCCGCTTCTCGCTGCCGATGTTTCCGGACGCCTCGACCCATTTCGCGCCGCTCATTTACGCGCTTTCGGTGATCGCGATCGTCTATACCTCGCTCGTCGCGCTGGTTCAGGAAGACATCAAGAAACTCATCGCCTATTCGTCCGTGGCGCATATGGGCTATGTCACGATGGGCCTCTTCACGCTCAATCCGCAGGGCGTGCAGGGCGCGATCTTCCAGATGATCAGCCACGGCTTCGTCTCCGGCGCCCTGTTCCTTTGCGTCGGCGTCATCTACGACCGCATGCATACGCGCGAGATCGCGGCCTATGGCGGCCTCGTCAACCGCATGCCGGTCTATGCCTTCGTCTTCATGCTGTTCACCATGGCCAATGTCGGCTTGCCCGGCACGACGGGCTTCATCGGCGAATTCCTGTCGCTGACCGGCGCGTTCCAGGCCAACACCTGGGTCGCGCTGCTTGCAACGAGCGGCGTCATCTTCTCCGCCGCTTACGCGCTTTATCTTTATCGTCGCGTGGTCTTCGGCGCCTTGGAGAAGGCGAGCCTGATGAACATCACCGATCTCTCTGCGCGTGAGATCGCGATATTTGCGCCGCTCGTGCTGATCACGATCTATTACGGCGTGCAGCCGCAACCGATCCTGAGCGCGACGCAGGCGTCAGTCGACAATCTCATCCAGACCCATACGGCGCTCATCGACGCGATTAAGCTCGCAGCCGCTGGCCAATGACGGATCGCTGACGATGCCTTTCTTCGTTCAACTCGCGCATCACTTCCTTCCCGAGACGATCCTCGCGGTGGGCGTGATCGTTCTCATTCTGATTGGCGCCTGGCGCGGCGAGCGCGGTTTCGGCCTCGTCGACGAAATGGCGGTCGGAATCCTGGGTCTCGCCCTGGTGACGATCGTGCTGTCGAAAACCCCCGACGCCAGCGTTTTCGAGGGCGCCTATATCGACGACGGCTTTGCGCGCTTCATGAAGGCGCTGACCCTTATCGGCGCGATGGCGTCGATATTGATGTCGGTCGACTGGCTGCAGCGCAACGGGCTCGAAAAATTCGAATATCCCGTGCTCATCATTCTCTCGACACTCGGCATGTTGCTGCTGATTTCGGCCGATAATCTGATCGCTTTCTATCTCGGCCTCGAGTTGATGTCGCTCGCCCTTTATGTCATGGCCGCTTTTGCGCGCGACGATGGCAAATCGTCCGAGGCGGGGCTGAAATATTTTGTTCTTGGCGCGCTCTCATCCGGCATGATGCTCTATGGCGCGTCGCTGCTCTATGGCTTCGCCGGAACAGTGTCCTTCGTCGGCATCGCCGCCGTCGTCTCGAACTCGGCGCCGATCGGGGTGATTTTCGGCCTTGTCTTCGTCCTGGCCGCCCTGGCGTTTAAAATGTCGGCGGCGCCTTTCCACATGTGGACGCCCGACGTCTATCGGAAGCCGACGCCGGTCACCGCCTTCTTCGCCTCCGCCGCCAAGATGGCGGCGGTGGCGATCACCTTGCGCCTCGTCTTCACGGCCTTTCCGGGCGTGAAGGACCAGTGGCGCCAGATCGTCGTGTTCATCTCCATCGCCTCGATGCTGCTCGGCTCTTTCGCGGCCATCGGCCAGGAGAACATCAAGCGGCTGATCGCCTATTCCTCGATCGGGCACATGGGCTTTGCGCTGATCGGTCTCGCCGCCGCCGACGAGGCGGGGTGCGCGGCGTCGCGATCTATCTGACGATCTATCTGATCGCGACTCTCGGCACATTCGCCGCAATTCTGGCCATGCGCGTCCAAGGCCGATATGTCGAGAATGTTTCCGATCTCGCCGGCCTGTCGCGCACCAACGGCTGGATGGCGTTCTTCCTGGCGATGCTGATGTTCTCGCTTGCCGGAGTGCCGCCGCTCGCCGGCTTTTTGCGAAATATTACGTGCTTCTCGCCGCTGTCGACGCGGGACTCTTCGGCCTTGCGGTGATCGGCGTATTAGCGAGCGCGGTCGCGGCCTACTACTATTTGCGCGTCGTCAAGGTCATGTATTTCGACGAGCCGGCGCCGGCCTTCGATCGCGCGCCGATGGCGGTCCGGGCCGTGCTCGCCGTCTCGACGCTGGCGCTGCTCGGATTTTGGGTCTATCCCACGCCGGTCATGGATGCGGCGGCGGCGGCGGCCAAATCGCTTTTCTAGGAAGGAAACGCGCGCTTGGAGCTTGGATCACTGTCGCGCGCCCGCGGCGTGCGCCTCCTGGCGTTGGACAGCGTCGATTCAACCAATGACGAAGCCCGCCGCCTGATCGAGACCGGCGAGCGCGGGCCGCTTTGGGTCGTCGCCGCGCGTCAAACCCGCGGTCATGGCCGCCTTGGCCGCGAATGGATTTCGCCGGCGGGCAATCTCCATGCGAGCTTCATTCTCAGCGATTTCGGCGAGAGCGCCGTCGCGTCGCAGCTCGGATTCGTCGCCGGCGTCGCGGCGCTACGCGCGCTGCGCGCCGCTACCGGCGAAGCGGGCCGCTTCGCGCTCAAATGGCCGAATGACGTGCTGCTCGACGGCGCCAAGCTCGGCGGTATTTTGCTCGAGAATATTAGCGTGGCGACGGGCGACGCGCGCGCGCCGCGCGCCTCGGTCGCGATCATCGGCATCGGCGTCAACTGCGTCGAGGCGCCGAAGGGCCTGCCGTTTGAGGCCGGCGCGTTGACGTCGATCGGCGCGCACGCGCCCGACGCTGCGGCGCTCTTTGCCCACCTCTCCGACGCGTTCGTCGAAACGCTGGATCTTTGGCGCGGCGGCGAGGGTTTCTCCCGACTTCGCGAGGCGTGGCTCAAGGACGCCGCCTATCTCGGCGTCGATATCAGCGTCGAGCTGCCGCGCGAGACCGTCGAGGGGCGCTTTGCAACGATCGACGCGACCGGCCGGCTGGTGCTGGCGACGCCCGGCGGCGAGCGCGTGGTTGAAGCCGGCGACGTCACGCTCGGGCCGCGGCGGATCGCGGCGGGAGGCGTCGCATGACGACGCCGGAAGCCGACCTCGTATTCCTGCCGCTCGGCGGGCTCGGCGAAGTCGGCATGAACATGGCGCTTTACGGCTATGGCCCGCCGCAGAAGCGCAAATGGCTGATGGTCGATTGCGGCCTGGGCTTTCCCGGCCCCGAGCTGCCCGGCGTCGATCTTGTCTTTCCCGATATCGCCTTCGTCGAGAAGATCGCGCGCGATCTCGTCGGCATTTGCATCACTCATGCGCATGAAGATCATATCGGCGGGCTCGCGACATTGTGGCCCCGGCTCAACTGCAAGGTCTTCGCCACGCCCTTTGCGGCGGGTCTCCTCGAAGTGCGGCGGCTGAGCGAACCCGGCGCGCCGAAAATCGACATCGCCCTGACGCATGCCGGCGCAAAGCTCGATCTCGATCCGTTCGAGGTCGAATATGTCGCGGTCGCCCACTCGATCCGGAAGCGAATGCGCTGGCCATCCGCACGCCGCTCGGCCTGCTGCTTCACACCGGCGACTGGAAGATCGATCCCGAGCCCGGCGTTGGGACCCGCATCGACGAGGCGCGGCTGCGCGCGCTCGGCGATGAGGGCGTCACCGCGCTCATCTGCGACTCGACCAATATCCTGCGCGAAGGCGACAGTTTCTCTGAGGCCGACGTCGCGCGCACGCTGCGCACGCTGATCGCCGAAGCGTCGGGCCGCGTGCTGGTGACGACCTTCGCCTCCAATATCGCGCGGCTGCGGGCCATCGCCGAGGCGGCGCAGGCCTGCGGGCGCACCGTGGTCGTCGCGGGGCGGGCGATGGATCGCGCCATTCAGGTGGCGCGAGACTGCGGCTATCTCGACGGCTTGCCGGGCTTTCACGCGCCGGAATTGCTGCCGACGCTGCCGCGCGACAAGACCGTGGTCATCGCCACCGGCAGCCAGGGCGAAACCCGCGCCGCCTTGGCGGGGTCGGCGTCGAACGATCATCCGGCGATCAAGCTGGTTTCCGGCGATCGGGTGATTTTTTCATCGCGCGTCATTCCGGGAAATGCGCGCGATGTCTTTCGCGTCATCAACAATCTGTGCGATCTCGGCGTCGAGGTGATCACCGACCACGACCATCTCGTGCATTGCTCCGGCCATCCGCGCCGCGGCGAGGTCGCGCAAATGTATGAGTGGATACGGCCGCAGATCGCCGTGCCGGCGCATGGCGAAGCGCATCATCTGACCGAGCATGCAGCCTTCGCGCGAGCGCATGGCGCGTCGCAAGTCGTCTCGGCGCGCAATGGCGACATCGTGCGCCTGGCGCCTGGCGCGCCCGGCGTGATCGGCGAGGCGCCGCATGGAAGGCTGATGAAGGACGGCGATGTCGTCATCGCCGAGGACGACGGCGCCGTGCGCGACCGTGCGCGGCTTTCGTTCGCCGGCGTCGTCTCCATCGCGCTCGCCGTCGATCGCAAGGGCGAACTCGTCGGCGATCCGGACGTGGTCTTCGCCGGCGTGCCGAAACGCGGCAAATTCGGCGAGGACATGGGCGACGTCATCGACGAGGCGCTGTTCGCGGCGTTCGAGGGCTTATCGCGCGGACGCCGCCGCGACGCCGACGCCGTTTCAACCGCGATCGAGCGGGCCGTGCGCGGCGCGGTGGCGTCGGTCTGGGGCAAGAAGCCCACGGTTCATGTGATGGTCGTCGCCGCCTGAGCGCGCAAAGGCGCTGAGGCGGACTGGCTTAAAAGGCGTAAAACTTCTGCGTCTTGCCGTCAGTCGTGGTGATCGTGAATCCGCTGACGTAAAGGCAGTCATGCGCGCCAGGCAGCTTGAACTTTTCGTCCTTTTTCATGACCTTGCCGTAGACCTTGGAGCTGGTTGGCGCAGCGCATTCGCCCCCGTCGATTGACACGGCTTTGACGGCGACCTTGTCTTTCTTGACCTTGCATTCGACTTCGCCGTCGAATTTTTTGTTGCAGTCGAACGCCTCGTCTCCCGCCCAGGCGATCGTCGGCGACAGAAGAAGTGCAGTGAGAAGCAGAAGTTTTTTCACGAATTGCTCCATCATTTGCTTAGCAGGCGCATGCGCGTTGAACGGCGCCTGCCAAACGGGGGCCCGGCTCGGCTGGCAGGTCGGCAGTTTTCCCAAGCACGGCAGCATAAAAGTTATGTGACAATGTCCGAGCCTTCGCTTTGGCGAAGCCCTCGCCCTTCTTTTCAGTCGCGGCGCCGCAGCGAGGCGGATACGCTGGACTTGGAGCGAATCGCGCATGGACGGTCGGCCTGCCTATTACGAATTCTTCGCCGGCGGCGGCATGGCCCGCGCCGGGCTCGGCGAAAGCTGGCGCTGCCTCTTCGCCAATGATTTCGACCGCAAGAAAGCGGAGAGCTACCGCGCCAACTGGGGTGGGGAAGAGCTTCACGTCGGCGACGTGCGCGAGTTATCCACAGGGCGATTGCCTGGCCGCGCCGATCTCGTCTGGGCGTCCTTCCCCTGTCAGGATTTGTCGCTCGCCGGCGCCGGCGCGGGGTTGAAGGGCGAGCGGTCGGGGACCTTCTGGCCGTTCTGGGCGCTGATGAAGGCGTTGCGCCAGGAGGGCCGCGCGCCGGCGCTCATCGTTCTCGAAAATGTCTGCGGCGCGCTCACCTCTCACGGCGGCAAGGATTTCACCGAAATCTGCGACGCGCTGGCGAAGGAGCGTTACAGATTCGGCGCGCTTGTCATCGACGCGGCGCTGTTCGTGCCGCAATCGCGCCCGCGATTGTTCATCGTTGCAGCGCGCGACGATATCGCTGTTCCGCCATCGCTCGTTCGTCATTGCGAGCGAAGCGAAGCAATCCAGAGCCATGAGGCGGCCGCTGGATTGCTTCGTCGCTTCGCTCCTCGCAATGACGAGTTGTTCTGCACACGCGCGCTTCTTTCCGCGCATGAGCGCCTGCCGAAAGCGCTGCGCAACAACTGGCTTTGGTGGAATTTGCCGGCGCCGCCGCTGCGCAACAAATCGCTGATCGACGTCATCGAAGATGCGCCGCGCGATGTCGACTGGCACAGCGGCGCCGAGACGAAGGCGCTCATCGCCATGATGAGCGAGGTCAATCTTGCGAAAATCGAAGAGGCGAAACGCGCCGGCCGCAAAATGGTTGGAACGCTCTATCGCCGCACGCGCTATCAGAATGGCGAAAAAATCCAGCGCGCCGAGGCGCGTTTCGATGACATCGCCGGCTGCCTGCGCACGCCGGCTGGCGGCTCCAGCCGTCAATATGTCTTGGTCGTCAATAAGGGCAGGGTGCGCTCGCGGCTGATGTCGGCGCGCGAGACGGCGCGGCTGATGGGGCTGCCGGATGAATATGCGTTGCCGGAGAATTACAACGAAGCCTACCATTTGACGGGCGACGGCGTCGTTGTTTCCGTAGTGCAGTACATATCAGAGCATATCCTTAAGCCTTTGTTTCCCGTTCCAAATGTCAAGAACAGCAGAGATGCAGCATGACAATTACGCCATGCGAGAAGAATCCAGAGTTGAAGCAGCGCATCGAGGAATTTGCAGAAATCCTTAAGACCAAAGCCCATCTTCTCGCTAATTTTGGCATGTCGGAAAGCGACTTCTATAACTCCGGTTTGTTTCGGGGTTCCATTGAGCGAGTACGTGGGCAGTTCTCTGCAACAATGCGTGAGAAACGAGAATTCGTTAGGCGCGTTCTGAGTTACATGGAGGACAATAAATTCATAAAATCCTTTGAATCATCCGGCGGCCGAAATCGATATGACTACACAGTTGAACTGCCAAGCGGCAAAACCGCTGTCATCGAATTAAAGGGAGGATTGGACGGGAATAATACAAACATATTTGAGCGTCCGGCTCATGCGAACGAACTGATCGTTTGGAGCGTCAGCACCAATCAAGGAGGCGATCCTCGCAGAAACGTTTGGTCAGGGTTGCATACTCGCCTTAGCGCGGAAATGATTTCGAATAACAAACGCGTCGATGGACTTATTGTATGGGACTGGGTTTGTGGAACGCTTGGCCGTAAGTGCCCGAAGCTTGCAGTGGATTCTTTCAGAAAAACAGTGATCGCTCAGTTCGAATTGCCACCACCTTGTATTTATCTGTTGCCTGCAACAATTCCTGAAGTGAGGAACAATCCGACGCCAACAGCGCAGGCATTGAGCAGCGTCGAGATATTGGAGGCGTTTCATCGTTGTTTTAAGGGTGAGCCAGATGAAGTGAACTATGTAGATTTCGAGGTCGCTTATCGTGGTGCGGATACCGTTCGTAGAACGACGGTCCGACGAGGCGGGCATATTGTACAACAATCTGAGTTCTCGCCGATTCAACGCAGGTAGCGTGAAGTGATGGAGACGCGCACTCAGCGCTCCGCCATCATGCGGGCGGTGAAGGGGCGGGACACCTCGCCCGAACTTGCCGTGCGCGCCCTGTTGCGCAGCTTCGCGCCGTTCTATCGGCTCCATCGCAGGGACATTCCCGGCAATCCCGACATTGCTTACGTCAGCCGCAAGCTTGCGATCTTCGTTCACGGCTGCTTCTGGCACGGGCATGATTGCGCGCGCGGCGCGCGCATGCCGAAAGCCAACGCCGACTATTGGCGCGCGAAGATCGCCCGAAACGTCGCGCGCGACGCCGCGCATCGCGAAAAGCTCGCGGCGCAGGGCTGGCGCGCGCTCACCATCTGGGAATGCGAATTAAAGGACGCAGCGGCGACGGAGAAGAAGCTGCGCGAATTTCTAAAGTAAGGGCGCGATTTTCCTTCTCCCGCTTGCGGGAGAAGGTGGCGTCACGAAGTGACGACGGATGAGGGCCCTCACCCGGTCGCCTCCGGCGACCACCCTCTCCCGCGAGCGGGAGAGGGTTTGCGCGCTTAATCCTTGGCGCGCTCGACATAGGCGCCATCCTCGGTCTGGATGACGACGCGGGTGCCGGTCTGAATATGCGGCGGCACCATGGCGCGCGCGCCGTTGGAAAGCTTCGCCGGCTTATAGGAAGAAGACGCCGTCTCGGCCTTTCAGCGCCGGCTCGGTCTCGACGACTTCGAGCGTCACCCGCGGCGGCAGCTGAATGCCGACCGGCGCGCCGTTGAACATCGACAGGATGCAGACCATGCCTTCTTGCAGCCATTGCGCCTGATCGCCGATCGTATCGGCGGACACGGCGACCTGCTCGTAGCTCGCCTGGTTCATGAAGTGATAGCCGTCGTCGTCATTGTAGAGATAGCTGAAATCCTGATCTTCGACGAAGGCGCGTTCGACCTGTTCGGTGGTCTTGTAGCGGTCGGAGACTTTCACGCCGTCGGAGAGGCGGCGCATGTCGATCTGGGTCGTCGGCGTGCCCTTGCCGGGGAAAAACTCTCGGCGGTGAGGACGACGTAAAGCTGACCGTCATCCCTCTCGATGATATTGCCTTGCGAGATCGAACTGGCGATGACTTTCACGTCGGTATCCCTATCCCCGGCTTGGCTTGCGAACGGCGGTAAGACCATATTTCGGGCGCGCCGGCAATCCGGGCCCCGTCCCGCTGAGAGGCCTTATGACGCGCGCGTCGCCCTGGTGGGCTCGGGATGTCTATGCCGACCGCAAGCCCTTTCTCAAGGCGCGCACGGCGGTCGCCGCGGCGGTCCGCCGCTTCCTGTCCGGGAAGGGTTCGCCGAGGTCGAGACGGCGGCGCTTCAGCTCTCTGGCGGCAATGAGACGCATCTTTCGGCCTTCGCCACGGAGCTGATCGGCTCCTCCGGCGATCGCAGCCGGCTCTATCTCCACACCTCGCCGGAGTTCTCCTGCAAGAAGCTGCTGGCGGCCGGCGAGGAGCGGATTTTCACGCTCGCCCATGTCTTCCGCAATCGCGAGCGCTCGGCCCTGCATCACCCCGAATTCACCATGCTGGAGTGGTATCGCGCCGGCGCGCCGACCCTGCGTCTGATCGAGGATTGCGCCGGACTGCTGGCGATCGCCGCCCGGGCGGCCGGGACGAACGATTTTACGTGGCGCGGCCGGACCTGCGATCCCTTTGAGGAGCCTCAGATCATCAGCGTCTGCGACGCCTTCGCGACCCACGCCAGCATCGATCTCGCCGCGCTGCTTGACGACCGCGACGGGCTCGCCCGCGCCGCCGCCCGCGACGGCATAAGGGTCGCTGAGGACGACGGCTGGTCGGATCTCTTCAGCAAGATCATGTCGGAAAAGATCGAGCCGATGCTCGGCGGCGAGCGGCCGACGATCCTGACCGATTACCCGCTGAGCGAGGCGGCGCTGGCCCGCGCCAATGCCGACGATCGGCGTTTCGCCGACCGTTTCGAGCTTTACGTCTGCGGCGTCGAGCTCGCCAACGGCTTTGCGGAGCTGACCGACCCGGCAGAGCAGCGACGGCGCTTCGAGGCGCAAATGCAGGAAAAGCGCCGCATCTACGGCGAGACCTATCCGATCGACGAGGATTTTCTGGCGGCGCTCGCGGACATGCCCGAGGCGTCAGGCGTCGCCCTCGGCTTCGACCGGCTGGTCATGCTCGCGACCGGGGCCGAGAGGATCGAGCAGGTGCTCTGGACGCCGGCGCCCGAGCGCGGATCGGCGCTTTAGCTTCCGCCGACCTCCAAGGTGAGCTGGGCGAAAGGTTTCCTCATCCTGAGGAGGCCTCGAAGAGGCCGTCTCGAAGGACGAGGAAACTCTTTTTTTCAGTATCTTCCTCACCCTCGTCCTTCGAGACGCCGCCTTCGATCTCGGGCGTACCCCGAGATCGAATGCAAGTCGGTTAGACCCGACTTGCGCGGCGGCTCCTCAGGATGAGGGTGAGAAGAACAATTCTTCACCCCGACTGCCTCCCCGGAGGCGCGCCGGTTTCGCTTCCAAAATGCCCCGCCTTGGGGTATGAGACGCTGCATCGCAACAACAGCCAGCCTCTCCTGTCCCGGCCCCTCTCGGGCGGCCGCAGGTGGCGGCTGTTTCACCTGGCCGGCCTTAACTTATGCAGCTGCGCAATATCGCCATCATCGCCCATGTCGACCATGGCAAGACCACGCTCGTCGACCGCCTGCTCCAGCAGTCGGGCGCCTTCCGTGAGAACCAGCGCGTCGCCGAGCGCGTCATGGATTCGAACGATCTCGAAAAGGAGCGCGGCATCACCATCCTCGCCAAGGCGACCTCGGTCGTCTGGAAGGACGTGCGCATCAATATCGTCGACACGCCCGGCCACGCCGATTTCGGCGGCGAGGTGGAGCGCATTCTCTCCATGGTCGACGGCGCGATCGTGCTCGTCGACGCCGCCGAAGGGCCGATGCCGCAGACGAAATTTGTCGTCGGCAAGGCGCTCAAGATCGGCCTCAAGCCGATCGTCTGCGTTAACAAGGTCGACAAGCCGGACGCGCGCGTTTCGGAAGTCGTCAATGAAGTCTTCGACCTCTTCGCCGCACTCGACGCGACCGATGAGCAGCTCGACTTTCCGATCATCTACGGCTCGGCCAAGCAGGGCTGGATGGCGGAGGAGCCGGACGGGCCGAAGGACAATATGGCGCCGCTGTTCGACCTCGTGCTCAAACATGTCCCGGAGCCCAAGGTCGAGGACGGCGGCTTCCGCATGCTCGGCACGCTGCTCGAAGCAAACCCCTATCTCGGGCGCATCATCACCGGCCGTGTGTTCTCCGGCTCGGTGAAGCCGAACCAGCCGGTGAAGGTGCTCGACCGCACAGGCAAGATCGTCGAACAGGGGCGGGTGTCGAAAATTCTCGCCTTCCGCGGCATCGAGCGTCAGCCGATCGAAGAGGCGGAGGCTGGCGACATCGTCGCCATCGCCGGGCTGGAGCAGTTCAACGTCGCCGACACGCTGGCCGCTCTCGACGTGAGCGAGCCCTTGCAGGCGCAGCCGATCGATCCGCCGACGCTCTCCATGACCTTCCTCGTCAATGACAGCCCGCTCGCGGGAACGGAAGGCGACAAGGTGACGAGCCGCATGATCCGCGCCCGGCTCTACAAGGAGGCCGAAGGCAATGTCGCCCTGCGCGTCGAGGACGCGCCGATGGGCGACGCCTATATCGTCTCCGGCCGCGGCGAATTGCAGCTCGCGATCCTGATCGAGACCATGCGCCGCGAGGGGTTCGAACTCGGCGTGTCGCGCCCGAAGGTCGTGTTCCGCAAGGACGAGAGGGGCGATATTCTCGAGCCGATTGAAGAAGTCGTGATCGACGTCGACGAGGAGCATTCCGGCGTCGTCGTGCAGAAAATGTCGGAGCGCAAGGCCGAGATGATCGAGATGAAGCCGTCGGGCGGCGATCGTCTGCGGCTCGTCTTCCACGCGCCGACGCGCGGCCTCATCGGCTATCAGGGCGAATTGCTCACCGACACGCGCGGCACCGCGATCATGAACCGTCTGTTCCATGAATATGCGCCCTATAAGGGCGACATTCAGGGCCGCCGCAACGGCGTGCTGATCTCGAATGATTCCGGCGAGGCCGTCGCCTATGCGATGTGGAAGCTCGAAGATCGCGGGCCGATGATGATCGAGCCCGGCTGGAAGGTCTATCGCGGCATGATCGTCGGCGAGCATACGCGCGACAATGATCTCGAGATCAATGTGCTGAAGGGCAAGCAGCTCACCAATATCCGCGCCGCCGGCAAGGACGAGGCGGTGCGCCTCACCCCGCCGATCAAGATGACGCTGGAAAAGGCGCTCGCCTATATCGAGGACGACGAACTCGTCGAAGTGACGCCGAAATCGATCCGCCTGCGCAAGTCGATCCTTGATCCGAACGACCGCAAAAAGGCGAAGGGCAAGGCCGCGCTTGTGGCGTGAGGGGGCCGCCCGCTTTTTGTCTGCTCGCCGAACATCGGACATGTCAGACATCAAGGCAGGGCGCGCTCATTGCGGGCGCCAAGCATTTACACGGTTAGCTACTGCGCGCCCACCCGATCGACGATTCCGCTCGGACAGCCGGGGTCCGTCGTCGGCGCGGCGGCGACGAGGTCCGCGAGTTTGCTATCGGGCTTGATGTCGCCGTTCAATCCGATCGTTATTTCGACAATCAGATTTCGCTCACCGTCTCTCTTGCAGGCGACGCGCACCCGGTCGGCGGCGCCGTCGCCGAAAGTTTCGCTGAAGGCGGCCTTGAGCTGATCGCGGGTGATTTCCTCGCCGACATGCGAGGAAAAAAGCTCCTGGACCTTGGAGGCGTTTAGCTGCGACATCAACGCCAGCGAGCGCGAGAAATAGGCCTCCGCCTCGGCGCCCGGAAAACACGTGCCGTGCTTGATCCACTCGTGCCGTTCGAGAAGCGACATCGTTCCCGGCATGACTTCCGACAGCGCGTTCCTTGTCGCGTCGGTAAGTTCGGGCTCGGGCAGGGCGTTCCACCTGTCGTCCTTATCGGCAGCGATGATGTGGCGATCGACCTTGCAGTATTGTTTTTTCGGCCAGAGTCCATGCAGCGTGAAATGCGTCGCGTCGAAACGGTCGGGCCGCTGCGTCTCGCATTCCGTCTTGTCGGGCTTTCCTTCGCAGAAGGCGGGCTGCCAGCTCACGGCGAGAATGTAGTCGGGTTTTTGCGCTTGCCCGCCGTCCTTCCCCTGCTGTCCGCCAGGATCGGTCGGATCCTGCCCGCCTTCATCAAGCGTCGCTTCCCCGCATCCGACGGCGATCCATCGGCGTCCCGGATTGGCGTCCGGCACATCGATCAGATAATGCGTCGCGTTCGGCTTGTTCTTGGCGAAGATGCTGTAACGCTGATTAGGTTCAACCATGACATTGCCGGGGTTGGCGCCGGTTCTGATGGATTGAAGCGCGGGACAGGACTGTCGGACGAAGAAACTTCCGGATGCGGGCGTATCGGCGCCGGCGCTATGAGCGAGAAGCAGCGGGGACAAGCATAGAAGGAAGCGAAGAGCGAATGCGCGCAAGCGTATAACTCCAAACCATAGACCGCGGCGGATGGTAATGGCGGCGGCGCCCGCGAGCAAGCATCGCCCCGCTTCGATTTCGACGAAGGCGCGTTTTGGAAAGAATGACGCTTTTGCGAACCTCCCCGTTAAGCCTGGCGAATTGGAGAGCGTCTCAACATCCCAGCCGTCATGGCCGGGCTTGTCCCGGCCATCCACGTCGAGAGGCGGCGCAACGCGGCGAGATTTGTGGAGCGGCGGGGCGTGGATGCCCGGCACAAGGCCGGGCATGACGCGGACAGGATGCGCGTCGCCTGTTGCGCCTACGAGTTCGCCACGCTGTCTTAGAAGCCGCGCTAAGGGTTTTTTGGCGCGCGCCATCAAACCTGCGTCAACGCCGCCCTCAAACCCGCCAAATCCGCCGGCAGCACGCTTTCGAACAGCATTTCCTCGCCGGTGATCGGATGTTCGAAGCCGAGCGTCGCCGCGTGCAGCGCCTGGCGGCCCAGAGCCTCGACAATCTCCCGTGCATGCGGCGAGAGTTTTGCGACCTTGGTCTTGAATCCCGCGCCATAGGTTTTGTCGCCGATCAGCGGATGGCCGATATGGGCCATATGCACGCGGATCTGATGGGTGCGGCCGGTCTCCAACCGGCACCGCAGGAGCGAAGCGGCGCCATAGTCCTCGACCTTCTCCCAATGCGTCACCGCCTCGCGCCCGCGCGCAGGCGACACCACCGCCATCTTCTCGCGCTGAGTCGCATGACGCCCGAGCGGCGCTGCGACCGCTCCATGCGCGCGGTCGGGAACGCCCCAGACGAAAGCGAGATATTCGCGCGTCAGGGGCAGGGTGCGGCCATGATCGGCGAAGAGCCGCGAGAGGCCATGATGCGCGGGGTCGGTCTTGGCGACGACGAGGAGACCGCTGGTATCCTTGTCGATGCGATGCACGATGCCGGGCTTTTTCACCCCGCCGACGCCGGAAAGACTCTCGCCGCAATGGGCGATGAGCGCATTGACGAGCGTGCCGCTCTCATGCGCGCTCGCCGGATGCACGACGAGTCCGGCCGGCTTGTCGATGACGAGGAGATGCGAGTCCTCATGGACGATGTTGAGCGCAATATTTTCGCCCTTTGGCTCTGCCGGCGCCGCCGGCGGCACGTCGAGCGCGACCCGATCGCCCGCCGCGAGCTTCTTTGCCGGATCGCGCGCCGCCGCGTCGCCGATCGTCGCGCGGCCGGCTTCAATCAGCGCCTTGATGCGGCTGCGAGAGAGATGGGCGGCGAGAATCTCCGGCCGTTCGGCAAGATAGCGGTCGAGCCGAACGCCGCCATGCTGCGGCGCAACGAGAAACTCGAAGCTTACGGCGGTTGCGTCAATTTGTGGCGGAGCCTTGACCTTCATTCAGCTTTTTTCCGCGCGGCGGCGCGCGCATGATATGAGAGCCGCAACGCAGGCGCGGCGCGAGCGAAACGGATATTCGCATTCTGCGAATCGCAACGCCGCCCAGGGGAGGCCCATTCATTAGCGACGCCGAGGCTCCGTTCTGCGCCGTCATCGGCGCGGGCCCCGCCGGACTTTTCGCCGCCGACGCGCTCGCGCGCGCCGGGGCGCGCGTCGTCATCTATGAGCACAAAGCGAGCCCTGCGCGCAAATTTCTGATGGCGGGGCGGGGCGGACTCAACATCACCCACAGCGAGAGCCTGGATCGCTTCATCTCCCGCTATGGCGCCGCCGCCGCGCGGCTCGCGCCGCTCATCCGCGCCTGGCCGCCCCAGGCGCTGCGCGACTTCTGCGCCGAACTTGGCGAAACGACCTTCGTTGGCTCCAGCGGCCGGGTATTTCCTGCGAGTTTCAAAGCCTCGCCGCTCTTGCGCGCATGGCTTGCGCGGCTGTC
The DNA here is from genome assembly GCA_046349135.1 of Methylocystis sp. Taxonomy (GTDB): domain Bacteria; phylum Pseudomonadota; class Alphaproteobacteria; order Rhizobiales; family Beijerinckiaceae; genus Methylocystis. Next base: position 61,446 of record JAXMCY010000006.1, on the reverse strand, counting down.
GCGGTTCGGCGTGGCGATCGCGACGAGGCACGACTTTATGGGCTTCGCCGAATCCGGGGCTTTGCGCGTGTTGGGCCCGGAAGGCGAATTCACCCGCAAGTTCGACGCTTTGGTGCTGGCGCTGGGCGGCGCCTCCTGGCCGCGGCTCGGCTCCGACGGCGCCTGGGCGGCGCGGCTTGGCGCGCAAGGCGTGCGGGTCACGCCGCTCGCCGCCGCCAACAGCGGCGCACTGATCGAATGGACCGCGATCTTTCGCAGCGATTTCGAGGGACAGCCGATCAAGACGGCGTTATTGCGCCACGGCGCTTCGACCGCGCGCGGCGACGTCGTCGTCACGCGCGGCGGGTTGGAGGGCGGGCCGGTATATGCGCTTTCCTCGCAATTGCGCGCGGCGGCGCAAAAACATGGCGAGACGGCTCTGTCGATCGATCTGCGTCCCGACACGACGCTTGAGTGTCTGACGCGCAAGCTGTCGCGTCGTCAGCAGAAGCAGTCACATGCGAATTTTCTGCGCAAGGCAGGGTTCTCCAAAGTCGAGATCGGCCTTTTGCGCGAGTCGCGCCGGGGCGGACTGCCGCGCGACGCCGAAATGCTGGCGGCGCTGATCAAGAACGCGCCGCTGACGGTTAAGGGCGTCGCTGGTCTCGAGCGCGCCATCTCGACCGCCGGCGGGGTGTCCTTCGAAGAGCTCGACGACGCTTTGATGCTCAAGAAGCTGCCGGGCGTTTTTGTCGCCGGCGAGATGCTCGACTATGACGCGCCGACGGGCGGCTATTTGTTGCAGGCGGCCTTCGCCACCGGACTGGCGGCGGGGCGCGGCGCCGCCCGCTATCTCGGGCTGTCGCCCGACCAGCCCGCCGCGCCGCCCATGCAAGATGAGGCGGTCTTGTCGCCGCGCCAGGAACCGGACGCGCATTCGCCGGAATCGTCGAACAAATATAGCCTGTAGACTTCGGTTTCGCCGCCCTCCCTGCGCAGAGAACCGGCGGGCGGACGCTCCCTTAAGGAGTTGCGCGGTCGCCGATCTGAACCCGACGTTCCCCCTCGGAAGGCGCGTATGAGTCAATCCGCCGCTAGCCCGCAAAATGTCAACGGCCTGCTCAGCGAATTCTCGCTGCTCGGCGGTCCCCTTCAAAGGCTTGGAATGCGGCTCGGCCTCGTCAGCCCCGGGCCCAACACGGCGCCGTTGGGGATCGCCCTCGGATGGATCCCGTGGATCGCATTCATCGCCTTGGCGGCGCTCGAGGGCGACCGCGGAAAGTTCTTATCGCTCTCGGTGATCGGCGGGCACATTCGGTTGCTGGCGGTCATTCCGCTGCTGTTCTTTTGCGAAACCGCCTTTGATCGGCAGGCGAGGGAGTTTTTCTCCACGATCCTGCGCTCCGGCGTGGCGTCGGGCGCCGCTCTTCCCGCCTTGCAGGCCGAAATACGAAGCGTCGCGCGCTGGACCAATTCCTGGGTTCCTGATGCGACTTCACTGGCGGCGACCGCGCTGATGTCGCTTTTCGCGGCGCAGCTGCATCTTTCGGGAAAGACTGCGTCGCTTGATTCGGGCCGAGCCTTGGCGTTCATGCCTCTTGCCGGCCTGTGGTATTGGCTGGTCTGCCTTCCCCTGTTTCGGTTTCTGGCGTTTCGCTGGGCTTGGCGACTCTTGCTCTGGTGGCGTTTCCTTTGGCGCCTGTCGCGCATGGAGCTTCGCCTGACGCCGGCGCATCCCGACGGCGTTGGGGGCCTAGGATATCTTGAGGTGGCCCAAACGCATCTGGCGCCCCTGGCCTTGGCCACATCGATGCTTGTCGCGGCTGGTTTTGCCGAGGAAATGTCGGCAGGCGCGTCATTTGAACCGGTTTATCTGACGACAGCCGTGCTCGTGATCATGGACATCGCATTTATTCTCGGCCCGCCCTGCTTCTTCGCCTTCAAACTGATGGAATGCAGAGAAAAGGGATTGCGCGACTACTCTGTCCTTGCCGCGCGCTATGTCGAGGATTTCGAGCGCAAATGGCTTGAGGATGCGCCTCAAGTGCGAGAGCCCTTGCTGGGAACGCCGGACCTGCAATCCCTTGCCGATCTCAGCAACAGCGTCGGGATCGTGCGAAATATGCGCCTGGCGCCCGTCAGCGTTCGCCTCTTGGCGAGCGTTCTCGTCTTGGCGCTGCTGCCGATGACCCCGCTGCTATTGTTCAAATATCCCGTCGCCGAGATGGCTCAAAAGCTCTTCATGAAACTGACGGGGCTCTGATAAACATGCAGACGCTCAGTTTGGCGCGGCGCATTCCCCTTTGCGGCCGAGGCGCATATGCTCGCTCCCATGCTGCCTTCGCCCTTCTGGACCGAGCTTTCGCTACGCGACATGCGCGCGCATGACATGTCGCGGGTCATCGCCGTTGCGCCGATTGCGGCGGTGGAGCAGCACGGCCCCCATTTGCCGCTCGGCGTCGACGCCATGATCATGGAAGGGTGCGTCGGGCGTGTCGCGTCGCGACTGCCCGCGGACCTCGACGTCGTCTTTCTGCCGATCCAGAGCGTCGGGGTTTCGACCGAGCATCGCGACTTTCCCGGCACGCTGACGTTGACCAACGAAACGGCGTCGCGGCTTCTCGTCGAAATTGCTGAAGGCGTTCTGCGCGCAGGCGTGACAAAGCTGGTGCTGCTCAATTCGCACGGCGGCAATTCGGCGCTCGTCGCGCAGACGGCGCTTGAGCTGCGCGCCCGTTTCGGCGCGCTGGCGGTCGTCGCCTCCTGGGCGCGCTTCGGTTATCCCGACGGTCTGTTCTCGGAGTTGGAGCTCCGTCATGGCGTCCATGGCGGCGAAATCGAGACGTCGCTGATGCTCGCCTTCCGGCCGGAGCTCGTCGATATGGGGCGCGCCAAGAATTTCCCGCCCGCGACGCTCGACTTCGAGCGCGATTTCGCCTGGCTGCGCGCCGACCGCCCCGCCGGCTTCGGCTGGATGGCGCAGGACCTTTCGCCGGCCGGCGCAATGGGCGACGCCTCGAAAGCCAGCGCGGAGAAGGGCGAGGCGGTGGCCGATTACTGGGCGACGGCCTTCATTGAACTCTTGCGCGACGTCGAGGCGTTCGACCTTACGCGGCTGAAGAGCCTGGATGACTGAGCGCTAGAGCGGTTCACGATTTGACGGAATCGTATCCGGCGTTTGCGAAATAATTTGCGCACTCGCTTGGTTCGATCTCTTCTACGAGGCGGCCGATGTGCCGCCAAGTGTCCTCGATGGTTCGTTTCTGGGCCTGTCGCATCCAGTGCTTGATCTTGGCAAAGGCCTGCTCGATCGGGTTGAGGTCGGGCGAGTATGGGGGCAGATACCAGAGCCTCGCGCCGGCCGCGCGGATGATGCGTCGAACGGCTGCGGATTTGTGGCTGCCGAGATTGTCCATGACGACGATGTCGTCCTTGCGCAGAACCGGCGCGAGTTGCTGTTCGACATAGGCGCGGAAGCATTCGCCGTTGATCGGGATCGGCGACGTGGCTAGGGAAAGATCGCCGCCGGCGAAATCGACGATGAACCGATGCGACTCCGGGTCCACGGGCTCGGTCGAACCGAGCGCCCGCGCCGGCGATCGGCGTTGACGACGACGCCGTTGGGCGCGAGCTGCTGCAGTTCGAGGCCCGCCGTGATTCGATAGGCGTAGACGAAGGGCGCGCTGGGTTCCGGCGCCTTCGCCGGGACCCAGCTCGCGACGATATTGTCGTTGGTTTCGTCCCGCGTCGGCAGTTCGATCAGCTCCACGCGGCCTTCGCCCCAATTCCCGACGGGTTCGACGAAATAGCTGGGACGGTTTTCATAGGCGAGGTCGAGATCCTGATAGGATTCGAAGGTCCTGTCGCGCTGCAGCAGTCCGAAGCCGCGATTGTTGGAGTCGAGAAATGACGAGATCCGCTCGTGGGGAGGATTGCCCAACGGGCGCCACAGCCATTCGTCTGCGCCATTGTGGATCAGGAGCCCGTCGGAGTCGTGCAGCTCCGTGCGAAAGCCGTCGCGCACGCGGCGGTCATTTTCGCCGGTCAGATACATCGACGTCAGCGGCGCCAGGCCGAGCTTCATTCCCGACTGGCGCGGAAACAGCGTCGCCTGAATCTCAAGCGTGCTTTCCTGTCCGGCCAAAAGATCGAATTTGAAGGCGCCCGTCGCGGCCTCTCCGTCGAGCAGCGCGTAAAGCGTGGCGTGATTGCCGCCCTTCTCGGGCGTTTCGACCCAATACTCCCGGAAGAACGGAAAGCTTTCGCGATCGCTGCCGGCGTCGACGCAAAGGGCCCGGGCGGACAGCCCATATTGCTGGTCGCGGCCGAGAAAGCGAAAATAGCTCGCGCCAAGGAAGGAAATCACCTCATCATGGACCTGAGGCTCGTTGAGAGGGAAATGCAGACGGAAGCCGGCGAAGCCGGTGTTGACGGGAAGCGCCCTCTCAACCTTCAGTCGGCCATAGTCGAAAAGCGCCGGCGAATAGGGAATAGGCGTCGCGATGCCGTCGCGAATCGTGTTCACGGTCACCGGGCGACGATAGAGAAAGCCGAGATGGAAGGTCTCCAGCCGGAAGCCGCCGTCGGCGGCGGCGAAGACATCATGGTCGCGCCGGAAGCGAATCTGTCGCCACGCGTCAAAGTCCAGTGCGTCGAACGGTTCCGGCAGGCGTGAAGGCGCGCTGGCGTCGAATGGCGCGAGCGCCAGATCACGCGCCCGTTGCACCACGTTGGCGAAGCCGAACCGCGGCGTGGGGACGACCGTGTTGGCCTGCGCAGAGCCCCTTAGCGCAACATGTGCGCCAAACGCAGAGAGCGTCCCGGCGAATTGGCGCCTTGTAAATCGCCTCATTCCCGCATCCGAGCCAAAGTTTTCCGATTTCCAAGCATTTGCCTGTAGGTCCTCTAGCTCCATCGTTTCGGATGCGCAAGAAGCGGGCGCCGACGCCACCGCGCCGAGGCGTCGCGACAAAATTGCCTCACCGAGCCGAAAAAATAATCGAGCGCCGCAAAAACTGCTTGTCACGGCGGCAAAAGCGCGTATCTAAACTCTTGCCCAAATCGCACGTGCCTGTGGTCGTGTGTCGGTGGGCGGGGATCCGGACAAGAGGCCGGTCAACCGCCAGCGTAAAACCGGCAGCCGGAGGCGAACCGGCGAACTCCGTCTCTGCGGAGGATCGCGACTTAAAGCAACGACGGACCGGGCTTTTCGTCTCTGTCGACCCTCCAAAGGTCGGCGTACCTGAAGAGGCTTGTCTTTCTTGCCGGGCGTGCGGATCGGGATTTTCCCCTTCCAATCGATGGCTGTCCAAGCGGAAGCGTGCGCGCTCAGGCGCGCGTCATTGCGCATCGGTCAGTCAACGGCGCATCAACCGGCCGTTTGAGCGTCTCGCGCTCACGCGGCCTTTGGAACGCTGAAAACCAACGTTCGTCGCGTCTCCATCGCGCGCGGGCGAAGGGATCGGCGCGTCCGTTGACGCTCAAAACGATCGCGCGCGGCGCGCGCGCGCAAGGGGCCACGAATGACCGACCGCATCCTTGAATTCCTCGCCGAGCGCCGACGCAACGGCACGCGACACCAGGCCCTGTCTCGTCGTCGATCTCGACGTGGTGCGCGAGAACTATGTTGGGTTCGCCAAGGCGCTGCCGGATACGCGCGTCTTCTATGCGGTGAAGGCCAATCCTTCGCCGGAAGTGCTCTCGCTGCTCGCGTCGCTGGGTTCGTGTTTCGACACCGCCTCCGTCGTGGAAATCGAGCAGGCGCTTGCCGCCGGCGCGACGCCAGATCAAGATCAGCTTCGGCAACACCATCAAGAAGGAGCGCGACATCGCGCGCGCCTACGAGATGGGCGTTCGGCTGTTCGCCGTCGATTGCGAGGCGGAAGTCGAAAAGATCGCGCGCGCCGCGCCGGGCTCAAGGTGTTCTGCCGCATTCTGTGCGACGGCTCGGGCGCCGAATGGCCGTTGTCGCGCAAGTTCGGCTGCGTGCCTGAGATGGCGACGGGCGTTCTGGAGCACGCGCATCGGCTGGGCCTCAACGCCTATGGGGTGTCGTTCCACGTCGGCTCGCAGCAGACCAACCCGCGCATGTGGGACGGCGCGCTGAAGTCGGCGGCCGACATTTTCCGCGAACTCGCGGAGCGCGGAATCAACCTGCAGATGGTTAATCTCGGCGGCGGCTTCCCGACGAAATATCTGAAGAACGTGCCGGCGGTGAGGCAATACGGCAATGCGATCTTCCGGGCGTTGACGAAGCATTTCGGCAACCGCATTCCGGAAACGATCATCGAGCCGGGCCGAGGCATGGTCGGCAACGCCGGGCTGATCGAAGCGGAAGTCGTGCTGATCTCGAAGAAGTCCGAGGACGACGGCGGATTCGCTGGGTCTATCTCGACATCGGCAAGTTCAACGGGCTCGCCGAGACGACGGATGAGATGATCCGCTATCGATTCGCACGCCCGCCGATGGCGCGCCGACGAGTCCCTGCGTCATCGCCGGACCGAGCTGCGACAGCGTCGACGTTCTTTACGAGAAGCGGCCGTATCAGCTGCCGATCTCGCTCGAAATCGGCGCCAAGGTGCTGATCGAAGGAACCGGGGCCTATACGACGACCTACTCGGCCGTTGGCTTCAACGGTTTCCCGCCGCTCGAGACGCATGTGATCTGAGCGGGTCTGCGCGTCGCGCAGCGCTGCGTCATGGCCGAGGCTTGTCCCGGCCATCCGCCCGAGAGATTGCGGAAATCTTCTCGGGAAGAGAATCGTCGTCACGTGGATGCCCGCGACAAGCGCGGGCATGACGGCGACAAAAGGAAATTTGTTTCCCAATCAGTCCAGTCCCGTTCGGCGGGCGCGTCATGCGCCAGGCGCGAGGGTCGCTTGTCCTTCTCGAAGGGAGGAAAAGATGGCCTTTGAACTTCTATGCCAACATCCTTCCGCCGCTTGCGGCGCGCCGCTCACGCGCGCCCTGCCGGCGTTTGCGATTCGCGCCGAGGCCGAGCGACATAGACGCGCGCGAAGCCTTGGCTCGACGACGCCTTCGGACCCGCGCGGTTCTTGAAGACCTGTCAGCGGCTGCGCGACGGATCGGCGCCGGCGCCGGGATTGGCGCTCGTCGCGACGGACGACGCGGGCGCGCTCGTCGGCACGGTGCGGCTGTGGCCGGTTCTCGCCGGCGAACGCGACGCGCTGCTGCTGGCCCGCTCGCCGTCAGCGCGCAACACCGCGCGCTCGGGATCGGTCGCGCGCTGATTGATGAGACGCTCGTTCGCGCGCGCGATTTCGGCCATCGCGCCGTGCTGCTCGTCGGCGATGCGCCTTACTATGCGCGCTTCGGATTCGAGCGGCGCTTTGCAGGCGCCTCACGATGCCCGGCCCTGTCGAGCGCGCGCGTTTTCTCGGCCTGGAACTGGTCGAGGGCGCGCTACGCGGCGCACGCGGCCGCGTTGTTGCCGCCGCTGCGCCCGCGATCGACTTGCCGCGAGCCGCGTAGATCACGCTGCGTTCAGGCGGAATCGCCTAAGCGCAGATGACGTGATCGATTCAAAGTTTAGAGCGCGTTCTGCGCTCACCAATAGGCGAGGACGCCGCTCGCGAGCGGATAGGAGAGGCCGGCGCCAAGCGCGGCGCCGGCGACGACGTCGCTTGGATAATGATGCGCGGTGGCGATTCGCGACCAGGCCATCGACAGCAGGAGAAGCGCCGCCGACGGCGTCGTCGCCGGCCAGGCGATGACGATGGGCGCGAGCACGCCGGTCAGCGTCATCGCATGGCCGCTCGGAAAGGGTGATCGTCGAGCGTGCGCAGCGGCGAGGGCAGCCGCGGATCGGTCTGAAAGGGGCGCTTGCGTCCGAACCGCCGCTTGATGAGAGGATAGAGCATGTGCAGGAGGGCCGCGTTTAACCCCGCGAGCGCCGCGACATGCATGCCCTGCCAGCCGAGGCCGATGAGAACGATCGGCATGAGGATGAGATAGATCCAGCCGTTGCCGAGCTTGCTGATCGCGACAGCGAGGAATTTGCCGAGCGCCGAGCGCGCCGTTCGCGAGAAGAGATGAACCGCCGCGAGGTCGAGTGCAATGAGGCGTTGACCCCATGTGGCGGCGGCGACTGCGACGTTAGCTTGCGGCTCCGATGACGCGTCTCGCGTCAACTTCGCCAGCTGGTCCGATGTGAACGCCATGACGCAAGGCTACGCGACCGACGCTGCGGTTTCGCGACGCGGAGGCTGCGTTTCGATGACGGCGGGATAGAGGTTGCGTGACGCTTATATGATGGTTCGGTGACGCTGCTAAGCCGGCGCGAATTTGGCGAAGGCGCTGCGAAAGACGGCGTCAAAGGCTTCGGCGTCGACGTTGACCGTTTCGATCGCCGCGCCGTCTTCGGCGACGCCGGAAAAGCGATATTGAGGATCTGAAAACTCAAAACCCTCGTCGTCTTGCACGCTTTCATAGGGCAGCGCGATTTCGACCATCAATTGCCGCTTCAACGACAGCGCGCGGCCGACGATGGCGTCGATGCGGTCGTCGTCGCTGTTGAAAAAACCGTCGAGCACGATCAGGCAGATGTCGGCGTTCGGCGCTTCGTCTTCCAGCCACTGCAGCGCCGCCTCGACGCTTTCGGCGATGTCGATTTTGCCTACCTCGCCGACGACGAACTGCTGCGGGCGGTCAACGCCAGCGTCGGACCGCGAGACGCCGAATGGCGTCAGCATGTGTCCACGCGCGAGCGTGGTGACGGCCTTGGCGAAGGCCTCGCCGGCCAGCGCGGCGATGGGGTCATTCGGAGTCGGTTCGGCGCCAATGCTCATGACATTATTTCCAAACGACGTGTTGTTTAAGATCAACTGGGAGAAGCCGATTTCTTCTGCAGCGTCATAATGCTTTCGTCGCCTCGCGCAGCCATTTGCGAGTCTTCGCGTCGACGAGCGGCGAAAGGGTCTTGCGCACCTGGGCGTGGTAGGCGTTGAGCCAGTCGAGTTCTTCCGGCGTCAGCAATTTCGGCTCGACGCAATTCACGTCAAAAGGCGCGAGCGTGATGGTCTCGAACCCATACATCTCGCGCTCGGCGCCCTTGATTTCGCGCTTCTCGACGATGACGAGATTTTCGAGGCGGATCCCATACTCGCCGGCGCGGTAATAGCCGGGCTCGTTGGAGAGAATCATGCCCGGCTGCAGGGGCGTCGCGCCGAGCTTCGAGATGCGCTGCGGCCCCTCATGCACCGAAAGATAAGAGCCGACGCCGTGCCCCGTGCCGTGATCGAAGTCGAGGCCGGCTTCCCACAAAGCGCGTCGCGCGAAGGCGTCTAACTGCGCGCCGGAGACGCCCTTCGGGAACACGGCGCGGGCGATGGCGATATGGCCCTTGAGCACGCGGGTGAAATGTTCGCGCAAGCGTTTCGACGCGGGGCCGACGACAAGCGTGCGCGTCACGTCGGTGGTGCCATCGAGATATTGCGCGCCGGAATCGACGAGATAGACGCCGCGGCCGATCTTGCGATTGCTCTTCTCGGTTACGCGATAATGCGGGATCGCCGCATGTTCGCCGAAGGCGGAGATCGTCGGGAAGGAAATGTCGCGCAGATCGCCGTTCTCGCGGCGGAAGGTTTCGAGCGCTTCCGCCGCCGAGATTTCGCTCAGCGCGCCCTTCGCCGCGGCTTCGGAGAACCAGGCGAGAAAGCGCGTCAGCGCCGCGCCGTCGCGAATATGCGCGGCCCGGGCGCCCGCAAGCTCCGTCTCGTTCTTGATCGCCTTGGGCAGAGTTGCCGGATCGTCGCCAAGACGCGGCTTGCCGCCCGCCGCGCGCAAAGTGTCGACGAGCTTTTGCGGCGCCGTCGCTGAATCGAAGAGGATCGTTGCGCCGCGCTTGCCGGCGTCGAGAAGATCGTCCACGAGATTTTCCGGCGCTTTCAGGATGAGAAATTTCTGAAGCGCGGCGCGAACCTTTGGCGCGAGCTTCTCTTCGTCAATGTAAAGCGCCGGCGCGCCGTCTTTCGGCAATAGGGCGAAGCTCAGCGCGATCGGCGTATGCGCGACGTCGGCGCCGCGAATATTGAAGGCCCAGCAGATCGCATGCGGATCGGACATCAGCGCGGCGTCGGCGTCTTTCAGCGCCGCGCGAAGCTTCTTGATCTTGGCGCCGGCGTTCTCGCCAGCGTAACGCGCTGGATGAATCGTCACCGCGCCTTTCGGCTCGGCCGGGCGATCTATCCACAGCGCGTCGATCGGATTTATATCGAGCGGGACGAGTTCGATCTTCCTTTCAGCGAGCGTCTTCGTAAAGCGCTCGATCTGCGCGCTGGCGTGCACCCAGGGGTCGTAGCCGATGCGCGCGCCGGGATGCGCATGGTCGCTGAGCCATTTCACCGGCGTCGTCTCGGCGATGTCGAGCGGCTTGAAGAGTTTCGCGTCGATCTCGCCGCGAACCTGAATGACGTAGCGGCCGTCGACGAAGATCGCCGCCTGTTTCTCCAGCACGACGGCGAAGCCGGCCGATCCGGTGAAGCCCGTGAGCCAGGCGAGCCGCTCGGCGCATTTGGGCACATATTCGTTCTGATGCGCATCGGCGCGTGGAACGAGAAAACCGTCGAGTCCCTGCCGCTTGAGTTCGGCGCGCAGCGCCTTGAGGCGCGCCGCGCTGTCGCCGCGCGCGGCGTCGTCGGCGAAGGTTTGGAATTTTGCTTCGAACATGGGCACAACCTATGCACGTGGCGCGCCATGGGCAATGGCTCGAACTTTCGACTTCCCCCTCCCCAGCCCTCCCCCGCTTCGCGGGAGAGGGAGGAGGCCGCGCCTTGATCGACGGTTTCGCGTAACCATGCCGTGCGTTCCCTCTCCCAGCCAAGGTCGGCTGTTGCCGACTTTGGCCATTCTAAAAAGCGCAAACCGGGAACACCCGGTTTGCGAAGCGGCGGAGGGACAGGGAGGGGGCGCTAACCGCGCCCGCCGTGCCTCAGCGTCAGCGTCGCCCAGCCGTCGATGTCGCGCCGCTCGAACAGGAAAAATCCCTGAGCGCGATAGGCGTCGAGCACGCCGCGCACGTCGCGGGCCAGCAATCCCGAGAGCACGAGTTCGGCGCCCGGCGCGGCGGCGCCAGCGATCTGCGGCGCAAGCAGGCGCAAGGGCTTGGCCAAAATATTGGCGAAGATCAGGTCGTACTGGCCGTGCAGCGACGGATGGCGGAGCCCCGTGGCGACGACCGGGCGCACATAGGGGCCGGCGCCATTGGCGTTTGCGTTGGCGCGCGCCGTCTCGACCGCGACGGGATCGATGTCGCCACAGGCGACCCGCTGATGAAAGATCAGCGCGCTGGCGATCGCGAGAACGCCGGTCCCCGTTCCGACGTCGAGAATGCACGCCGGGCGCCGGCGCCTGGCGATTCGATCGAGCGCCTTGAGGCAGCCGAGCGTCGTGCCGTGATGGCCGGTGCCGAAGGCGAGCGCCGCCTCGATTTCGACGCCGATGTCATTTGCGCGCCGCTTGCTGCGATCATGCGCGCCATGGACCAGCACCCGGCCGGCGCGTACCGGGGCAAGCCCTGCAAGCGCGTTCTCGACCCAGTCCTTCTCGGCGATCGTCGAAAAGCGCGCGGACTGCGCCGTCTCGGCGTCGGCAGCCGCCTCGATCAGCGCGCGAATCTGGGCTTCGTCGGGCGCGATGGCGAAAAAGACTTCCACCGACCATTGCGGGCCGCCGTCCAGTTCGAAGGCGGCGGCGGCGGTTTCGGTCGGATCGAAGGTCTCGACGATGAGATCGGCGACGGCGCGGGCGCGTTTTTCGTCGCAATCGAGGCGCAGCATGTGGCTGGCGTTATTGGGCGGAAGACCTTCGAGCATACGCGCGCTTACCACGCGGCCGGCGCGCGCGTCACCTTTCGCCGGGCGGACGCGGCCTGTATTGTCGCGCTAAAGGCCGATTTAATGGGTTAAATGCGCGAATGACCGAAAAACTGTCGATTTGTCTCATCGGCCCGAAGAAGGGCGGCAAGTCGTCATTGCTTGCATCGCTCGTCGACTGCGTCGCCCAAAGCGCCTTCGGCTATTCGCCGCGCCTGCGTCCCGCATTGCAGCCCATCGCCGAGACCGAATTCTACGCCGACAGCATCGAGCCGAAGAAGGCCGATCTGCTCACGGTCGCGCAGGGCGACTATGAGCGGCTGCGGCGGGACTTCGCCGAGGGCGGCGTCGCCACCGACACGCTCGACACCTATGAATATCGCTTCCGCCTGACGGTGAACGGCGAGGCGCCGCCGGCGGTCGTGTTGCGCGGGCCCTGGCTGCTGGAGATCATCGATTCCGCGGGCGAGATCGCCGTGCCGCCGGACGGCGCCGAAGTCGCGATCCTGAATGACGTCAAGGCGAAGCTGGCGAGGCAAATGCTCGACGCCGAGGCGATCGTGATCGTTCTGCCGTTGGTGCGGTTAGAAGATTCCGGCTGGTCGGGCAATCTCGCGCGGCTCATCGACCGGCTGGCGCTGGCGCCCGAAAAAAAACTCAAGCGGCTCGTCGTCGTCTTCTCGCAGTATGAGCGACTGTTCGCGCGGCTCGGGCCGAGCGCCTTCACCTATGCCTGCGATCCGGCGGTGGCGCTGCATGTGTTGCGCAAATCGCTGCGCGCCGTGCAATGGCTGGATCGATTGCGCGCTCTGGAGACGCCCGGGGGCGGCGGGGCGTCGGTGCGCTTCACCGTTTCGTCGGCCTATGGCTTCGTCAAGCGCTTTCATAACCCGAACATTGACCCGCATCAGCCCGGCGAGCGCCGGTTTCGCCGCGCCGGCCTCGACGGCGCGAGAGCCTACAACGAATATTGGCGGCCGTTTCTCACCGCGGAGCCCTTTCTTTACGCCGCGCTCGGGCTCGATAGCGCCTTCACCTTCTCCTATGCGCAGCTCGACGCGCGGATGGAAGAGATCGCCTGAATCGAATTCCGTCAATTTTTGCTTAAGGCTCTGCGCCTAGGGTGACGCGCGGACTTTCCCCGCGAAAGGACAACCGATGCGCGGCGCAGCGCCGAAAGGCGACGACACGGCCGAAATTTCTCTCGAACGGCTGCACTATGGGAAGCTCGCCTCCGGCGCGGCTTTGAGCGTTCCGGCCTCGGAAGGCTACGGCGTCACCTTGCGCAGCCGAAATCTCCGCTCATCCGACGACCGGCTGCTCTCAGCCCCGCGGCTCATGGCGCTGCGCCGCTTCGAGCCTGACCTTGTCGATCCTGGGTCGCGCCAACGCGGCTCGTTTCTCGCGCGTGTTTCGCCGGAGCCAGATTCGCGTCGCGCCATTTTTCTGCGCGCGCGGTTTCGGCCCGAAGACGGCGACGACGGCCACGGGCGTCTTTATCAGCAGAGCGCCGTGTGGAGCGTTGCCGCGGCCGATTGGCGGCGACATCCGGCAGCCCTGCTCGCCATGGCGGGCTCAGAACTTGAGGCGTGTCCGGACTTGGCGAGCGACGACGAGAGCGTGCGCTTCAGCGCCGAGCCGGCGCGATACATCGTGCGTCTGCTTGACCCGCAGGAGGTCTGGAGCGCGCTCGAAGACGCCTTGAAAAAGACGCGCTGGGCGCCGCCCGTTCTTGAATTTTTAGCGCGAGGCGCCGAAACCGGCGAAGACGCGACGCTGACCTTCGGCGCCGACGACTTCGCAAGCGAGGCGGCGTTTCTGAGGGCCATCGGCCTGGCGCTGCAATTCCTGCCGGCGAGCTATCCGCGCTGGCGCGAGATCAGCGTCGCCGCCGGGCTCCGTCACGAGCCGCAGGGCCTATGCCTGCGCTACCTTCCATCGCTGAGAGCGGCCGCCCGGACGTCCGCCGCCGCCTGACACTAGGTTGATGGACGCCTGTCCATTTGCGCCGGTTCGGCGATGAGATAGCGCTCGAGCGCGCCGCAGCGCCGCCGCGGAAGATGCGCGGCCTCCGCGTCGGAATAATAGGCGCGCGGTCCATGGGCCGCGCCTTCGGCGGCGTGATACAGGGCGCGGGCGGCGCGCGGCTTCAGCGCCGAGAAGAGCCGCGCTTCGATCTGCGCGATTGTGACATTGTCGACGAGATACGCGCCTTTGCGGTCGACATGAGCGATTTCGTCGCGCACGAGCCGATTGAGGATGGCAAGGACATTGTCATGCACGCTGGGCGGTAGGGGCGAAATTGCTTCCGCATCGGGATCGATCTCGCTCATGTCGCCGTGAACCGGATGGGCGGCGCGCATGATCGCTTTCATCGCGCGGACATCGGTCGGCTGATCTTCGTCGTCCGAAAGATCAAGCGGCGCGGCGAACTGGCGTCGCTCGCGCGCGTCATAGCTGCGTTTAAAAATCTCCGACAGGAACTTCATGATGAACAGAAAGGCGTCCTGCGCCATTGCCACGCAGATCGCCATGGTCGAATCGGGGGTGAAGCTCCAGAAGGCTTCACGCGCCAGTTCGAATTTGTTGCGCTCCGAACTATGCGTGCGCAGATAGGCGTCGCTGCTCTTCAAAAGTTCGCGCACCTCGTCGTCCGAGAGGCCGCTCGCCTTGCCGGATACCACGCAGGCGTCGATGAGCGTTTTCGCTTCGTTGAAGCCGTTCGCCGCCGCCGCCCTATCCGATGGCGGGGCCGCGCGGATTTTGGCGACGATCGCCGAAAGCTCGTCGCGCAGCCCGCTTTCGAGCCCACATTTCTTGTCGAAGGCGGCACGAGCGGCGATCGTTTCGTCGCGCGCCGAAAGCAGATCGCGCGCCTCGCCCTGCGGCTCGCAGGCGAAGTCTTGCGGCACGTTTGCCGGCAGGGCGTTCGACTGCCGCGCCGCCGCAAAAATCGGTTCGCACAGGGGCTTTGCTTCGCGCACCGTGCGCCACGTCGGATCCATGCGCAGCTGGTCGCGCAACGCAGCCAGATCGCGCACCGTGGCGTCGAGATCGAACGCGGCTTCGGTCTTTGGCGCAGGCCGCGTCGACGCGGCGCTCGCGGCCTCGGCCTTTTGCTTCAGCGTGATGGTCTGCGTTCTGAGGGCGTCGCGCCGCTTCACGGCGTTGGCGCGTTCGGTCGCCGGGCCGGCGAGCGTCTGCTTTAGCGCCGTGACGCGTTGCAGCGCTTCTGTCGCCTTTTCCCGATGTCCGCGGCAGTTCGGCCCGCAGGCTGCGCCCAATCCGTCGAGCCCATGCGCGGCGTCGACTGCGAGCTGTTCTTCCTGACGCGCAGTTGCGGCCGCGGACGCCATTTCATCCTGTTTCGCTTTGACGACGACGTCGAGCTCGCCAATGCTGCGCTCCAGCGCCAGGATTTCGCGCCGGGCGTCCTCGAGCTGGCGCATCGCCGCCTGGGCGCTTTCCATCTCCGCCGCGGCCTGGCTCGCCGCCTGCGCAATCGCCGCCTGTTGCGCCTCCTGCCGTTTTCGAATGGCGTCGCGCAGCGCCGGACCCGCCTGACGCGCAGTGTCGATGAGGCCGTCGATCGAATTGAGATAGGTCTTGTAGCTTGGGGTCTCGGCGATGCGTGACGAGGCCGCTTCGTAAGCCGCGGCGATTTCCTTCGTCGCCGGCAGGATCACTTCGGTCGCAAGCTCCATCGGCTGCAGCTCGGCGACGATCTTGCGGGAAGAGAGTTTGAAGATGTTGTTGTAGTAAAAGGTGAAGGAAAAAAAGACGGAGATCGAGAAGACGAAGATGAAGACCAGCGCCGTCACGCTGGTCTTGATGATCATGCGCTCGCGCGCCATCCGCCGCCGCGCGATGAGCGCAGCGAGATCGACGCCGAGCGACCAGGACGTCGCCGCGAGCATCGTCAGAACCGCGGTCGTCGCGATCACCGTGCCGGCGATCCCGATCAGGTCGCCGGGCTCCTTCTGCATGATGTCGATCATGCCGGAGGAGGTCGTGTAGAAGACCCAGGCGAGGACGGGCAACGCGGCGGCCATGCCGACGCGGCCGAGGTTGAGATCGCCCCTCCACAGACGCACGAGCGGCGACATGAGCGCGTCGAACAGACCGAAGCTTCGTCGCGGCGTCGACGAATCTAGGGATCGGGTCGTCTGCGGGGCGGCCGTCATTGCGCAGGCGCTCCTGCTGGAACCGGCCGGCTGCGCATGTCCGCTCCCTCTGTGAATATCGACCGCCGAAACTGCCGACGAATTGAGACGGATTTGCGCCCCGGCGCAAGGGCGCAGCGGTTGTCGCCGCCGTAAATATAGAGACGCTTGGCGCGCGGTGGGCCGTCCGCGTTAGGCGGCGTCGTTGACCTCAATGTTGATGGTTTTGCCCAGCGCCGCGAAGGCGCGTTCGATCGCGTCGAGTCGCGAGGCGTGGCGAAGATCGAGCAGCCGGTCCACCTGTGGCAAGGCGACGCCGAGCCGCCTGGCGAGCGCCGCCTTGCCGACGCCGCTGGCGCGCATCGCGGAATAGAGTTCTATCTTCGCCGCCGAAAGGGCGGGCAGCGCGACATAGGTCCGACCCTTCGCCTTCGGCGCCGGAACGTCTTCGCGCGCAGCCATATAGCCCATGATCGCGGTCTCGATCGCGTCGGCCGCGCGCGCCAACGCGTCGTCGCGATCCTCGCCGAAGGTCAGAGCTTCGGGAATGTCGGGAACGCGGACGGAGATCGAGTCTCCGTCCTTGGCGAGCGTGACGGCGTAGCGCATGATCATTTGTCCTCTATGCCGAGCTGTTTGAGGATCGAAAGCCAGAGCCCCCTGGGAATCTCCTTCGATCCGCCATGTTGCGGCAAGACCGAGCGCCTCCCATTGAGGGTGACGTGGAGATGCCCGCCTTTGCCGGGAGAAAACGTCGCGCCCTTTTTGGCGAGATAGCGCTTAGCCTGCCGGCTGTTCATCTGCGCAACATATCTGTTGTGTATGATCAAATCAACAGAAGTGTTGTGTTGCGCCGTCTCAACGCCGGCTTTCCGTTTGAACATCGCCTGCCACGCCGCTTAACGCTGCGCTTTCCCTCGCGCGCTGATTCATGCTAGAGCCCGAGTTTAACTGTCTGCGGCTGGGCCGTTCGGCCGCGACTCGCGCTGTCGGGCCTTGAACCCGTCAGGTTTCCAGGGGGTCAGCCGTGGCCATTCCGTTCCGCTATATCGCGAAAATCGGCGTCTATCTGCTTAAGCAGCACCTTACGGGCGTGAAGCGCTATCCGCTCGTGCTCATGATGGAGCCGCTGTTCCGCTGCAATCTGGCCTGCGCCGGTTGCGGCAAGATCGACTATCCCGACCATATTCTCAACAAGCGCCTGTCGGTTGACGACGCGCTGCGCTCTGTCGACGAATGCGGCGCGCCCGTCGTCGTGCTCGCCGGCGGCGAGCCGCTCCTGCACAAGGACCTGCCGCAGATTGTCGAAGGCGTGATCGCGCGCAAGAAATTCGCGATCGTCTGCACCAACGCGCTGCTGCTTTCAAAGAAGATCGACCTCTTCAAGCCGAGCCCCTATTTCACCTGGTCGATTCATCTCGACGGCGACAGGGAAATGCACGATCGCGCCGTCTGCCAGGACGGCGTCTATGATCGCGCCGTCGAGGCGATCAAGCTCGCCAAGGAGAAGGGGTTCCGCGTCACCACCAACAGCACCTTCTTTTCCGACGCCGACCCGGAGCGCGTCGCCAAGTTTCTGGATGCGACAACCGCGCTCGGCGTCGACGGCATGACGCTTTCGCCGGGCTACGCCTATGAGCGCGCGCCCGACCAGACTCACTTCCTCAATCGCACGCGTACCAAGGAATTGTTCCGCGCCATCTTAAGTCGCGGACGCGGCGGCAAGGCGTGGGACTTTACGCAATCGTCGCTGTTCATGAATTTCCTCGCCGGCAACGTCAGCTACCGCTGCACGCCCTGGGGCATGCCGCTGCGCACCGTGTTCGGCTGGCAGCGTCCCTGCTATCTGCTCGGAGAAGGCTATGTGCCGACCTTCAAGCAGCTGATGGAGGAGACCAATTGGGACGCCTATGGCGTCGGCAATTATGAAAAATGCGCCGACTGCATGGTGCATTCCGGTTTCGAGGCGACCGCCGTCGCCGATTCGGTCCGCCGCCCCTGGCGGGCGGCCGCTATCGCGCTGTTTGGCGTGCGCACCGAAGGCCCGATGGCGCCGGATATTTCGCTCGAGAACCAGCGCCCGGCCGAATATGTCTTCGACGAGAACGTCGCCAAGCTCTCAGAGCTCCGCGAGCATGAGGCGCAGCAACGGGCCCAGCAGCGGTCCACAGCGGCCTAGCGAAAGAAGGCGGCGCGCGAGTCGAGGCCGGCGCGAATCATTCCTCCGAGCTGACGCGGGCCACGAATGAGTTCGCGCGCAACTCCCAGCGCATGGATGTCGCCTTCGGGCGTCAGCGCCTTGGCCGCCAGCGGCGGCAGCGCGCGCCCCGCCGGATCGCTGATCGCGCGCAGCGCGACGAAAGGCACATCGCGCCGCCGCGCGAATTCTTCAGCGAGATGCGATTCCATATCGACGGCGACCGCTTGCGCGCTTTCGCGCAGCGCCGCCTTGGCGGCGGGGTGCATGGCTGGCGCGTCGACGCCGACGATGGCGCCTGGCGAGACTTTACAGCCTGCCGCGGCCGCCCCTTTCATCAGCGTCGATGAGAGACGCGAATGAGTGTCGCGTCGCGACTCTCCCGAGACGACGGCGTCCGCCACCACGACATGGCCGGGCCGCAGCGCATAATCCAGGCCGCCGGCGAGTCCGAAGCTTGCGACGGCGGAAAATTCCGCGCCGCCAAGCGCGTCGAGCTGCTGCCGGAGGCGCGCTGCATTCGCGCCGCTGCACAGCGTTGTGACGCCTTCGCCCGCGGCGCAGGCGGCCTCGCGCTTCATGCCGACGACGACGAGTATCGGCGAAAGGGCGTCGAGCCTGGCGGTTCTTCTGCGGCTATAATCGCGCGTCATCGCTCCTCCGCTCGCGCCGTATCCGCCCGCCCTGGAATTTCTTAAAGCCCGACCTGCACGCGCTTGCTGTTGGCGCGCCGCAGATTCCGATAGCGCGCGAGCGCCCACAGCGGGAAAAATTTTGCGTAGCCATGGTAGCGCAGATAGAAGACGCGCGGAAAGCCTGTGGCGGTGAATCGCGCCTCGTTCCACAGGCCGCCCTCATTCTGCGTCGATTGCAGATAGGCGATGCCCCGTGCGACGGCCGGGTGGTCGACTTCGCCCGCGGCCATCAGTCCGAGCAGCGCCCAGGCCGTTTGCGACGCGGTCGAGGGCGCCTGTTCGTAGCCTGTGTAATCGAGCCTGTAGCTTGAAAGGTCCTCGCCCCAGCCGCCGTCGTCGTTCTGAATGGCGACGAGCCAGGCGACGGCGCGTCGATAGGCGTCATGATCGTGGGGCAGGGCGGCGGCGTTGAGCGCGCAAAGCGTCGACCAGGTTCCATAGATGTAGTTCGCGCCCCAGCGGCCGAACCAGCTGCCGTCCTTCTCCTGCTCCCTGAGCAGGTAATCGACGCCGCGCCTGAGACAGTCGCTTGTATCGATCGTGTCGCCGAGCTGCGCCAGCATGGAGACGCAGCGCGCCGAGACCGTCCGCCGTCGGCGAGATCGAGCAGCCGCGCCGTGATCGGCGAAGGGGATGTGGTTGAGATAATGGTATGTGTTGTCGGCGTCGAAGGCGCCCCAGCCGCCGTCTTTCGACTGCATGCCGACGATCCATTCCTTGGCGCGGGCGATGCGCGCCTCATAGGGACGGGACGCGTCATTCGCGGCCAGCCGGTCCATCGCCGTAACCACGACCGCCGTGTCGTCAACGTCCGGATAATAGGCGTTGGCGTATTGGAACGCCCATCCGCCGGGGCGAACGTCGGGCCGAGTCGCCGCCCAGTCGCCCTCAACGTCGAGCACCTGCAGCGGCGCGAGCCATTCACACGCGGCCTGCGCGACGTTACGGGCGTCTTCGTCGCCGGTTTCAAGCAGCGTATGCGCCGCCAAGCAGGTGTCCCACACCGGCGATACGCAGGGCTGGCAATAGGCTTCTGTCTCGTTGACGACAAGCAGCCGCTCGATCGATTCGCGCGCCTCTTTCTTGCGCGCGTCATCGTCCGCGACGCCGAGCACGTCGTACATCAGCAGGCTGTTGACCATCGACGGGAAGATGCCGCCGAGCCCGTCGACGCCGTTGAGACGCTCCGTCGTCCATTTCACGGCGAGCTCGATCGAGCGTTCGCGCGGCCCCTTGGGCATATGCGGCTCGATCAACCGCAGCAGTTTGTCAACCTCGCCGAAAACATGGGCCCAGGGCCAGGTCTGGTGTTCGCCCTTCGGCCAGACCTTCACCTGTTCCGGCGGCGTCGTGAAGAGTTCGGCAATGTGAACGTTCTTCGGATTCTTCGCGCGCGGCTTTTTCGTCATCAGCACCAGGAGCGGCACCAGAACGGTGCGGCCCCAGTAGGAGATTTTGTCGAGGTGGAAGGGAAACCACTTCGGCAGCAGCATGATTTCGACCGGCATCACCGGCACGCCGCGCCAGGGAATTTCGCCGTAAAGCGCAAGCAGCGCGCGGGTAAAGACATTGCTCTTCGCTGCGCCGCCATAGGCGAGGATCGCCTTTCGGGCGCGCGCCATATGCGGCGCGTCGATGTCGTCGCCGATCATCTTGAGCGCGAAATAGGCCTTGACGCTGGCGCTGATGTTGAAGCGCCCGTCCTGATACAGCGGCCAGCCGCCGTGATCGCCCTGACAGCGGCGCAGATAGACGCCGATCTTGCGTTCGAGTTCGGCGTCGACCGGCTCGGCGCGAAAATGGCGCATCAGCACATATTCGGCGGGAATGGTGGTGTCGGCTTCCAGCTCGAAGCAGAAATGTCCGTCGTCCTTGCGCAGCGACATTAGCGCGCCTTTGGCGCCGCGGATGCTCGCCTCCAGCGCCTCGGTCGAAACAGCGGCAAAATTATCGTCAATGCGCGCGGCGGCGTTCATTGCAAATTCCTTTTGACGTTTCCGGTCAGGCGACGCTGAGCGTCGCGGCCTTGGTCGATCCACGATGGGGCCTCACGACGATTTCGACATCCTGTCCGAGAGCGACGAGAAAGCGCAGCAGCCGCTCCAGAGAGAACTGCCTGAAGTCGCCGTGCAGGAGCTTCGATATGTCCGGCTGCTTGACGCCGAAAAGTTCTGCAGCCTGCACCTGCTTCAATCCGCGCTCCTTCAGCAGCGCGTCGATCTTGCGGACGAGTTGCGCCTTCAGGAGATGGTCGTCGGCAGGCGTCGCTTGAGCGGCGGTCGAATCTTCGATCATGAATTTGCCTTGTGGAAAGGCGTGAGGGTCGCGCCGCGCCATGGGCTATAGTGAATTGACTATATCGTCAAGTCGCGCCTGGTTCGGCGACCGCCGCGGCCTTTCTGCGGGGCGCCAAGCGCGGACCCTCGGCGAATATCGGATCATGGCAAAAACATTCCGATTTCGCGCGATCGAAACGAAGTTTTAACCCTCCGCCGCCGATGGTCTCTGGGGCGGCGTTGGAAGGATAGGCATCGCTATGAAACCCGAAGGCAAACGCGCATTGGCCGACCTTGCGGACGGCAAGTTTTCGTTTGAGATGGTCGACGCCATCAAGGAACACGTCAGCGCGCTCGAGATCGAGCTGGCGCGCGTCACGATGGAGGCGGAGCGGGTCGGGGCGCTGCATGAGCGCGCGCTCAACCAGAACAGGCAGCAGGAGTATACGATCTCGCGGCTCGAAGCCGAACTCCGGAAGCTGAACGCGAGGGTCTACGACCTTCTGAAGGCCAATGAGCTGACGCAGACCGCAGTGCGCGCGGCGACGCGCGGCGCCGAAAAGTTTGTGGAATATCTGCCCGTTGCGCGCAAGCATGCCGAAGCCGGTTCGAAGGCGGCGCTGGCCTATCTTTCGACGATCGATGTGAAGACCAAGTTCGAGAATTTCAAGGCGCATCCGCTGACGCAGAAGGCGCTCGCCTGGCTCGCGGATCTCGACGTGCAGGCCGAGTGGACGAAGCTGAGGACGCATCCGCTGACGAAAAAGGCGCTGAGCGAACTGCAGCACGGCCTGCTCAAGGCGAAGGAATATTCGCCGGTCGTTCAGAAGCAGATCGCCGTTGCGGTTGAAAAAGCGACGGCTTACATCGCCGAGCGCCAAAAGAAGGCTGCGTAATTTCGGCGAGCGGGCGCAAACTGCGCCCGTTCCCGGCGCTGTCATTCACACCCACTGCGCCAGTTCGACCGTGACGCCCTCAGGCCCTTCGATGAAGACCAGCTTGCGGGCGTGAAAATCCATGACCTCGTTTCGCGTCTGAAAGCCGGCGGCCCGGATTTTCGCGACCTCGGCTTCGATGTCGTCGACCGCAAAGCAAACGTGATTGAAGCCGATCCGATGCAGATCGCGAATGGCGGGGTCTAGCAGGGGCTCAGGGTGGCGATATTTGAGCAGCTGAATTTCCGTTCGCGGCGAAACATTCTCCAGAACCAGAGTGACGTGTTCGGCCTCAATGCCTGGAACGCCCATGTAGCTGTCGAAAGGCGGGCCGGAGATAACGACTGACATCGCCTCGGCGAAGCCCAGCACCGCGAAGAATTTCTTGGCGGCGTCGACGTCGCGCACGACGATCGTCAGATGGTCGAAATTCTTCACCATGGAGTTTCCTCCGGCTCGGCCAGCGAAACCGGGTTCATGCGCAGGCCAACGCCGCCGCCTTGTAGCCCGACCGTATCGAGCCTTCGATCGTCGCCGGCAATCCCGTATTCGTCCAGTCGCCGGCAAGCCACAGATTGGTCCACGCCGTCCCCGCGTCTGGCCGGCGCTTCTCCTGCGCCGGCGTCGCGGCGAAGGTGGCGCGCTTTTCCTTGACGATCTGCCAGGGCGGCGGCTCGGCCGGCAGGTCGGTCGCGGCTGCGACTTCGGCCCAGATTTTTTCCGCGAGCGCTTCGCGTGACTCGTCGATCAAGCGATCAGCGCCGCTGATCGTCACTGACAGGCGGTCGTCGAAGGCGAACAGCCATTCGGTAAGCGTTCCGATCATGCCCAGCAGCAGCGGCTGGCCCGGCGGCGGCGTAATCTTGAAATGCGCATTGAGAATCGCGCGAAAATCGTCCGGCGCGACGAGGCCGGGGATCAGCTCCTGCGCAATCCACGGCGGCGCCGCGAGCACGACAGCGTCGCCTTGCTCGAGCGTCACGTCGGTCTCGCCGAAGCGCAGCGCGGCGACGTGAGCATCGTTGAGTGAGATTTCGCGCAGGCGCGCGCCGAAACGCGGCTCCACGCCCTTTGCGCGGAGGGTGCGCAGCGCGGGCTCGATCAAGGCGTCGCCGAGGCCGCCTTTCGCCACCAGCGGCCGGCAGGCGGCGCCGCCCGCCGCGAGGGTCTCGCGCAGCACGGCGCCCGCGAGCGTGGCGGTCGCCTCTTCAGGCTCGGTGTTTAGCGCCGAGAGCAGAACCGGGCGCCAAAGCCGCTCCCACAGCGGGCCGTGGCAGCGCATGGTTTCGCCGATCGTCGCGCCTTTCTTGGCGAACAGCAGCCTGCCGGCGTCGAAATAGGCGAGCGCTCCGGCGCCAGGGACGCGGCGGTTTGCTACAAATATCCACCAGGGAACGCGCGAGTCGTTGGGACGGAGCCGCCAGCGTTCTCTCGTAGTGCGTCGAGAAAATCGAATGCGCATTCGTCGGGGCCGACGAGCGCGTCGCTCGCGCCGATCCGCTTCGCGTAGTCGCGCGCGGCGACATTGCCGGAGAGCAGCAGATGATTGCCGTTGTCGATCGTCAGGCCGAGCGTCGCGTCGAAATAGGAGCAGCGGCGTCCCCCCGCCATTCGCGCCGCTTCATAGAGCGCGACGCGCCGTCCGGCGTCGGCAAGGCGCAGCGCGCAGGCGAGCCCGGCGAGGCCCGCGCCAACGACATGAATCGTTTGGCTCACGTGAAGGCGTGCCGCAGCAGGGCGCTGATCAGCTTGAGGCGCGACGCCCGCACCGGGGCGCGCGGCGGGGAGAAGCCTCTGGCCGCGAGACCGTCGAGGATTGAGCGATAGCCGGCGGCCATCAGATAGGGCGCTTTCACCGCGCGCTTTGGCAGGCCGGCCATCACCAGATCCGCCTGATCATAATGTTCGCGCGCGCGCAGAACGACCGGCGCGCAAACCTCATCGAGCGAGGGATGCGACAGCACGGCATGCGGGGCAAAGCTCGTCACGCCAGCGGATTGGAGCGACTCGCGCGGCAAATACATCCGCCCGCGCGCGGCGTCTTCGTCGAGGTCGCGCAGAATGTTGGTGAGCTGCAGCGCCCGGCCGAGGTGATAGGCGAGCAGTTTCGGTCCGGTCGGCAGTTCGCAATCGGCGCTTGGCTCCTCGTCGACGAGACCGAACGCGCGCACCGACAGCCGTCCGACGGCGCTCGCGACCCGATCGCAATAAAGTTCGAGCTTTTCCCATTCCGGCGCACATATGTCTTCGTCGACGTCCATCGCCATCCCGTCGATCACCGACTCGAAATCAGCGCGGTCGAGCCGGAAACGGCGGACAGCTTCGGCGAGAAAACTCACGCGCGCCCGGATGCGGCCGGCGTAGAGTTCGTCGAGGTCGGCGCGCCACTGGTCGAGCGCGGCGCGACGTAAAGCGCGATCGCCTTCATCGTCGGCGATGTCGTCGACTGCGCGGCAGAAGGCGTAAATCGCGAACATGGCGTCGCGTCGCGGCGGCTCGAGAATCCGCATCGCCAGGTAGAAGGAGCTTTTGGTGGCGATGGCGCGCGTGCGCAGCGTCGCCGAGTCGGCAAGCGCGTCGATTGTCATTGGCGCGCTCCTGGACTTGCCGGAGACGGGGCGCGGGGGCGCGAAAGGCGGCGAAGCAGCGCGCCGATCGCCCCGATTGCGCCCTTCGCCGCGAAGCCGAGCTTGCCGTCGTGAACCTTCTCGCCGAGCGGATCGGCGACCGTAAGCCGCGCGACAAGATGTTCGGCGAGGGTCTGGATGGCGCCAACCTCCATGGCGAGCCGCGCGTCATCGATCAGATCGGCGAAGGGACGCGACTGGTCGAGAAGCCGCGCGGTTTTCTCGTTCAGCTCGCGGATCGCCGCGAGCAGCGGCGGCGGGGCCTTCTCCTGCGCCAGCATCTCGACCGTCGCGCCATGTGCCGTGAGCGAGTCGCAAGGCAGGTAGACCCGGTCGAGATTGCGGTAGTCCTTGCCGCAATCCTGCATGTGGTTGATGACCTGCAGCGCGGCGCAGAGCGCGTCATTCGCCGCCCAGACCCGGCCGGCGGTTTCGCCATGAACGTCGCAGACGAAGCGCCCGACGGGCATCGCCGAATAGCGGCAGTAGTCGATGAGATCGTCCCAGTCGCGATAGCGCAATTGCGTGACGTCGCGCCTGAAGGCGGCGATCAGATCCCGCGCATGCTGCGGATCGAGGCGTCGATCAAGGCATATGTCGCGCAGACGGCGTGCGACCGGCGCATCCTCATCGGTCTTTCCCATGAGCGCATCTTCGAGCGCTTCCAGCAGATCGAGCTTCTCCTGCGCGCCGAGCGTCGGATGATCGGCGATGTCGTCGGCGGCGCGAACGAAATCATAGAAGGCGAGGATCGGCGCGCGATGACGTGGCGCGATGAGAATGGAGGCGACAGGAAAATTTTCGTCGCGATGGGTCTTTCCCGAACTCGTCCGCGCAAGGTCCATATGACGCCGTTCCGCCGCTCCACGGCGCATGCGCGCCTTTCACACTTCGATCTCGCGGCTCGCCTCGATCTCGCCGGACGTTTCGAATCGCTGCGCCGGGCTTTGCGCGCCCGGCGCCTGATAGCGGCCCTTCCATTCGCCGCCGCGGCCCGTCAGGTGCCGCCATGCCGATTCAACCGTAAACCACGTATAGCACGCCGCGACGCCCGGCAAAGCGAAGGCGCATAAACGCGATTGGCCGTAAAAGCGCAAGGTCGGCATATAGGCCTGCGCCATCAGCATCCAGGAAACCAGCGCCGCTTCCCGGGCCGGCGACTCGCCAAAAAGCGCCAGATAGGGCGGCGCCAGATAGGCGGCGACCATGCCCAACAGCGCCCCGGCGAGACGCCAGGGCGAATAGCTCAGCTGGGCGTAGGCTGAGCGCACGACCATTCGGGAAACGTCCGCAAGCCGCGGGTAGGCGCGCAGGCTGTGGACGTCTTCGGTCAGTCCCAACCAGATGGGCCCTTGCGCCTTCATCAATGCGCCCAGCGCGCAATCATCGATCAGCGCGCCGCGGATGGCGCTAAAGCCGCCCGCCGCGGCGAGCGCCTCGGGACGCACCAGCATCACCCCTCCCGCGGCGCCCGCCGCCGCATGTTCTGGATCATTGACGTGGCGGAAGGGGTAAAGCTTCTGGAAAAAGAAAATGAAGGCTGGAACGAGCCAGCGCTCCGCGACGCTTTCGCAGCGAAGTTTGACCATCAGCGAGGTCAGGACGGCGCCGCGCGTCGTCGCGCCCGAAACCAGACGCGCGAGGACATGCGGCGAAAATTCGATGTCGGCGTCGCAAAACAGCACGAAGTCGGGGGCGAGCGATAGCCTGCGCAGGCGATCGAATCCGCGCTGCATCGCGCCGAGCTTTCCCGTCCAGCCAGCGTCAGGTCCGCGCGACGAGAGAACGGTCAGGCGGTCGCAAGCGCCATGAGCGGCCCCGCAGCGGCGCGCGGCGTCGGCGGTGCCGTCGTCGCTCTCGTCGTCGACGAGAATAACGTCCAAGCGGCCAGGGAATTGCTGAGCGAACAGCGACGCCAGGCTCTTTTCGATGACCTCGACTTCGTTCCGGGCCGGAATGATCGCGACGACATGCGCCGCCGGGGCGGCAGCGTCCTCGCCGCCGAGGTTTCGGTCATGCTCGGTCAAGCGCCAAAAAGCGCCGCGCAGCGTAATGAGATAGAGCCACGCGAATAGGCCGGTGACAGAGACGAATGTCGCGAGCATGAGCGAATCGGGGTGGGATTTCGCGCCGATCGCCTTCTATCATCCACGTCCAAGCTAGACCAGAGCGGGGCTCCCGGCGTTCACAACCTATCGCTTCTCCCATCCGGCCGTGGTCTTTTCGTAGCTTCGCTTGACCGCGGCCCAGGCGATGCGATGCGCCGCTTCTTCCTGTCGCGGGTCGCGGCGGTGGGCGTCGAAGGCGTGGTTGAACGCCTCGCGATAAATGTCCTGCGCATGCTCGGGAAGGATGCGCTGGAGATTTTCGGGCAGGTCGGCGTTGCTGGCGTAAGGCATGCCTTTAACTCGCGTCAGGCGCCGTCCATCTCGCGCGCGATGTCTTCGGCGGCCTTCGCGGGATGGGCTGCGCGCGTGATCGGCCTTCCGACGACAATATAGTCCGCCGACGCGGCGATCGCCTCTCGCGGCGTCATCACCCGCTTCTGGTCTCCGGCGTCGGCGCCCATCGGGCGCACCCCCGGCGTCACCAGCAGCATCTCCCGGCCAACGATCGGGCGAATGGCCGCAAGCTCCATCGGCGAGAGGATCAGGCCCTCAATTCCTTCCGCTTGGGCTTGCTTGGCGCGTCGCGCCACCAGTTCGGCGACGCCGCAGGCGTAGCCGGCCTTTGCGAGATCGGCGTCGTCATAGGAAGTCATCACCGTCACCGCGAGCAGCCTGAGCGCGCCATCCGACGCGCCGCGACGGGCCGCCGCCATCGTCTGAGGGAAGGCGTGGACGGTCAGAAAATCGGCGCCGAGTCTGGCGATCTGCCGCGCCGCGCGCTCGACCGTGGCGCCGATGTCATGGAGCTTCAGGTCCAGGAAGACGCGCTTGCCGCTTGCTTTCAACTCGCGCGCGAAGTCGAAGCCGCCCGGCGCGTAGGCCAGCTCCATGCCGACCTTGAAGAAGGAGACGGTCTCGCCGAGCGCGGCGACGAGGGCGCGCGCGTCGGCGACGCTTTCCACGTCGAGCGCGACAATGAGGCGCTCGCGCGCCTTCACGCCCTGGGCTTTCCGGCGTGACCGGCCTTACGATAGCGCCAGACGCGCGCGGGCGGAATGTTGAGCACGATCGGCGGCGATCCCTTGCCGACGTAAGAACCTTTGACGCCGTGCGCGTGCATGGGCATCGGCGATTTGGTCAGGCCGTAGGTGAATTGGATGAAGAGCCCGTTGTCGCCCATCAGCTCGAAAGCCTGATTCAAGAGTTCGACGCGATCGCGCTCTGGCCGCACGAGCAGCGGCAGGCTCGAAACGACGCACGCGAATTTCCCCTCGACCTTGCCGTCAAGCGTCGCCTTGAGGCTGTACGCGTCGCCCTGGACGATGTTGACGCCGGGGAAGCGGTCGGAGAGCAGGTGGCAGAACCGCGTCTCATATTCGACAAGCACCAGACGCTCTGGCGCGATTCCGCGGGCGAGCAGCGCCTGAGTCACCGGCCCGGTGCCGGGGCCAAGTTCAATGATATGTCCGTCTCGGTCAGGTTCGACGAAGCCAGCCATAGTCTTGGCGAGCGCGCGTCCCGACGGCGAGACCGCGCCGATCAGGCGCGGGTTTTCGATCCATTGACGGATGAATCGCGCATTATCCACGAGACTTACGCGACCGCCGGCTTTTTGCGATCTATGCGACAAGACGCCCCCTCCCGATCGGCGCGCGACAGTAACGCGCAAACGGCCCCCGCTGTCGGGGGCCGTCCGGCGGATGATAGGAGAGCTGCGCGCCGAAAACAACGTGGCTCGGCCGGAGGCCAAGGGTCGAATTGCAGATCAACGAGGAGCGCCATCTCTCCGCGTCATGGCCGCGCTTGTCGCGGCCATCCACGCGACGACGCGCCGCAATTCTGAAAAGATGAGCGGGACATGCCTTCTTTGCGCGAAACATTTCGCGATTGTCCGGCGTGGATGGCCGGGACAAGCCCGGCCATGACGGCTGAAAGTGAGCCGAAATTAACCAGGTTCGGAGCCCTGGGCTGGAGGCCGGCCGCGGAGGAAACGTCCCTCGCAATTTTGCCGAAAGACCTGCGAACTCACCCTTCGCCCGTCGCGATGAGCGCGCCATAGGCTTCCAAATCGATCACGCCGCCGGCCGCGTCGACGGCGGCACGGTCCCTGGGCGTCAACGCCTCCTGGGCGAGATCGAGCCGCTTCCAGCCCGGCAGCGGCGCATCGCCCGCCGAATCCGGCAGATATTTCGAGTCCGCGATTTTCCGATAGGCGTGGATTTATCGCGGGCAATTGACCCAGACGCTTTCGACCGCCACGCTGACAAGTAATTGCGCGCCGGGATAAGTCGCAAGAAGCGCCGGTTCGCGCGAGATCGCCGCCGCGCCCTGCACGCGCAAGCGGTTCGGCCTCAGAAAGTCGATGAACAGCAGTCCGACATTCGCCGTCTCGACGAGATTGCCGGCCGAATAAAACATGCCGTTGCCGTCATACCAGGGACAGATCAGCGCGCTCGGTCCGATGACGCGCACAAACCCTGTCGCGCCGCCCTTGTAGGAGACTGTCGGCCGCCCGGACGGATCGATGGTGGCGAGAAAAAACATGTCGCGGGACTGGATGAAATCGATTTCATGCGACTCGAATTCGGCGTGCATCACGCCGCCTTCCATCAGATCGGCGAGGCGGCGCGTGTCGAATTCATCCTGAAGCGCGCGATGCGCGGCGCCGTAATAATTCGACATTGATTCCTCCGGCGCCCGCAATCCTATTCCGCGCTCAGCGCGATCAAATCATCGAACCGCAGCGTGCCGACGATGTTCTGCGCATCGTCGAGAAGTTCATAGACGGGATCATTGTCGTCATAGACCGCAAAGAGGACAATGACGTCCTGATCCCCGCCGCCCTCGCGATGCGGATCGTCCGAGGGCGGGCTCACGGTATAGCGTCCGGTGGGCCTTACTTCCTTCAGGCGACCGTCGGGTTCATACAGCCGATGCTCGCCCTGAATGACGAAGGTTTTGTTCAAGCTGCGATGGCGATGCAGGATGATCTGCTGGTTCGCGTCGAATTTGAACAGCACATGCGCGATGCGGTTTGTCGTGTCTATGTCGAGAATGGAAAAGGCGAGATGCGCGACGCCTTCGAGGCTTCGCCAACGAATGTTCGTGTCATCAAAAGCAAATCGCGGCATCCAGGCTCTCCCTTAAAGGATAAGCCCCGACTGTCTGAAAGGCGCAGACGCAGCGCCAGGGATGCGCGCCCGAAAGCGCTCGGGCAAATTGCCCTGCGCATCTGATCGAGCATGTTCTTGCTCGAGGATGTTCTGGTTCAGAAGACGCTTCGCATTTTTGCCGAGGCAGGCCTTAGCCGCCGAACAAATCCTTCATTCGCGCGAAAAAGCCGGTCTCTTCGGGATGGGTGTCGTGCGAAGATTCCTCTTCGAACTCGGCGAGAAGCTCCTTCTGGCGCTTGGTGAGCTTTTGCGGCGTCTCGACGCTGATCTGCACGTGCAGATCGCCGTGTTCGCGCCCGCGCAATACCGGCATGCCCTTGCCCTTGGCTTTGAGCTGGCGTCCCGATTGCGTCCCTTCCGGAATTTTGAGCTTCACCTCGGAGCCGTCGAGCGCATGGACCTGGATCTCGCCGCCAAGCGCTGCGCGCACCATGGAGATCGGCACGCGGCAATAGAGATCGGCGCCGTCGCGCTGGAAGAAAGGGTGCGGCTTCACTGAAAGAAATATGTAGAGATCGCCTGCCGGTCCGCCGCGCAGGCCGGCCTCGCCTTCGCCGGCGAGCCTGATGCGCGTGCCATCCTCGACGCCGGGCGGGACATTGACCGAAAGCGATCGTTCGATCGTCTTGCGCCCTGTCCCGGAGCAGGAGGGACAGGGGTTCTCGATCGTTTCCCCGCGCCCCTGGCATGATGGGCATGTGCGCTCGATGGCGAAGAAGCCCTGCTGGGCGCGTACGCGTCCCATGCCGCCGCAGGTCGCGCAGGTCTTCGGCTTGGAGCCCTTTTTCGCGCCCGTTCCCGAGCAGGCCTCGCAGGTCGCCGACGTCGGAATGTTCAGCGACGCGCTCTTGCCGTGATAGGCTTCGTCGAGGGTGATCTCCATGTTGTAACGCAGATCGGAGCCGCGCTCGCGGCCGCCCGAACGTCCGCGCCGGCCCATCACGTCGCCGAACAAATCTTCGAAAATATCGGCCATCGAGGCGCCGAAGCCCTCGCCGGAGCCGAAACCGCCGAACCCGCCGCCCTGCTCGAAGGCGGCGTGGCCGAAACGGTCATAGGCCGCCCGTTTCTGCGGGTCGCAAAGGCACTGATAGGCTTCGTTCAATTCCTTGAAGCGCGCCTCCGCCTGCTTGTCGCCGGGATGCCGATCCGGATGGCACTGCATCGCCGACTTGCGGAAGGCGATTTTCAGTTCGACTTCCGTCACGGTGCGGGTGACGCCGAGAACTTCGTAATAGTCGCGTTTGGACATTTCTTAGTCTTCGAGCGGTTCTTCCGGGGCTCCGCCGATCCGCTCGCCCGCCGCTTCGTATATGGCTTCGAGGGGGATTAGCAACTCCGGCAGATCGGTCTGCGCCGTTCGCCAGACCACGCGAAAGTCGAGTTCGACGTATCCGTGGGCGATGCGATTGCGCATATCGATCATGTCGCGCCATGGAAGATCGCCATGCGCGGCGGCGAAGGACGGATAGGATCGCGCCAGCCGCGTCGCGGCTTCACCGATGATGACGAGATTCATGGCTACCGCCTGCTGCGTGCGGCCGTCGGCGAGAAACTCGTTTTCCGTCATGCCGACGATATAGGAAGTCGCGAGGCGAGCCGCCTCGAGTATCTGGTCGAGAAGCACAAAAACGTCGCCATCCTTCATATCGGGACGGCCTCGGCGACGACTCTCGCTCTGATGCGTTTGGGAAGCTCCAGCGGCGTCAGGAGATCGACTTTCACGCCCAAAATCTCTTCCAATTCCGCATGGAGTCCGCCCAAATCCAGCAAGGTCGCGCCAGGTAAAGCATCGACCAAAATGTCGATGTCGCTGCCGTCCTCATCCTCGCCGCGCAGCACCGAGCCAAAGACGCGCGGGTTGGCCGCCTTGCGGCGGCTGACAGCGGCGCGCACGGCTTCGCGATTATTATCGAGGGCTATCGACGGTCTCATCATTCGGTTCCAGCGCAGCGTCTGCCGTGGCTCATCCCTTTTTTCCTTACTGCGAACGCGAACATAGGATCAATCAGCGCGCCCCGCCTTCGATAGCGTCGCCTGCGGGTCAATCGCGTGGATTCGGGAGCCCGCCTCAGAAAATGCGGGCGCTGTCAGAATTCGATAAAGCTAAGAGAAAGACGCTCCCCCTTTTTCGAAAGGGGGAGCGCGCGTAACGCATTACTTCTTGTCGTCGCCGACGTCCTTGAACTCCGCGTCGATCACGTCGTCCTTGGGCGCCTCAGACGCGCCGGGGCTCGAAGCCTCGGCCTGCTGGGCCTTATACATCGCCTCGCCGAGCTTCATCGAAGCCTGGGCCAATTCATTGGTCTTGGCCTTGATCGCATCGACGCTGTCGCCTTCGATCGCGCTCTTCAAGGAAGCGATCGCCGCTTCGATCGCGCTCTTGTCGGCGCCTGAAACCTTGTCGCCGAATTCGGCGACCGATTTCTCCGCGGCGTGGATCGCGGCTTCGCCATGGTTCTTGGCGTCGACGAGTTCGCGGCGGATTTTGTCCTCCGCGGCGTGCGCCTCGGCGTCCTTCACCATCTTGTCGATGTCGGATCTGCTCAAGCCGCCAGACGCCCGGATGCGGATCTGCTGCTCTTTGTTCGTCGCCTTGTCCTTCGCCGTGACATTGACGATGCCGTTGGCGTCGATGTCGAAGGTCATCCTCGATCTGCGGCATGCCGCGCGGCGCCGGCGGAATGCCGACGAGATCGAACTGGCCGAGCAGCTTGTTGTCCGCCGCCATCTCGCGCTCGCCCTGGAAGACCCGGATGGTGACCGCCGTCTGGCTGTCTTCCGCCGTCGAGAACACCTGGCTCTTCTTGGTCGGGATCGTCGTATTGCGGTCGATAAGGCGCGTGAACACGCCCCCTAACGTTTCGATGCCGAGCGACAGCGGCGTCACGTCAAGCAGCAGCACGTCCTTCACGTCGCCCTGCAGCACGCCGGCCTGCACCGCCGCGCCGATGGCGACGACTTCATCCGGGTTGACGCCCTTATGCGGCTCCTTGCCGAAGAACTGCTTCACCACCTCCTGCACTTTGGGCATGTGGGTCATGCCGCCGACGAGCACCATCGCCGATGTCGGCGGCCGATAGTCCGGCATCCTTCAGGGCCTTGCGGCAGGGCTCGACCGTGCGCTGGATGAGATCGTCGACGAGCGCTTCGAATTTCGCCCGCGTCAGTTTCAAAGTCAGATGCTTCGGCCCGGTGGCGTCGGCGGTGATGTAGGGCAGGTTGATCTCGGTCTGGGTCGCCGACGAGAGTTCGATCTTCGCCTTTTCCGCCGCTTCCTTCAGGCGCTGCAGGGCGAGCTTGTCCTTCGTGAGGTCAATGCCCTGTTCTTTCTTGAACTCGCCCGCGAGATATTCGACCAGGCGCATATCGAAGTCTTCGCCGCCGAGGAAGGTGTCGCCGTTCGTCGACTTCACCTCGAAGACGCCGTCGCCGATCTCGAGAACCGAAATGTCGATGCAGTGCCGCCGCCAAGATCGTAAACTGCGATCGTGCCCGTCTGCTTCTTGTCGAGGCCGTAGGCGAGCGCCGCCGCCGTGGGCTCATTGATGATGCGAAGCACCTCGAGGCCGGCGATTTTGCCGGCGTCCTTGGTCGCCTGACGCTGGGCGTCGTCGAAATAGGCGGGGACGGTAATCACCGCCTGCGTGACGGTCTGGCCGAGATAGGCCTCGGCCGTCTCCTTCATCTTCTGCAGGATGAAGGCCGAAATCTGCGACGGCGAATATTGCTTGCCGGCGGCCTCGACCCAAGCGTCGCCGTTATTCGCCCTGACGATCTTGTAGGGGACAAGACCCATGTCCTTCTTGGTCATCGGGTCGTCGAAGGTGCGGCCGATCAGGCGCTTGATGGCGAAGAAGGTCTTGTCGGGATTGGTGACCGCCTGACGTTTGGCGGGTTGGCCGACGAGGCGCTCGCCGTCGTCGGTGAAGGCGACAATCGACGGCGTCGTCCTGGCGCCTTCGGCGTTTTCACGATCTTTGGGGCTCGACCCTTCCATGACGGCCACGCAGGAATTGGTCGTGCCGAGGTCGATGCCGATAATTTTTCCCATATTGATGTCCTTTCGCTGGTGAACGCCGGACCCCGAAGCGGTCCGGTTCAAAAAGGCGAAGGACGGCGACTCGCTGTGAGCCCGCCGCGCGATCCTCCCCCTAGCTCTCCCAAGATTGTGACGCGGTGACCCGCCCGCAAGAGCAGGCCGCATATAGAAGAATCATTTGCCCGCGACAAGGCGTCCGGCCGCGCGGCCCGCGGTTCCGCCGCCGCACGACGGTCCCGGATTGAATGAAAAAGTCCGACTCGGCGGTTGACGAACGACTGATGACTGACGATTATTAAAAATCGTCAGCACCATCACGTCACGGCTTGCCTTAGGGACCTAGTCGCATGTTCAGTTATCGCTCCGGTCTCGTCGCGCTTGTCGGCCTCATGGCCGCGGCTCTGGCCGCATGCGACGGCAAGGGCCAAAAGTCAGCGGAAGCCAGCGTGCAACCCGAACGCCCGGTGCTGGTCGCGCCGGCCCGCTATGCCGCCCAGTCGCAGACCCGGGAATTTGTCGCCACCATCCGGCCGAGGGTCGAGTCCGACCAGGGCTTTCGAGTCGCCGGCAAAGTCGTCAAGCGCTTCGTCGAGGTTGGCCAGCGGGTAAAGGCGGGCGATCCGATCGCGGCGCTCGACGAACAGGATTTGCGCCTGCAAAAGGAACAGGCCGACGCCGAATTCGCTGCGGCCCGCATGGCCCAGACCCAGGCGCTGGGCGACGAAAAGCGCGCCGCCGAGCTGCGCAGCAAGGGCTGGATCGCGCAGGCGGCGCTGGATCGCGCGCGCGCTGGCGGAGAGGAAGCGCGCGGGCGGTTCCGGCGAGCGGAACGCGCCGTCGAGCTTGCCGGCAACGCGCTGGACTACGCAACCTTGCGCGCCGGCGCCGATGGCGTCGTCACCCAAACGCTGGTGGAGCCGGGGCAGGTGGTGTCGGCGGGCCAGCCGGCCGTGCGCATCGCCCACGCCGGCGACTTGGAGGCGGCCGTCGCCCTGCCGGAGGCCTTCGCCGCCGCGGCCGGAAAGGGCGAAGCGAATTTGACGCTGTGGTCGAAGCCCGGCGCCGTCTATCGCGCCAAACTGCGTGAATTGAGTCCGGCGGCGGATCCGGTCACGAGGACCTTCGCCGCCCGCTTCTCCATTCTCAACCCGGATTCGGCGGTCGCGCTCGGCATGAGCGCCACGCTCCGCATTTCCGGCTCCGACGCGCAGCCGGTCGTGAGCGTGCCGCTCTCGGCGATCTACAATCAGGGCGCCGGACCCTCGCTCTGGAAGGTCGACGGCGACGGAAAACTGCAACTCGTTCCCGTGACCCTG
Source organism: Methylocystis sp. (assembly GCA_046349135.1). GTDB lineage: Bacteria > Pseudomonadota > Alphaproteobacteria > Rhizobiales > Beijerinckiaceae > Methylocystis. The sequence continues at coordinate 26,105 of JAXMCY010000006.1, read as the reverse complement.
GTGCGTCTCGAAGCCGACCACGCGCTTGTTGCGGGCGGCGTCGCTGACGGCGACAATGTCGTCGTCCTCGGCGTTCACAAGCTCGATCCCAACATGAAAGTCCGCGCCATTTCGCGGCAGTCGTTGTGAGAGGTCAGCGATGAGCGGCGTCAATCTCTCGCGCTGGGCCGTTCAACGGCCGACGCTGATGCTGTTTCTGATGATCGCGATCAGCCTCACCGGCGTCTATTCCTATATGCGGCTTGGACGCGCGGAGGACCCGTCCTTCACCATCAAGGTCGCCATCGTCTCCGCCTCCTGGCCCGGCGCGACCGCGACGGAGATACGCGATCAAGTCTCCGATCCCATCGAGAAGAAGCTCCAGGAATTGCCTTTCCTCGACAAGATCGAGACCTACACGAAGCCCGGCTTTGTGGCGATGCAAGTGACCTTCAAGGACACGACGCCGCCACGGGAAGTGCCGCAGCTCTTCTATCAGTTGCGCAAGAAGCTCCATGACATTGCGCCGACCTTGCCGGCCGGCGTGGTGGGCCCGCAGGTCAACGACGAATATGGCGACGTCGACACCGTGATGTACGCGGTGACCGGCGACGGCGCGGATTATCACGTCCTCGACAAGGTGGTTCAGGCGTTGCGGCAACGGCTGCTTGCCGTGCAGGACGTGGTCAAGGTCGATGTCTATGGCGATCAGGGGCGGCGCATCTTTGTCGAATTCAGCGAAGCGAAGCTCGCCAGTCTTGCAATTCAGCCTCAAGCGATCTTTGACTCGCTCGCCAAGCAGAACGCGATCAACGACGCGGGCGTGTTCGAGACATCGTCGAACCGCGTCCGCGTACAGGTGACGAGCGATCTCAAGGGCGTTGACGCCATCGCCGCCATCCCGGTCGAAGCGAACGGCAAGGTGATACGGCTCGGCGACATCGCCGACATCCATGCCGGCTTCGAGGATCCGCCGAGTTTTCTTGCGCGCTTCAAGGGCCAGCCGACGGTCATCCTCGGCGTCGTTATGGCGAAGGGCGCCAACGTTCTCAAATTCGGCGAGAACGTCGGCGCTGCAGTGGAGGAGATGCGCGACAAGACGCCGCTCGGCGTCGACATTGATCAGATCGCCGATCAGCCGAAGGTCGTCGAGGAGGCGATCGGCGAATTCACGCGCTCCTTTCTGGAGGCGCTGGTCATCGTGCTCGGCGTGAGCTTCGTCTCGCTCGGCTTTCGCACGGGAATTATCGTCGCGCTTTCCGTCCCGCTGGTGCTCGCCATTGTTTTCATCTGCATGGGGCCGCTCGGCATCGACCTCCAGCGCATTTCGCTCGGCGCGCTGATCATCGCGCTCGGGCTTCTCGTCGATGATGCGATCATCGCCGTTGAAATGATGATGGTGAAGATGGAGCAGGGCTTCAGTCGCCTTAAGGCCGCGACTTTCGCCTGGGAGTCGACGGCATTTCCGATGCTGACCGGCACGCTGATCACCGCCGCAGGCTTCCTGCCCGTCGGCTTCGCCAACTCCGGCGTCGGCGAATACACGGGATCAATGTTCTGGGTGCTGCTCGTGGCGCTGATCGCTTCATGGTTCGTCGCGGTGACGTTCACGCCCTATCTCGGCGTGAAGCTTCTTCCGGATTTCGCCAAGCTGCATCCGCACCATGATCCCGACGAAATTTATCAGACGCCGTTCTATCGTCGGCTTCGCGCCGTCGTCACTTGGGCGGTCGACTATCGCGGCTTCGTGATTGCAGGCGTCGTTGGCGTTTTCGCGCTCGCCGTCGCCGGATTCTTCGTCGTGCAGAAACAGTTCTTTCCTTATGCGGAACGCCTGGAGCTCTTTTTTCAGTTGCGTCTTCCGGAGGGCTCGTCGATAGGCGCTTCGCTTGACGCTGCAAAACAGGCCGAAGCGCTCCTGAAGGACGATCCGGACGCGACGCTCTACACAAGTTATGTCGGACAGGGCCCGCCGCGTTTCTGGCTTGGTCTCAATCCGCAGCTCCCTAATGAAGCCTATGCCGAGGTCGTCATCGTCGCCAAGGATATCGAGGCGCGCGAGCGGCTGAAGAAGAAGCTCGAGACGGCCATCGCCAACGGCGCCCTGCCGCAGGCGCGCGCCCGCGTCGACCGCTTCTACTACGGGCCGCCCGTCGGCTTCCCGGTGCAGTTTCGCATCGTCGGCGCCGACCCGACGACCGTGCGCGCCATCGCCTATCAGGTTCGCGACGTTATGCGCGGCGACGACGGCGTCGACGATCCGCATCTCAATTGGAATGAGCAGACGCCCCGGGTGCGCCTGGTTATCGACCAGGATCGCGCCCGGCTCCTCGGGCTGACGCCTCAGGACGTGTCGAACAGGCTTCGGCTGGCGATCTCCGGCGCAACGATCGCGACGTTGCGCGACGGGATCGACCAGGTCGAAGTGGTCGCGCGCGCCATTCCGCAGGAGCGCGGCGATCTTTCGCGGATCGGCGACATGGTCGTCTATTCGCGTGACGGCAAGGCGGTGACGGTCTCGCAGGTCGCCAAGATCGTCTATGATCACGAAGAGCCGATATTCTGGCGGCGCAATCGCGACATGAGCATCACCGTGCGCTCTGGCGTCAAGGATGGCGTGCAGGCGCCTGACGTGACGATGCGCATTTGGCCTCGGCTTGCGCAGATTCGCGAAAATCTGCCTCGCGGCTATCGGATCGAAATTGGCGGCGCGATCGAAGAATCGCAAAAGGGCAACGCGTCGATATTCGCGGTGTTTCCGCTCGTTGGTCTCGTCATGCTGACGCTCGTAATGTTCCAGCTGCAGAATTTCACCCGCGTCGCGCTCGTGATGGTGAGCGCGCCGCTCGGCGTCATCGGCGCCTCGCTCGCGCTGAATGTCGCGCATGCGCCATTCGGCTTCGTCGCGCTGCTCGGCCTCATCGCGCTCTCGGGCATGGACATGCGCAATTCGATCATCCTTGTCGACCAAGTGCGCCAGGATCTCGAGCGGGGCGAAACCTATCGAGAAGCCATCATCGGCGCGACCATTCGGCGGGTTCGGCCCGTCGCGTTGACGGCGCTCGCGGCGATTCTCGCCATGATTCCCTTGTCGAGCTCCGCCTTTTGGGGGCCGATGGCGCTGACCATCATGGGCGGGCTTTTCGTCGCAACCTTTCTCACGGTTCTCTTCCTGCCGGCGCTTTACGCGATGTGGTTTCGCCGTCATCTTAGCCAGGGGGCGGCCGAATCCGATCGCGCACGGGTCGAGACTTTGGCCGACGGGCTTGCGAGGGGAGCGGCCGAATGAGTCTAGTTGGCGCGAGCGCGCCGAACGCGCGCGAAACGGAGCAGCGCGAGAAAATCATCGCTACCGCCGAACGGCTGTTCCGCGAGATCGGCTTCCAGAAAACCACGGTCGCGGACATCGCCCGCGAATTGCGGATGTCGCCGGCGAACGTCTATCGTTTCTTCAGCGCCAAATCGGAAATCAACGCCGCCGTCGCGCGGCAGTTGATGAGCGAGGTCGAACAGGCGGCGCAGGGCATCGTGCGCGGGCCGGGGGCGGCCGAGGAGCGGCTGCGCGCGCTCATTCTGTCGAATGAGGCGATGAACGCCGAGCGCTACGTCGTCGATCGCAAGCTTCACGACATGGTTGAAGCGGCGATCGACGAGAACTGGCCGATTATTTCGGATCACATCGACCGCATCGACGCCGCGATCGAGGACATTATTCGATCGGGCATGGAAAGCGGCGAATTCGCCAAAGGCGATGCGCAGCTTGCGGCGCGCCTCGTGCACGCCGCCTGCATTCGCTACTGCCATCCGCGGCTGATGGTGGAATGCGCCGATCGGCCGGTTCCGACCAGCGCGCAAATGGTCGAATTCTGCATCGCGGCGCTGCGCGAAGGCGTTCAAGATCCCGGTCCTTCGACGGCGCCGGCGCTCTAGCGCAATTCGATCTATACCTGCGGCGTCGGCCCGTATAATAATTGAATCGCGCGATCCTGGCGTCGCGCAATGACAGGAATAGCGGACGGTCGATGAAGGTCACTCTGGTTCAAATGAATTCGGTTGGCGACAAAGCCTTGAATCTCGCCAATGCGCGCGCCCTGATTGAGCGCGCCGTCGTTCAGGAGCGTCCGGACTGGATTTGCTTGCCGGAAGTGTTCGATTTCATCGGCGGATCGCGCGCCGAGAAGATGGCGGCGGCCGAAGAGTTGCCCGGCGGCCCCGCATATGAAATGTGCCGGTCGCTCGCGCGCGAGCATAAGGTGTTTATTCACGCCGGCTCCATTCTCGAAAAGACGCCCGACGAGGAGCGGTTGCACAACACCAGCGTCGCCTTCAATCGCGAAGGCGAAGAGGTGGCGCGCTATCGCAAAATCCATATGTTCGACATCACCGCGCCGGACGGCGCGAAGTATCATGAAAGCGCCGCCTTCAAACCCGGCGATTCCGTCGTCACCTATGATTGCGAAGGTCTGACCGTCGGCTGCGCCATCTGTTACGACCTGCGTTTCTCATATCTTTTTCAGGCGCTCGCCGATAAGGGCGTCGATATCGTCGCCCTGCCGGCCGCGTTCACGCTGGTGACCGGCAAGGACCATTGGGAAGTCCTCTGCCGCGCGCGCGCCATTGAAATGCAGGCCTATCTCTGCGCCCCGGCGCAGACCGGCGCCCATAAAGCCGGGCACGAAACGCGCTTCACTTACGGGAATTCTCTCATCGCCGATCCTTGGGGGCACGTCGTGGCGAAGGCCTCTGAAGGGCCAGGGCTGGTCTCGTCTTATGTCGACGTCGACCGCATTCGTAAGGTGCGGGCTATGATTCCGGTCGCCCAACATAAGGTCAAATTGGCGAGTTGAGGAGATCGCGTTCGTCCGCAGGCGGCGCAGGGCGCAAAGGCTGCGACGTTCGAGCGACAATAGGCCATGGCGGCGCTTGACAAAGACAGTGCCCTTTGGTGAAGCTATATCGCGGCGAAGCTGGAACAATAGCGTCATTGGCTGGCGCTAATGTGGGAGGAAAAAAAATGCAGTATCTGATCCCGGGACTCATGATCGCTATCGTCGTCGGCGGCGCGCTCGTCGCCATGCGGATGAAGTAAGTTCAAGAAATCACGACGTTTCTTGTCCTATACGGTCCGTTGGCGGGCAGCAGCCCAGCATGAGCGCGGGCGCTATCGCGCCAGCGGACTGAACTGATCAGCTTAAGCTGTTCGCCCCACGGGGCATCTCTCCCTTCAGGCTCTCTCTCTATTCCGCTGCGACCAATTGCGGCGGGGCGAAGGCGATTTCGATCAGCGTGCCTTCGTTACGACTGCTGGTAATGCTGAAGGAGGCGTGATTCGCCTCGATCAGGGCCTTTGTCAGCGGCAGTCCAAGACCCGTGCCGCTCGCCTTGCGCGCTGTGTCCACCTGCCGAAACGGCTCGAGGGCGGTCGCGACATCCTCTTCCGACATGCCGATCCCGGTATCTTTGACGCGAATGACGACAGAGCCGGCGTCCGTCAGCGCGCTCGATACGATGACCTGCCCGCCCGGTTCGTTGAATTTCACCGCGTTCGACAGAAGATTGAGAAGGATCTGCTTCAAGGCGCGCGTATCCGCGCGCAGCGGCGGCAGGCTTGGCGCAAGCGCGAGCCGCAAGACCACGCGCGCCTGATTAGCCTGCGCCTGCATGATCGAGGCGCATTCGGCGATAACCGCATTGGCGTCCACGCGCGCGAAAGAGAGCTCCATCTTGCCGGCTTCGATCTTGGAGAGATCCAGAAGGTCGTTAACGAGCGACAGGACATGCGCGCCGGAGGCATGCATGTCCTTCAGATATTCCTTGTAGCGGGGCGAGCCGAGCGGTCCGAGACGCTCCTCCATCATCGCCTCGGCGAAGCCGATGATGGCGTTGAGCGGCGTGCGAATCTCATGCGACACGCGGGTGAGAAAGTCGGATTTCGCCGCGTTGGCGCTTTCGGCGGCAAGCCGCGCGGCTTCGACGGCGCTGTCGCTTGACGAGCAGCCGGCCTCCTGAGCCTCGAGGGACACAAGGATGGTCGGCTTTCCCTGGGCAGGAAGCGCGCGCAGCGCGAGGTCAACAGGAGGAGCGTCCCCCGGCGGCGGCGCGCGCGACATCGGCAGGCGGAGGCTTTCGTCCGGACGGAGCAAGGCAATGCGCTGAGCCAGGCTTTGCGCGTCGGCGGGGTTGAGGAGAGAGGCCAGCGTGCGGCTCTCGACGTCGCGCGCCTCGGCGCCGAAATAAGCCGCCAACCGCGCGTTGGCCCTCACGATTTTCCCGTCAACGGTAATGATCGCAAGCGGCGTGTGCGACAGGTCGAAAGCCGCGCCAAGAAGCGCATTGTCGGATTTTGCCCGCGCGAGCTTTTCTTCAAGCGTCCGCGCGAGCGCCAAAACGCTGTGCTCCGGACCGGGCGCGAGAAGTTCGGGGTCACGCCGCTCTTCGACCGGCCGTTGCGCGTCCGGCGTCTTTCGAGCGAATTCCCGAGCAGAATCCGCTTGGGATGCGCCGCCTTCCTTGAGCGTCCGCGCGATTTCATCGAAAGCCAGAAGCTCGCTCGAACTTAGGGTCTCCGGCGCGTCCGATGCGGCGCGCGCAGAATCGGGCGCGCGCAGCGCCACGACGTTATCCGCAGGCGGGCGCGAGGAGTTCACTTCGGAACGCGAAGCGGAAGCAGCCTGCGCCGCCGTCTCGTTGCTCGCCCCGGTTTCGGCGGTAGCGACGCTCAGATTTCCAGCAGGCGAGTCGGCATGAACGCCAAGCACCGCGATAACAAAAGCGACGCCGCTCGCTGTCTCGAGGGTGCGGCAAAGAAAGATCAGCGTCTGCGCCAGGTCCCCGAAGTGAAAGCGCAATCGCTCGAGGCGCGGGCCTCTGTCGCTGCGAAGCTCGCCGACGATCTCCGCGAGTCGGCGCGCGCCGGGTTCATCGTCGCGAAACAGGCGCTCGCCAAGCGATCCTAAGTCTTCCCGAAAAACGGCGCGGGCCGAATCGTTGAGAAAATCGATGTGCAGGGGATTCCCGCTTGCGACGATGATCGGCGTGCCGGAGGCGTCAAGACTTGAAAAAACGGGGTCGGCCGCAACGCAAGCGGCAGCCTGCGCGCTGTATTCAAGTTCCTCTTGAGAACCGCCCATTCGCCTTACACCGCCGAGACCGACGGTCGCTCGCCGCGTCCCTGCCGGCTAGAGCGCGCTCCATCCGAAAAGCAGGTGTTGCCTTTTCGCTGCGCGCTCCACGAAGTGCGCTCAAAGTAATGGCGGTCAGATGCGAAATCTATGATCGCGGCCGGTCTTCCCTATTTTTCCTATGAATTTCGAGAAAATGCCCTGCTTCCTGTTGCGCCGCACAAAATTGTTGCATTGCAACATAAATTGAGGCAGTATGGGCGAGCTCGCTGGCTGCGGGCCGCCCGCTAACTGGGCGATAAGATGGATTAACGCGGCGATTGTCTCATTTTCACAGCACGGAGGTGCGTCATGGTTGAATCGATCTACCAAATTCCTACCGAGGTCCGCGATTTCGCGGAAAAGAGCGTCGAACAGGCGCGCAAGGCTTTTGAAGGTTTCGCGGGAGCGGCGCAGAAGGCGCTCGACACGTCGGCGGACATTCCGTTCGGCTTGCCGGCCGCCAAGGACGTAAGCGCCAAGGCGTTGTCGTTCGCCGAAGCAAACGTCAACGCCGCCTTCGATCTTGCCCAGAAGATTGTCCACGCCAAGGACCCGCAAGAAGTTTTCAAGCTTCAGTCGGAGTTCGTCCAGGCGCAACTCAAAGCGATCCAGGAACAGACCAAGGAGCTTGGCGCGACCTTTCAGCGCTCGACCACGAAATCCTAACGGGGAGAAGTTGAATGGCCAATCCGCAGAACAATTCCCCCAAATCCAAACAACCTGAAGTCAAACGGCCCGCTCCCGGCGCTAAGGAAACTGACGCTGCCCCCGTCGTCAGCGAAGCTGTCGCAGTGGAGCCGGCGCCGATTGTGATCGAAGCGCAGACGCCGACGATCGAGCAGGCGCCGTCGACGGCGCTTGCGATCGCCGTCGAGATCAAGTCGGCGGGCGGCGAGGATTTCGACCCGGCGCTCTGGTCGCAGAAGTCCATCGACCTCTGGGCTGAAAACGCCACTGCAGTTCTCGACTTCGCTGAGCGGCTCGCCAAGGCCAAATCGATTGATGAGGTGACGAACCTTCAGTCGCGCTTCGTAAGCGAGCGGCTCGACACGCTGCTACGTCAGTCGAATGAATTGCTCACTCTCGCGCAACGCCTGTTCGGTCTTTCTATCGCGCCGCTGTATGGCGCGCGCGCAGCGTAAGCGTTTGTTGAGTCGCGTGACGAAGGGCGTCGCGGCGAGCGCTGCGGCGCCCTTCTTTTATAACGTCGCGACATTTGTCTACAGCGTCGCGACAATTGTCGCGCGAAGCGCGGGGGTCACGTCCGGCATGACGCCGGTCCAGTCGCGAAACGCCGGGCGCGCCTGATGCAACAACATGCCCAGACCGTCGACCGGCGTCGCGCCATGCTTGCGCGCCGCCGCCAATAGAGGCGTTTCGAGCGGCGCGTAGACGATATCGGCGACGAGCGCCGATTTTGGCAGTTCGGCAAGCGAGAGATCGAGCGGCGGTTGGCCGACCATTCCCTGACTCGTCGCATTGACGACAAGTCCCGCGCCCGAAAGTCCGGCATCGCGTTCCTCCCAGGGGAAGGCCGACACGCGCGGTCCAAAATCCGCCGCGAGAATTTCGGCGCGCGCCAAAGTGCGGTTGAAGAGACGAATCTCTCTTGCGCCTGCGTCGAGCAATCCGTCAACGATCGCGCGGGCGCCGCCGCCGGCGCCAATGATGACGCAGGGCGCGCTTTCGGCGCGCCAAAAAGGCGCGGCTTCGCGCAGCGAGGCGACGAAGCCATAGCCGTCGTAGTTGCGGCCGGAGAGCTCGCCGTTCTTTCCGACGACGACGCAATTCACCGCGCCGATCCGCGCCGCGGATTCATCGACATGATCGAGAAACTGAAGCGCGGTCTCCTTGTGTGGAATCGTCAGATTGCAGCCGGCGAACCCAAGCGCGGGCAGGGCGCGCAGCGCCGCTTCGAGCCGGCCCGGCTCGACCGGCAGCGGCGCATAGCAGCCCTCGATCCCATAATGCGCCAACCAGTGATTATGGATTTTCGGCGAACGCGAATGCGCAATCGGCCAGCCCATGACTCCGGCGAGGACAAAGCGGCGGTTGTTCGTCACGTCTCGGTCTCCGCATCAGGCGTCGGGCGCGACGGAAAATTCGGTGCCGCAAAACTCGACGAGCGCGGCTTCGTCCGCCGGCTCCTCGCGCAGTCCGTCGACTCGCGACAGTCGCGGCCCGCGCCGCGCCGCATCGATAAGCGCGTCGAGCGCCGGACGCGGGCCGGCGGCGATCGCCTCGACGGCGCCGTCGCGCCGGTTGCGCGCCCAACCCGTGAGATCGAGCGCCAGCGCCTCACGAACCAGAAAAGCGCGATAGCTGACGCCCTGTACGCGCCCTTCGATGATGAGGCGGATGATCTCGAGATCGCTCATGGTTCTACCGCGATATTGTCGATGAGCCGCGTCGCGCCGAGTTTCGCCGCAGCGAGCAGACGAATTGGCCCGTCGTCGAGAGAGGAAACCGGCGTCAGAGTCTCGGCGTGACGCGCTTCGAGATAGTCGATATCAAAACCGGCGTCGGCAACTCTGGCGCGCGCGTCGAGCGTCGCGGCGCCAATGTCGTCGCCATTGACGATGCGGCGCGCCGCTTTGCTCAACGCGCTGTGGAGCTCTCTGGCGCGCGCGCGTTCATCCGGCGCGAGATAAATGTTGCGCGAAGACATGGCGAGACCATCGGCCTCGCGCAGAGTCGGCGCGCCGACAATTTCGGTCGCGATGTCGAGATCGCGCGCAAGGCGCTTGATCACCAGAAGCTGCTGGTAATCCTTCTCGCCGAAGACCGCGATATCGGCCTGCGCCTGATTGAGCAGTTTGGTCACGACCGTCGCGACGCCTGAAAAATGCGTCGGCCGGAACCGGTCTTCGAGATCGGCGTGGGCCGGCCCCTCCAACACGACCTTCGTCGAAAAGCCCGGCGGGTAGATTTCGTCGACGGGCGGCGCGAAGACGAGATCGGCGGCGACGCGCGAAAGCTTTTCGATATCCGCTGCGAGCGTGCGCGGATAGCGGGTGAAATCCTCATTCGGACCGAACTGCGCCGGATTGACGAATATGGTCACCACGACGCGATCGGCGGCGTGACGCGCCGCTTCCACCAGCGACAGATGGCCGGCGTGGAGCGCGCCCATTGTGGGCACGAGTCCGATTCGCTCGCCGGCGGCGCGGCGTGCGCGGACGTAGCGGCGAAGATCGTCGATCGCGCCGACGACAGTAAGCTGCGCAATCATGAAAGGCGCCCCATCTGACAAGCGGTGGCGAGACTTGAGAGATAGTCGATATAGCCGGCGGGCAGCGCTTGCGCGCGCGCTGCGGCGACGACTGCATCGAAATAGCTCCGCGACGCCGCGCCGAGATCCGGGCGCGCGCCGACATAGGTCAGCGCCCGGACCGAGCCGGCGGGCTCGCGCAGAATGAGAAGGTTTTTCTTGGCGTAAAGTCCATGGGCGACGTCTTCGTAGCGATCGAGCGCCGCGACGTCGCCGAGCGCGACGTCCCACAATACGCCATGAACGCACATGCGTCGGTCCGGCGCGACGCTGACGAAGCCCGATTGCATGAGGATCGTCCGAAAGCCGGCGAGCCGTCCCCGTCCGATCAGCCGCGACCTCGGACAGCGCGCCGCCATGGCGGCGGCGTCCATATTGGAGCCATAGGCGAAATAGAGCGGCACCCGCAAATCCCGGTCGCGAAGAAGGCGACGCGTGCTATATCACGTCCGCTGCGGAAGGGTGGCCGAGCGGTTTAAGGCACCGGTCTTGAAAACCGGCGTGGGGGCGACTCCACCGTGGGTTCGAATCCCACCCCTTCCGCCAGTTCAGAACAGAAGTGGGCACGCCGCCAGTAGCCGATTTTACGCCTGCTGCGCCGGCGAGGGTCCGCAGCAAATTTCCCTTTGATCCCATGATTCGGATTTCCCGCTCGGCGACTTCGACCCGCTGGGCGAGGGCGCGAAGCAAGTCGCGGCGATAGCCGCCGCCGGGAAGGCGGATGCGTTCGCGGACTTCCCGTGCAAAGGCGGTGACATTGGCAGGCGTGATCGCCGCGCCGAATCCCTCAGCCGCTTGGGCGGCTCTTTGAGCGTCGACCTGGGCCTGATCGCGGGTGGCCTTGAGCTCCTCGATCCGTTCTTTCAGCGCGGGGTCGTCGAGGTCGGCGACGCCGCTTTCGATGGCGCCGTAAAGCCGCCGCAAGCGGGCATCTGCTTCGGCGGCGCGTCTATTAAGTTCGGCAATATGTTCCCGGCGACGCTCAGCCCGGTCCTGGCGCCGGTCGAGAATGGAGGCCAAGATTTCGGAAAGGCGCTCCGGGTCAAGGAGCCGGTCTTCCAGATGGGCGGCAACTAAACTGTCGAGCTTTTCCATCGGAATCGCCCGCCCCTTGCAGCCGGTGTCGCCCTGCCGGGCGGCGGTCGAGCAACTGTAATAGCGGTAGCGCCCGCCTTTGCCGGTGCGGATGGTCATGGCCCCGCCGCAGGCTGAACAGAAGCAAATGCCAGTGAGCAGCGTCGGGCCGCTCACGACGCGGGCCGGCATGACCTTGGGGTTGCGCGCGCGCAAATGCGCCTGCACGGCGTCAAACGTTGCCTGATCGATCAGCCGGGGCGTTTCGACCTCGATGACTTCGCTGGTGGGTTTGAGGACCTTGGCCTTGCTGCGCTTGTTGAACTCGTGACGACCGATATAGGTGGGCCGCGTCAGCAAACGGTGGATTTGGCCAATTCCCCAGCGCCCGCCGTCGCGGGTGAAGATGTGGCGCCGGTTGAAATAGGTGGCGATGGCTTTGACGCCCATCGGTCCCGATGTTCCGTCGCCGTCTAGCGCCAGCTTGAAGGCGAGGCGAACGGTGTCGGCGTGTAACGGGTCGATTTCGAGCTTCTTCTTGATCTTCGCGCCGCGCTGCTCGGCCGCGACGACGCGATAGCCGATCGGCGGCAGCGAGCCGTTCCAAAAACCTTGCCGGGCGTTTTCTTTCTGCGCCCGCAAAACGTGCTTGGCGTTCTCCTTCGACTGATACTCGTCGAACAGCGTCATGATCTGCCGCATCATCACATGCATCGGGTCGTCGCCGAGCTCCTGGGTGATCGAAGCGAGCTTGACGCCGTTGCGCGCCAGCTTGCGGACATAGAACTCCAGTTCGAAATGATCGCGGAAGAAACGCGAGAAGGAATGCACGATGACTATGTCGAAGGCGGGTGGTTTGGCGGTTCCCGCCTCCATCATGCGTTGGAATTCTGGCCGACGGTCGTTGGTGGCGGAGGCGCCTGCCTCGACATAGGTCTCGACAAGCTGATAGCCGCGCGAAGCGCAATAGGCTTCGCCTTGGCGGCGCTGGTCGGGAATGGAAACGTCGTGCTCGGCCTGCCGCGCCGTCGAGACGCGCAAATAAAGAGCGGCGCGAAGCGGGACAGTCATTGCGGCGGCCTCCTCGAACTGTCAGCGGGTGTCCCAGAAAATACGGTCAAACAGATCGCCGAACCAAGCCTCGTATACTTCGATCTCGCTTTTGCTGATCGGAATGCGCTCGGGCCAGTCGTCCGTAACGCGCCACCTCTCGACGGCGTGTTTGACTGGCCGACCGGCGCGACGCTGCGGCGATTGCAGATAATCGAACAGGTCGTCGGGCGATGCGACGAGACTTGGGGCGCGTCGGCGCCAATCTTTGCGGGTGCGAGAAATTGCTCTGGACATTTTGACATGATCGCGCGGCGCTCCGTCAAAGGGAATCGACCAATTGTGCGATCCCGCGCGCTTCGCGGATTTTGCCGTCCGATCGCGCGCCTGGACATGGGCGGCGCAGTTGGCGTAGCGCCCGCGCCCGTCACGCGACCGCCTTCAACGGCTTCGCCCTTTCGATCCGCTTGCGCTCGCGAGGCGAATGCATCGCCTCCCATAGATCGCTGCGCCGCTGCACATTCAGCCAAAAGTCGGGGCTATTGCCAAAAACGCGCGCGAGAATGAGCGCGGTCGCTGCCGTCACGTTCCGCCGATCATTGCACAGTTCATTGACATGCTTGCGCTGGACGCCCATCGCCTCGGCGAGCGCCGTCTGGGTCAGCCCCATCGGCTCCATGAAATCTTCGACCAGAATTTCCGCCACGGTCGCCGGCTTGCGCTTGGTCATCAACATGGCTTGCCTCACCTCACTAATAGCTGTGGTCGTCGAGATAGACGCCGCTCGCTTCGCCCTTGGCGCCGTCCCATCGAAAGATCAGCCGCCATTGCTTGTTCACCCGGATCGAATGAAAACCTTCCAAATCGCCGCGCAGCTTCTCGAAGTGGTTGCTCGGCGGAATGCGTATGTCCTGATCCGTCGTCGATCATCTGGAGCTTGCGGAACAATCGGTCTTCGAGGTCGGACGGATTTTCTTCGATCAGACGTCGTCGACAAGAAGGCGCAGCCATTCGTCCCGGCTTTCGATCAGCACGCCGCTCCAATACGAGCTAATGTACCCACCCTGCGGGTCATTTTGCAATGAGGACGCGCCGTCACTTCCCGGCCACGCCGGTGGCGGATCGTCCCAGTGCCCGTTTCCGGCCGAAACTCCATTCGATTCCGCCGCCACGCATGACGCCCGCGATGTGCTGGTCGAGGCGTTTGTCGAGGACAGGTTGCCAGGGGACGAGGCTAAAGCCGAAGCCGTCGTCGATCATGGCGAAGCGGCCGCTGGCGAGATTGGTCGAGCCGACAAGCTTGCCGCTGACATAATCGCCGATCTTCGCGTCCTTGAAGGCGAGGCCGCGTTCGGCCGCCATCGCCCGGCCGACGCGAGAGACTTCGGCGCGCTCCAGACGTGATAGCAGGTTGTCTGGCGCGCGGAATCCTCCATCGGGTAGACGGCTGGAGTAGCCTTTCTCGACGAGCGTCTGTTTGCGACGATCCAAGGCGTTCAACACGTCACGGCCGAAGCCGGCCTGAGCGATCGGCGTTCGGCAGGGCGAAGTCAGTTCCCGGTCGAGCCAGGTGGCGCCGTCGCTGCTGATCTGCGCCTCAAGGTCGAACGTCGACAGGACACGTACGGAAAGCCCGTCGCCGCCTCGGGAGAGATCGTAGCGCATCCCGCGTTCGGCGATGTCATCGGGGACGCGCCAGTTGTCGGAGCCGATTCTCTCGACATGCCCGGCCCGGCGCAGCGCCTCAAGACGGCGGACGTGGAAGCGGACAAATGCCTCCGCGTCCTTCCCCTGGCGCTCGAAGCTCTCGCGAATTTTCTCGAGATGGCGGCTCGGCCTGTATATGCCGCCGTCATCGGTGGCGACGATGGCGATGTTGCGGTCCGCCGCCCTCGGTTCGGCGACGACGGGCTTCGCCTCGACGATCATGCCGGGGCGGATATCCTCGACGCGATTGGGATCGGCAAATTCGATGTGATGGACCCGCGCATCCACGCCGTCGACGATCAAATAGACCTGCTCACCCATCTCGTCGCCGGCAAGGCCCTTGCCGAGAACGCGGCCAATAATCGGCGCACCGGCGCGATCGCCGTGAAGGAGGTATTGGTCCGCCCCTCGCTCCCCGGCGAGGTTTTGCTCGGCGAGCGTCCGGTGCATCGTCTTGATGATGTCGCCGCGCTCGCTGAGCGCCTTCAAGGTCGCCTCGGCTCTGTCGGCGATGGCCCAGCGACCCGATTCCGTCTCGGTGGCGAGGCCGTAGCGCTCCAGCCGCTTCGCTCGACTAATGAGAACATGCCGGTTCTCGCGGATGAGATAGGCGTGTCCTTCGCCCGGCCGCAGGTCGACGACTCCCTGATTGCGCTGCTCGGCGATGAGCATTCTGTCGAGCCGAGTCAGCCGTTCGGCGTCGACTTCGCTCGCGAGCTTTCGGGCGACTTCAATTTCGCTCTGATGCCCCAGCTCCAGGGTGATGAGTTCGCTCGCCCTCTGGCGAACGCCATGGGCGATATAGTCGCCGGCGATGTTGAGAATCTTGCCATCGTCGGTCACGCCCCGGACGATGACATGGGTGTGGGGATGGCCGGTGTTGTGGTGATCGACGGCGATCCAGTGGAGCCGCGTGTCGAGGTCCTTCTCTATCTGCCGCATGAGGTCGCGGGTAAAGCGCCGAAGGTCTCCGATCTCTTCGGCGTCTACCGGCGCGGCGAAGTAAAACGGAACTGATGCCGGTCTCGCCGCCCGCGTTCAGCGAGGCGCGGCCATCCGCTTCGTTCTCGATAGCCGAATAGGCGCAGCCCATACTCTCCTTCCCGGTTCACGCCGTCGCGTTCAGATAGCGTAAGATGAGCGTCCGCCGCGCCGCGACTCACGACGCTGCGCAACTTTAGCCCAAACTCCCCGCGCCGTTGCGGGTTCGCCTCCTTTCCACGACGCGCGCCTTGACGACGACGCGCCGCGCGCGATACGCCAGCCGGTCCGCGACGCCATCACGCCGCTCTCGGCTGAGAGGACGCGCCGCCTTCGCGCCCCGACCCGCGCGCGTTGAACCACTTCCTTCCGGTCGGACCGCCGATCAAACTCCGGATTCGCCGCCAGCTTTGCGAACAGCGGACTCGACTCGCTTGGCGGGGTGCGGGCGCGCGCCAGCACGTTCCGCCGCTGCGTGAACGACCGGGTCGGATGTGAAAATCGTCGCGCTCATCGCTTGCCATGGCGAGACAATCAGACACGAATTCGCGCCTCGCAATGGTCAACAGAGGTCGAAGAAAATCGAAGAGTTGCGCATCATGTCGCGCAAAATGCGGAACGGCCGATGACGCACATCACGAACGGCCTATTAGCTGGTCTGAAAAGACAAACGAAATCGTCAACGTGTGCCACGCCCACCTCGCGCTTGGCACGAGAAAATAAATTGCTGTTACACTGTGCGAAAAACAATGTGCAGACAAACACCTTGCGAGCGCAGCGACGACGAACGTCAGTTCGCTTTATCTTGCACTCCTAACCGTAATCGCCGTTTCTGCGCTATGCTACGATTTCCGCGATAGGACAAAGTCACCCAAGGTGACGGAGCCGATCGGACGCGCAGCACGCAACGCCGACCCGCAGAAAGGCGGCATAAATTGAGCCGAGAGGAGGAGGGAATTCGTGCCGTGGCACTACACAACCGCGCTCGATTTCGTCGATCATTGGCAGACCCTGCTCGCCGGATTGATCGCTTTAATCGCAGCGATTATCACGGTATTCGTCACTCTGAGGGTTGAGCGGCGGAAGGTGGATCGCGAACTGGATGCGTTGCGTAAGTCCCTCGCCATAGAGCTTCGACAGCTCGTTCCCAGAGCGCTCGGCGCGCATCTTTCACTCCATAAACTGGGCAGTAAGCCAGACGGACCGATCACGATTCGGATGGTGGAGAGTTTGTCGCGAGTGCCCGTCCCAATCGTTTATCCGGCAAACGCCCACAAGATCGGACTCCTCGAAGGCGATGCGATGGATGTGGTCATAGTTTATGGACTGTTCGACATTGCGCGCGATGGTGTTGCGCGGGTCATAACGTCCTATAGGACGCCGAATGATGTCAGCCCTGAGGTTGTTTTGAAGACGGCGGACGCGTTCCTGGAGGCGTGTAAATACGCAACAAACGTGCTGCCGAAAATGCGAACCGGCGTCCCTTCACACGACGATCGAGATGCGGAGTTGCTGCAGAAAATCAGCGCCGCCGCCTCCGGACGGCCGGCCGGCGAGCAGCATCCGTCTGCTTCAGCGATGCGGTGAAGATGTGTATGTATCAGTCGCCCGAATAGGGGTGCGGCTGCCTAAATGGCATGCGCTAAGGGTTGGGCGCAGCGCAAACCGGCGGCTAATTCGCTGCCCCAAATTTAGTAAGCTGACATAATCAGCCAGCGCGTTGCGTCCGTGAGTCTTGCGGCTCGGCGCTCGCGCCTATTTGGCCTGCGTCTTCTGCCAGTGCGGTTGTTTTTGCAACCCAAATCATCTAGGAACGGGATGACGGATTGGGCACGGCGCAACCACTCTCGCCGCCTCGCAGGAAAGGCGGAATCCGTGCAAAAACGTGTACTTATTACTGATGTCGACAACACGCTCCTGGATTGGCAGGGGCTGTGGTATCAGACCTTCTCCGCGATGATCGGGAAGGTCATAGAGATATCGGGGGTCGACTCCGAAACGTTGTATGCGGAGTGCAGCACTATCCATCAAAAATATGGGACGAGCGAATATTCCCGACTGCTGGAGGAGTTGCCCTGTCTGCATGCGCTGTACGGCGAGGATGTCCTCAAGGTCATGGCGCCTGCCGTGGATACGTTTCGCGATGTGCGCCGGCGCGTGCTGCAACTCTACCCCACGGTCGAGGAAACACTAAAGGCGCTGAAGTCCGCTGGGGTGGTCATCGCTGCCTTCACGGAATCCAAGGCGTTCTACACGAACTACCGGTTCCGCAAACTCGGCCTCGATGGTCTTATTGACTATCTTTACTCCCCCACAGACCACAGCATGCCAGACGACACGCTCGCCACCCGTTACTATGAGCCGGACAGCTACCATTTCAAAAGGACGGTCCACCGTTTCACCCCAGAGGGCGAGGTCAAGCCAAACCCAGACATCCTACTCGAAATCATTTCGAATTTGGGCGCGTCGGTCGAGGAGGCCGTGTATGTCGGCGACAATATTCTCAAGGACGTGTTCATGGCGCAGCAGGCTGGCGTCATTGATGTTCACGCACTCTATGGCGCTAGCCAGCACAAGCCCGAATATGAGCTTCTGCGCAAAGTAACTCACTGGACACCAGAGATGGTCGAGCGCGAACGAAACGCGTTGAAGCCGGGGGGCTTGGTGCCGATGCACGTGCTCGATAGGAATTTCGCGCAAATCATTCCCTTGTTCGAGGTGTCATAATGGCCAATTCGGATACGCCCTCTCCGCTGGCTGTGGGCCAGATTGAAATTTGGAAAAAGATCGTCGACGTGCAGCAGCATTTCAACGATCTTGAGTTACGTATCCGCAACTTCGCGCTGGTCGTTACCGGCGCGTTCCTGGGTCTGGGTGGCTACGCTATCAAGGACGCCGGCATCATCAATGCTTTCGGTTACGAGGTGTCGATTGCCGGCTTGGTGGTCTTCTCGGCGATACTCCCGTTGATCGCATTCTACTTGATGGACCGACTCTGGTATCACCGGCTACTCGATGGCTCTGTCAGGGCCGGAATAGACGCTGAGACCGCGCTAAAGGACCTTGGCTATAAGGTCGATCTGGGTTCAAAAATCTCTGAGCACAGCCCGTTCACCCTGTGGCTGACGAAGAAAAAAATCCACTCAAAGACCAAAATGGATACGTTTTACCTGATGTTGGTCGCAGCCTTGCTGATCGTTGCGGCCTGCCTCGGTTTCGGTATTCGACCCCATCCCACGCCGACAGCATCTCTTGGGGGACCAACTGCAGGGGCCCCGGCAAAAAATACCGAATGCTCGCTTCCCACCGGGCCTTGCCATCGCTGGGATTGAGGGCCGGCGCATACATCGCGGCGTGGGTTTCGTTTTCGAACGATTGGGACTCTGGACCACAGCCAACCCAAAAACGACGATGCTATGGGTGTTGTCATTCGCGTTCGCTACGTGATCGGCCCCCAGCAACAGGTCCAGTTTTAATGTTAGTGCATTGACGGCCCCGGAGCTAGCGCGGGCGGCGGAGCTGGCCGGGATTGCGCAGCGGCCCGCGCGGCGCGGGCAGGCACAAAGACCTCGGGGGCTGGGGGCTTTTAGCCGAGCGATCCATGCGGCCGGACGGTGTTGTAATGGCGCCGCCAGCTCTCGATGATGATGTGACTGGCCCGCGATTCTCCCAGAAAATGACAGAATTTATTTGACCGCTGACGATGCCACGCCACACTTTTAGTCTGGTGGAGAATTAGAGGCCGAAGAATGGGATAGAGAGATGAATGAGATTCTTCTCAGCGACTGGACCCTCGCGGCGTTCAAACAAAGGGAAGAAGAGCGCCGAAGGAAACAGCAGAATGAGGCGGCTCTTTTCCCCCCAAATAAACAAGCGCCTCGCGGCAACGAGACTCTTCGCAGCGATTTGACAATCGCGGCTCTGCAAAAAAGGTTTGCCACTCTGGAGCAAAGTCTTGCAGCTTCGCGCGGCACGCGGCCTCCAGTCACCCGAAGTCGAGAAAGCGATGGCGATCGCAAGCGGTAGATCGCGGCGCTCGATCCACTGTTTAAGGCCGGCTCGGTATTCGACCAGCTCAGGTTCGACGCGCTCAAGCTCCATGACCCGTTTGAAAATATGGTCCGATGCTGAGTGCGATCGAAGAGGCGATGGGAAGGATCGGGCGGATCGACACGACTGCGTTCGGCATGGCGCACAGCGCGGCGACGGCTTTCGCTGCTCGACGGGTTGACGCCTGGGCAATCCCCTAGACGAGAGCCTCAGCCAGGCGATGAAGCAACTGACCGAGCCCTATGCGGCGCTCCCGGCCAGCATGCTCACCGCGCTTGGCATCGACCGCGAAGCCTTCGGCGCCTTGTCGCGCACCCGGCATTGGGCCGACACGCTGACCGGATCGACGGCGCGCGACCATGCCGCGCTGCTCGGCACGGCGAGAAATATCGCAAGCAGTTCGGGCACGAACCTCGCCGCCGACAGCTTCGCCAAGGCGACCGCCGGCTTTACGGCGAAGTGCCGCGCTCGCGGATGGGGCACTCGGCAGCCGCTTTGCCGAGCTCGATGTCACGAGCACCAAGATGTCGCTGTTGCCGGTGCGATCGACGTGCTGGGGCCGGGCGCGGGCGGTAGTCAGGCGGCCTATGCCGCGCTGCTCGGCGGCTACAGCTCGGTCGACATGCTCGATCGTGCCTATTGGCGCGATCCGCGCGAACGCGCGCGCTATTATCGCGATCAGGACGTCGACGACGGGCTCATCGACGCCGATAATGCGGCGACCGTGGCGGTGCTGATCGACAGCGGCGTGGTCGAGGACAACCTCACCGCGCGGGCACGATGACCGCCGTGATCGAGGCGGGGCCGGTCAGGCTTCGCATCATGGCGAGCCGCCCGAAGATGGGTGCGTTCGGCGCGATCGGCGCGTTCGAAAATGCGCTGCGGGCCTTCGTCTCAGCCAAGCTCGAAGCGCTCGCGGGCCCCAACTGGTTCAAGCAGCGCGTACATCGGCGACGTCATGACGCGAGCCAAGGAGCGCCGCCGCGAGGCGATGCGGGCGGGTGAAGGCAGCTCCCGCTGATCACTATACCGACCTTGGCGATCTGATCGGAGTGATCTGCGCAAGGACAATTGGGGTGAGCTGTTCGAGGCGGTGTTCGACCGCGCCGAATGGCTGAAGGTCGATCTCGAGCGCCTCAACGCCAATCGTCGCCCGACGATGCACAGCCGCCCGGTCGAGCCGGTGCAGCTGTGCGAGATCGTCTTCACGATCCGCCGTCTGGTCGGCTGGATGGGCGTGACGGGGTGTGGGACCGCAGCTGGGATGACGATGTCTGAGCGCTCCTCCATGGCCAGGAAGATCACTGAAGCCGATATTCGCGATCATCTGGCGGCGCATCTCGATCTGATAGAGCCGGGCCTGACACTGGTCGATATCGAATTTCACTTGCCTAACCGCGACGGCGCATCGGGCTTTCTCGACATTTTCGCGCGCGATGCGTTGGGCAGGCTGGTGATCATCGAGATAAAGCGCACCGATGCGGCGGCGCGCGAGGCGATCCAGGAACTCTACAAATATGTGCCGCTGCTGCGCGAGCGCTTCTTCGTCAAGGACGTCGATATCCGGCTCATCCTGCTGTCGGTGGCGTGGCACGAGCTGGCTACGCCTTATGCGGAATTCGCCGCATCAGCGCCTTATGGAGGTGACCGCCGGCGCGATCACCCTTGACGCTGAGGGCACGCCCGTTGCGATCGAACCCGTGACGCCGGCTTCGCCAGCGGCGCAGATCGAAGTCCGGCACTTCCTGTGGGGATTCCGGACGAGGCGACCGCGAGCAAGGCGGTCGGCATCATCGCGAGGCGCGGCGCATTCGGCATCGCCGATTTCGTGCTCATCCAGAGCCGCGCGACCAAGCCCAGCCTCGGCGGGCGCTTGTTCCTCTATTTCGCGCAGCGCGAACTGCGCTTCGAAGACTATATCGCGATGATCGAGGCGCACTTCGACGCAGACGAGCTCGAGGAGTTTCGCGAGAGCATCGCCGATCTTTCCGAGCTCGAGGACCGGGTCGCCGAAGCGTCGGATGCCGTATGGCGTCTCCATGGCGGCGTGCCTTATCGCGAGATCGGTGCCGACACTGCCGAGATCGCCCATCCGAGAAGGGCGGGCGATGGTTCGAGGAGGGGGCGCAGGACGACATTATCGTCCACCGTTTCGGCCGGTTTGCCGATCAATGGCTAAGCGACGCCACGATCATCAACGAAATCCGCGGCGATGGTGGCGAGTCCGATTTTCGCCTGCGTTTCTCTGCGCACACGGATTCGCCGCCGCAGATGAAGGCGCTGCGCGCGCGCGTCGAGAACATCTTCTTTTTCAGCGAGGCTTGGCTGGGCGCGGTCACCCAGCTCATCCGCTATGCCGAGCGCAAGGGGCGGCAGCACCCGGATTGAGCTAATCGCCTACAACCCGGAAGACATTCTTCGCGCGATCGCGGCCTCGGCGTTCGGCTTTACCGGCTATGTATCGACCTTCCGGCTGGAGATCGAAAATGACGGCGCGACCGAGCGGTTCATCGGCCTGCCTGAATGGGACGGCTCGCCGCCCGACTTCGACAAGGTCATGGCCGAGCATTTTCGGGCGACAGCTTCAGCTATTTCCTCGCATGTCATTTCGGCGAGAACCGGACGATGAACCGGGACATCATGACCGATCGGCCTGCGCTATTCGGTGTTCCGCGAGACCGGCAAGAAGCCCGAGCGCATCCGCGCGCAAGGGTCGTCGATCGTTCCGGTGCAAGGCGAGATCCGCTCGCTCAATCTACTGATCCACGAGCATCAGGAGGAGGTCGGCAAACTCGTCGAGATCTTCATGCGGGTCGATCAGGGCTTTGCCGAGACGATCCAGGCCTTCGTCAACAGCGACCTCAACATCGCCGAGCGGCAGTTGGCGGCGATGATCGCGGATGCGCCACGCCGGCACGGCGACCTCTACTGGTGCGGCGATATCAATGATTGCGATCTTTGCGGGACGAGCTTCGCGCCGCTGCGCTTCATGGTCGATGCCAGCCTCAGGATCGGGGGCGCGGGCAATGTCTGCGCGCTCTGTTTCCTGCAGGAGGGGCGTGGCATCGGCACCGGGCGCGGCCAGGTCTATGAGGCCCACGAGAAGGGCTGGCTGCTCATCGCCGGGTAATCACTATTCTGCGTCGTCGAGCCGGCGCTGGACCAACTACCTAGTCCCCGCCGCAAACCGCCGATTGCCGCATAACGCGGAATATCGGCATAGTTGTCAGATGCTTATCACGATCTCATAGTGCTCATCTTCGTGGGGCGCTGCCCGCCAGCCTGCCGTACGCCCCCGTTTTCTACTTAAAAGCCGCACCGGGTGCGCCGCGCAGTAGCGAGGCGGTACAACGCGTTCGTATCGCTCCCAGTGATGGCGACTTCGCGGTCTTCCCGGATGTTGGTCGTTTCTAATTGCAGCCGTTCCGCGTCTGCACGAACCAAAGCGCACTGCCTTCGTTGACACATCATATCTGATGTGTAATCTGATCGCGATGGTGAACGCGTCTCTTATCACGAATGAACGGCAGGAGCGGGAGGTTAGCGCGCTGATCGACCAGATCGGCCAGGCCCTGTCGTCCGACCAAGTTCTACAGCAAATTGTCGATGGCCTCCCGCCGGAGGTGCTGGATGGCGTCCGGCGTTCCTTGATAGCGGAGCGGCAAGAACTCACCGACAGTCTGGAAGCGTATCGCACGGCGCAAGGCGGGGATGTGACCGCGCTCAAGGGACGTGCTGGTAACGATCTTGGCGCATTGCTCGTCGCTGCTAGGGTAGCGAAAGGATGGAAGCAAAAGGAACTGGCTCGCCGCCTCTTTCTCCCCGAGCAACAGATTCAGCGATACGAAGCCGAGAGGTATCGGAGCATCAGCCTTTCTGGCTTGCAGCGCGTCGCGCGGACGCTTGGCATTCGCCTCACAGCCCACATAGATCAGCCTCTACCAGACCCCTGGCTTCCATCCTATGAGATGTCATCGAGTGAGCTGCAAAAGGTTCTCAAGCACGCGCGAGGGCACGGCTGGCTCGATAAGGCTGACCAATCCGACGACAACGGCATCAGCCAACTCAGGCGCACTGTTGCCGAGCATGTCGGCGAATATGGGACGCCTTCGCTGTTGCGGACCGGATTGAACGTCCACGATCTATCAAAGGACTGGTTTCTGCTGGCTTGGAAGGCTCAGGTCACACGGAACGCCCTGCGGCAGATTCAGCGGAAGAAGCCGAAATACCGGCCCCTCAATATGTCTTGGCTTAGCCAGCTTGTTAAGCTGAGTGCCTTTGATGATGGTCCTGCACGGGCCAAAGAAATGCTTGCTGAGCAGGGCATAATTCTGGTCATAGAATCTCAGATTTCGGGAATGCGGGTCGATGGTGCCGCATTTTTGATAGATGAGCACCCGGTCATAGGCCTCACGCTGCGGGTCGATGCGATCGACAACTTCTGGTTCACCCTCATGCACGAATTGGGTCATGTCATTCTGCACTATCGCACGGGATTGGCTTCGGGATTTTTCGACGATTTTGAGCACATTGAGATCGACGAAATGGAAGAAGAGGCAAACCGTTTCGCGCAGAATATGCTCATTCCTGAGGCAGTCTGGACAAAGTCGCCTGCACGGATAGCAAAGACTGTTGAGCCGATTGAGCGGCTGGCAAAGCAATTAGAAATCTCTCCGGCTATCATATTTGGGCGGCTTCGGAAGGAACGTGAGAACTACAAAATCTTCTCTGACAAGATTGGCCGGGGTCGCGTTCGTAAGCACCTTCTCGGCAAGACCAATGAGGTGAGCGATGAGCCGGTTTGATAGGTTTCTGTATTGCAGCGCCCTACGGATGAAGGCCGGGGAATTGGAGGGAGTCCGCCAGTTGGCCGCCGACGTGGCGGACAGCGTTTTGCCGCGCTTTATCGTTCCGCCAAAGAAAGAGCGGAATGACGCGGAGCCGCTTCTGATTGAAATGGACGATATGCCGGACATCAGCGTGGCGCTTTCGGCGCACTGGCGCGATCGTCCTGCCCTCATCGACGCAACTTACATCATTGATGAATATGGTCGGGATCGCCTTGCGGCATGGCTGCCCAATATGTTCAAGCGAGCTTGGGCGGCTAATGTTCTGGCTATTCCAATTGCACAGCTTTCGGACTTGGGTGACGCTGAAATTCCTGCGTTCAAAGCAGCGGTTTCCGATCAAGGGCCGTTGAGATTCGCTATCTGCGTTTCGTCTGACGAGATGGTGGGGCCGACTCTGCGTTCAACCATCCTTCATCTCTTGAATGCGCTGGACTTGAGTGCGGCCGATTGTGCGGTCGTGGCGGATTTTAGCGGAGCCGAATTGTCGAACCCGTCCATCGTCGCGCCGATCATCAGCGATGCCTTGCAGACCTTGAAGGAAATCGGGCCATGGCGGCACGTCATTTTTCAGGGAACGCATTACCCGGAGGTCAACCCAGCAAAAGACGGCAATGTTGAAATATGGCCTAGAAATGAGTGGTTAGCGTGGCGAGAGGCCGTCCATTTTGATCCGTCCACCGCTGAATATATGATCTTTGGTGACTACGCCGCTGACTGTGCAAAGATGAACTTTGGGAGCGCTGGCGCTCCCGCAATTCGCCATATCCGCTATACCACGTCGTCCGACACTTGGCGGGTTCAGCGTGCGGTGAAGGAAGGCTCCGACAAGCAGCGGATGCGCGCAGTCTATAAAGCTATTCGCGATAGCGGTGATTTTGCGGGCGATGGCTTCTCCAATGCTGATGCCTTCATCGCAAAGGTGGCGAATGATCCTGCTGCGGGGCCGGGCAACTCGACGACATGGCGACAGCTCAACACCACGCATCATATCACTCAAGTGGTGAGCGATATTGCCAAGGTGCGCGGCATTTCGATCAAAAAAGCTCCGGCGTCGGAAGAGGTGCAGTTCAGCCTGATTGATTGAGTGCGAACCCGACATCTAAGCCGCGCTCGCTTATAGTAGTGTTATAGCGTAGACATAGTGCTCATCATCATCGGGCGTGGCCCGCCATTTCGCTTTCGCAATAAGGCGTTTTATCCATATTTGGACTTCTTGGGTCGGCGTCGGCATTACAAATGATATGACGATCCGACGGCGCTTGGCCAAGTATGAGGCGTTAGACGTCTCGCTCCGGCGCGGGCCCGCTCGTCGAACCGTTCTGAAGCAGCGTCTCGCGCCAGGAACCCCAGCCATTGCCGAATGGCCGACGAAGGCGCTTTGGGCGCAAGCCCTAGCCCACGTGGCGCCTGCGCGTCGCCGAAGCGGTCAACAAGCGGCGAAATTAAGCGACGCTAAGCGGCTGTCGGGGCGCATCCACCAAAATTTTACGAAGGCGACGGCACGATCGTTGCGGGGCGAGAGTCCGCAAATAGATGCAGAGCGGGCAAGGAGACTTCATGCAGCGTATTGTTTCCACAGCGAAAGCCGTTGCAGGCTCGCCAATGGTTCGGACCCTCGCCACAATGCCGGCGCGAATAGTCCGGCGGGTCATGGCGGCTCCGGCGGCATTCATCGACGCCATAGAGCGCTTTGCGGCGAAATATTAGGCGGGCATTCGATCGCAAACGAAAAAACGCGCCGCGCATGGATCCGGCGTCGGACCGCTGCGGCATTATAGCAGAGCGGCATTTAATCAACTTTTAGCCCAATTGATCAACTCTCCTTCGTTCGGTCTGCACCGGAGAGCAACTCTAATGAAAATCTTTGCCCGCGTCGCGCTTGCCGCGGCCACCGCCGTTTCCCTTGCCGGTTGTTACACGCCCCAGGACCGAGCGCTTGGCGGCGCTGCTATTGGCGGTCTTGGCGGGGCGGGGATCGGC
>JAXMCY010000005.1:0-124483 GCA_046349135.1 Methylocystis sp. | reverse complement strand
CCTTCCCGGCAGCGTGGTGCTCACGCCGTTCGTCTGGCCGACCGGCGGTCTGGTCTCGGCGAATGGCGCGGGCATCATCGCCGGCCAGAAGCTCGGCTTCACAGGAGGCATCAAGCTCAAGTTCTGATGCGATCTGGCGTCGCCCCCATCTTTCGGGGCGGCGCCCATACTTTTGTGGACTTAACAGCGGACAGGTCGAGGTTGACGCGGATATGGAGCGGTTCCGCGGACAGTTATCGTGGTTATGACGGGTGTTTGTCGGCTCAAGCCGCACGAAGAGTAAAACGCATACCCAATTTGCTGAACCGGCTGACCATCGAAATTGATTTCCTGACCTCGCGAGCTCATTCCTTATGAGGATGCATATGATCGAATTTCGAAATGCAACATATCCATTCCTCGAACGGCTGAGAAGCGGCCTGCCTGCGTCTGCGCATGCGAGACAGCCGCTTCTTAGCTACCTTCAATCCAGGCAAATCATTGGATCAACCTCGCCGATATTGCGCATCATTAACGCCTTTCCCAGTGACCACGGCAAAAATATCATGTGCCAGTTCATGATCGAAGGCGACGCAAGCTCGCGCGTTTTTGTCGCGCCGCTGTCACAGATCGCACTCGACAGAAGGCATCCCGTCGCGCGCGAAGCCCTTAAGGCAATCTCTCCGAGCCGGGCTAAATTGAGTATCCAGACTCGCGTTTGATCTTTCCATGACGCTTCCTGCGTCAGGCATTCGCATTGCGACGTCGCACAACTGGACGACGTAATGAGCGCGACTCGCAGAGCGATCGCGCCAAGTTTCCGGCGAGGGAACGGCGATAGAATTTTTATGCCGCTTCTTGATGTCGGTTGGCTTCATGCACAAAGATTCAGTCGATGTGCGCCATGACCACCAAACGTTTCACGTCGCCACTTTCAAATGCCTGCAAAAATGCGTTGTAGTGCTTAAAGACTACACATCCGTTGGAGTGGCCCTTCGGCCCGAGCATATACGTGTGCGCAAGGAGACCTGACCGACCAAAGATATGGCCGTTGCCCCCGATTGGCTTCAGACGCAATGCGCGAATTCCGTGAAACGGTTTCTCTCTCAGCGCAAGCTCGTATACGTGCGGCGGGGTTGCGCCCTGCATGCGCTTATGGACGTAACGCGGGTCGTCCAAATGGACGCCTAGGCCCGAGTGCGCCTCTAATGTCGCGCCATTGGGTAGATAGACCATATGCGCTGAGATATCATAAACGGCTGTCCACCGATCCAATTCAGACAGGTTCTTGGATGCAAATCGAGCTTCAACAATGCCGCCCTCCGGCGGAGCATAGGTCCGCGCCGTTTCGAGAAGCGACGGGCCAGAGTCCCTTGGAGCGACTGCGAGTTCCGACGATTCCATCGCTTCTGCAGAGGGCTTTGCTGGAAAGCGCCACAGGATTTGCGATGGGCTGTAACATCGGGTCGTCGCCGCTACTGAGCCGACGAACAAGCTAAGAAAGAAAAAGACTTCAAGTCGCCTAGCGAGCGGTGCTTCGGAATAGCGCCATATCCGAGTGAAAAATGCTACGAGCAAGCCAATGATAGCTATCGTGTAACTATAGGGCCAATCCATTGGGCTACCTGCCGAACTAGGCGCATTTACGCGTCGAGATCGTCGTCCTTGATACACCAAATGTTGCGCGTTGGCTGTTGCAGGAAGGTCACACCAACTGGCGATTAGCAGTGCGCGTTCGCTTACCGACAGGTACTGGAAGCGCCCCGCGTCATTTTCTCTCGATCACCAAACAGCCGATATCATCCGACTGCTCCTCACCCTCTGCGAAAGCGTCGACGGCCGCAAAGAGGTGCGACACCCACTCCGCGGGCGTCGCCTGCCGCGCAGTTTCGACCATCGCCACGAACCGCCGCTCTCCAAATTCCTCCTTTGCGGCGTTCATGGCCTCGGTAACGCCGTCCGTGACCAAGATGAGTTTGTCGCCCGGTTCAAACTGTTTACTCGCCGCCTTAGCGAAACAGGCGGCATCGATGCCGAGCGCTGCGCCTGTCGCTTTGAGGCGCTCGACATGTCCTATTTCGGAGAGATGCGCTGGCGCGACATGGCCGCAGTTGGCGTAGGTCATCACGCCGTCGCGTAGATCGAGCACGCCGAAAAATACGGTCGCGAACATGGACGCGTCATTGTCTTCGCAAAGCATCAAGTTCGCGCGATTGACCACCGTCGCGACATCTCCCTGGTCGCGTCCGAGCGTTCTTAACAACGTCACGACGATCGAAGCGAAGAGGCTTGCCGGCGTTCCCTTGCCGCAGACGTCGCCAATCGTGACGGCGATCCTGTCGTCGTCCAGCATGAAGAAATCATAGAAGTCGCCACCGACATCGCGAGCCGGCCGCACACGCGCAGCGATTTCCATATCTTGTCGAAGGCGATTGATCATCGCTTCCTTGGGCAGGAGCGATCGTTGGATGAATGCTGCGCTCGCCATCTCATCCTCGCGGCGCCGCTTGCCGGCAATCTCGGTCGCAAACCGATGAAATGCCGCCGCGAATGTCGCAAGAGCCGGCGCTGGATCGTCGAGATCGGCGAGAATGCGGCTGTCAAACTCGCGCCTTTCGAGAGCAGCGAGCGCGTTGGCGTAAAGCGCCAACGCCTCATTGACAGTTGCAATTTGACGGCCGAGCTGCTCGAGCGCCGCCAGCAGAAGATCGGGCGACTGTCGGCCAAGCTCGATGAGTTCGCTTCGGTTGATCTCATACAGGCGCGCAGCCGATATAGCTTTGATGCTGGCCGTTCGCGGCAGTCCGGCGAAGGCGCCGATTTCGCCGACGAGCCGCGGCGCCTTGAGGGTCGCTAGCGGCGTAGCGCCATAGGCCGTTTCCGCGAATACTTGGACGGCGCCCTCGGCGAGAAAAAAGCCCGAGTCGCTCACGTCGCCCTGCCGCACGAGCGTGTCGCCGCTTCGTAGCTCGATTATCCGTGCGGTCGGCAGAAGCTTCTCAATCGCAACGCGCGTCGCGTTGCTTATGATCTCGACCGGCTCCTTGTCGGACGCGGTCATGTGTCACACGCGCCGATGAAATCGAGAACGACGACGTTTCTCTCTCCCTCTCGCCGGCAATGGACATGATCCGCGAAGCGGCGAATCAATGCGATGCCCCATCCGCCCGGCCGCGACTCCTCTAGGGTGGCGTCCATTTTTCTTGCGGGCGCATTTGCAAGATCGAAGGGGGCGCCATCGTCCTGAAGCGTCAGGCGGAGTCGGTCTTCAAGCAGTTCAAGCGTGATGATCAATGTCATGTGCGATCTGCCGCCGTGGCGCATCGCGTTGATCAGGAGCTCCTCGGCGCAAAGTTGCGCGCCAAAACATTGCCGTTTGGCCGCGCCGAGCGCTTCGGCTTCGGACGCGATCCAGGCGACAGCGTTCGGGATATCGGCGTTCGTGACGCCAAGGTTCGCGCGCCGTATTTCTCTCGAACCTATCAAGACGGCGCCGCTTCTTCCGCGTCGGCGCCGATGAGAAGCGCCATCGACAGAGAGATGATCGCCGCAAACGAAAGATAGAAGGCCGGAGACAGCGGGTTTCCGGTGATCTTTATGAGGAACACCGCGACCATTGGAACCGTTCCGCCAAAGATCGACAGCGAGAGGTTGTATCCGATCGAGAGACCCGAACATCTGACATGCTTGGGGAATGCTTCAACGAGAAAGGCCGGACTTGCGCCATAGCAGGACATGAAGAGCGCAAACACGCATTGTCCAGCCAGAATGGCGCCAAGATTCGGGCTGCTCATGAGCCAGAAGAGCGGCCAGGCGAATAGCGCGAGCCCGACCGCGCCGGTGATCAACACTGGCTTGCGGCCGATCCTGTCGGAGAGTGCGCCGGTGAGGGGCGTCATTATCAGCATGAAAAAAAGAGCGATGCTGTTGATCGTTAGCGCAGTGGGAGCGGATAGATGCTGCTGCTCCTTGAGCCAGGTCGAGACATAGACGAAGCACAGATAAAAGCCGACGCCATTGCCAAGCGTGAACCCCACGACCTTCAGAATCGTGCGCCATTGCGTGCGGAAGGCCTCGAGAAGCGGCGACTTGCGCGCCTCCTCAGTCTGAACGATCGTAGAATCAGGCGGCAGTCGGCGACGAATGAGGAAGACGACCAGGCCGATGAGGAGCCCGGTGAAAAACGCGAGTCGCCATCCCCACGAAGCCGTCGCCGTCGCCGGCAGAAAGCCCGTGAGCATCGCGCCGATCGCCGAGCCGAGGAGCAAGCCGCCGAGCGCGCCGAAAGGCGCGAAACTGCCGACGAAGCCGCGCCGACGAGTCTGCGCCTCTTCGACGAGAAGAACCATGGATGTGGTATATTCGCCGCCCACGGCGAGGCCCTGCGCGAGGCGCAACAGGATCAAGAGCGCGGGGGCGGCGAGTCCGATCTGCCGATAGGTTGGCAGCAGCGCCATCAGCAGCGTTGGAACGATCATCAGCATGACGGAGCCGACGACCGCCGCGCGACGGCCCAGCCGGTCACCGATATGGCCGAAGAGCAACCCGCCGAGCGGACGCGCAATGAAGCCCACGGCGAACACGCCAAATGAGGCGATAAGCGAAACCGAAGGATCTTCAGAGGGAAAGAATTGGGCGCCGATCGTGGCCGCAAAGAAGCCGTAGACGCCGAAATCGTACCACTCGACCACATTCCCCGCCAGACCCGCCAGCACCGTTCGCCGCTCGGCGGCGCGCGTCTCGAGATTCAGCTGATGCGCCGTGTGCGCAATCGCGGCGCCAATGAGATCGAGGCGCGCGATCTGGCGAATGCGCGGCCTGACCCGATCGAGTTCCTTCGGCGTAAGGATGCGCTCAAAGACGAAGCAGGCGTCGGCGAGCGATGTCAGCGCGGCGTCGACGGGCGCGGGGATATCGTCATTATACAGCAGCGCGAGGATGCGTTTTTTTGCCTCTAGCCGTTTCTGCCCTTCAACCAGGGGATACCGACGTTCCTTGAGCACCCATAGAAAGGCGTGATCACTCTGGCGTAAAATGCCGCGCGCGCAGAGATTTGAGAGGGCGGCCCGACGCATGGCGGGGGCATTGCGCGACAGATGCTTGATCCAGTGCTGCGCGCCGAGGCGGCGCGGCTCGCTGACGATATCGGCGAGCGCCTGATCAAGCATCTCGTCGCCTGTCGACGCGGCATTCACCGCGAAGACGCCGTCGAGGTCCGAGTCGATGCGGCCGCGCAGCGCCAGATCCATCAGGATTGCGCCGGCGATTCCGCAGTTGAGATAGATTTCCGGCACGCTGTCGAATTCGCCGCCGCCATCCTCTAATGTGAGCAGCAGAAATTCCTCGACCAGACTGATCTGCGACGCGGGCGCGCGGCTCGCCGGGTGATCTATGACTAGGGTCATTTATTTCCTAAAGGAGCGGTAGCTGGACGATGGGCGTGAATTGGGTCTATGTCTACCGGAACTCCGCAATAATTAAACGGCGATTGCGTAACCGTCACCGGGGAAACGACATGGAGCTTACGCACGAGATTTCGAATGGGATGCTCGTCGTCAGGCCGCAAGACCGAATCGATAGCGGGTCGGCGGGGACGTTCGAAGAGCGATGTGCGGCGCTGATCGCGGAAGGACCCAATAAGGTCGTCATTGATTTTTCACAAGTTCATTACATCAGCTCAGCGGGCCTGAGGGCCATTCTTGTGGTCGCGAAGCAGGCCAAGTCACTGGGCGGCGTGCTCACGCTCTGCGGCCTGCAGGGCAATGTGAAAGAGGTGATGTCCGTGAGCGGATTCGACGTCTTGCTGGGCGCTCATCGCGGCGTGGCGGACGCCTGGACCGCGCTCGGAAGCTGAACTGGCGAGTCGCCAGCCGGCGGAAGAACGCGCTGTCGTCCAGCGACCACTCGCACTCACGCTTCTCCCTATCATCGCGCAAGTGGCTTTGCCGCCTTCCCAATAGGTCCACGACGCGCCTAATATTCCACGCGCATGATCCAATATGATGGCGCTATCCCGCGGCATTTGACGCGTAGCGTGGATTCTCCTCGGTCAGAACAACGTCGAAACCTTCGAATTCTGGGCCGCCCAAATAGAGATCGCGGTTCTGACCAGCGTTCTTGTGGGCTTCGCGAAAATGCTCCGAGCGCGTCCAGTCAACGAAATGCTGCCGGGTCTCCCACAGTGCATGAGACGCATAGAGAATATGGTCTTCCCGCTCGGGACCTTTGAGCAGATGAAAGACAATGAAGCCTGCCCTTTCCTGAAGCCGGGATTGGCGCGACCGCCAGACGTCCTCGAACGCCTGTTCTTTTCCCTTGACGATCTTGAAGCGATTCATCGCGATAAACATGACTTGACTCCTGTCTCTGTCCTGACTGCTTCCGCCACCATCTTCAACTCGTCAGTTGAACAAGCGGCGAGCCGCGCGACCTGAAGATATTTTATTCCACTGCTCTGCGACCGGCGCGTTGAATGCGCGATTAGGCTGTCGATGACCAGCCGGTTGGCGACTGGAACCCGCCTGCAAACTGAGCCGTTGCGACTCTGCCCGTTCGGCGGCGTCCGCGCCGCCTCAAGTCCCTTCGGAACTCGGGGCAGGAGGCCGCGCCGGACCTGCTCTCCAAGCTTCGCAGCGATTGACCGGGCGTTCGGACCAACGCCCATTGCGCGAAACCAAAAATGCGCCAATACTGAAACGTTAGGCGCGAGCGTCCGCGCCAATTTTTTCCATAAGCGTCATGTGCATCTCACCAAAATTATTGGAGGCATTCATGCTTAAATATGCCATTCTACGAAATCTGGCCGCAACGCGGACGGCAAGCCCTTTTGAGTCTATCGGTCCCACAATTTCGGCGGCGTCGCCGCCCGAACCGCAAGTCGACATCGTCAAGGCGGACCCCAAGGACGTTGTTGAAATTGTCAAAGACCCGCAAGTTCAGGCCCTGGCTCCGGTTATGCCGACTTCGCTCGTCCGGCCAGTCGAAATCTCCGCAAACGCCGCCGCTCCTGGGGACGCCTGGGGCGTCGCAGCGGTGAAGGCCGATGCGTCGTCGTGCACAGGCGATGGCGTCATCGTATCGGTTCTCGACACGGGCATCGACCGTGCGCATCCCGCCTTTAACGGCGTCGAAATCGTGGAGGAAGATTTTTCCGGTTCCGGCAATGGCGATCGGCAGGGGCATGGCAGCCACTGCGCCGGCACGATCTTTGGCCGCGACGTCGACGGAAAGCGAATCGGAATCGCGCGCGGCGTCAAGAAGGCATTGATCGGCAAGGTGCTTGCCGACAATGGCTCCGGCGATTCCGATATGATCTTTCGGGGCATCCAGTGGGCGATCGATCGAGGCGCCCACGTCATTTCCATGTCTCTCGGCTTCGACTTTCCTGGTCTCGTCAAAAGACTGACGGACACAGGCTGGCCGGTCGAACTGGCGACCTCCAATGCGCTCGAAGCCTATCGCGCCAATCTGCGCATGTTTGATGCTCTGATGCGGATGTCGGCGGCGATGGCGGCGTTCCGTCCCGGCACGGTGCTTGTCGCCGCGGCGGGAAATGAAAGCCGCGTCAACGAGAATCCCGCCTTCAAGATCGCCGCGTCGCTGCCGGCGGCGGCGGAAGGAGTCGTTTCGGTCGGCGCACTGCAGCAACAGGCCGACGGTAAATTGAGCATCGCCTTTTTCTCGAACACCTTCCCGCAAATTGCCGCGCCCGGCGTCAACATTCTGTCCGTCAAGGTCGGCGGCGGTCTGCGCGCGCTCAACGGCACCAGCATGGCCTGTCCGCATGTGGCGGGAGTCGCCGCCCTATGGTGGGAGGCGCTGCGCAAATCGGGCGTCGTCAGCCCCACCGCGCAGCTCGTCATGGCACGAATGCTTGCTTCTGCGCGTACGGATGGATTCGCGAACGGCGTTGTTATCGCCGATCGCGGGGTCGGCCTTGTCACGTCTCCGCCCTGATCGCAGTACAGCGCGCCCGGCTACGCAGGGCGCGCCGCCCGGGGCGAAATTGGCTAGAGATTGGGGCGTGAACGTTGGACCGGCCGCCGGGATCATCGCGCGCCCTGCATCAGTGTGCGATGGAACGCAGATGACGATGCGCTTGGACGTGGCCCGTGTCGAATGCCTCGAGTTCGATCCTGAATGTCGCGCCGCCGCCAGGCGTATCCCTGATAAAGATCGATCCTCCCATCCGTTCGACCAGTCGCTTCGAAATCGACAGCCCAAGACCGACGCCGGCTCCATCCCGGTCTCGACGCCAGAAGGGTTCGAATATTTTTCCGCGATCCGATGACGCGACGCCAGGACCATGATCGATCACTTCAACAGCGGCTGCCGGAAGGACGCGAACTTTGACGGTGCCGCCTTCCGGTTCGGCTCGAAGCGCATTGTCGATAAGATTGGCGATCACGCACTCGATTGCCCATCGAGCGCCCCTTACTTCGGTTAGCGATTCTGGCTCTTCGAATGCGATCCGCCTTTTATTTTCGATCATCAGAGGCGCGTAATCGGCAACAAGACCCAGAACGGTCGCCCCTAGATCAATGCGGTCCTGTTCGTATTCCTTACGGACAGAAAAACGCGCCACCGCCAGAAGCTGTTCCACGATTGTTTGAATTCGCCGAATGTCACGCCGGATATCGCGACGAAATGCAACGTCATCGGGATTGTCTGCATGGGCGCGCATGATCGCGATGGGCGTGCGCAATTCATGGGCGGCGTTAGTCGTAAAGCGACGCTGGGCCGCGACTCCGGCGTCGAGACGCGCCAGCGCAGCGTTGAAAGCGTCAATGAAGGGGACCACTTCCTTGGGCGCACGTTCGGCCGCAACGCGCTGGTGCAAGGTGTTCATGTCGATCGAGGCGATGTCTGCGGCCGCCGCTCGCAGCGGCGCCAGTCCGCGGTGAACAACAAACCACGCAATGCCAAGCGCGCCCAGCACCGCGGGAGCCGTGACAATTGCCGTATGTAGCGTCAAGAACAGTCCCGCGACTGCGAAGAGATCGCTCCACGCAAATTTATATCCATAAGCCGCTATCGCGTAAGAGCCAAAAGGGGTCTCGACCTGCCTCAGATAGCCTCGCGCTCGGCTGGTCTGGTCGCCTGGAATCCGAAATTTAATGGCCGACGCCTCTATTTGATTGAGACCGCTAAGCGCCGCCACGAGTTCCGGCGAAGAGCCATGAAGGGCCTGACCGGTTCGATAATCAAATGCCGCGTAACGAACCTGAGGATGGGCCTCGATATAGGCGCGTAGAGCGGGCGTTGGCGCCAATGTCGCGGTCCTCTCAGGCGTTTGCGCCAGCGAGTCGACGATGAGCGAATGAATGCGATACTCGCCCCAATCATCTGGCGCAATTTCCCAGTTGGGGCTGACCCCGGATATCGAGACGAAGAAGTCGGTGATCGGGATCAGAAAAAACAGCGCGCCGATTTGAACGAGCGCTAGGTAAATGATCACGCGGGTTGCTAACGATCGGCGACGACTCATTACGTCTCTCGCGCGAGCATATAGCCAATTCCCCGCGCCGCATGAATCTCCACGCCGGCGCCGAGATCGTGCAGACGCTTGCGCAATCTCGAAACCAGAATGTTCAGTGCGTTGCCGTCGACGTCGTCGTCAAATCCGTAAACCTCCTCGAGCAGCTTGTCGCGCAAGACGACGCGACCGGCGTTGCGGACGAGCGCTTCCAGCAATGCGAGCTCCCGCCGGTGAAGCACGATGGGCCGTCCGTCGACGGCTACCTGGTGGGTCGCCAGATCGAACGACAAGCGGCCGAGCGCGACAGGAGGAGGCGCGATTCCGCCAGGGCGACGGAGACACGCCCTAATGCGCGCCATCAATTCATCGAGATCGCAAGGCTTCGCCAGATAGTCGTCAGCGCCAGCGTCGAGCCCGCAAATACGGTCGGCCACCGTCTCGCACGCAGTCAGGATCAGAACACGGATGCCGGGTTGCAGCTCCCTAAGCCCCGGTAGAAGCTCTAGCCCATCGCCATCAGGCAGCCGTCGGTCGACAAGAGCCAGCCCATATCGATGGCATGTCAGGGCCGCACGCGCTTCATCAAGCGCGCTGACATGGTCCGCTATAAATCCAGACCGCCCCAATCGCACGCTGAGCGCACGCGCCAACTCGGGTTCGTCCTCGACTAGCAGGATGCGCATCGAGTATGGCCGGTCGCCGCGCTGCCTGCTCGCGTGCCGTGGAACGCCAGGTCCAAATCTAAGGTTCGTGACATTGGTCAATCGCTCCGCCGCAAGCGAATGCGTGAGGGTTATGCGAAGCCTGGCAAAAATGCAACAGTATCGGGGAAGTCGAATTTGCGGCCTTCCATGTTACCTCCATGAAAGTTTCGCCTCATAGACAGCCTTCCTGAATCGCGGCGGCGACTCTTCGACACTTGAGCAATTCAGGAGGCCACCATGCTCGGTCACAAGCTATTTCGTGGCGTTAGCTTGCAGGTGTTGGCGATTGGCTGGGTGAGCGGCGCGGCGCTCGCGCAGCAAAGTCTGCCGACCATCGACATTGGCGCGAGGACTCCACGATCCTCTGCGCGGTCGGTCCCCTCGACGACCGGCGCGCCATCCTTGTCGCCCTCATCGCAAGACGGCCCGCCTGTTGAGCAGACCACTGCCGGACCGGTTCGGGGCTATCAGGCGCTTACAACGCGCGCCACGCGATTCCAAACGCCCATCCAGGAATTGCCGATGTCGGTGCAGGTGATTCCCCGCAAGGTGATTGACGATCAGCAGGCGATTTCGCAAGCCGAGGTCTTCCGCAACGTTTCCGGACTACAGCCGGTGAGCCCGCTGTTCCCGGGCGGAATCGGTCCCACTCTCAGAGGCATGAGGGCCGAGCGCTATATCGACGGCTTGCCAAATTACTATGATCTCGGCGTGCGCGACTTGCTCGTCAATGTCGAGCGCATTGAAG
Source organism: Methylocystis sp. (assembly GCA_046349135.1). GTDB lineage: Bacteria > Pseudomonadota > Alphaproteobacteria > Rhizobiales > Beijerinckiaceae > Methylocystis. The sequence continues at coordinate 113,574 of JAXMCY010000005.1, read as the reverse complement.
TGATCAAGGGCCCGGCGAGCATTCTCTTTCAGGGCGGCCAGAGTCCGGTCGGCGGCGTCGTCAACATCGTCTCAAGGCTCCCGACGCCGGATCGCTTCGCCGAAGCGGGCGTGCGCGCGGGCGGCTACAGCTTTGTGAGCCCTTATATCGACGTCAATCAGCCTCTGACCGAGGACAAGAGCGTTCTATTCCGTCTCACGACGCAATATGAGACGACGCGCTCAAATATCGATGTCGTGCATCGACGCAGCTATACGATCAACCCGACCATCAAGATCGCGCCGACCGACGCCACATCGCTTATCGTGCAGGGAATTATCACGCGGCGGGATCAGCCGGACTATGCGGGACTTCCGGCCGTTGGAACGATCGATCATTCGCTCTATGCGATCCGTCCCACCGCCTTTCTGTCGACGCCCGGCCTGCCCAGCACCGGAACCTCTTCGTCCGGCGTGACGCTGCGTTTCGATCACAAGTTCGACGAAACATTCTCCACCTTCACGAGCGCGCGCTTTTCTTCGTCGGGCATTTACGAGCCCTCGCAGATACCCTTCGGCAATACGCCGACCTTCTACGCCGATCCATTGCTGCCCCTGCTTGGCGGCCCCGGAATCATTGGCGGGCCCAGCCAGTTCTATATGGCGAACACGATCCTCAAACAGCAGGTGAAGGAGGTGTCGGTCACGTCGAACGTCATGGCTAAATTCGACGAGGGGCCGACCAGCAACAAATTGCTGCTCGGCGGCGACTTCAACCGCGTCTGGGAACTGGGCTACCTTGCCGGCGCCAACGCCACCGCGCCGGATCCTTCTATTCAAGCCATCCTCAACGCTGCGGGGTACGGCGCTTTCGCGCCATTCTACCCGATCCTCATCGACTTCAGAGCGCCGGTATTTCCGCCCTATCTCTACCCGTTGCCGGGCCAGGATGGTTACGCCATTTTCAGTCGCGTCAACAACACCTATCAGAACGCCGGCGTCACCCTGCAGCTGCAGTCGACGATTCTCGATCGCCTGCATATTCTCGCCGCGGGCCGGGTCGCCTTCATCGACATTTACTCCGAGGAGAGGGCTGTCTTCCCGCCGACGAGTTTCAATTCCAGCCAAACCGCATTTCTTCCGCGCGTCGGCGCGCTTTTCGACGTGACCGACTGGCTCTCGGTCTATGGCAGCTACGCGCAGGGCCTGCGGCCTGTGACATTCTTCAGTGGCGCGGGCGGCGCCGCGCCAAAGCCCGAGGGTTCGGAGCAGTTGGAGGCTGGCGTCAAGCTCAATGGCCCGATGGGTCTTTCAGGCACACTCGACTATTTCGATCTCAAACGCACCGGCGTGCCGGTGACTCCAGCGGGCAGCCTGACCCAGCGCCAGTCGGGCGAATGGCGTTCCACCGGCTTTGAGGCCGATCTTGTCTGGCAGCCGACGGCGGAGCTCTCCTTTCTCGCAAGCTATGCGCATATTGACGCGAGAGTGTCGCGCGACGAAAACCCCAGACTGGTGAACGCCACCCTCAATCTGGCGCCGCACGACTCCGGGCGCCTGTGGGGGCACTATGCCTTTGACGGCGCGCTCTTCGAGGGCGCCCTTAAAGGGTGGTCGCTTGGCGCGGGACTTTACGCTGCATCGGGAACCGTGGTCGAAATCGGCCAACCTCAACCCTGGGCGCTGGTCGGGCGACCGTGGAGCACCAGCGGCTATATCACCTTCCACGCGACGCTTGCTTATAAGCACGAGAATTTTACCTTCGCAATCAACAGCAAGAATCTCGGCGGTCAGCAGTATTTCGTTCAGTATCCCTATCTTTCCGGAAGAGTTGCGCCGGGAGAGGGACGCACGGTCTTCGTGTCGCTCTCCGCGCGGATGTAGGATGTAAGGAGTGACGATGAGTGAGATGGACCGCCGTCAGTTCGGCGATGGCGTCGCCGCCTTCGCCATGCTGCTTGCAAGCGGCGCTTTGGCGGCCCCGAGCGCGTCGCCGGACGACGGCAGGACGACGCATAAGATGCCGGACATGCCTGCGTATTGGCGCGGCAAGGAGAAAATTGCCTTTCTGATCTACCCCGGCTTCACCGCGCTCGACATGGTCGGGCCACAATATATGTTCGCCAATCTGATGGGCGCGACGATACACATCGTCGGCAAATCGCGCGATCCCATCCGCAGCGACACAGGCATCGTCTTCACGCCGTCGGCGAGATTCGAGGACGCCGAATCGGACCTCGACATTTTGTGTGTTCCTGGAGGTTCGACCGGAACGCTCGCCGCGATGCGCGACGAAGAGACCCTCGCTTATATTCGCGCCGCCGGACATAGCGCACGCTACGTGACGTCGGTCTGCACCGGCTCCATGCTGCTAGGGTCCGCAGGCCTGCTCGACGGCTATCGCGCGACGTCTCATTGGGTCACCAAGCCGCTGTTGCCGGTTTTCGGAGCGACGCCGACCGAGGGACGTTTCGTGCGGGATCGAAACAGGATCACGGCGGAAGGGGTCACCGCCGGCCTGGACTTCGCGCTCGCCCTGGTCGCGGAGTTACGGGATCGAAAATACGCCGAGGGCGTTCAGCTGCTGGCGCAATATGCGCCAGCCCCGCCTTTCAATGCGGGCGAACCTCGAACGGCGCCCCCGGCGGTCACGACAATGCTCGACAATATGTTTGCCGGTTTCAAAGAGGAAATGCGCGGCGCCGCTGCGGCGGCCTATGCAAAATCAAAAGCGCTCTGATAGGATCGGCGCGTAGACGCCCTGCCCACCGCAGCTTTGCGCGCATATCGCTCATAAATTTCGCGACGTTGCGCCGGAGCCTGAGCTGCGCGACTGGCGCTCGGCCCGATATAGCCGTCCGAGGCGGGCCGCCGCGCATCTACAACGAGACACGTTGTTATATTTGGTGAGCGCGCCGGGGCTCGAACCCGGGACCCCCTGATTAAAAGTCAGGTGCTCTACCGACTGAGCTACGCGCTCGCTTTTAGCTGCGGCGGATTGACGCCGCCGAAGTCGACTGAGCGGGTCGGTCCGTTCGGCCGCGCGGGTCTTCCCCCCGCGTTTGCGATCAACTACCGGCGGGCGGCGGGGCGGTCAACCCCGGCGGCGGGCCTCGCGTCACTTACTCCGTCAGCTTGGCGAAAAGCGCTACGATGCCGAAGACAACGGCTGACACCACCGTCGTGATCGCGGCTTTCTTGAGAATATCCGGCGATGCTGGAGCGCCACGGTCGGCGCCTTCGGGAAGCTCGTCCTCTTCGGAGGATCGGACGCCGAGCGGCAGCACGGCAAACAGCACGATCCACCAGATCGTCAGGTAGATTGCCGCCGCGAGCGGCAGTGAAAAGGGCATCAGGCCTGCTCGAGTTCGATCAGCGCGCCGCAGAAATCCTTGGGATGGAGAAACAGCACGGGCTTGCCATGCGCGCCGATTCTCGGCTCTCCATCGCCCAAAACGCGTGCGCCGGAAGCCTTGAGTTGTTCGCGCGCTTCGAGAATGTTCTCGACCTCATAGCAGATATGGTGGATGCCGCCGGCCGGATTCTTCGCAACGAAGCCGGCGATCGGCGAGTTTTCGCCAAAAGGCTCCAACAACTCGATCTTGGTGTTGGGCAATTCGACGAAAACAACCGTGACGCCGTGCTCCGCCAGGCTTTCGGGCGCCGACACTTTCGCGCCGAGGGCGTCGCGATAGACGGCGGAAGCCTTTTCGACGCTGTCGACGGCGATGGCGACATGGTTCAGACGGCCGATCATTTTCACCTTCCGGAAAAACGCTGTGCTGCGCCAATAAGCGTTGAGGCGCGCGATTTCAACCGGCGGAGCGCGCCTCGGCCTGCGGCGCGCGGCCCAGCCCGTCAATCGCGGCGCGCAAGGACGCCAGACGCGGATCGACTCGGACGAAGGAACTCCAGGGGCAGCCTTCGGCAACGCCGCGGCGAATAGCGTCGAGCGCTTGCGGACGCTTGCCGAGCGCGAAATATGCGGCGCCGAGAAAGCAGGGCGGCGCGTAAAGTTCGGCGTCGTCGATCAGCCGTGCGATGAGCGCTTCGGCTTCTTTGGCTTTGCCAGCGCGCGCAAGCGCATAGGCCAGCACGCTCAATTGCAAGGGATCGTCCGGGCTGGACGCGACCGCCCGGCGCGCCGCGCTCACGGCCTGATCGTGAAAGCCCTGTAAACTGTATGCGATGGACATCACGAGATGCAAAGTCGCGGCGTCGGGCCGCAGATCCACGCCGTCGCGCGCATAGCGGCGCGCCCGTTCGAGATCGCCGGCGCAGAGGATGAGCCAGGCGCGCATTGACAGCAGCCCCTGATCGTGCGGCGAGTTCACGAGACCTTCTTCACAATCGATGAGTCCCTCATCGAGACGATCCACGACGGCAAGCAGCCAACTGCGATAGGCGCGCGCCTTGCCGTAGAGCGGATCCTCGGCGACCGCTTGGTCGAGAAGCCGGAGTCCTTCGGCGATCTTTCCTTTGAGCGCGCCACGGGCCCATCCGAGAACCGCCCGCGCCGGCGTATGGTCTGGCGCCGCGGCAAGCGCCCGGCCGGCGAAATCCTCAATCATCGCGGCGGCCTCGGCGGGACGAAGAAATCCACGCGCGACTCGCCCAGCGGCGATATCCGCGGCGAGCGCCCAGACCGATGGATTGCCGGGGTCGAGCTGGGCCGCTGAAGCGATCGCTTCCTGCGCGCGGGCGAAACCCTCACGCGTGCGGTTTCCCGCAAGTTCATAGGCGGTTTGCCAGAGGTCGAGTATATGCGGCTCGCTCGCCGCCAGCCGAACGGGCTGAACGGCGTCCTGATCGACAGTTTCGACTTTGGCGCGAAGGCTGAGCCCCCGACCATAAGCCGTGGCCACCAGATCTTCGCCGCCTGCCTCACGCAGCGGTTTTCGCAAGAGATAGGCGCAGCGGTCGATGGAGTCGTCTGAGGCGGCGCGATCCGGCCAAAGGCGTGCGGCGATTTCGCTCTTGGTCACAAAAAGGCCGGGAGAGTCCAGCAGCAGCTCGAGGAGTTGGCGCGCCTGGGGGCCAAGGTGGACGCGCTTACCGTCGCGCTGCAGTCCTCCCTGCCCACTGTAAGTAAATCCCGAGAATCGCTTGACCAATTCGCCCATGGAAGCCTCTGCGCCGCGATGATGGCAAGACGACGCGGCTTCGGCAAGAGGCGAACAGGGTTAAGTCCTCAAAATCGCATAGTATTCCTAAGCCGTTTCCTTTCCGCCATTTGGGGTTGTAAAATAAAAAACGCCGGACGTACCTCCGGTCCGGCGTTTGAGCTTTCCACATACGCAGAACGTTGGAAGGCTCCGCTCAGTCTATGCGCGCGCAAGGTGACGACCGCGTGACGGCGACAGTTTCAGTTCAAACGCGGCGGCGCGCGGGCTGCTCCTCCTTACCCCAGACGAACAGGGTGAGCGCCAGCACGCCGGCGGCGGCGATCAGAAAATAAGGCATTCGCGCCGACAGCGGCCGCCCACCGACGGTGAAGGGAAACCGGGACACCCAATGCTCTCCGTTCGGCCCTTCGACCGTGACGATCCCGACGAATTCACCGGGTTCCTTGAAGACATGTTCGAAATTGAGAGTTCCCGCCGGATATACCTTAGGCGGCAGATAGGCGACCGTCACCGCATCGAGTCGCCCCTGCTCCTCCCTTTCGCCGACGTCGCGAATAATGCGGAAATCCGTCGACATGTCGCGCATCTCGTCCTGAGCGTAATCCAGAACGAAAATCGTGTCGCCGGTCCCGGGAATGTCCTCGCAGAATCTATTGCGCGACGCGGCCGGCTGATAGCCGGAAAAATACATGAAGTCCGGTCCGACCTTCAGCAGACAGGCGTTGCGCTGGCGTTGCATGGCGCCATGAGCGAGTGCGCCCGACCAGGACGCGCTCGCGAGCGTCACCAGCGCCAGCAGGGAAAATGTGTAAAGGGGCTTCGACATGCCGTCCTCCAAATGGGGCGGCTGGACGACGCGACTTAAGACGCGACCGCGGCGGAAGCCGAACAGCCAGCGCTGGCCTGCCATCTTCCGCCTATCCAGCCGCATTCTGTTAACTTCGCCACAAGACTCGCAATGAGCCTCGCCGCTCGAAACTTAAGCTTGCGCCTCCGTCTTTCGTTGAATACCGGTTCACGTTGACGCGTGCGAAAGGCTCTCGGGACAGAACGCGCCAGGAACGAAAAAGATGCGCCTCACATCGGAATTCGTCCTCACCGCGCTGCTTTCGCTTGCGGGAGGTTTGGCACAAGCCGCCGATCTTAACGACTATCCGACCGCCGCGCGCGCCGACTATGTCTTTGGCTGCATGAAAGCCAACGGCGACACCCGCCTCTCCCTGGACCAATGCTCGTGCTCCATAGACGTCATCGCGACCATTCTGCCCTATGAGCGCTATGTCGCCGCCGAGACCGTGGCGAGCGTCAACCAGCAGGCGGGGCAGGTCGGCGCGCTAATGCGCAATACTGACGCCGCGCGCGACGCGCTCCAGGAGTTGCGCCGCGCTCAGGCCGAGGCGCACGTGCGGTGCTTCTAGAAGGTCATTCGATGCAGAAGCTGGAGAGATCATGCTTATTCTCATTGTCGGAATCGTCATTTTTCTCGGTATTCACACGCTCACGGTCTTTCGCGAAACGCGCGCGGGGCTGATCGAGCGTTACGGCCTGAGAACCTATAAGGGCGCCTACGGGCTCGTCGCCGCCATCGGTTTGGCGCTCATCGTCTACGGCTTCATCCGCTATCGCGCGGAAGGCATGATTCAGATTTGGACGCCGCCGCAGTGGATGCATTATCTCGCGCCGCCCCTCGTCTGGTTCGCTTTCGTTGCGATCGCAAGCCGCCGCGCGCCTCCGGGGCGCATTCGCGGCTGGCTGCGCCATCCGATGCTTGTCGCGATAAAGAGCTGGGCGCTCGCTCATCTTCTCGTCAATGGCGATCTCGGCGGCATGATCCTGTTCGGATCGTTCCTCGCCTGGGCGGTCTTCGACCGCATCGCCCTCAAGAAGCGGGGTGACGGCGGCGCGCCGCGGATTTCAGAATTTACGCGCGGGGACGCGATTGCGGTCGGCGTCGGAACCGCGCTCTTCGCGATTGTTCTTTATCTGCACCCATGGCTCTTCGGCGTGCCGGCCATGCCTACGTGATTATATTGCCGCCGGTTTCGGCGAATCTTACCAAATAAGCCGTCGCACGAGTCGGTCGTCCAAGAAGCCAGACATGAGCAGGCAGAAATCACGATCTTGATCAGAACAATTGCGCTTCGCTGAAGCGCAATTCGTGCGCGGGGGAGATCAAACAATTCACTTTGCGGACAAGACGCATGCGCCCGTCCGCCGGGCGCTTGCTGGCAGGACGGGAAAGCTCAAATGACCAGAGGCGAATTCGTTCTGCGTTCGGCAATTTTCATCGCGCTCGCCCTCACCCCTTTTCTCGTCTGGCTGCTCTTTAACGTCATTGTGCTCGCAACCGGCGCGGTGCTCGTCGCGACGCTCATTCATCTCGTCGCGACTCCGTTTCTCAAGCTCCGCCTGCCCCGCGGATTGGCGCTCGCGCTTTCAGGCCTGCTGATCGCATCGATGGTCGGGGCGACCTTCTATCTGTTCGGTCGCACCATGGCGACGGAGTTTCACGATGTGCTGCGCAGCGCCGAAGAGGCGGCCGATTCCCTATCGCTCGCGCTCAGCCGATCGGGCCTGTCGGACTATCTCCCGAAATCGCTCAGCGAAAACATTTCGCTCTCGAGCCTGATCGGGCGGTCGTTCACCGTCAGCATCGAAGCCGTTCTCGGCGCGCTTGTCGCTTTTTTTGCCGGCGTCTTTCTCGCGAGCGAGCCCAGACTATACGCCGAAGGCTTTACCCTGCTGTTCGCGCCGCGCTGGCGCAATAGAGCGCGCGAAACGCTTGGCCATGTCTCCACCGCGCTGCGCCGCTGGCTGCTCGGTCAGATGATGGAAATGGTGACGGTGGGCGTTATGGCGGGCGTCGCCGTATGGCTCATCGGCCTGCCCTCGCCAATCGCGCTTGGCGCCATATCGGGTCTTTCGGAATTCATCCCCTATATCGGCCCGATTCTGGCAATCTTTCCGTCGGTCGCGGTCGCCGCGACGATCGGACCATACGCCATGCTCTGGACGATCCTCGCCTATCTCGCCATTCATCAGCTTGACGGCAACATGATCATGCCGCTCATTCAGCGGCAATTGGTGCGCGTGCCGCCGGCGCTGATGCTGATTTCAATCGCGCTTTTCGGCACGCTGTTCGGTCTCGGCGCCACGATCTTCGCCGCGCCGCTGACGGTCATCATCTATGTTGCGGTGATCAAACTCTATCTGCGCGATACGCTGGGCGAGCGGACGCCCTTGCCGGGGGAGAAAGCGTAATCACTCCCCCCTTAAGTGAGATGGGTGATCCGTCGTGGCGGCGTGGCAATTGGACCGTATGAGTCGTTCATGGATTGGCGCGCGCCGGTAATCGATTATTGCGAGCGACAAAACTCGGCCTTCTGGGCTGAGCCGGCGAACGCCATGAGCAACTTCGCCTTCGTGATCGCGGCCGCGAGCGCCCTCCTGCTTTGGCGGCGACGCGGCGGGACGGATTTTCCCGCGCTTGCGCTCATCGCCATCACGGCGACGGTCGGCGTCGGCAGCTTCATCTTCCATACGGTGGCGACGCGCGGCGCGATGCTGCTCGACGTGATCCCCATTGCAATTTTCATCTACGGCTATTTCCTGCTGGCGCTGCGCCGTTTCTTCGGACTGCGGATGGCGTCGACGATGAAGCTCACGCTTGGCTTCACCGCCCTTTCCTTTTCGGTAGCGAGGATTGAGGCGCTCAACGGTTCGGTCGGCTATCTGCCGGCGCTCGCCGCGCTAATAGTCTTCGCCGCGCTGCTTTGGCGGCGAAGCGGACGCCGCGAGACCGCGAGCGCGCTCGCCGCCGCGGCGCTGCTGTTTTCCATCTCGCTTTTCTTTCGGACGATCGATCGCGCGATATGCCCTGCAGTTCCGCTCGGCGCGCATTTTGTCTGGCACTTCATGAATGCTTGCGTGCTGTGGCTGCTGCTGCGCGCGGCGATTGTCGCTAGGCCGCGCCGCGTCAATCAGGCGAGCCCGATCCAGAAGGCGAATGAGCCGACGGCGGCGTGAGACGCGGTCAAGGGCCAGACGTTACGGGTGAAAAGATAGGCGGTGCTCCAGGCGACTCCCGCTAGAAAAGTGTTCGCGAGCAGGACGGGATCGCCATAGGCCGCATGCATCAGCGAAAACACCGCCGAGGAAAACAGCACGTAATGGCGTCCGCTCATCTGCAGCCGATCAGCGATCAGCTTCGGGATCGAACGGCAGACGAGCTCCTGGCAGGGACTAGACACCAACACATAGAAGGGCGCAAAGGCGATCCAGTTCGGCGGCGCCTGCGGATGGCTAAGAAACTGCGCTTCGACGACGATCGCCGCGAGCAAAAGGCAGGTCAGCGCGCCGCAGATCAGCCAGACGCGGCCGCCTCTGGGCAGCCCGAGACCGAGTTCGGCGAAGGAATAGCCGCCGAGCACGCAGGCCGCGATGCAAAGCATGGAGACGGCGAGCAGCGCTTCAAAGCGCAACTGAAAGGATATGGCGCCGGCGGCGATCGCGAGACTCGGCGCAAGGAGCAAGAGCAGGAAGGCGACCAAAGGCGCGAGAGATCGCAGCGTGAGCGTCATAAAAGCGCAACAATTTTGACGCCGTCACAGTTCCACGCCTGCTCGCGCCGCCATTTTGACGCGCCGCGGCGCCTCGTTGGGCGTCAGATGGGCGCATGCTGAATAAAATAACATAATTCCAATGACATACGCGAGCGAGCCTCGCCTTGACTAAATCAAGGCCCGCAAATATGTTGCGCGCGGCTCGGAAGGATCGGCCGCAAGCCGAGAGTTTCGCGCCATCTCCCGAACGGTTCGACTTTCCCGTCGCGCGGCGTCGCGCCATCGTCAAATTTTGCGCGTGGCGCAATATGCGGGGCGGAGAGCGCCGATGAGCGACGAGAACGAAGAGGACGCGGAGCGCGCGGCGCTCAACGCGCGGCTCGAAAAGCTCAACGCGGCCTTGCGCAAGGTCGACGAAGAGCAAGCCGCCGAGGCGGCCGCCGCCAGAGCGCAAAGGTTTTACGCGCGCGATGCGCGTGGGCCTCAACGCCTTCTCCGAATTTGTCGGGGCGGTGTTGGTCAGCGCGCTGATCGGCTGGCAGGCCGATAAATGGCTCGGGACGACGCCATGGCTCCTGGTCGTCATGCTGGGACTGGGCGTCGCGGCGGGATTTTGGAACGTCTATCGCGTGGCGAAGCCGAAAGGCCCCGGCGAAGACTAAACGAGAGGCGCGCTGCGGCGCGCCATGCGGGGCCGGGCGGCGACGTCCGGAAAGAACGATGAATCCGGAAGAAGCAGCCGCCAAGCCCAATCCCATCGAGCAGTTCGAGCTCCATCGGCTGTGGCCCTTCGAGATCAGCGGCATCGAGACATCCTTCACCAACGCCTCGCTGTTCATGCTGCTCGCCGCCCTCGGCGTCGTCGCGCTGATGATCCTCGCGACCTCGAAGAAGGCGATCGTGCCGGGCCGCGTGCAGGCGATGGCCGAAATGCTCTATGAATTCGTCGCCGGCATGGTGCGCCAGACCGCGGGAACTGAGGGGATGAAATTCTTCCCCTTCGTCTTTACGCTGTTCTCCTTCATCCTCATCGCCAATCTGATTGGTCTGGTTCCCTACACCTATTCGGTGACGAGCCAGATCGTGGTCACCTTCGCCTTCGCGGCCGTGGTGATTTCGCTCGTTGTCATTTACGGCCTCTATCGCCACGGCTTCGGCTTTCTCAATCTGTTCGTGCCGCATGGCGTGCCCCTGCCCGTGCTCGTCGTGCTGGTGCCGATTGAGATCATCTCCTTCCTGTCGCGGCCGGTGTCGCTCTCGGTTCGTCTCTTCGCCAATATTCTCGCCGGCCACATCACCCTCGCCGTCTTCGGCGGCTTCGTGATGATGCTGCTCGGCGCCGGAGTCTGGGCCGCGCTCGCGCCGGTGCCGCTCCTCGCCATCGTCGCGCTCTATGCGCTCGAACTGCTCGTCGCCTGTCTGCAGGCCTTCGTCTTCAGCGTTCTCACATGCGTCTATCTGAACGACGCGATTCACCCGGGCCACTGATAAACATCGAACAATAAACGTCGCCCCATCCAGCAGGAGAAGAACATGTCAGAAATGCAACTCGTCGGCGCCGGACTCGCGGCGATCGGCACCGGCGCGGCGGCGATCGGCGTCGGGATCATCTTCGGCAATTTCGTCAACGGCGCGCTCCGCAACCCGTCGGCGGCCGCTTCTCAGTTCACCAACGCCATCATCGGCGCGGCGCTTGCCGAAGGTCTGGGCATCTTCGCCTTTCTGATCGCGATCCTGCTGTTCCTGAAGCAGTGACGTTTCGCGTCCGGCCTTGCGGCCGGACGCTTTTTTTTCACCGCACGAGGTCGTGCGGCCAGTCCCGAGACTTGGATAGGCTTGGATCATGTCCATGGCGATCATCTCTTCCGCTTTCGCCGCCGAGGGCGAGCAGACGACGCATGAGTCCGTCGGCGCCGGCGAGTCGCATCACGAGGGCGCCTTTCCGCCTTTCCAGACGGAAAATTTCGCGCCGCAGATCTTCTGGCTCGTCATCATTTTCGGGCTGCTCTACGTGCTGATGTCCCGCATCGCGCTGCCGCGCGTCGGCGGCATCATCGAGAACCGTGGCGCGAAAATCGCCTCAGATCTCGGCGCCGCGCGCGACATGCAGTCGAAGGCGCAGGCCGCCGCCGCGGCGAACGACGAAAATCTGCGCCGCCGCCGCGAGGAGGCGCAGGCCATCGGGCGCGACGCGCAGCACAAGATCGCCGCTGAGACCGCGAGGCAGCGCGCGCTCGCCGAATCGCAAGCGGCGGAGAAGATTCGCGCCGCCGACGAGCGCATCGCCAACGCAAAAACGACTGCTCTCGCCAATGTCGAGCAAATCGCCGTCGACGCTGCGGCTGCGATCGTCGAAAAGCTCACCGGCGCCAAAATCGATCAATCCACGCTCGCCAAGGATCACGCGTCGTCGACCGCCAAGGAGACGCTCAATGCATTTTGACGCGGAATTCTACGTCGCCGTCGGCTTTACGATCTTCCTGCTCGTGATGCTTTGGGTCGGCGCGCATTCGAAGTTCGCCGCGCTGATCGACGCGCGCATCAACCGCATCAAGGGCGAACTCGCCGAAGCCGAGCGGCTGCGCCAGGAAGCCGAGGCGCTGCTCGCTTCCTTCGAGAACAAGCGGGCCGAAGCGGAAGCCGAGGCCAAGGCCATCGTTGCGCAGGCGAAGGAGGAGGCGGAAATGGTCGCCGCCGAGGGTCGTCGCCGGCTCGATGAGTTCATGGCGCGCAGCGTCAGGCAGGTCGAGCAGAAGATCGCTCAGGCGGAAGCCGCGGCCTCAGCCGAAGTGCGCGCCGCGGCAGCCGACGCCGCCGTCAAGATCGCCGAGCGCGCGCTATCGAGCGGCGCAGCCGCTGGTAAAGATTTCGTCGCCGACGGCATCAAGGAATTGAAGTCTCTCGCCCACTAATCCATTGCGGCGTGATCTAGCCGCCGCGGCGCTTTTTATCGATGGCGGGCTTTTCCGCGCCCTGCGTGAAGCCGACGAGGATCTCGTAGTCGTCCTGCGCGCGCGGGCTCATCATCGGCACCGTGATCGGGTCGGCGATCACCTGAAATTCGCCGCGCGTTCCGCCTTTCGGAACCGACGCGCTCACGCGATAAATCTTCGATACGACGAGCGTATCGTCTTTCTGACGACGAATCGCCACCCGTAAATTTGCGCCAAAAACGCCGGGCTGGCCCGCGGCCCCGAGCACGGCAGAACCTTCGATTCCCACTCTGATCGTCAGGCCTTCGCTGTCGATGATGCATTGGCGCGCCGTTTCGCCGAGCGAAAGCTGATAGCGAACATTGGCGCTGTCAGCGTCCGGCGGCGAACGTAGCATCGCCGCCCCGCTGTCGACGAAAATTTGAGGACAGTCGGGCGTGGCGCCGGCGGGGGGCGGTTCGCCCTCCTTCTGCTCGCCGCCGAAAATGCTCGGCACGCGAAGCTTAGGCAGTTCGAACGCCGCGACAGCCACGGGCGTAAGCGCAACAGATGTCGAAAGCGCAATGGCCAGACCCTTGCGGCAGTCAATCTTCATGGACAGGCGTCTCGGGCCACTGACGGCACTGTTACGGCAGCTTTGCGAATCCATCCTTGAATCCCTGCAGAGTCAGCGGCAGGCCGATGCCTTCGTTCGGAACCTGATAGATGATGAACGTGGCGATCTTGCCGCTCTTAAACTGATCGATCAGCTTGTCGTCCATCGTGACATCCGCGATGCAGCCGGTGGGCAGGCATTTGACGAAGCCGGCGCGGCCGATGTCGGTCTGGTCGATTTTCAGACCCAGTCCATTAGGCAGAAGCACGCCCAGCGGCGCGATGACGCGCAACAGCCGGCTTTTACCGTCGCTCGTCTTCAGCACATGGATGGCGAGATAGACATTGCTCTTGTCGTCGGCGACGACGCTTTGGATCAGCGCACATTGTTCGGTTGCGGCTCCGGCGGGCTTTTCGCAGCGCAGCTCCCAATCGCCGAATTTTCCCTTGACGGAAGCGCTTTGCGCATGCGTTGCGCTGTTTGCGAGGGGCAGCAAAATTGCCGCAGCCACAGCCGCGACCCGATGTCGCAATAGGCGCCCGAATTTTGCGTTGCGCGAGGACTTCATTCTGTCTCCCGGAAGATGGCGCACCCGCTCCGATTCGCCTTCGCAGGGAATGCGGCCGGTCGCCGCGGGTCGCCGGCGCGACCGCCGTTGCCTATCAAATGCACTCTGACTGTCAAGTTCTTAGACGCGCTCGCCGCATTGTTTGGCAAGGGCTTCGGCGCGACGATTTGTCTGCAAAATGGGGCGTTGCAAACAATTGCGCATAGCTGCGGTTTGTGATTGAACCGGCCGACTACCGAGCGGGGCGGGGTTTGGGCGGGCCGCGCACGGAAATCGCAAGAAGAACAATGAATGCTGGCGAAGGGTTCGAAAGAAGGCGACTTTGATGTTTAACGTCAATCGACAGATGCTGACGCGCGCCGCCTTGGCGGCCGCCGTGGCGGTTCCCGCGATTTTGTGCGCCGGCGTCGCACTCGCTCAAGCTGAAGGACAGCCTGTCCCTGGCGGCCTGGGCCTTCCGAATATGGTCACCCCAGTCGGTCTGGCGACTCAGCAGTTGTACAACGTGGTGCTGATGCCGATCATTTCGTTCATCGCGCTGTTCGTTCTGGGACTGCTGATCTACGTTTGCTATCGCTTCAATGAGCAGGCGAATCCGGTTCCGTCGAAGCTGACGCACAATACGCCGCTCGAGATCATCTGGACCCTCATTCCGGTCCTGATCCTGCTGTTCATCTCCGTCCCGTCGCTGCGGCTGCTGGCCCAGCAGGTCGAGGTGCCGGAGGCGTCGGTCACGATCAAAGTGACCGGGAACCAGTGGTATTGGTCGTATAAATATCCGGAGGACCAGGGCGGCGGTTTCGGCTTTGATCAGATGCTCAAGCCCGAATCCGAACTCCAGCCTGGCGACCTTCGTCTGTTGACGGTCGACAATGAAGCCCTGGTGCCGGTTAATGAAGTCATCGCCGTCCATCTCACGTCAAACGACGTCATCCACGCGTTCGGCGTTCCATCGTTTGGCGTTCGCATGGATGCGATCCCGGGCCGATTGAACCAGACATGGTTCAAGGTCGAGAAGGAGGGCGTCTATTACGGACAGTGCTTCTTCATCTGCGGCAAGGACCACGCCTATATGCCGATCGTGATCCGTGCGGTCAGTCGCGAAAAATACGAAGCGTGGCTTGCCGAATCTAAGAAGAAGTTCGCCGACGCGGGCGCGCGCGTGCGCGTCGCCGCCGACAGCCGCTAAACGGCCGTCGAATCGAGACGCAACTGAACACACTAGTCTTTCTAAGGAACATGACGATGGCGAGTTCGACGATGGCGGGAGCGCATGATCATCCGAGGGGTTTGCGCCGCTTCCTCTTCTCCACCAATCACAAGGACATCGGCACGCTCTACATCATTCTGGGGTCGATTGGCGGCGTCATCGGCTTTCTGCTGTCGCTCGCCATGAGGCTCGAGCTCGCCTATCCGGGCGTGCAGATCTTTCCGGGGCTTGCCGAGTTCCTGAACGGCGCCGATCCGGCAATGGCGCTTGACGCCGGCAAGAACCTCTACAACGTGTTCATCACCGTCCATGGCGTGCTCATGATCTTCTTCATGGCCATGCCCATTCTGATCGGCGGCTTCGGCAATTGGTTCGTGCCGATCATGATCGGCTCGCCGGATATGGCGTTCCCGCGCCTCAACAACATCTCGTTCTGGCTGCTGGTCTCCTCGCTCGTTCTCGCCGTCATTTCGATGTTCGTCGAAGGCGCGCCGGGCATGAAGGGCTTTGGCGGCGGCTGGACGTTCTATCCGCCGCTGTCGTCGAACACCGGTTCGCCCGGCCCGGCGATGGATTTCGTGATTTTGGCGCTGCATCTCGCCGGCGCCTCCTCGATCCTCGGCGCGATCAATTTCATCACCACGATCTTCAACATGCGCGCGCCCGGCATGACGCTGCACAAAATGCCGCTGTTTGTGTGGTCGATGCTTGTGACCGCCTTCCTGCTGCTGCTCGTGCTCCCTGTGCTCGCCGGCTGCGTGACGATGCTGCTCACAGACCGCAACTTCGGCACGATGTTCTACGACCCGGCAGGCGGCGGCGACCCGCTGCTGTTCCAGCACCTGCTGTGGTTCTTCGGCCATCCGGAAGTTTATATCGTTATCCTTCCGGGCTTCGGCATTATCAGCCAGGTGGTCTCGACGTTCGCCAAGAAGCCGGTGTTTGGCTATCTCGGCATGGCCTACGCCATGGTCTCGATCGGCGTGCTCGGCAGCATCGTGTGGGCCCACCACATGTATACGGTTGGCATGTCGCTCAACGCCCAGCGATACTTTACGCTGGCGACGATGGTGATCGCGGTGCCGACCGGCATCAAGATCTTCTCCTGGATTGCGACGATGTGGGGCGGATCGATCTCGTTCCGCGCGCCGATGATCTGGGCGATCGGCTTCATATTCGTGTTCACGATGGGCGGCATCACCGGCGTCGTGCTCGCGAACGCCAGCGCCGACAAGCAGTTCCACGAAGGATACTATGTCGTCGCGCACTTCCATTACACGCTGTCGCTCGGCGCAGTCTTCGCGCTCTACGCGGGGTTCTATTACTGGTTCCCCAAAATGAGCGGCTACATGTATTCGGAGACATTGGCCAAGGCGAACTTCTGGCTGCTGTTCATCGGCGTCAACGTCGTCTTTCCCGCAGCACTTCCTCGGACTCGGCGGAATGCCGCGCCGCTACATCGATTATCCCGACGCTTACGCGCTGTGGAATCTGGTGTCGTCGAGCGGCATGATTTTCGTCACGCTCTCGCTGATCGTCTGGTTCTACACGATCATCGACGCTTTCCTGAAGAAGCGGGTGGCCGGCGCCAATCCCTGGGGCGTTGGCGCGACGACGTTGGAGTGGACTCTGCCCTCTCCGCCGCCGTTCCATCAATTCGAGGTCCTGCCGCGCATCAGCGGGTCAGGCCGGTAAGGAACCAGACGCCGGCGCGAGAGAATTTGCGCCGGCGCTGCATGCCGGCGCGCGATGATGCGGGCGCTGCGCCGGTCTCGGTCGACAGTACAGAGTGAAACGCCATGAGCGACGCATCCTATCTGCATGAGGAACAGGCGCCACGCATTTCGGTCGCGTCGCCTTCGGACTATTTCGCGCTTCTCAAACCGCGCGTGATGTCGCTCGTAGTGTTCACCGCGCTCGCCGGCCTGTTGCTCGCGCCCACGCCGCCGCATCCGTTGATCGGCTTCGCCTCGATCCTCGCGATCGCCGTCGGCGCAGGCGCTTCCGGCGCGCTCAACATGTGGTACGACGCCGACATCGATGCGCTCATGACGCGCACGCGCAAGCGTCCGATCCCCGCCGGACGGCTCGATCCTGAGTCGGCGCTCGCCTTCGGCCTCGTTCTGGCGACGCTCTCGGTCTTCACGCTCGGCTATGTCGCGAATTGGTTTGCGGCGGCGCTGCTCGCCTTCACCATCTTCTTCTATGTCGCGGTCTATACGATGTGGCTGAAGCGCTGGACGCCGATGAACATCGTCATCGGCGGCGCCGCCGGCGCCCTTCCGCCGATGGTCGGCTACGCCGCCGCGACCGGCGAGATCAATCTCGCGAGCGTCGTGCTCTTTGCGATCATCTTCCTGTGGACGCCGCCGCATTTTTGGTCCCTCGCCTTGCTGAAAAGCGAGGAATACGGCCGCGCCGGCGTGCCGATGCTGCCCAATGTCGCCGGCGAAGACCGCACCCGGCTCGAAATTCTGATCTATGCTCTGGCGCTCGCGCCGCTCGGCGTTGCTCCGTGGCTTCTGGGCTTCGCGTCGCTCGCCTATGGGCTCGCCTCGATCGGGTTCGGCGTCGCGCTCGTCGCCGCCGCTGCGGCGGTGTTCAGGAAGCGTGAAGGCGAAGCGGCCCGCGCTGCGGCGCGCCGAATGTTTTTGTTCTCGATCCTCTATCTGTTCGTGCTGTTCCTGGCGCTCGTCGTGGAGCAGACGGCGCATATTTTCGCGCTGATCTAGGCAACTAAGCGAATGGTGAACGAGATGAGCGACGCAAGCGACAAGATGAAGGACCGTGACGGCGCATTCGGCGGACCGGGCGTTGTCCTGACCAAAGAACAGGCGCACAGCCGCCGACAGCGCAACATCGCCATCGGCGCGACGATCGCCCTACTTGCCCTGCTGTTCTACGCCGTCACTATTGTGAAGTTCGGGGCGGCCATCATCAACCGGACGATCTAAAGCCATGAACGCGCCCGCACCACATTCCCGCACCCGGCCGCGGCTTATCGCGGCCGCGCTGGTCGTTGGCGCGTCGGCAATGCTCGCGCTGTCTTTCGCTTCGGTTCCGCTGTACAAGGCCTTTTGCGCTGCGACGGGTTTCGGCGGCACGCCGAAGATCGATGTCGTCGCGGCGCCGACCGCGCCCGGCGAACGCGTGCTGACCGTGCGTTTCGACGCCAATGTCGCGCGCGATCTGCCGTGGCGCTTCGAACCGGAGGTCGCGAAGGTGTCGCTTCGCACCGGCGAAACCAAAACCGTCTACTACAAGGTCGCCAATACTTCCGATCGCGAGACGAGCGGCCAGGCGGCCTACAATATCGCGCCTGGCCAGGCGGGCGCCTTCTTCGTCAAGGTGGCCTGTTTCTGCTTCGAAGAGAAGCGGCTCGGTCCGCATGAGGCGGAGGAATGGCCGGTGGTATTCTATCTCGATCCGGCGCTTGAGCGCGAAGAAGGCATGCGCGGCGTTCGTGAGATCACGCTTTCCTACACGTTCTTCGCCCTAAAGGACTCCGCTCCCTCGAAGACGAGCGAGTCACCGACGGCAAGGCCGAAGAGCTGATGCGCTGCGCGGCTTGGCGCGCGGCGAACTTATGGGGACTGGCCGGGGACCGCCGGCCGATGGATGAGGAAGAGCAAGATGGCGGACGGACACGCTAAACCCGAACACGACTATCATCTGGTCGATCCGAGTCCGTGGCCGATCGTGGGCGCGACCGCCGCGCTGATCACGGCGATCGGCGCGGTCATGTGGATGGCGCAGCACAAAGGCGCGCCGATCGGGGGCATGAATTTCGGCGGCATCGTATTCTTCGTCGGCCTCGCCGGCGTGTTGGCGGTGATGTACGCTTGGTGGAGCGACATCATCCACGAAGCGAGCGTCGGCGGATTTCACTCGCCGGTGGTGCGGTTGCATCACCGCTACGGGATGATCCTGTTTATTTTCTCAGAAGTGATGTTCTTCGTCGCCTGGTTCTGGGCGTTCTTCAATTCGGCGCTTTTCCCGGACGATGCGGTGCAGGTCCTGCGGACCGAATTGTTTCAGGGCGTCTGGCCGCCGAAGGGCGTCGAGGTTTTGAGCCCTGGAAGCTGCCGCTTCTCAATACGATCATTCTGCTCACCTCCGGCGCGACTCTGACCTGGGCCCATCACGGTCTTTTGGAAAATAACCGCGACACGCTGAAGAAGGGGTTGATCGCGACGATCGGGCTCGGCCTGCTGTTCACGACGATCCAGGCCTATGAATATCTCCACGCGCCCTTCGCTTTCGCCTTTGACCCGGCGAAGCCGGCGGCGACGAATTACGGCTCGACCTTCTTCATGGCCACGGGCTTCCATGGCTTCCATGTCATCGTCGGCACGATCTTTCTCCTCGTGTGCCTGCTGCGCGTCTTCAAGGGCGCCTTCACGCCTGATCAGCACCTAGGCTTTGAGTTCGCCGCCTGGTACTGGCATTTCGTCGACGTGGTCTGGCTGTTTCTATTCGCCTGCATCTATGTCTGGGGGAACTGGGGCGGGGTCATGGACTAGGGCCCTGCGCCGCCCAATCGAAACATTGGACGGTCACGGGCGCGCCCGTGGCCGTTTTCGTTGGAGACGCACTATGTCAGAAGAGCATGTCTATCCGCCGGCGTCGCTCTATATCGACGGGATTCTCGGCAGATGTCCCCGCTGCCGCGAGGGACATATGCTGCAAGGACTCCTGACGGTCGCGCCCAAATGCGAGGTTTGCGGACTCGATTTCTCCTTCGCCGACGCGGGCGACGGCCCGGCGATCTTCGTCATGACGATCGTCGGATTCATCGCGATCGCGGTGCTGTGGTATGTCGAGGTGTCATACCAGCCCCCCTATTGGGTGCACGCGGCGATCCTCCTGCCCTTGTCGGCCGTCCTCTGCATCGCGCTCCTGCGGCCGATCAAGGGCCTGTTGATCGCGCTGCAATATTTCAACAAGGCTGAAGAAAGCCGCCATTAGTCGTGAGCCGCTCCGCACGCGCGCTTTTGTGGCCGGCGGCGGCGACGGCGCTGCTTTTTGCTCTGCTGGTCAGTCTCGGGTTTTGGCAGGTGCGGCGGCTCGGCGAAAAGGAGGCGTTGATCGCACGCGTCGAACAGCGGGCGACTCAGGCGCCGCGGCCGATACCCCTACCCGAAGGATGGCGCGCGCTTCGCCCCGACGACTATGATTTCATGCATGTGCGCGCGACCGGCCGATTCATCGACGGCGGCGCGCTCATCTTCTCCGCGCCGCCGGAAGGCGCCAGCCGAGAGCCGGGCTATTCGCTGGTGACCCCTTTCGAATTGAGGGGCGGCGGCGTCGTGCTCGTCGATCGCGGCTTTATCCCCGCGTCGAAGGCCAATGACGCCTCGTTGCGCACCCTCCCTTCCGGCGAAGCGACGCTCGTTGGACTGCTGCGGGCGCCGGAGCGGCGCAACCCTTTCACGCCTGCCGACGAGCCGGCGAAAGGCGTTTTTTTTGCGCGAGACCCTGGGGCGATCGCCGCCGCGCTCGGACTGACGAACGCCGCGCCCTTCGCGCTTGTCATCGACGCCGCTCCGGCGGAGGCGTCTGACTGGCCGCGCCCCATCGGCGGCGTTCCGACGATCGTCAACAATCATTTCTCCTATGCCGTGACCTGGTTCGGCCTGTCGCTCGCGCTTCTCGCGATTTTCGCGCTTTACGCCCGCGGCGTCCTGGCGTGCGACGGCGCCTCGCAAGAGCGTTAGACTCGGCCTTGCAGCGATCGCGAATATGCTATGAAAAGGCGCACTGACATGCGCGTCGCAGGCGGCGCGCCCTCCGCGTCGATGGATCAAAGGTTGCGCTATCTCTCAACGCGCGGCGAGGCCGCGCAGCTCGGCTTCGATGATGTTCTGCTCGCCGGTCTTGCGCCCGACGGCGGGCTCTATACGCCGCTCGCCTATCCGCACGTGGCGCCTTCCGACATCGCCGCGCTCGCCGGACGCCCATACGCCGAAGCGACGGCGCGATTGATTGCGCCTTATCTTAGCGAGACTTTTTCGCCCGAAGTTTTGCCGACGCAGACGGCGAACGCTTATAGCGACTTCCGACATTGCGCCATCGCGCCGCTGACTCAGATCGGCGACAATCTCTTCGTTCTCGAACTTTTCCACGGGCCGACGCTCGCCTTCAAGGATCTGGCGATGCAGCTCCTCGGGCGCATGATGAATCATCTGCTCGAGAAGCGAAATCTCCGCGCCACGATCGTCGGCGCCACTTCCGGCGACACGGGCGCCGCGGCGATTGAGGCGTTCAAGGGATTGGATCGCGTCGACGTCTTTATTCTTTTCCCGCACGGCCGAGTCTCCGACGTGCAGCGCAAACAAATGACCACCGTCGACGACGACAATGTTCACACGATCGCGCTGCAAGGCTCTTTTGACGACGCCCAGGCGATTTTGAAGCGATTGTTTCGCGACGCTCCCTTTCGAACGCGCGTCGGACTCGCAGGCGTCAATTCGATCAACTGGGCGCGAGTCGTTGCGCAGACCGTCTACTATTTTACCAGCGCCGTCGCGCTCGGCGCGCCGCATCGTGATATTTCTTTCGCCGTGCCGACAGGAAATTTCGGCGACGTGCTCGCCGGCTATGTCGCCAAGCGCATGGGCCTGCCGATTGATCGACTAATCGTCGCGACCAACGCCAACGACATCCTGGCGCGGGCGCTCGCGAGCGGACGTTATGAGCCGCGCGGCGTGACGCCGACTCAGTCGCCGTCAATGGACATTCAGGTCTCGTCCAATTTCGAGCGCCTGTTGTTCGACGCGACGGGGCGCGATCCCGCTGCGGTTCGCGCCGCTTTCGCCTCGCTCGATCAATCGGGCGCGTTCGACATTCCGGCGAAGGCGCATGCCGTCATCCGGGCCGAATTCGACGCGCAAGCCGTTGGCGAAACCGAGACCACGGATGAGATCCGCCGCACCTGGCGCGAGACCGGCTATGTGCTCGACCCGCATACGGCAACCGGAGTCCACGCCGCGCGCGCGCGGCTCGCGAAGGACTCGGCGACTCCCGTCATCGCGCTGTC
Organism: Methylocystis sp.; assembly: GCA_046349135.1. Classification (GTDB taxonomy): domain Bacteria; phylum Pseudomonadota; class Alphaproteobacteria; order Rhizobiales; family Beijerinckiaceae; genus Methylocystis. The sequence goes on along the minus strand of JAXMCY010000005.1, from coordinate 91,563 downwards.
GACTGCGCATCCGGCGAAGTTTCCAGATGCCATCGAGCGCGCCATCGGACTGCGTCCTCAGCCGCCGGAAAATATTGCGGAGCGACTTGACGCGCCGGAACGATTCACGATTCTTGAAAATGACGACGCGCGAATCGCCGAATTCATTTTGCGGAATGCGCGCGCGGCGAAGAACGGATGAGTTCTGGCAAGGAGCACGATGGCGATTTTCAGCGTAATCGGACGCCGTGACCTGCCGATAAGAGGCGATGGCCTTTATCTGCGCGCGTCGGAGATGCGCGACTACGTTGAATGGGCCGAACTACGCGAGAAGAGCCGCTCCTTTCTCACGCCGTGGGAGCCGCTCTGGCCGATCGACGACCTGACGCGGGCGAGCTTTCGCTATCGCGTGCGCCGTCACGCTGAAGAGATGGCCCGCGACGAGGCCTATTCATTTTTCATCTTTCGCGAAGAAGACGACGCCCTGATGGGCGGCCTGTCCTTCGGACATGTCCGGCGCGGCGTGTCGCAGGCCGCGACGCTCGGCTACTGGATGGGCGAGCCTTACGCGGGCAAGGGCTTCATGACTCGCGCGGTTCGCGCCGCTTGCGCCTATGCATTTGAAAAGCGCGGATTTCATCGCATCGAGGCGGCCTGTTTGCCGACGAATGAGCCTTCAAAGCGTTTGCTGGAGCGCGTCGGCTTCAAGCAGGAGGGCTACGCGCGCTCCTACCTCAATATCAACGGCCAGTGGCGCGACCATTTGCTTTACGCTCTACTGGAGACCGATCCTCAGCCGATCAATCCGCCGTCGGCGGCCTAGGAGAAAGCCGGCTGCACTCGGCGCGATCAATGTCGGCCGTTGATCCGGCTTAAGAGAGCGCGGCTTTCTGCAATGCGACAAGACCAGCGACGCCTTTTTGAGCAAGCCCCAGCATGGCCGCGAGTTCGTCCTGCGAAAATACCGCGACCTCGGCGGTCGCCTGGATTTCGACGAGGCCGCCTGAGCCGGTGATGACGAAATTGGCGTCGGTTTCGGCCGTCGAATCTTCGGCGTAATCGAGGTCGATCACCGGCGTCGCGTTGAAGATGCCGCAGGAGACCGCGGCGACGTGATCGCGCAGCGGGCTTTCCTTGACGATGGAGCGCGAACGCATCCAATCGAAGCAGTCATGCAGCGCCAGCCAGGCGCCGGTGATCGAAGCCGTGCGGGTGCCCCCATCGGCCTGGATCACGTCGCAGTCGACGACGACCTGCTGCTCGCCGAGGGCCGACAGATTGGTGACCGCGCGCAGCGAGCGGCCGATGAGGCGCTGGATTTCCTGGGTGCGTCCCGACAGCTTGCCGGCTGTCGCCTCGCGCCGCGTACGCGTATGTGTGGCGCGCGGCAGCATGGAATATTCGGCCGTCACCCAGCCTCGGCCCTGGCCGCGCAGCCACGGCGGCGGCTTGTCTTCGAGCGACGCCGCACAGAGCACCTGCGTATTGCCGAATTTAACGAGGCAGGAGCCCTCGGCGTAGCGGGCGACGCCGCGCTCGAAACTCACCTGGCGCATCTCATCGGGCGCGCGTTTGCTGGGGCGCATAACAGCTCCGTTGACGTATCGGTCGCGCCTTCTATCGCGCTTTCCGCGGTCGGGGAAGCGCCAGGCGCGTAATCGAGGCTCCGACTTGCGCTCGCCGCCGCATGGTGAAACCATGAGCTAACGGGGCCGAACAAATCAGGCTCCGACAGATAAGGAGGGAGTGATGGGCCAAACGTCGTCCCAAGGAGCCAATTCGCACGAGGCGAGAGCACAGGGCCCCCGGCTGATAGCGCTGGCGGGCCCTTTTCAATGCGGAAAAACCACGCTTTTGGAAGCCATTCTGGCGCATGCCGGGGCGATTCCGCGCCAGGGGCCCGTCGCTTCGGGCGCCAGCGTCGGCGATTCAAGTTCGGAAGCCCGCGCCCATCAGATGAGCGTCGAGTCCAATATCGCGACCGTCGACTATATGGGTGATCGCCATACCTTCATCGACCTTCCGGGCTCCGTCGAATTCGCCCATGAGTCGCGCAATATCCTGCCCGCGGTCGACGCCGCCGTCGTCGTTTGCGAGGCCGACCCGCGCAAAGTTCCCGCGCTGCAGCTCATATTGCGCCAGCTCGAAGAGCTGGGCGTGCCGCATTTCATTTTTCTGAACAAGATCGACGCCGCGACGATCGACGTGCGCGACGCGCTGAGCATTCTGCAGCCCGCCTCGCGCACCCCGCTGCTGTTGCGGCAGATTCCGATCTGGAACAATGGCGTCGCGGTCGGCTTCATCGATCTCGCGCTTGAGCGCGCCTATGTCTACCGCGAACACGCGCCGTCGGAGGTCGTCGATATTCCCAAAGGGGACGCCGCGACCGAGAAGGAGGCGCGCTACTCGATGTTGGAGCGCCTCGCCGATTACGACGACGCGCTGATGGAGGAGTTGATTTCCGACATCGAGCCGCCGCGCGATCAGGTGGTTGACGATCTCACCAAGGAGCTGCGCGCGGGACTCGTCGTGCCTCTTTTCGTCGGATCGGCCGAACGGGGGGCCGGCGTCACGCGGCTGTTAAAAGCGCTGCGTCACGAAGCGCCCGGAATCGATGCGACCCGCGCGCGGATGGGCGTCAGCGAGAGCGGCCCGGCGCTCGCCCGCATCATCCGCACCATTCACACCCCGCACGGCGGCAAACTGTCGGTGGCGCGCGTGCTGCGCGGCGCCATTGCGGACGGGCACACGGTGGCGTCGCCGCAGGGCGAAGATCGCATTTCGGGCATGTCGCGTCTGATGGGCGCGGCGAGCAGCAAGATGACGGAAGCCAAGGTTGGAGACGTCGTCGCGCTTGGGCGTCTCGATCATGCGCAGACCGGCGACAATGTCGTCGCCGACGCTCGCGCGGGCGCTGAAGATTTGAAGCATGCGCGCGCGAAGGCTCCCGATCCCGTGCACGCGCTGGCGCTTAATGTGAAGGACCGAAAGGACGAGATGCGCCTTGCCGCCGCGATGGGGAGGCTTATCGAAGAGGACCCCTCGCTGGTCTTCGTTCATGATCAGGAGCTGTCGCAGATCAAGCTTTTCGGCCAGGGAGAAATGCATCTGCGCGTCGCGCTCGAACGTCTTGCCTCCCGCTTCAATGTCGCGGTCGAATTCTCGAGGCCGACGGTGGCCTATCGCGAAACGATCCGCCACAAGGTGACCGTCCGCGGCCGCCACACGACGCAATCGGGCGGCCATGGCCAATTCGGCGATGTTGTGCTGGAGATCGCGCCGCGCGGGCGCGGCGAAGGATTCGCCTTCAGCGAGCGCGTGCATGGCGGTGCCGTGCCCAAGCAATATTTCTCTTCCGTCGAAGCCGGCTGTCAGGACGCCATGCTACATGGCCCGCTTGGCTTTCCGGTCGTCGACGTCGAGGCGGTGCTGACCGACGGCTCCTATCATACCGTCGATTCTTCCGACATGGCGTTCCGCACCGCGGCGCGCATCGGCACAAGCGAAGCCTTGGAAAAGGCTGAGCCGATCCTGCTTGAGCCGGTCCTCGCGGTCGACATTTTCGTACCGAGCGACGCCATGTCGCGGGCGACCGGCATCGTCTCGGGGCGTCGCGGCCAGATCATGGGCTTCGGTCCGCGCGAGGGCTGGGAAGGCTGGGACAGGCTCGAAACGCTGATCCCCGAGGCGGAGATGGACAATCTCATCGTGGAGCTGCGCTCGGCGACCGCTGGCGCGGGATTCTATCAGGCCCGCTTCGACCATCTCGCGGAAGTCGTCGGCAAACAGGCGCGCGACATTGTCGCCGCCCATGCCAAGGCAAACGGGGGATAACGCGCTAGCCCGGAAAGCAGCGCGCAAAGGCCAGGAGGAGGCGCGGGTCGCCCCGTAGTCTGATCTTCCCGCGCAGCAGCGCCCAGACGAGGCTCGTCTCCTTGCGCAGGAAGCGCAGCCAGGTCTCGGAATCGGCGGTCACGGTCAATCGAGGCGCGCCGACAAGGCCATCGGCGACGCGAAGCTGCTTATTCGCGATCGCGATGGTAGCGCTGCGGCGTTCGGCGCCGGTGAAGACGAAGTGATAGATCGCGTCGAGACCGGTCGATTTGCCGCGCTGGAAGACTAGTCTCAATCCGGACAGGAAGAACTCAACGGTCGGGGGACGAAACGGCGCGCCGACAACCCGTTTCAATTGTTTGTCCGGAAACCGGCGCGGCACATAGGACTCGGCGTCGGAGCCCACGGAAACGTATATCGTCTCGACCTTCTTCTGCAGCGGATCGACGACTTCCTGCAGATAGCGTTTCTTATCCGCCTGATAGGCGGCGATGACGTCCGAGCCCGCCGGGCACACGGCCATGCAATAGCCCGCCTTATAGTTCGGCCCAAAGGCCAGGCTCTGCCACATGGAGACTGTCTCGGCGTCGCTGACTTTGGCCCGATAGGCGCGCGCGCCTTTCGCCTCGGCGATCGTCTCGGTCCATTCTCCGAAGCCGCCCATGAACTCACGGTAATTGTGGGTGTAACAGGCGCCGAAGTCGAAATGGCCATCAGGCGCGATCGCGCCCGTCGGACAGGCGGCGACGCAGAGCTTGCATTCGAAGCACGGATTAAAGTCGAGCGGCTTGGCGTGCGCTTCAAGATCGATGTCAACGGCGACCGCGCCGAGCAGAATGAAATTGCCGAATTTCGGATGGATGACGTTGCGATGGATTCCCATGCGCCCGAGACCCGCGGCGACGGCGAGGGGCTTGTGGGAGATGAGCCACATTTTGTTCGGCCATCGCGACGCTTCCATCGGAAAGCCCATCGATGGATAGGCGGCGCGCACGCCCCGCGCCTGCACCGCGAGAGCGATGCGACGCGCGACGTCATCACATTCGTCGGCAGAATGATGAAATTCTAGATTGGCGGCGGAACGCGCGGCGCTGCGAATATTCTCGCGATTCATCCTAACGACGAAGGATATGAGCGTTCGCGCGAAGGGAAAGGCGGCGATAATGTCGCCCCGCTGATCGTCAAGCGCCGGATCGTCGATCGAGACGAAGCCGACGTCGTCGGCGCCGGCGCGCAGAACGATATCGCGTAGGGAGTCGAGACTGAGGACTGCGGCGTCAGGCGCGGAAGAGAGGTGATCGTCCAACATTAGAGCATATACCCCTTTTTGCGGGTGCGAAGGTCGCCGAGCGCCGCCCTTACGCCGACGAGGTCGCATCCATCAGCGCGCGTAGCTCCGATAGCAGCCTTTGCAGGCGCTCAGCGCCGAACGTCTTCTCGACCGCAGTCTGCGCTTCGCGCCAATGCGGCAGCGCGTTGGCGAGCGTCGCCTGGCCGAAAGGCGTCAACGCGATCTTGCGCGTGCGGCGATCATCGCCGGACTTCACCTTCACCAGTCCGCGCTTCTCCAAAACCGCCAGGTTGCGCGCAAGCGCGCTGCGTTCGAGGACGAAGGCCTCGGCCAATTTGCTGACGGTTGCGCCGCCGGTGAGAGAACAGGCGACGAGCAGCGAATATTGCGTCGGCTCAAGTCCGGTGGCCGCCATGAACTGACTGTAATGACGCGTCATCGCCCGGCTCGCGCGACGGATATTGCCGGCCGCACAGTTTTGCGCACAAAGCTTGACGTCGGCCGGATCCGGAAAGTTCGTCATGATACGTGCATATACCCGTTTATCGGCGCCGTCAAGCTGGACTGGCGCGTCGATTGTGTGCGTAAGCACGGCAAACGAGCCCTCCCTGAATGAACATTACTGCTCCTTCCCAGAGGAAATGATGATATGCGAATGTTCATATTTCTGATCGCCGCCGCTCTCGCCATGTCGTTCAGCTTTTATTCGAGCGCTGGCGGCCTGAAGCGCGCTTCCTATTCAGCGTCGAAGACGGTAAGCGACGACGCCAATCCCACGCCGCGATGTCTCAAGAGCAAGAAGATGCGGCAAGCGGCGAATGTCGGCTGCGTCATGAAGGTCAAGCGCCGCAGCGCATAAGGCATACGACACGGCGTTCATTTTGAGCGAAAGGAGCGACCCCTCGCGACAGCGGACCGCCTGGGCGTCTTGGGCGTCTTGGGCGCTGGACGTCGTCGACCTAATAGTCTACTTAAACACTAGACTAGATGAGGACCTGCAAATGCCAATAAAGTTCGCCGCTGCGCGACTCAGCGCGCTCGCGCTCGGCCTGTTTCTGTCGCCGGCCTTGGCCGGCCAGTCGCTGCTCAACGTCTCCTATGATCCGACGCGCGAACTTTATAAGGCGGTGAATGAAGCTTTCGCGTCGGATTTCAAAGCCGGCGGGGGCGGCGACGTCGAGATCAGAACGTCGCATGGCGGCTCCGGCGCGCAGGCGCGGGCGGTCATCGATGGTCTGGCGGCGGACGTTGTAACGTTGGCGCTCGCCAATGACATCGACCAAATCGCGGCCAGGAGCGGAAAAATTGCCGCCGACTGGCAGAAGCGCCTGCCGAACAATTCTTCTCCCTATACCTCGACGATCGTCCTGCTCGTGCGCAAGGGCAATCCGAAGGCGATCCATGATTGGGACGATCTCGCGAGACCCGGCGTCGGGGTGGTGACTCCCAATCCGAAAACGGGCGGCGGCGCGCGCTGGAATTTTCTTGCGGCCTGGTCTTATGGCCTCGCCAAATTCAAAGGCGACGAGGCGAAGACGCAGGAATTCGTCAAGGCGGTCTACGCCAACGCGCCGGTGCTCGACTCCGGCGCGCGCGGGTCGACGACGACCTTCGCCCAGCGCGGCATCGGCGACGTTCTGATCACCTGGGAAAACGAGGCGTTTTTGACGTTACAGGAATTTGGCGCGGACAAATTCGAGATCATCACGCCGTCTATTTCGATACTCGCCGAACCCGCCGTTTCGATCGTCGATGGAAATGTTGACGCCAAAGGCACGCGCAAACTCGCCGAGGCCTATCTCGATTATCTGTTCAAGCCGAAGGCGCAGGCGCTTATCGCCAAATTCGGCTATCGTCCGGCCTCTCCTGAATATGCCTCCAAGGCAGATCTCGAACGCTTCGCTAAGATCAAACTCGTCACCATCGACAAGCAGTTTGGCGGCTGGCCCGCGGCGCAGAAGAAATTCTTCGCGGACGGAGGCATCTTCGACGAGATGCAGAAGCGCTAATTATAGTTTCGGGCGCGGACCGGCGATCAGGGCGTCATCACCACGGTGGCGCCGACCGCGACGCGGTCGTAAAGATCGACGATGTCTTCGTTGAGCATCCGGATGCAGCCATACGACGCCGCGGAGCCGATTGACTTGCGCATCTTGTCGGTCGTGCCGTGGATCGCGACCTGACCCTCGCTCAGCGTCATGGCCCGCGCGCCCATCGGATTGTTCGGGGCGCCGCCGGGGATCATTTCGGGCAGTTCCGGATGGTCGTGCTTCACGTCTTCGGGCGGCGTCCAGTCGGGCGCGACATATTTGGCGTTGACCTGCACCACGCCGGTCCATTCTTTGCCGGCCTTTGGCACTGCCACCTTGTAGGCGATCGCGTCATCCTGATCGACGATGAGATACAGCTTGCGCTCATGCTCGCTGACGACGATCGAGCCGGGATCGAGCTCCGAATGGTAGTGGACGACTTCGCGGGCGGCGGCGGCCTGGGGCGCGCAAGCGACGCCGACGAGGGCGGCGGCGAAGGCGATTTCAGCGAATTTGGACGTCCGGCGGGTCATTTTCTTGCGCTCGATGTTCGGTGTCTCGATGAGCGCGTTGTAGAAGAGGGTCGGCTCCAATTCCGTGTGGCGGCGCACGCGGGAAACGGCGCGCCGTCAATCGGACGCCGGAAGGAATGTCAGGGGGTCGTGCTCTTGCAGTAGAGCGCTGCGCGCTTACGCCTTGGCGCGTTCTTTCAAAAATCTGAAAAATGCAATTCCGAGAAAGCCAACAACGATCAGCGTGTGCGGCGCAGTGATTGAGAAATGGTACGCCAAGGCCGCGGAAATGGCCCGCTCCTTCTGAACCCCATAGGCGTTGACCAGATAGGCGACGATGCCCGCCTCAAACAGCCCGAGTCCAGCCGGGCTTGCCGGAACGGCGATCGCCAGCGCCCCGATGATCAATAAGGTCATCGCGTGAATGAAGCTGAATTCTATTTCCGGCAGCAGCGTTCTGAAGGCGACATAGACGAGGCAGACATTCGTCAGCCATATCATACCAGTGAACGCCGCGCTTCGCGCAGCGTCGTGATCGGCGACCAGGCGTTCGGCCTGTTTGAAGATTGCGTCCAGTCGCGCCGCCTTCACGATCCGCCAATTCGGAAGGCTCCAGACGACGCCCAAGCGCCGGAAGATGAGCATGCCGGCGAAGATCATGGCGATGATCGCTGCCGCCGTGAGCAACATCGAGGGATCGATGATGCGCGAGTCCGAGCTTGCCAGAATGAGCAGCGACAATATCGTGATCGCGGTCACGTCATAGAGTTTTTCCAGCAGCACCGCGGCGGTGACGCTTCCGACGGCGTAATCGAAATAGGAGTGTCCGAAATAGATTTTCACGCCTTCGCCGGCTCGAAACGGAATGAGGCTGTTGAAGGTGAAACCCATCGTGGCGATCAGAAAACCGGAGAGAAGTCGTCCCTCGAGCAGAGTCGATAGACGCGACCCGTAAAACAGCAGGACGAACACATTCATCGTCATTGCGATCAGGATCGCGTTGAGCGGAATTTGCTTCAGCTGCGACGCCAGATCAGCGACTGCAATGTTCTGGTAAAGCCAATAAGCGACAAAAGCGAAAAAGCAGGCGTTCAAAATCAGCGCGAGATAGCCGCTGCGCCGAGCAATGTATTTCAGTGAGCCTGCCGCTAATTGCCGCCCAGAGCGCGGCGCCGCAGGCGAAAAGTCAGCTGCGGGCGAGACGATTGCGCTCGATCGAAACGCGCGCGTCAAAGGCGTGGGTCGAAGCCGATCGTCCTCTACGCTCATGGCCATCTCGCTTAAGCGCGGAATAGCGCGCCGCCTTCAAGGCGGAAGAATGGCCGGCGCCATATCGCCGGCCAGTCCTATCGAACAAAATTGCCTAGGTCAGATACTGGCCGCCGTTGATCGTCAGCGTCGAGCCGGTGATGAAGCCGGCGTCATCCGAGGCGAGAAACACCACGGCGCGCGCGATCTCCTCCGGCTCGCCGAGACGGCCGACCGCGATATAGGGAATAATGTGCTTGTCGAGCACGTCCTGCGGAACGGCTTTCACCATCTCGGTGGCGATATAGCCCGGCGCGATGGCGTTGACGGTGATGCCCTTCGACGCGCTCTCCTGCGCCAGCGCCTTCACAAAACCAATGTCGCCGGCCTTGGATGCCGAATAATTGGTCTGGCCCGCCTGGCCCTTTTGGCCGTTGATCGACGAAATGACGATGATGCGGCCGAAGCCGCGATCGCGCATGCCGTTGATGACCGGGCGCGTGACGTTAAAGAGCGAATTGAGATTGGTGTTGATCACCGCCTGCCATTGGGCGAGGTCCATCTTGTGGAACAGACGGTCCTTGGTGATGCCGGCGTTGTTGACGAGAATTTCGACCGGACCGAGGTCCTTTTCGATCTGCGCGAGTCCGGCGGCGCAGGCGTCATAGTCGGAAACGTCAAACTTATAGACGGGAATGCCCGTCTCAGCCTTGAACTTGTTGGCGGCTTCGTCATTGCCGGCGTAGGTGGCCGCGACAGTGTAGCCCGCCGCCTTCAGCGCCTTGGAAATCGCTTCGCCGATGCCGCGCGTGCCGCCTGTCACAACTGCAGTTCTTGCCATTAAAGAGGTCTCCTCCTGAATCGATTATGCTTCTATCGGCAGTCGGCAGTCGTGAGTGGGCAGTCGGAGAATATCGCAACCCGACTGCCGACTGCCTATTGCCGACTGCCTATGATTACCGCTCAACCGTCAGCGCAATGCCCATGCCGCCGCCGATGCACAGCGTCGCAAGGCCTTTCTTCGAGCCACGCCGCGCCATCTCATGCAGAAGCGTGGTGAGCACGCGCGCGCCCGACGCGCCGATCGGATGGCCGATGGCGATCGCGCCGCCATTGACGTTCACGATGGCGGGATCCCAACCCATGTCCTTGTTGACCGCCAGCGCCTGGGCGGCGAAGGCTTCATTCGCCTCGACGAGATCGAGGTCGGCGACCTTCCAGCCGGCTTTCTCCAGCGCTTTCCGCGACGCAGGGATCGGCCCCGAGCCCATCACCGCAGGATCGACGCCGGCGGTCGCCCAGGAGGCGAGCCGCGCGAGCGGAGTCAGGCCGCGCTTCTTGGCTTCGTCGGCGCTCATCGCGACGAGCGCCGCGGCGCCGTCATTGAGGCCCGAGGCGTTCGCCGCCGTCACCGTGCCGTCCTTCGAAAGGCCGGGCGCAGCTTGGAGACGCCCTCCATGGTCACGCCATGCTTGATGTATTCGTCGGCGTCGACGACGACGTCGCCCTTCTTGGTCGAAATCGTATAGGGCGCGATCTCGTCCTTGAACTTGCCGGCCTTCTGCGCCGCCTCGGCCTTGTTTTGCGACTTGACCGCGAATTCGTCCTGCTGCTCGCGGGTGATCTGCCACTGCTTGGCGACGTTCTCGGCGGTGAGGCCCATGTGGTAGTTGTTGAAGGCGTCGGTGAGGCCGTCGACGATCATCGTGTCGACGAACTTCACGTCGCCCATCTTGGTGCCGGTGCAGCTGCGACGCATGCGGCGCGAGCGACATCGATCCTGGCCGCCGGCGACAACGATGCTGGCGTCGCCCGCTTGGATCTGCTGCGCGGCAAGCGCGACGGCGCGCAGGCCAGAGCCGCAGACCTGATTGACGCCGAAGGCGGTGGCGCTGTCCGGAATGCCGGCCTTGATCGCCGCCTGCCGCGCCGGATTCTGGCCCTGCGCCGCGTCGAGCACCTGACCGAGAATGACCTCGCAGACCTCGCCCGGCTGAACCTTGGCGCGCTCCAGAGCAGCCTTGATGGCGACGGCGCCGAGCTCGTGGGCCGGAACCGCTCCAAAGGCTCCGTTGAACGATCCGACGGCGGTGCGCGCCGCGGAAACGATCACGATATCGGTCATCTGTCGCTCTCCTCCAAGAATAGTCGAACCGCCCGGCCGCCTTGACGGGCCAGGGGGCGAATTGTCGGTCTTTCGCGCTTGCGGTGGGGCAAGCCGCGCCCGTTTTGCACGGAATCGGGCGGTCGCGAAAGGCTTTCGGCACGAAACATGGCCGCAGGCGCCAATTTGCGCGTATCGTTCGAGCTAGGTGACTGAATTTAGGCGGACGGCGGACGTGCGGCGAGGGGAGCGTGTCAGGCGTATGGCGACCGAGAAAAAACCCACAACCATAAAAAAATACGCCAATCGTCGACTGTACGACACCGGAACGAGCACTTATGTGACGCTCGAAGATCTCGCGGCGATGGTCAAGCGCGGCGAGGATTTCCTCGTTTGCGATGCAAAAACCGGCGAGGACATCACCCGCCCCGTGCTCACCCAGATCATCTTCGAGCAGGAGGGGAAGGAGGGGCAGAGCCTGCTGCCGATCGCCTTCCTTCGCCAGCTCATCCGCTTCTATGGCGACTCGATGCAGATGCTAGTGCCGAGCTATCTCGAATTTTCGATCGACAAGCTCACCAAGGAGCAGCAGAAGTTTCGCGACCAATTCGCCTCGGCGCTCGGCGTCGGCGCCGGTCCCTTTGCCGAGCCGACGCGCGCCGCCTTCCAGTCGCTTGAGGAGCAGGCCCGCAAGAACATGGCCGTGTTCCGTCAGGCGCTGACCATGTTCAACCCCTTCGGCGTGCCGACGGAAGGCATGATGACTACCGGACCAGCGGTCGACGAACATGAGACGGGCGCGCGCAAGGAAGGCGGCGACGTCGCCGATTTGAAGCGCCAGCTCGACGAGCTGAACAAGCGGATCGATAATCTGTCGAAGTAGGGGCGAGGGTTCAGCCTTCATCTCCTTCTCCCGCAAGTGCGAGAGGGGAGAGGTCGCGAATTTACGTATTAAACCTGAAATGCATCACGTCGCCGTCGGCGACCACATATTCCTTGCCTTCAGCCTTAGGCGGCCGGCGTCGCGCCGGATTCGCCTTTATTCGCAACGTAGTCGTCATAGGCGATCGTCTCGGCGCGGATGAAGCCTTTTTCGGAAATCGGTATGGATGACGCCCGCAGCCTGCGGCGCGCGCACGCCCTTCTCGATGGTCCAGGCGCGCGCCTCTTTCGGGCCGACAGTGAAATAAGTGATGAGATGCAGGAGATCGTAGCCGGCGCGGATGACGCGATTGAGCCCGGGCTCCTCCAACCCCACGGCTTCAAGATGATCCTTCTGCTCGCCGGCCGGCAGCACGGCGATCTCGCTCTCGATCTTTGCCGAGACGACGACCGCGGCGCGCCTTCCTCGGCCGCGCGCGCCGCGACTTTCGCCGACTGCGCGTTGCCGTCGGACGCCGACGCTTCTTCTACATTGCAGACATAAAGCACGGGCTTCGACGACAGGAGCCCGAGTCCGGCGAAGTCGGCGCGTTCGTCGGCGCCGATCCTGGCGAGGCGCGCGGGCTTGCCTTCGCGCAGCAACACGAGGCAGCGGTTCATCAGATCGAGGAGTTCCTTGGCTTCCTTGTCGCCGCCCTTCGCCTTTTTCTCCATCGCGACGACGCGCTTCTCGAGACTTTCGAGATCGGCGAGCATCAGCTCCGTCTCGATCGTCTCAATGTCGCGGATCGGATCGACGCCGCCCTCGACATGGGTCACGTCGCCGTCCTCGAAACAGCGCACGACGTGGGCGATGGCGTCGCATTCGCGGATGTTGGCGAGGAACTGGTTGCCGAGCCCTTCGCCCTTGGAGGCGCCGCGCACGAGGCCGGCGATGTCGACGAAGGTCAGCCGGGTCGGAATGATCTCCTTCGAGCCCGCGATCTTGGCGAGTTCATCGAGTCTTGGATCAGGAACGGCGACTTCCCCGACATTGGGCTCGATCGTGCAGAAGGGGTAATTCGCGGCCTGCGCCGCGGCGGTCTGCGTGAGCGCATTGAAGAGGGTCGACTTGCCGACGTTCGGCAGGCCGACGATGCCACATTTGAAGCCCATTTCCGTCCCGGTTCTCGATTGCGCGTTGCGGCGCGGTATGTGGGGCGGCGCGGGAAAAGGCAAGGGGGACGCGCGTCCCCCTCGTCTTGATGCCGAGACAGTCGTCGCGCGGCCTAGAGGCTCTTCAAATATTCGAGAAGCGCCTTCTTGTCGCTCTCGGAGAGCGATGTTCCGAAGTCGTGCCCGCAGCGGCTGTTGCCGGAAGCGTCGCGACTCTTCGGATCGCAACTGGCGGTAGTCGCGTATGTGTAATCGAACCTCGTCTGATCCTTCGCGAGACCGACATTTTCGATGTCATAGGCCGGACCGACCTTGAATGAAGGCGGACGGTCGGCGGGCTTTTTCAAAAGATCGGCGAGCGTTGGCACCGATCCGTTATGCAGATAGGGCGCCGCCGCCCAAATACCTTCCATCACGCGCGCCTCATAGGCCGGCGGAACCTTTTGATCCGGGTCTCGGTAAAGCTCAGCCAGGCTTTTCTTGATGACGCCGAGGAAATTCGCCTTCAGCGCCTGTGACGCAACCTCAGGCTGGCCGGCCTGAGTGTCCAGGCACTCGCGCAGCAGGGGTTCGTACAAGCCAATGTCTTTGAAATGTATCGGCGCGCGAAGGATCGATTGGACGACCGCCACGGTCAAAATATTGAACAGCTTTTCGTCCTTGCCCTTCAATCTTTGGGTGAAAGGAGGTTTTGGGATCAGCTGATTCTCAAGCACGCCGCTCTTGCCGACGCGGCCGAGAACGCCGTATTCCGCAACGTCGGTTCCAACGTCCTTTATCGGCGTTTTCCACGTGAATTTCGCGCACAACCGCTTGGCGGCGTCTTTGGTGTTGATCTCGTGGCAGCTTGCTCCGCATTCGCGGTCGTAGATTTTCTTGCCGGCGTCGGCGAGGCCTTTGTCGATAGACCACTGCCATTTCGGCGGCTCGATTTTGCGGACGAGCGTTTCGAGACGCATCAGTCCCGGCATATTCAGCGACGAGCCGTCAAGATATTCGACGCCATCCGGAAACCAAAGATCCTTACGGGGATGAAAGACGCCGAAGACGCCATAGACCTCGCCGACGTTGCGCGCGAGGGCGAGAATGTCGTCGCCATTTTCCGCAAATCCCGGCCACTGCGTCATGTCCTGAACAGGCGCATTCCAAATGAAGGGATAGCGGACCGGCGCGTTGGCTCTTTTTATGTTCTCTTTGATGATGTGGTCGGGGCCGGTCCCGATGTCCAATCCTGAGACGCGGTTGAAGATCATCGACACCGCGTCGAGGCGACCGACGCCCCATCCTGCCGCCGGCAGGGACTCCTTCATCAGCAGATGATAGGGCGTGAACCAGTCAGCTACCTGCTTGTGCAGGAGCTTGCGTTCCTGGTCCGTCGCATTCGGACCCAGCACTTGCTTGGCGAATTCAGCGAATGTCGGCGCGTCGTTCAAGGCCTTGTCGACGGAGGCGTCAACGTCTGCAAAGAATTTCTGAATGTCGACGATGGCCGGGCCGCCGTCGACGCGCCACGACACATCGCCCACATCGATCTGTCGCGTATGGCACGCGGCGCATGTCATGCTGAGCGTATCGACGCCTCCTTCCGAGGCGACAAGAAATCCGACAGGGAGGCCGTCCCGGTTATCCGGATTGGGCAGGTAGCCGTAACCTGTCATGCCGTCGTCAAGGAAATGGGCGCCGTCCGCGCGCTTAAGCGCTTTGAACCAGGCGAGCGGTATGATGCGCGCGCCCTGGTCGAGACTGTAAAACTCTCGACGCTCGGCGGGAGTCCAATGAGCGCTTTGATTGGCATATTTCAATTCGGCGGCTGACAAAGAATTTGCCGCCGCAAACGCCAACAGCGCAGCGACGCCGACGCGCGCTTTCAATGGCGCGCGCAATGATTTTATTGCAATCATGGCTCCTCCAATAGAGCAGAATATGCGATGCAACTAGAGCACAGGCGCGCGCGTTTCACAATGGGCGCGAGGGCGCGCCAGTTGTGCGATGCGTTCACGGCCAAGCGACACGAGCATGAAGAGATCCTCCTGGAGCGTTTGCTTGCTGCTTGCGGCGATAGTGACGATAGCCGCGGCAGGCGCGACGCGCGCCGCCGAATCGGGGTCGCCCGAATCGGCGCCTGGTTCGGCGCAATCGCCGTCGCCGCCCGCCCCTTCGACATTGACGCCTTCCGAGGCCGCGCCTTCGGCGTCGACGCCGCCCCTCGACGCAGCGCCCGCGGCGCCGGGACCGGCGACTCCGGCGCCCGCGCAGCAGGCGCGCAAGCCAAAGCCAAAACCCGCGCCGCCGCGCGAGACCGCGCTGTCCGACGATCCGACTCCGGCCTTGCAGCCGCAAACCTTCTTTACGACCGCGAAGGCGGCGGATCGCTACCGGCAAATCGTCGAAGCCGGCGGATGGCCGATCGTCGGAGTGTCGCTCCGGCCCGGCGCAAAGGGCCCGGCGATATCGGCGCTACGCAAGCGACTTGCGGCCGAAGACGACAGCGTCGCCGATCCGACGAAACAGAAGTGGGACGCCGACCTCACGGCGGCGGTAAAGCGCTTCCAGTTTCGCATGGGACTAAAACAAACTGGCGTCGTCGCCGGCGCGACTCTGCGCGAGCTCGACGTGCCGGCGGAAACCCGCTTCCGTCAGCTCGATTCGACGGCGCGGCGACTCACCGCGCTCGAATTCGCCTTCGGTCCGCGTTACATCGTCGTCAACATTCCGTCGACGGCGGTCGATGCGGTGGAAGATGATCGCGTGACGCGCCGCTACGCCGCGATCGTCGGCGATCTCGAACATCACTCGCCGGAGCTGCAGGCGAAAGTCGTCGCGGTCAACATCAATCCGACATGGACGGTTCCGGCCTCGATCATCAAAAACGAGATCGCGCCGAAAATGCTGAAGGATCCGACCTATCTCAAGCGCTCGCATATTCGCGTCCTTAACGCGCATGGCGAAGAAATCGATCCGCGCTCGATCAATTGGGCGGGCGAGCGCGCCGTCCAATACACGCTGCGTCAGGATTCGGGCGCGGACAATTCACTGGGATCGATTCGCATCTCAATGCCCAACCGCTATTCCGTCTATATGCATGACACGCCGTCGCGAAATCTCTTCGCCAATGACTATCGCTTCCTGTCGCATGGCTGCGTGCGCGTGCAGGGCGTCGTCGATCTCGCGGCCTGGCTGCTCGACGGCGCATCCGGTCCGCAGATGAGCGAGGATGAGATCAATGAGAAGATCAAATCGGGCGCGCGCGAGGAAGTGCGGCTGACGCAGCATGTGCCGGTGGCGTGGGTCTATATGACCGGTTGGGCGTCCGCGGATGGCGTCGTGCATTTTCGTGACGACGTCTACCATCTCGACGAAGCCGGCGACGTCGCCGAGCAGTGAGAGCTACAGCGTCAACCGATAGCGCACAAAATTGTCGGCTTGAACGAATTTGTCATAGAGCCGCCGCGCAGCCTCATTGTTGGCGCGCGTCACCCAGTAGAGCTGCGACCAAGCTCGCGCGCGTCCAAGATCGATCAGGTCCTGAATGAGCGCGCGCCCCACGCCCTCCCCGCGAACCGCTGGATCGACGAAGAGATCTTCGAGGTAACAGATCGGCGAAATCGTCCAACTGCTTTCATGCAGCACAGAGACGGAGAATCCGGCGACGCGCGCGTCTGCTTCGGCGATCCGTCCAATCAAGGAAGATGTCGGATCGAGCAGACGGCGTAGCGTATTTTCCGTCACTTCGGCCGGCACAGAGGTTTCGTAGAAATCATTGTAGCCGTCCCAGAGCCTTCGCCACTCTGCGGCGTCCGCCTTCCGAATGTCCCGCACAATAGTCATTCGTCCAGCGCTCGCGCGCTTTCGTGCCAGCCGCGCAGCAGAAGATAGGACAGCGCGGCGAGCGCGCCGTAAATTGCGAGGCCGCTCAGCGAAATCAGCGCCAGCGCTGCGAACATGCGCGGAATGTCGAGTCGGAATCCCGCCTCGACGATGCGATAGGCAAGCCCGGTTCCTTGACCCGAGGCGCCCGCCGCGAGTTCGGCCACGATCGCGCCGATGAGCGCCAATCCGCCGCCGATGCGCAAGCCGGCAAGGAACTGCGGCAGCGCCGACGGCAGCTGCAGATATATCAGCTTCTGCCATGCCGACGCATGATAGAGGTCGAAGAGATCGCGCAAGCCGAAGTCGACCGAGGCCAGTCCCAGCGACGTATTCGAAAGAATCGGAAAGAAGGCGACGAGAAAGGCGCAGACGAGCACCGCGTTGCCGGGTTGCAAATAAACGAGCAGCAGAGGCGCGATGGCGATGATCGGCGTCACTTGCAGTGTGATGGCGAAGGGCAGCAGCGCGCGCTCCAGCCACTTCGACTGTGCGATAAGAAGCGCCAGCGCCACGCCGCAAACGGTGGCGATGACAAACGCCTCGAAGGTGACGCCGAGCGTCACCATCAGCGACGAGAACAGCAGCGCGCGGTCTTCAACAAGCTTGTCGAGGATGGCGGAGGGCGCCGGGAGAATATAGGGCGGAATGTTCTTCCACTGCACGAGCCCTTCCCACAGGGACAGCGCCGCAATGAACACGGCGAGCGGCACGCCGACGTCGCGCCATTGCATCGTTTGTCGCCGCCGGCTCACGTCGCCGCCTCTTCAATTGAGATGCGCAGCGCCTGCGACGCGCGGCGGCATGTGTCGGCGAAGGACTTGCTCGACCGATAGTCCTCGTCGCGCGCCATCGTCGGGTCGATTGCGATCTCGTCGATAATTCTGCCGCCGCGTCGCGACATCACGACGATGCGCGTCGAAAGATAGGCGGCTTCGAATACCGAATGGGTGACGAAGACGATCGTCGCGCCCAGCCGGCGCTTGAGCGCCAACAGATCATCGTTGAGCTTGAAACGCGTCACTTCGTCCAGGGCGGCGAAAGGTTCGTCCATCATGATCAGCGCCGGCCGGGTCGCCAGGGCGCGGGCGATCGCGCAGCGCATCCTCATGCCGCCGGAGAGTTCGCGCGGCAGCGTGCGCGCGAACGTTTCCAGACCGACATGCGCAAGCGCCTCGTTGACGCGCGGCGTCGCCGTTTCACGCGAAAGGCCGGCGAGTCGCATCGGCAAGAAGACATTGTCGAAAACGCTTGCCCAGGGAAGCAGCGTCGCATCCTGAAAGACGAAGCCGATGTTGCTCTTGAGTTGCGGCGCGCGCCACTCGATCGAACCAGCCGTCGGCTCGGCGAGACCGGCGATCAGTCGCAGCACCGTCGACTTGCCGCAGCCCGAAGGCCCGAGCAGCGTCAGGGTCTCGCCTTCCCGCACATCGAGGTCATAGTCGGCGAGGGCGACGAGCCCGTTCGGGAAGGTTTTGCCAACGGCGCGGAGCGCAACGAGCGCGGACGCCGTTTGTTGCGCTTTGGCGCCGTCGATCGCCGTCATGACGGCATTTCCGGAGTCATTTCGGCCGCAGCTCCATGCCGACTTTCCTGCCGATGAAGCGCAACGTATAGCCGCGTTTGTAATCGAGATCTGCCGGAACGACTCCCGCCTTCGCCATCTTGTCGAAAAAGCTTTTCATTCGCGCGTCCGTAATCGCGCCGACGCCTTGCGTCAGCGCGTCTCCCGAATCGACGACGCCGCGCTCCTTCATCCTGGCGAGAGAATAGTCGATCTGGCCATCGGTCATCTCCGGATTGTCGCGCTTTATCATGGCGTTCGCCCGCGCGTTGTCGCCGTAGAGGTAATTGTACCAACCGATGATCGACGCGTCGACGAAGCGCTGCACGAGTTCCGGGTTCTTGGCGATGGCGTCGGCACGCGTCTCGATCGTCGTCGAATAGCCGTCATATCCATAGTCGGGCAAAAGGAAAACATTCGGCCTGAAGCCGCCCGCGCGTTCGATCGCGTAAGGCTCCGAAGTGAGCAGCCCCTGCTGAATCGCGTTCTTGTCGGCAATGAAGGGCGCAGAATTGAAATTGTAGGGCTTCACATTTTTGTCCGTGAAGCCGTACGCCTGCTTCAGCCATTGCCAAATCGAAACGCGCATGTCGCTGGCGATAAAGGCCGTCGCCTTGGGCAGGTCTTCGAAGCGATCAAGGCCGACGCCCGGATGCGACATGAAAATAACCGGATCGAGCTGAAACATGCTCGCGAGGGTGACGATGGGCACGTTCTGCTGCACCGACTCGAACATCTGAATGGTGTTGGCGCCCATCGCGAAGTCGACCCGGCCGGCCGCGAGCAGCAGTCGCGCGTTGAGTTGCGGCCCGCCCTGCATAAGGGTCACGTCGAGTCCATAACGCGCATAAGTGCCGTCGGCGATGGCCTGATAGAATCCGCCGTGCTCGGCCTGCGCGCGCCAATTAGTCGCGAAGCTGACCTTGTCGAGCGCCTGCGCAGACGCGGCGAAAAGGACGGTGATCGCAACGAACAGGATTCCGGCGAAGGCGCTGCGCGCTGTCACGTTTCTGTCTCCCTCGGTCAGTTCGTTATTGCCGTCGTATTGCGACCCTGAATAGCGAACGCGCTGGTTCGTCGCGGTCGGCCATCGGGCCATGAACTGGTTCGGGGAACGATATCCGAGCGCGTGGCGCGGGTGAAGCGCGGCGCGCTCGATGCGACTGAAAGGGCGTTGGCAAAAAAATTAAAGCTGTGTTGCGCAAAGCAACACAGCTATTCATTGGTCAGTTCCGCAAAAGGCGCGTCGCCGCTCCCGACTTTTCGATCGCAGCGGCTTTAGCCCTTCCACGCCAGAGCCGCGCCGGGCCGATCCAAATTTGGTCGTGAACAATCCGTTTGGAATGCCGGCGACGCAAAAGCTGGCGCAGAACGAGTGCGACGCCTAACGATAGGCAAGGCTGAATGGGTTGCTGGCCGCGTCGCAGCCAAGGAGCGCCGTTTCGCAAGAGGGCAATGCCCAGCGCATCCGATCCCAGAAGCGGCGCATTCGTGTAATCGAAATCGCTAGGGTCCCGCCGCCGGCGAAATCACCCCTGGCGCGCCTTGTAGCGCCGCTGCACCTTATTGATGATGTAAACGCGGCCCTTGCGGCGCACGATCTGGTTCGCGCGATGGCGTGAGCGCAGCGATTTCAAAGAGTTGCGGACTTTCATCGGTCTTGCCCCGGCAATGGTGAACTAGCCGGGATACGCCCAGCGCTTCGTTGGCCCCGCCTATGCCCTATTTCTCCCCGGGGATCAAGCGGGGACGCCCGCTGCGCGCTCAAAAGCGCGCATTGACAAAGAACCGCAAATTCGCGCCCGGCAACAGCACTTCATCCTTTCTGAAGGAGACGCTGTTGCGGATGTTTTCGTTGAGGAGATTGTCGCCGACGAGGCCCAGCGTCAGTTCGCGGCCGCGCGGATCGCCCGGTTCGAACAGCATCCGATAGCTGAGCTCAGCTCTCAGCAGATTATAGCCCTTCGTCGGCGTTTCATTGGTCGGGTCGATGTCGCGCTGCGCGAAGGCGTGCAGAAGATTGATGCGCGCGAGCCAGTTCATGTCGCGCCAGAACAGGCCGCCGCCGAGCCGAACGGGCGGGATGCGGGGGACGTTGCCGCCGCCCACGAATGTCGCGCGCACCACGTCAAACTGATGCTCGACGCCGAACACGCCGTCGAACATCGACGCGACGTCGAGCTGGCTCTGGAATTCGCCGCCGCGAAAGACGGCGTTGCGCTGAGCATAGAACGCCTGGCGGAGGTCGCCGTCGCCCTCGAACGCGCAGCTCGCAATGTCGCTTTCGCAGACCGCGCCGGTGAGATTTCGGAAGATGAAGCCGTCAAAGCGCGTGAGATAGGCGGTCGCCTCGAAGCGGAAGGGCCCGATGGGCCGGCGCAGACCGATTTCGATCGTTTTCGCCCCTTCGATTCCAAGATTGGGGTTGCCGATATCGAAGGTCCCTGTCGCCTCATGAACGCCCCGCGAAAAGAGCTCGGGCGCGCGCGGCGCGCGTTCGACATATTGGGCAGTCAGGCTGGCGACGACGCCTTCCGGCAAATCCTGCAAAAACCCGAAGGCGGCGCTCTTTGGCGTGAAGTTGCGCACGCGGGGGATTTGCGCGCCCGGCTCGATAAGGAATTCGGGCGCTTCGCCGGCGATAAGGAGGTCGGGGAAGGCGCCGGAAACGGTCGCGTGTTCGATGCGCCCGGCAAGCTGCATTTTCGATGTTTCGGTCAGCTTGAACTCATTGAACCAATAGCCGGCGACGCTGCGCGTTCGATTGGGGTCGAAGAGTCCGCCCTCGCGCCCAGGCGCGGTCAGGATCTGATGCATGCCCTGAACGCCGAAGGCGCTGGTCAGAGTCGCGAAAGACAGGTCGACGGGACGAAGCTGCGTTTCGACGCGCGCCTCGAGATCCTTGTTGGTGAAGGTCTGCTGGACGCCGTTGAACCCGTCCTCATTGGCGAGTTCATGGTGCTTGTAGTCGGTGAGCCCCGCCCAGAAGCGGACGGCTTCGATATAGGCCGACGGCGGACGGAATTCGCCCTTGGTCGTCGCGCGGGTCTGGCGAAGCTCGATGCGCGTATTGGTCTCCGTCGGCTCGACGCCGGGGATGTGGTAGCGCGAGTTGAACTGAGTCACCGCGAAGCCGACGAAGCCGCCGTCGAAGAAATAGGAGGCGCCGGCCGAGCCGCCGGCCGATCGCATCGACGAATTCGGCTGCCGTCCAAAAACGGGGGGCGGCGGGTCCGGCGGATAAAGATAGGGATAGCCGGGGATGAGGTAGTCGCTGCTGCGACGGCCGTGGACATCGACGTGGATCGCGACATTGCCGCGGCCGGCGTCGAGCAGGGTTGCGTTCTCTAGCCCGTTATCGACGGTCATCACTGCCCCGCGCGACTCCACGATCGAGCAGCCCTCCGTGTCCGCCGTCGGGATGCGCGCGAGACGGCAGGGCAAGGCCGTGGGAATGCGATTGTTCTCGACATTGACGACGCCGCCGATCGCCTGCGACCCCCAGCGTAGCGTGGCGGGGCCGCGCACCACCTCGACCTGGCTCGCGGCGACGGGATCGAGCGGAACGGCGTGGTCCTCGCCGAGTTCCGAAACGCCGCTGTTGCTGATGCCATTTTCCTGAATGCGCACCCGGTAATTGTCGAGGCCGCGCACGATGGGGCGGCTTGCCGCGCCGGGCGCGAAGCTCGATCCGGTGACGCCCGGCTTGGCGAACAGCACATCGCCCAGCGTCGCGCCCGGCGAGCGCCGCAGCTCCCCGCTTGTGACGACGGTCACCGTCGCGAACTGATCGGCGACGATGGGGAGGACGCCTTGCGGCGCCACGGCAGCTTCGCGCAGTTCGGGTCCGCTCGGACGCGCGACGCCGCGGCTGCGCCCGCCGGGCGCTGGCGGCAAATGGGGAGGAGAGACGGTCTTGCTGCGGGCGATCGGACTGACGGCGCCGACTTCGATCGTCGGCAACGCCTGCTGAGCCGCCGCGCCCGCGACGCAAGCCAAATATGTCGCCGCCGCGCCGCAGATCGCTGCGCCGCCAAAATCGCTTCTCCTCATCGACGCCCGCTCGCCGTCTGAATATGTTATAACATAACATATCTCGAGTTGGCTGGAGCCTGTCAATGCGACTTCAGTCTGCTTGACGAGGTCGGCGCCATGTGTGGCGCACATGCCACAGTTGAGCGGTCAATAGGCCTTAGGCGGTCGCGCGGGTCTGGCCGTCGCGATATTTCTCCCAGCCGTGCGCGCGCAGCTTGCAGGCGGGGCATTCGCCGCAGCCATAGCCCCAGTCGAAGCGGCGGCCCCGTTCGCCGAGGTAGCAGGTGTGGGTTTCCTCGACGATGAGCTGCACCAGCGCCTCGCCGCCGAGCGATTCCGCCAGTCGCCAAGTCGCCGCCTTGTCGATCCACATCAGCGGCGTATGGATGTTGAAGCCGCGATCCATGCCAAGACTGAGCGCCTGCGCCATGGCGCGGATGGTCTGGTCACGACAGTCGGGATAGCCAGAATAGTCGGTCTCGCACATGCCGCCGACGAGATCGGCGATGCCGCGCCGATAGGCGAGCGCGCCGGCGAAGGTCAGAAACAGCAGATTGCGTCCAGGAACGAAAGTATTGGGAGTCCGTCAGCGGCGAAGGCGATCTCGGCGTCGCGGGTCAGCGCGGTTTCGGAAATGGCGCCGAGCGCCTCGATCGTGATCGTGCGATCTTCGCCAAGCCGCTCGGCCCAGAGTGGCGAGAGCCGCGCGAGGCCGTCGCGCAGCCCTGCCCGGCGCGAGAGTTCGACGCGATGGCGCTGGCCGTAGTCGAATCCGACCGTCTCGACGCGCTCGAATCGTGACAGCGCCCAGGCGAGACAGGTCGTCGAATCCTGCCCGCCGGAAAACAGCACGAGCGCGGCGGGCGGTTGGGTCTTAAGGTCGTTCGTCATCGCGCCTAACTTAAATCATGGCTCTAAAACTGCGAGCCTTCGCCATTGCGCGCTCGCCGAGCACGACGAATTCCCGTATTCGGAGCAAAGACCAGGATGCTGCTTTACAACACGCCGCTCGCGCCCAATCCCAGGCGCGTCCGCATCTTTCTCGCTGAGAAAAACGTCACGCTTCCCACCCGCGATGTCGATCTGATGGCGCATGAACATAAGCAGGAGCGCTACGCGGCGGTCAACGCGCTCAACGAAGTGCCCGCGCTCATTCTCGACGACGGGGCGGCGCTCACCGAGTCTGTCGCCATCTGCCGCTATATTGAGTCGCTCTATCCGGAGCCGCCGCTCTTCGGGCGCGATGCGCGCGAACAGGCCTTCGTCGAGATGTGGCAACGCAGGGTCGAATTCCGACTGTTCATGCCGGTCGCCCTCGCCTTTCGTCACAGCCATCCGGCGCTGGCGCGGCTTGAATCGCCGCAATTGCCGCAACTCGCCGAGCATCAGCGGCCGCGCGCGCAACAGATGATGCGCTTTCTCGACGCAGAACTCGCCGCGCGGCGCTTCATCGCCTGCGACGACTTCACCATCGCCGACATCACCGCCATCGTCGCGATGGATCTCGCGAAGCTGGCGCGGGTCGAATTTCCCGAAGACATCCCGCATCTCTTGCGCTGGCGCGCGGAAGTCTCGGTGCGTCAGAGCGTCGTGCCCTAATGTCGCGGCGCATGTCCGGCGGAAAACTCGAGGAGATCGCGGCGCGCATTCGCGCCTGCCGCTTCTGCGCGGAAACGCCAGAAGGCGCAGCCCTCCCCCATGAGCCGAGGCCCGTGCTGCGCGTATCGACCACCGCGCGGCTGCTGCTCGCGAGCCAGGCGCCCGGCAATCTCGTCAATCAGACCGGCATTCCCTTCAACGATCCGTCCGGCAATCGGCTGCGCGACTGGATGGGCGTCGACCGCGACGCCTTCTATGACGTGTCGCGCATCGCCATCGCGCCGATGGGCTTTTGTTTTCCAGGGAACGACGCCGCGGGCGGCGACCTGCCGCCACGCCCCGAATGTCGCGCCCGCTGGCACGACTTGCTGTTCGCGGCGCTGCCGCAGATCGAGACGGTCATCGCAATCGGCAGATATGCGCAGGACTATCATTTCGCGCGCCTCGGCCACGCGCTGCCCAAGGGCGCCGGCGTCTCGCAGATCGTCGCGCGCTGGCGCGACTACCAGAACGCCCGGCCGCTGATTTTCCCCCTCCCCCATCCGTCCTGGCGCAACACGGGCTGGCTGAAGCGCAATCCCTGGTTCGAAGCGGAAGTCCTGCCGGCGCTTCGCGCGGAGGTCGCGCGGCTGGTCAAAACGTGAGACAAGGCGCTTGTGACAAGCGTAATCATTGGAGACCGCCAGAGGCGCGTTGAAATCGGCAATGAGCTGGCGCTGACGCTGATCGCCGGCCCCTGCGCGCTAGAGGGGGCCGACATGGCGCTGCAAATTGCCGGAGAGCTTGCCCAGCTCGGCGAGCGGCTGAACATCGGCGTCGTCTTCAAGGCGTCCTTCGACAAAGCCAACCGCACGAGCGGCTCCTCGCCGCGCGGCGTCGGCCTCAACGCCGCTCTGCCGATCTTCGCGCGCATCAAGGAAAAAACCGGCCTGCCGGTGACGACCGACGTGCATGAAACATGGCAATGCGCGCCCGTCGCCGAGATCGTCGACCTCTTGCAGATTCCCGCCTTCCTCTGCCGTCAGACCGATCTCATCGTCGCGGCGGCGAAGACGGGGCGCCCGGTCAACATCAAGAAGGGACAGTTCCTCGCGCCATGGGACATGGTCCATGCCGTCGAGAAGGCGCGCGGCGCAGGCGCCGCCGGCGTGCTCGTCACCGAGCGCGGCACGAGCTTCGGCTATAACGCCCTCGTCGCGGACATGCGGGCGCTGCCGATCCTGAAGGAGACCGGCGCGCCCGTCATTTTCGACGCGACGCACGCCGTGCAGCAGCCCGGCGGTCGTAGCGAGTCATCGGGCGGCGAAAGGCGTTTCGTCTCGACGCTCGCCCGCGCGGCGGTCGCCGTCGGCGTCGCGGCGCTTTTTATCGAGACCCATCCCGATCCGGGCGCAGCCGTCTCCGACAGCGAGACGCAAATCCCGCTCCGCGAGCTTGGCGCGCTGATGGAGGAGCTTGTCGCCTTCGACAGGCTGGCGAAAGGGCAACGCTAAGTCGCTATGCCGACTTCGCGGCCAGCGGACGATCGGCGACCGCGCTCGGCGCCATAAGGAAAATCAACACCGTTAGATAGTCGAGATAGCCGTGCAGGCGCGCCGCGATGAATGTCATCTTCGCTTCTCCCAATCGGGCGGACCGGATCGGCCGCAGTCCTTGGTCAAGACGAGACCCGGCGTCGGTCTGTCACCCGCGTTACAAATCGGACGGTTTTTTCTCCGCCGAGGGATCGCAGCGCGAGGTGATTGACGCAGATGAGGTCGCGCCGATAATCAAGCGCGCCCTGCCGCTTCAAATCATTCATGAGCCCGTCACCACGGGACGACTGGCATGAACGAGATCGGCGATGTCCTGCTGAGTGAGCCTGATCTCGAGCGAAAACCCATGCGGGCATGGGGCCCCGAAAGCGCGCGCCAGCTCGCCCAGCGTCTCGATCAGCCGCACCCCGACCGTCTTGGTCTGGCGGTCGATCAGCCTGCGCTCGGCGCGTTCCCGCGACGCCTCCAAGCCTGAGCTGAGGAAGATCGAAAACGACGGGCTTTTAATGAGGAGACGCTCCGCGTCGACAGGGGCGAACATCAGGACGCGCGCCTCGCCGATGGCGCTTGCGGCATGCGCCGAAGCTCCTCCCGCCGACAAGCGCCCGAAGAGATCGCCGACTTTCGCGATGGCGAGCGTGAGCTGCGCGCCGCTTTCGGCGACATGCGAAAGCCTGACGACGCCGCGCGTCACGCAATGGAGAAAGCCAGGCTCCTCGCCTTGCCGATAGAGCGTTTCCCCATCGGAAAAATCCGCTTCCCGCAGCGCGGGCGCGTAGAGCCGCCACTCGGCGATATTCTCCTGCGACAACATCTTCTCGCCCACGTTCTCGTGACCGCAGCGCATGCGTTCCACTCCGAAAGGCCGGCACGCGGCAACTTCGACGGCCTTGAGTCGGCCACACATGGCGGTTTAATCAAATTTGCGTATCGCCCACTGGCCGTCAGTATGAACTTTCATAGATAAGCGATTACTGCTACAGGTCCTTATGGCTCAGCCGGGCGGGATAATGCCGTTCAACCCTTTCGACGACCGGAAAGAAAACGTCAAAGCCAAGGCTGCGGCGACATATATATTCATCATCGCAGCCAATGTCTTTGCCTGGACCTGGGCGTGGACTGCTTTTCCGATCGACCTGGTCTGATAGGCGCCGCTGTGCTGGCCTTCATCTTCGGACTGCGGCACGCCTTTGACGCCGACCACATCGCCGCCATTGATAATGTCGTCCGCAAATTGATGCAGGACGGCAAGACCCCTTTTCAGTGGGTTTTTCTTTTCCCTCGGCCACTCCACTTTCGTCGCGATCGCGTCGATCGCGATGGCACGCGACGGCAGCGGCGATGGAAAGCCAGGCAGACAGGTTCACAACGCTGAGCAGCGCCTTCGGCGCGTCCGGTCTCCGCTCTGTTTCTCATCGTCATCGGCGTCGCAAACCTCTTTCTGCTTAAAGGCATATGGTCGGCGTAACCGCGCCAGACGTGGCGAGCCGGTCCTTGAAGAAGACCTTAATCATCTGCTCAACGGGCGCGGCTTGGTCACTCGTTTCCCTGCGCCCGTGTTTCGCTTCGTGTCGCGGTCTGGCAGATGTATGTCGTCGGTTTGCTGTTCGGTCTGGGCTTCGACACTGCGACGGAAATTGGCCTACTTGGAATTTCGGCGGAACGGGCCGCGCAAGGCATGTCGCTATCGACGTTGCTGGTGTTCCCTGCCCTGTTCACCGCCGGCATGTCCTTGATGGACACAACCGACAGCGTCGTAATGACTGGCGCCTATGGCTGGGCTTTCGACGATCCCTTAAAGAAGCTCTGGTACAATCTGGTCATGACCGCGATGTCCGTGGTTGTCGCCATCTTCATCGGCGGCGTTGAAGCGCTCGGGCTGCTCGGCGATAAGCTTGGCCTCGAAAACGGCGTTTGGCGGCTCGTTCAAAGTCTGAACGACAATCTCGCCGACTTCGGCTTTGCGATCGTCGGCATCCTGATTGCGAGCTGGATCATTTCCTCGCTGGTCTACCGGATGAACGCGCCTTCGGAGGCTTATGTCAGGGCGAACTGGCGGCCGCGGCGCCAGGCGCCGTGAACTCCAAAACTCCCGGCATCTGCGCCTTTTTGCCGATCAGGAAGAAAGAGCGCGTCGCCTCTTTGCCTTTAAATTCGATGGTTCCGCCATCCAGGAACACATAATCGTCGCTCAGACGCACTTTAACGGCCTCGGACACATGAATCTTGTCGGGCTGGCCACTGGACTCGAAGCGGCTGGCGACATTCACGACGTCGCCCCAAAGGTCGTAAGAAAATCGCTTTCTGCCCACGACGCCGGCGGCCACCGTGCCGGTGTGCACGCCGATACGCATTTGGAGCGGATAAGGTACCGCTTCCGCATAGCTGATGATGAAAGCGCGCGCTTCCAAAGCGAAGTCCGCGATATGCTGACAATGCAACGGATCCCGGTTCGGAACGCCGCCGACGACCATGTAGCTGTCGCCGATCGTCTTGATCTTTTCGACGCCGTGCTTTTCGACGAGTTCATCGAATTTTTCGAATATGGCGTTGAGCATGTTGACGGTGGCGTGCGGTCCAAGCTTCGCCGAGAGTTCGGTAAATCCGACAATGTCGGAAAAGAATACCGTAACTTCAGGGAAGACTTCCGCGATTGTCTCTTCTCCGCCGCGTAGCCGCTCAGCAATGGCGGCGGGAAGAATGTTGTGGAGCAGCTTCTCCGAGCGGGAGCGTTCCGTCTCGAGGTCCGACAACGCCTTTCCGGAAAGTTTTATCTTATCTTCGAGTTTGTCGAAGGCGACACTCAGATTTTCAGCCATCGAGTTGATGGTCGTCGCCAATTCGCTGATCTCGTCGTTTCCCGAGACAGAAGCTCGGGCCGTCAGATTTCCTGAGCCGAAATCGCGAACGACCGTCATCAGCTGGGACGCTCGAGCCGCAAACCGCCCCCGCAAGAAGACGAGAGACAAAATGACCAAGCCGAACAGGCCGATATTCAAGTAGGAATTGGCGGCGAATAGCCGCTCGGCGAACGCCTGTTCTTGCGCGATCCGACCAACGTACCGCTGCCGGATCAGGTCCTGCATCTGCGCAACTCTTAGCGTCAGATCTCCGTTGAGCTTGCGGTATTCGTCGCTGAACAATAGCTTCGTCGCCAAAGCGCGATCAGGCTTGCCCTTACGGGAAAAGGTCCCGGCGCCATCGTCGAATTCGCCGTCGACCGCATGCATGGCGGCGCGCTCGATCGCAACCACTTTTTCCAGGAAGCTTCGCGCTTCCTTCAACTTATTCAATTCATGCGCAGTGACATTTTGGCTCAAGAAGCGGTCTTCAATTGAAGCCGCGCCGTCGCTTATTCGTTCGGGCGGCGGGATGAGACCGCCGTTCACGAGATCCCAATAGCCGAAATCATAATCTTTTGGCCGAGCGACTTCGCCGTTCAGAATGGCTTCGATAATGTTGTACCATTCGATTCTTTTCGGATCGTGATCGGAGATGTAGCCTCGTGCAAAGCGAGTCTGCCACTGCGAGGAAAAAACCAAATCTTCGGCAAGCGTGGTCAGAAAATGTAACTCGCGCTCCGAGCTCTCCAGACCTCGTTGAGCTTTTTCCAGATAGACGCCCAACGCCAAATTGCCTCCTGCTAAGGCGAGGAGCAACAGGAAGAAGATCGAGAAAAACGTCCGAAGCTTCATGTTTCCGCGCCCTCGCGATCGGACAGTCTCGTTGTCAGGAAGCCGCAAGGACGCATAGGTAGGCGATTCAACGACCGGCGCACAAGGCCTTGAACCGTGGAGGCGCTCAAACGCTAGCCTCGCCCGCGATAGGGCGGCACCCCCTGGTCGGGAAGCCACAGCCCTTCAGGCGGCGCGCCGGTCTGCCAGAAGACGTCGATCGGCATGCCGCCGCGCGGATACCAATAGCCGCCGATGCGCAGCCATTTGGGCGCCAGCGACGCGACGAGATCGCGTGCGATGCGAAGCGTGCAGTCTTCGTGGAATGCGCCGTGGTTGCGAAAGCTCCCGAGATAAAGCTTCAGAGACTTCGACTCGACCAGCCATTCGGCGGGGACATAGTCAATGACGATTTGCGCGAAATCCGGCTGTCCCGTCACCGGGCAGAGCGAGGTGAATTCGGGCGCAGTGAAGCGCACGAGATAGCTCGCATCCTTGTGCGGGTTCGGCACGAGGTCGAGTTCGGCCTCATCCGGCGAAGCCGGCAACGCCGTCTGTCGGCCGAGCAGCGCGGCGCCCTTATGCGTCTTGGTCATGCGCGTAACAAACGCGCCGCGTTGGCGGCGTCAAGCGACGGCCGCTCACGGATCGCGCCAATCCGGGCATTCTCCGGCGCGCAGCGTGATCGGATGCGCCGACATCCAGCCCGAGAGAAAGCGATTCTCGGGGCTCTCCAGCGCTTTCAGCATTTCGACGCGCACGATTTCGAGCCATTTCTCCCGCCTGTCCGGCGTGTTCATCTCGGCCGGAACGCCGAGGTCGATGGCCTTGACCGCAAATTGATAGGGCATGGTGTCCCACAAGGCGACGCCGCCGCGCTCGAGCATCCCGGACACGTTCTTTTCGGCGATATGCGCGATCTGCTCTTGTTCCGCGATCGGCACGGCGCCGGGCAGGCCGCTTTTTGGCGCGACGATCGCGATGCCGTTTCGATAGAAGCGGTTCTGCTTCACGCCGCCGCGCGCCGCGATCAAATTGCCGCCGATGACGAAGGAGGCGCCGGTGCTGTCGAGCGCGCATTTTAGCGTCCGCTCGAAACAACGGCCGGCCCCGACCATGAGCGCGCCGCATCCGGTCTCGACCCAGCGCGCCAAAGTTTCCGGCTTCACATCAAGCACATAGGCGAGGCCGGGCATGTCCTCCACATGATATTCGCATCTCTGCACGAGCGTCGCCGGCCAGCCGAGAAAATCCTCCTGCGCCGGCGCGCAACTGGCTCGGACAGGAGATTTTTCCAAAGTCGCGGCCGCCGCGGCGACATGCTCCTGAGACTGCGCCAAGGCGCTCCCCGGAGGCCAAAGGCCCGGCCAGAAGCTAACCGCCGCGACGCACAGGAATCGCGTTGTGCTTATCCGAACCTCCCGCCGACCCCGTCGCGCCTGGCGGCGAACGACCGCTTCATCGATCAAGCTCAAGGATAGGGAGGGGTCCCCGACAGTCAATGGACGTCGCGGACGGCGGTCGCGGCGGCGCAGCATCGTCGCGCCGAAAGCCTTCCTTGCGCGAAAGCTTTTCTCGGCTGAGGCTTTTCGGGACGCTGCAATAGGTCTAAGAAGTCGCGCCGCCCCGCGCCGCATCATAAGAGGCCTGAAATGACCGAGATCGTCGACATCCATGCCCGCGAAATACTTGATTCCCGCGGGAATCCAACCGTCGAGGTCGAGGTTACGCTGGAAGACGGCTCTTCGGGCCGGGCCGCCGTTCCGTCCGGCGCCTCGACAGGGGCGCATGAAGCGGTCGAAAAGCGCGACGGCGACAAATCGCGCTATCTCGGCAAGGGCGTGCTGGCGGCGGTCGACAATGTCAACGACGAGCTCGCCGGCGCGCTGCTCGGCTTTGAGGCCGAGGACCAGGTCTCCATCGACGAGGCGATGATCAAGCTCGATGGCACGCCCAACAAGGCGCGGCTCGGCGCCAACGCCATTCTCGGCGTCTCGCTCGCCGTCGCCAAGGCCGCCGCCGAGGCCACCGCCCTGCCGCTCTATCGCTATGTGGGCGGCGTCCAGGCGCGGGTTCTGCCGACGCCGATGATGAACATCGTCAACGGCGGCGTGCATGCCGACAATCCGATCGACTTCCAGGAATTCATGATCATGCCGACCGGCGCGCCAAATGTGCGCGACGCCGTCCGCTGGGGCGCGGAGATTTTCCACACGCTCAAAGCGGCGCTGAAGAAAGCCGGTCTCAGCACTTCCGTCGGCGATGAAGGCGGCTTTGCGCCCAACCTCCCTTCCGCCGAGGCGGCGCTCGACTTCATCATGAAGGCGATCGAAACCGCGGGCTTTAAGCCGGGCGTCGACGTGCATCTCGCCTCCGACTGCGCCGCGACCGAATTCTTCAAGGGCGGCAAATATGTCTACGACGGCGAGGGGTGACGCGCTCGATCGACGAGCAGGTCGCCTATCTCGCGAAGCTCGCCGGGCGCCTATCCGATCGTGTCCATCGAAGACGGCATGGCTGAGGATGATTGGGAGGGCTGGAAGAAGCTCACCGACGCGATCGGCGACAAAGTCCAGCTCGTCGGCGATGATCTTTTCGTCACCAATGTCGTGCGCCTCAATGAGGGCATCAAGAAGGGCGTCGCCAATTCGCTGCTCGTCAAGGTCAATCAGATCGGCACGCTGACCGAGACGCTCGCCTCGGTCGAGACCGCGCATCGCGCCGGCTACACCACCGTCTTCTCGCATCGCTCCGGCGAGACCGAGGATTCGACCATCGCTGATCTCGTCGTCGCGACCAACAGCGGCCAGATCAAGACCGGCTCGCTGGCCCGCTCCGACCGCACCGCCAAATACAATCAGCTCATCCGCATCGAGGAGGAGCTGGGCGACGCAGCGATCTACGCCGGCAAGGGCGCGCTCAAGGCGCTGGCCTAAGGCGCGAAGCGCATACCGATCGTCGGCAGTTCGGCAGTCGGTTCACCCTACTGCCGACTGCCTATCGCCGACTGCCGCAACATGGAAAAAACCTTCAATCCCGCCGCTATTGAATCGCGCATCCGTGATGCGTGGGAAGAGACGCAGGCCTTCCGCGCCGGACGGCCCGAGCGCGCGGACGCCAACCCCTATTCCATCGTCATTCCGCCGCCGAACGTCACCGGCAGCCTGCATATGGGCCACGCCCTCAACAATACGCTGCAGGACATTCTGGTTCGCTATCGCCGCATGAAGGGCGACGACGTGCTCTGGCAGCCGGGCACCGATCACGCCGGCATCGCCACGCAAATGGTGGTCGAGCGCCAGCTCATGGAGCGCCAGGAGCATCGCCGCACGCTCGGGCGCGAGAAATTCGTCGAGCGCGTGTGGGAATGGAAGGCTGAATCGGGCGGCAAGATCGTCGAGCAGTTGAAGCGGCTCGGCGCCTCCTGCGACTGGTCGCGCGAACGCTTCACGCTCGATGAAGGCCTGTCGCGCGCGGTGGCGAAGGTCTTCGTGCAGCTCTATCGCGAAGGGCTGCTCTATAAGGACAAGCGCCTCGTCAATTGGGACCCGGCGCTGCATACGGCGATTTCCGATCTCGAAGTGCAGCAGATCGAAGTGAAGGGCCATTTGTGGCGCTTCAAATATCCGATCGTCGACGACGCGGGCGAAGAGACGGGTGAGTTCATCGTCGTCGCGACGACGCGACCCGAAACGATGCTCGGCGACACGGCGGTGGCCGTGCATCCGGAAGACGAGCGCTACAAGGCGCTCGTTGGCAAGCGCGTTCGTCTGCCGTTAGTCGGCAGATTGATCCCCATCGTCGCCGACGAGTATTCCGACCCCGAGAAGGGCACCGGCGCGGTGAAAATCACGCCCGCGCATGACTTCAACGATTTCGAAGTCGGCAAGCGGCATGGCCTGCGGCTCGTGAACGTCCTCGACGCTCAGGCGCAGATGACGCTTAAGGCCAACGCCGAGTTCCACGAAGGCGTCGAACCCTCCTCCGAACTTGCGGCGACAGGATCCGCGCTCGACGGGCTCGATCGTTTCGCCGCGCGAAAGCGCGTCGTCGAAATGATGGAAGAGCGCGAACTTCTCGACGGCGTCGATGACCACAGGCACATGGTTCCGCATGGCGACCGTTCGGGCGCGGTGCTCGAGCCGCGGCTCACCGACCAATGGTATGTCGACGCCAAAACGCTCGCCCAGCCGGCGCTTAAGGCCGTGCGCGACGGCAAGACGAATTTCGTGCCGAAGAATTGGGAGAAGACCTACTTCGACTGGCTGGAGAACATCCAGCCCTGGTGCGTGTCGCGCCAACTCTGGTGGGGCCATCGCATCCCCGCTTGGTATGACACGGACGGCAATGTCTATGTCGAGGAAACGACGAAGTCCGCGCTCAAAGCCGCCCGCGCCAAGCTCGGCGACGGCCGTGACGCTCACGCGCGACGAAGACGTTCTCGACACCTGGTTTTCCTCGGCGCTCTGGCCCTTCTCGACGCTCGGCTGGCCGGAAAAGACGCCGGAGCTTTCGCGCTATTATCCGACGAACGCGCTCGTCACCGGCTTCGACATCATCTTCTTCTGGGTCGCCCGCATGATGATGATGGGCCTGCATTTCATGGGCGAGGTTCCCTTCCGCGACGTCTATATCCACGCGCTCGTCCGCGACGAGAAGGGCGCGAAAATGTCGAAGTCGAAGGGCAATGTCATCGACCCGCTGCACCTCATCGACGACTATGGCGTAGCCGACGCGCTGCGCTTCACGCTCGCGGCGATGGCGGCGCAGGGGCGCGACATCAAGCTTTCGACGCAGCGCGTCGAAGGCTACCGCAATTTCGCGACGAAGCTGTGGAACGCCTCGCGCTTCGCCGAGATCAACGGCTGCGCGCGTGTCGCTGAATATGATCCGCGCGCCAATAAAATCACGCTTAATCGCTGGATCGTCGGCGAGGCAACGCGCACCGTGGCGGAAGTGAGCGTGGCGATCGACGCCTATCGCTTCAACGATGCGGCGAACGCCGTCTATCGTTTCGTCTGGAGCGTCTTCTGCGACTGGTATGTGGAACTCGCGAAGCCGCTGCTGCAAGGCGCCGATGGCGCGGAAAAGGACGAAACGCGCGCGACGGTCGCTTTTGTTCTCGATCAGATCTACGCGCTGCTGCATCCTTTCATGCCCTTCCTCACCGAGGAGCTTTGGGCGATCAAGGGCGCCGAGGGGCCAAAACGCGAAAGCCTCCTGGCGCTCGCACCCTGGCCGTCGCTTGGAGGTCTCGAAGACACAGAAGCCGAACAGGAAATCGGCTGGGTCGTCGATTTGATTTCGGAAGCGCGCTCGCTGCGCGCCGAGATGAATCTGACGAGCGAGACTGAACTGCTGCTGATCGGCGCCGATGACGCGCTGAAAGCGCGCGCGACGCGCTGGGACGAGACGATCCGCAAGCTCGCGCGGCTTTCTAGACTGGATTTCGCCGACGCCGCGCCGAAATCCTCCGCGCAGATTTTGGTGCGCGGCGGCGTCGCCGCCATGCCGTTAGAGGGCGTAATCGACCTTGGCGCCGAACGGGCGCGGCTGGCGAAGGAGACGGCGAAGCTCGAAGGCGAATTAAAGAAGCTCGACGCCAAGCTCGCCAATGAAGGCTTCCTCGCCAAGGCCGAAGAAGAGGTGATCGACGAGCACCGCGAACGGCGCGAGGAAACCGCGGCGCGCATCGACAAGCTCAATGCGGCGCTGGCGCGATTGAGTTAGAACGCGCTGCGAAAAAGTGGGAACCGGTTTTTCGCGCAAAGCGCGTTCTAAGCTTTTGGAATCGATCACGTCATCTGCATTTGGGCGATTCCGCCCAAATGCAGCGTGATCTAGCGCTTGGACTTTTCGGCGACGCCGACGATCGGCCCCATCGCCGGCATGAAGCGATCGTGACGCGAGAGCGACGGCGCATAGAGTCCCGAAGCCGAGCCGCCGTCGAGAAAGAGCGCGTCCGTGCAATGCAGACGATCGCGAAACAGCCGCGCGAATGCGAAAAAGCTCACCGGCTGATTGGAAATCGCGAAGCGCACGACATGGCCGTCCTGCACGCAGACGCCGTTGCGAAATTTCTGCGACATGCCGTCTTCGTGAATGCGCGGATGAATGCGTCCGCCGATGACGAGCATCGGTCCCGATTGGGTGGCGAACTGCGCGCGCTGACGGCCTTTCAAGAAGCGTGTCGTCTCGGTGACGCCGGCCCGCGATCCATCAACCCAGAAGACTCCATTCGGCTTCATATGGAAATTGCCAGGACCGGCATGCGTATTGGCGGCGTTGAGCGTGCGCCCGTTCTCGACATAGAGGCCGACCGGGGCGCGATCCTCCGCATACATGCCGGCGTTCATCGCGAAGACGAGCGTCTCGCCCTTATCGGCGAGCGCGCGCGCCAGGCGCGAAAAATCGCCATAGGTCTCGCCTGTCTCATTACGCAGAAAAAGCCGAACGTCGCTTTTGCGCGCATCGAAGTCGCACATTGTGTAGGCGGCGCCTCCCTCTTGGACTTCGGCGCAGGGGTTTTCGCCTGCGGTCGCGGACAACGAAAAGAGCGCCAGCGCGGCCGTCGCCAGTGTCCTCAGCAAGCTTGAGACCGCGCGCTTCTTCAATCCCGCTTCGTACAACGGAGCCTCCTTTCCGCCCATCATGTCATTGCGAGGAGCGCAGCGACGAAGAAATCCAGAAGTCATAGGGCGCATTCTGGATTGCTTCGCCTTCGGCTCGCAATGACGGGTGATACGGCCGTGCGGGAATGACGTGCGAAGACCCGTTTGAAACGGCGTCTCGGCAAGGCTAGATAGGTTAGGCAGGCGCCGCAAGCGGCGCATTCTGGAGAGCCGATTGTCCCATTCCATCACCGAAGCCATTGAGGCCATGGCCCGAGGCGAAATCGTCGTCGTCACCGATGACGACGATCGCGAAAACGAAGGCGATCTCGTCATCGCGGCGTCGCTCTGCACGCCGGAAAAAATGGCCTTCATCATCCGCCACACCAGCGGAATCGTCTGCGCGCCGCTGACGATCGAAGAGGCGCGCCGTCTCCATCTCGCGCCGATGGTCGCGGAAAACGACGCGCCGCTCGCAACCGCCTTTACCGTCTCGGTCGACGCGCGGCACGGGCTCACCACCGGCATTTCCGCCGAGCAGCGCTGCAATACGGTGCGCGCGCTCGCCAACGGCAATATGGGCGCGAGCGATTTCGTGCGGCCCGGCCATGTGTTTCCGCTCATCGCCAAGGACGGCGGCGTGCTGATGCGCTCCGGCCATACCGAAGCGGCGGTGGATTTATGCAAGCTTGCGGGCCTGCCGCCGGTCGGCGTGATCTGCGAACTCGCCAATGACGACGGCACGGTGATGACCGGCGGCCAGATCGAGCAATTCGCCCGCGCACATCGCTTCAAGCTCGTGTCGGTCTCGGATCTCATCGCCTTCCGGCAGGCGCGCGAAAAGCTCGTCGAGCGTGTCGCCACTTTCCCGGTGACCACGGAGGCGGGCGAGATGATCGGCCACGCCTATGTGACGCCTTTCGACAGCGTGCAGCATTTCGCCTTCGTGCTCGGCGCCATCGGCGACGGGCGCGACGTGCCGACGCGCCTGCATCGCGCCGACATTATCGCCGACGTTTTCGGCGGCGCCGACACGATCAAGAAGACGCTGCATCGTTTCGCGCGCGAAGGGCGCGGCGTGCTCGTCTATCTGCGCGACGGCGCGGCCGGCGTGCCTGCGAATATTATCGGGCGCCAAGGTGAACAGGCCGAGCAAGGCGACCTGGAGGAAAAAGCCGAGGAAACGCGCAAACGCCAATGGTTCGACGTCGGGCTCGGCGCGCAGATTTTGAAGGACCTCGGCGTATCGTCGATCCGGCTGCGCGCGTCCTCGTCGCGCCCGCGCGCCTTTGTCGGCCTCTCGGGCTTCGGAATCGAGATTACCGCCGTCGAGCCGCTGGAGTGATCGGCTTTCTCATCCGCCAGACGAGGACCGCGAAGCCGAGAAGGAAAAGCGAGACGGCGCCAGCGAGGAGAAGGCCCGACTCGGCGTTGGCGATGACGAAGAAAATATGTTCGCCTTGATGCTCGACGCCGTCCGGTTTTCTCAAACTCACGCCGACGACATATTTGCCGTCCTCGGAAAAATCATAATCCAGGGAGAACGACGCGACGCCATGCGCTCGATAGGCTTTTAAGAGTTCGGGCGTCTTGAGGTCGTTTCTCGCCCAATAAAGCCGGGCCTCGATATCGAGGTCCTTGATGTCCTCGAATTGCGGCGGACGCGTCGGATCGTCCTCGCGCCCAACGATCTCTATGTTCAGTAGCGTCGGACCGAAACTCGGGATTTCACGGTAATAGCGTTGCGCCGTTCCCTCTTCACGGGTTTGGGTCGCGAAAAAGGCCAGGAGATAGGGGCCGACGGCGAAGACGCCCTTGCAAGCTTCGCCCCTGCAGACGTCCGGCGCAGCGGTATTAGCCGACAGGCCAAAGCCAGCGAAGAAGGCGATCAGCGCGACGATCAGCGCCCGGCTGGACATTCCTGATCCCTTTCGTGCGCCAGAATAAGCGATCTTGGATTTTGATCCGTCATCGCCGCGCTTTTTCGTCCATCCACGCATGACGTCGCGCAGCGGATGCCCACGACAACGCCGACATGACCGGCCCGCGTCACTCGGCGCGAGGATGGGCCGAGCGATAGGCGTCGAGGAGCCTGGCCTTGTCGACGGCGGTATAAATCTGCGTCGTCGACAGCGAGACGTGGCCGAGCAATTCCTGGATCGTGCGCAGATCGCCGCCCTTGCCCAGAAGATGCGTGGCGAAGGAGTGACGCAGCGCATGCGGCGTCGCGCTTTCCGGCAGGCCGAGCGCGCCGCGCAGGCGTTGAACCGCGAGCTGGACGATGCGCGGCGACAGTCGCCCGCCGCGCGCGCCGACGAAGAGCGGCCCGGCGTCGAGAGCGTAAGGGCAGAGCGCGATATAGGCCTCAATGGCGACGCGCACGGGAGCGATGACCGGCACTGTCCGGCTCTTGCCGCCCTTCCCCAAAATCGTGACCCGGTCGATCGCGCCGACCGGCGCCTCGGCGGCGCCGATCGACAAGGCCTCGGAGATGCGCAGCCCCGCGCCATAAAGCAGCGCCAGCACCGCGGCGTCTCGCGCGATGACCCAAGGTTCGCGCGCCTCGCCCGCCCTCTGCGCGGGATCGACGATGTCGCGGGCGTCGGTCACGGTGAGCGCCTTGGGCAGGCTGTGCGGCCGCTTCGGCGGGCGCACCGCGCCGAAAACATCCGTGCGGGCGAGGCCCTTTTGCTCCAGAAACCGCAGAAAATTGCGCACGGCGGCGAGCGAGCGCAGCAGCGAGCGGCTCTCCAATCCGTTGCGGCGCCGCGCGGCCAAATAGGCGCGCAGGTCCGCCGGCTGAAGCGATTTGAGCTCAGCGGCGCCGGGCCGCTCCCCGAGGTGAACGGTCAGAAAGGCGAGAAAGGCGGCGGCGTCGCGGCGATAGGCGTCGATTGTGTGTCGGGAGGCGCGCCGCTCGCCGGCGAGATAGCGCAGCCAAAGGACCGCCTCCTCTCCAATCGGCGGCGCAGCCGAAAAGCAGGACGCCTCGGCCGGCGGCTTTTGTCGAGGCGCTCCGGGGGACGAATCGCGCATGTCGCGACCATCCTCCCAGAAAATGAACAAAGGCCCTATGCGGGACTATTGGCCGGCCTTGATCTCCGCCTTCGCCTTGGCCAGCATCTCGTCCATGGTGCGGCGGATCTGGTGCTCCGACTGATTCACGCCGGCCGCCTCGAAATCCTTCTTGAGCTGCGCCACGACCCGCTCATCGGCGTCGGCCGCGACCTCGGCCACGACCAGCGACTCGGCGTAAGCCTGAGCCTCGGCGCCGGTTTTCCCTAGCTTTTCGGCCGCCCATAGCCCCACCAGCTTGTTGCGGCGGGCCTCGGCGCGAAACTGGAGCTCCTCCTCATGGACAAAGCGTTTTTCGAAGGAGTCTTCGCGCTGGTCGAAAGTGCTCATGTCCATCCTCGGCCGGGGTTGTTCTTTGATATAAGGCTCGGCGATCAGCCGCATCGGCGACGGCCCGATATAGGCGTATTCAGGCGCAAAGCCAATGGCGGAAAGCGCAGTCGTCGCCGCAGGCAAAAGCACGTTTTTTAGGCGCGTTGTATCGCCTTTCCCTTTGCGATAGAGTGTGATGTCGGCTTGTCACTGGCCGCTAAAGACGCTAGGACCGCCGATATCCGCGGCCAGGGCGCGCGCCCGCCGCCGCTCCCTGAGGGCCAGGCCGCAAGGCCGGCAGGCGCAGACCCACTTCGCAGGAGCGACGACCCGCCATATGGACTTCCTCAAGCCCCGGTTGATCCCAATGAACCGCCGACGCCGCATTTACGAGGGCAAGGCCAAGGTCCTCTATGAGGGCCCGGAGCCCGGCACCTTGATTCAACACTTCAAGGACGACGCCACGGCCTTCAATGCGAAGAAGCACGAGGTGATCGACGGCAAGGGCGTGCTCAACAACCGGATCTCGGAATATATCTTCCAGCATCTGAACAGCATCGGCGTGCCGACCCATTTCATCCGCCGGTTGAATATGCGCGAGCAACTCATCCGCGAGGTGGAGATCATCCCGCTCGAAGTCGTCGTGCGCAATGTCGCGGCGGGCTCGCTCGCCAAGCGCCTTGGCATGGAGGAAGGCACGCAGCTGCCCCGCTCCATCATCGAGTTCTACTACAAGAACGACGCGCTCGACGATCCGATGGTCTCCGAAGAGCATATCACCGCCTTCGGCTGGGCGACGCCGCAGGAGATCGACGACATCATGGCGCTCGCCATCCGCGTCAATGACTTCCTGTCCGGGCTCTTCCTTGGCGTCGGCATCCGCCTCGTCGACTTCAAGATGGAATGCGGCAGGCTCTGGGAAGGCGACATGATGCGGATCGTCGTCGCCGACGAGATTTCCCCCGACAGTTGCCGGCTGTGGGACATGAAGTCGAACGACAAGCTCGACAAGGACCGCTTCCGTCGCGATCTGGGCGGACTGGTCGAAGCCTATACCGAGGTCGCGCGCCGTCTCGGCGTGATGCAGGAAAACGAGACCGTCCGCACCGGCGCGCCGAAGCTGGTGCAGTAGGAGATTTTGGAAGGGCCGCCATGGGCGTTCCTCACCTCGATTCAGGTCCGATGCGCGCGGAGGAGTTCTTTGCGTTCACGGCGACGCGCCCCGATGACGAAAAATGGGAGCTGATCGAGGGGGAGCCGGTCTTGAACGCCACGGCCAGCCGTCTGCATCAAAAGATTGTCGGAAACCTATTTTTTGCGCTGACTGAACTCTCTCGGCGAAAAGGCGCCGAGTGGGAGGTCATTCCCGGCTTTGGCGTACGCCTGTCGGAAATTTGCGTTCCCGTTCCGGACGTGCTGATCAGGCCCGACGACGATCTCAAGGGCGTCGAATGCAACGACATGATCATCGCATTCGAAGTTCTATCGCCCTCGACCGCCAATAGGGATTTGCGGTGGAAGCGGAAGGCCTATGCTACTCTGCCCTCGCTCCGGCAATATGTGGTGATCGCGCAGGACGCGCTTGAGATCGTCTCCTTCGATCGCGCCAATAGTTTCGCCGAACGCCGCTTCGAGACGGCTGAGAGCGAGCTCGACCTGCCCATCCTCGGCGCGCGACTGCCTTTCCGCGACATCTACCGCGGCACGGGTCTGCTTTAACCGCGCGGCTTGCCCTTTACGCGGCGAGCCAGTAACCGTTCCACACCTCGCGAAATGGAACTGCGCATGAAAGCCCGCGTGTTCGTCACTCTCAAATCCGGCATTCTCGATCCACAGGGCAAGGCGATCGAAGGCGCGCTGAAATCGCTCGGCGTCGATGGCGTCTCGAGCGTGCGGCAGGGCAAGGTGTTCGACGTGGAGCTCGCCGGCGCAGACGCAAGCGCCGCCAAGGCGCAGTTGCAGACGGCCTGCGAGAAACTGCTCGCCAATACCGTGATCGAAAATTATCAGATCGATGTTTGACGTGGTTAACGGCAGTCGGGCTTCGGCAGTCGGCAGTCGGCGCTTATCCGACCGCCGACTGCCCCCTGCCGACCTGCCAACGAGGGCTCGCCGATGAAAGCCGCCATCGTCGTTTTCCCCGGCTCCAATCGCGAAGGCGACATGGCGCGCGCGCTGAAACAAGCGACCGGGCGCGAGCCGGCGATGCTTTGGCACGCCGATCACGAATTGCCGGTGGGAACCGACCTCGTGGTTTTGCCTGGCGGCTTTTCCTACGGCGATTATCTGCGCTGTGGCGCGATCGCCGGCCGCGCGGCGATCATGGACGCGGTGCGTGGCCATGCCGCGCGCGGCGGACTGGTGCTCGGCGTTTGCAACGGCTTCCAGATTCTCTGCGAAAGCGGCCTTCTGCCTGGCGTGCTGATGCGTAACGCGAATTTGCGCTTCGTCTGCCGGATGCAGCATCTCAAGGTTGAACGCAACGATACGGCCTTCACGCGGCATTACGCCAAGGGGCAGACCATCGAAGTCTGCATCGCGCATGGCGAAGGCAATTACGAAGCCGATGACGCGACGATCGAGCGTTTGGAAGGCGAAGGTCTCGTCGCGTTTCGTTACTGCGACTCCGCCGGCAATATTGGCGGCGACGCTAATCCGAACGGCTCGCGCAACGACATTGCCGGGATTTATTCGGACAGGCGCAATGTGCTGGGCCTGATGCCACATCCCGAAAATCTCATCGATCCGCTCGTCGGCGGAACCGATGGGCGAAGTCTTTTCGAGAGCCTCGCAAGCGCGGCGTAAAGGGACGGACATCGGCGACGCGCGCTTTGCGTGTATTGCAAGGCGGCCGAGCAAGAAGGAGCGGCGCAATGAGCTATGTCGACGGTTACGTGATCCCCGTGTCCACGGGCAGGAAGGAAGATTATCGCAAGGCCGCCGCGCAGAT
Source organism: Methylocystis sp. (assembly GCA_046349135.1). Classification (GTDB taxonomy): domain Bacteria; phylum Pseudomonadota; class Alphaproteobacteria; order Rhizobiales; family Beijerinckiaceae; genus Methylocystis. The sequence continues at coordinate 49,306 of JAXMCY010000005.1, read as the reverse complement.
GTGGCCCATTATGAAGGAATGGGGCGCGCTGCGCGTCGTCGAATGCTGGGGCGACGAGGTGCCGGACGGCAAAGTCACCGACTTCAAGCGCGCCGTCGCCGCAGAGAGCGGCGAAAACGTCGTGTTCTCATGGGTGCTCTGGCCATCCAAAGACGTGCGCGACGCAGCGCATAAGAAAATGCACGAAGACCCGCGCATGAAGGACATGCCGATGCCCTTCGACGGCAAGCGCATGATCTTCGGCGGCTTCGAAATATTGATGGACGAAGGCCAGGGCTGACTATCGTCGAGCGACGGCTTTAGCGACGTTCCAGAGCGCGCGCTCCGCTTCCATTTGCGCCGCGGCGGCGTTGGCGCGCGCCCGCGTCTGTGCGGCGCGCAGCGGCTCGATCAGCGCGCCGAGGCGCGCCGATGACCAGTTCCTGAGCTGCTCCTCGATCAGCGCGCGATGCATGAATCCGAAACCGGCGCGCATCAGCGCCGAGACGCCGGCGTCAGGGCGTCCGCCCTCGCGCTCCATGGAAAGGCGGGCGCGATGCAGCGCCACGGCGTAGCGCAGCGCGCCGATGAGCAGCGGCTGCGCATCGCCGTCCTGCGCGAAATACGCGTCAAGCGCAGCGCCAACGTCCGCGGCCCCGCCGAACGCCGCCGTCACCACGCGATCGGAGGCGATGTTCGAGGCGTGCGCCACGATCGCTTCGACATCCTTGGCTTCGACATGCTCGCGGCCGCGCATATAGAGCGCGAGCTTTGACAGCTCCGCGCGGCTCATCAGCCGGTCTTCGCCGAGCGCGCCGAGGAGCAGGCTGCGCGCCTCGGGGCTTGCCACAAGGCCGGCGTCGCGAAGGCTTCGATCGATCAGCGCCTGCAGATCCGCTTCGGCGTCGGGCTGGCACTCGATCGCCGCCCCCTGCTTGGCGCCCTCGACGAGCTTGCGCAGCGGCGAATCGCGCCTGAGCGCGCCAGCCGTCAGCACGATTGTGCAATGCGCCGGAGGCGCGGCGATGAGCGAGGTGACGGCTGGAATGACCGATTTCGCGCCGGTCTCGACGAGAATGGCCCGTCTTCCGCCGAAGAGCGGCGTGGTGTTGGCCTCGTCGAGCAGCGTCAGCGGATCGGCGGCGACGGCGTCGCCGCCCTTTTCGACAAATTGGAACGGGTCGCGGCGATCGTCGACGCGCTTGTCGATCAGGGAAAGCGCGCGCTCGCGCACCATGCCCATATCCGCGCCGAAGACGAGAAAAAGGAAAACGCCCTCGGGCGGGGCGGCGACGAAACGTTCGGCGTCGCGACTCCTGACCGCCGTCATAATGCGCGAGCGCCCGCTTCTCCCGTCACTTGGTGACGACAGGCGGCGGAAGGGAAGCCAGGCGGTCCGCCATCACAGTGGCGACTCTCGTCCGGATTGATTCCGCGATGACCCGAGCATCGCGTATCTCCGCGTCGCGCGCGGCGCGCACATTGGAAAAGCGGTTCGAGAAACGGTCGTAGCTTGCAATGTTGAAAGCGACGCCCTTGGTCACCTCGACCTCGTCGGGGATCGTAATGAGCCGGTATTCGGCGTCGACGATCACCGTCGCAGAGGTGGCGCGACCTGTCACCGTATCGAGGATTGGCGTTTGCACCCGTTCGCGGAGCACGACCGTCAGCCGGTAGCGCGGCGGCGGCTGCGAGCCTGTGCCGTTCAAGCCGAAGATCAGTTCATTGCGAACATAGTGCCCAAGACGCAGGGGAATTTCATCGACGGCGATCGACTGCAGTTCGGCGGCGAGCGGCGACGAATCGAGCCCGAAGCCCGCCGGCGCATATAGCGGCTGAAGACAGCTGGCGAGCGGCAGCGCGAGAAGCCCGACAAACAGAACCGTCATACGCCGCAGCCCGGCAGTCGGCAGTCGGCCCTGGGCGGTAGAATGAACGCCGACCGTCGACCCGCCGACCGCCGCTTTGCTAAACCACCACATTGACGATCCTTTTCGGAACCAGAATGAACTTCTTCAGCGGCTTGCCTTCCATGGCCCGCTGAACGCCATCTTGCGCCAAAGCTTCTTTGCGAATCGTTTCTTCGTCGGCGTCGTGCGCGACGAGAATTTCGGCGCGCTTCCTGCCGTTGACCTGCACCGGCAGGCTTATCATTTCCTGGGCGACCAGGGTAGGATCGACCACGGGCCAAGGCGCCTCAACAACCAGGTCTTTGTGGCCCAAATCGGCCCAGCATTCTTCCGCGACATGCGGCGTCATCGGCGCGACGAGGCGAATGAGCGCGTCCGCCGCCTCGCGGAAGGCGAAGGCGAGATCGGCCGGAACCGGCGTTTCGGTGACAGCGTCGAGCGCGCTCGTCAGCTCATTTGCGAATTCGCGAATGCGGGCGATGGCGCTGTTAAAGCGCAACCGCTCGATATTTTCGCTGGCCTGGGCGATCGAACGATGCGTCGCCTTGCGCACGGCGAGCGCGAGATCGTGAAAGGCCGCCGGCGGCTCGGCGCCGACGGGCGCCGCGACCCGGCCCAGTTCGCCGGTCAGACGCCATAGACGCTGAATGAAGCGCCAAGCGCCTTGCGCCCCCTCGTCGGACCAGATGACGTCGCGATCGGGCGGGCTGTCGGACAGGACGAAGAGACGCGCCGTGTCGGCGCCATAGCTTGCGACGATGTCGTCGGGGTCGACCGTATTCTTCTTCGACTTCGACATTTTCTCGATCGGGCCGATTTCGATCTCGACGTCGCCGTCGATGAGAAAAGCGCGGCGCGCCCCGTCCTTGGCCTCGACGCGGATCTCATGCGGCGCGACCCATTGGCCGTCCGGCGCGCGATAGGTCTCGTGCACCACCATGCCCTGGGTGAAGAGTCCGGCGAAAGGCTCGGCGACCGCGGCATGGCCGGAGTCGCGCATGGCGCGGGCGAAGAACCGCGAATAGAGGAGATGCAAAATCGCGTGCTCGATCCCGCCGATATATTGATCGACCGGCAGCCAGCGGGCGAGCGCCTCGGCGCTCGCCGGCGACGTCTCGTTGTGCGGGTCGGCGAAGCGCGCGTAATACCAGGATGAGTCGACGAAAGTGTCCATCGTGTCGGTTTCGCGCCGGCCCGGCGCGCCGCAGAGGACAGGGGACGTTCTTCCAGGTCGGATGGCGATCGAGCGGATTGCCCGGCTGGTCGAAGGAGACGTCTTCCGGCAGCCTGACCGGCAGATCGGACTCGGGAACTGGAACCGGCCCGCAGGTCTCGCAATGGATGATCGGGATCGGGCAGCCCCAATAGCGCTGTCGCGAAATCCCCCAGTCGCGAAGCTTGAAATTCACCTTGCGCTGGCCCTGGGGACGCCCGAACAGCGCCGTCGTCGTCAGACGGTTGGCGACCTCTTCCTTCGCCTCCGGCACCGTGAGCCCGTCGAGGAACTGGGAATTGACCAGCCTGCCGTCGCCTTCGAAGGCTCGCCGCTTTCGGCGATCTGCTTTTCGAGTTCCTGCGGCTCAAGGCCCTCCGGGCAGACCACAACCCTGAAGCCGAGCGCGTATTTCGTCGCGAAATCGAGGTCGCGCTGGTCGTGCGCCGGGCAGCCGAAAATCGCGCCCGTGCCATAGTCCATCAGAATGAAGTTCGCGACATAGACCGGCAGCGTCCAGTTCGGATCGAAGGGATGAACGACGCGCAGCCCCGTGTCGTAGCCCTTCTTTTCAGCGGTCTCGATCGCTTCGGCGGAGGTCGCGCCGCGCCGGCACTCCTCGGCGAAGGCGGCGAGCGCCGGGTCCTTCTCGGCTGCCGCCTTCGCCAGCGGATGGTCGGCGGCGAGCGCGACGAATTTCGCGCCAAAGAGCGTGTCGGCGCGGGTGGTGAAGACTTCGATCTCCGCGCGTTCTCCGAGCGGCTCGGCGAGCGCGAAGCGCACGAGCATGCCTTCCGAGCGCCCGATCCAGTTGCGCTGCATGAGCCGCACCTTGTCGGGCCAGCGGGCGAGATCGTCCAGGGCTGACGCAGCTCTTCCGAATAGGCGGTGATCTTGAAGAACCACTGCGTCAGCTCGCGCTGCTCGACGACCGCGCCCGAGCGCCAGCCGCGTCCGTCGATGACCTGCTCATTGGCGAGCACGGTCATGTCGACAGGGTCCCAGTTCCACCTTCGACTTCTTGCGGTCGACGATGCCGGCTTCGAGAAAATCGAGGAAAAGCTTCTGCTGATGCCTGTAATATTCGGGATCGCAGGTCGCGATTTCGCGCGACCAGTCTAGCGACAGGCCCAGCGTCTTGAGCTGCGCCCGCATGGCGGCGATATTGGCGTAGGTCCATTGCGCCGGATGCGCGCCGGGTCACGAATGGGCCCGCCTGCGTTTTCGGCGGGAAGGCCGAACGCGTCCCATCCCATCGGATGCAGAACGTCGAAGCCCTGGCGCGCATGAAGCGGGCGATGACGTCGCCCATCGAATAGTTGCGCACATGGCCCATGTGCAGCCGGCCCAGGATAGGGAAACATTCGAACTATATTTGGCGGCGTCCGGGCGGTCGTCCGCTTTAAAAGACTGTCATCTTCCGTCATTCCTTTGGCGATCGACGCAGCTACTCTCGCGCGCTGTTCGGATCGATCCGGGGGTGAAAACCCTAGAGATTTGCGCTCGACCATGCCCTCCTCCGTCGACTCATCAACCCAGTGTGTAGCTAATTCGTTCAGGTTCTCCTACTGAAAACTGCGCTTGACGCTATGCTTAGGGCGCTGCCGAACAGTCAGACTTGGCGAGAAAATGCAGGGGGCCGTTTTGGCGGCCCCTTAGCATTCTTCCTGCGCTCAAGCCTTCGCCGAAAGGCCGATGGTGATCCAGCTGACGCCCTCGAAGATCAGATTGATCGCGAGGAACAGGCCGAGGATATAGAGGCCCGAATAGGGCCACTGCGCCAGGATCATTCCACCGAGCACAATGCTGATCAGACCCGAAAAGGCCACGAGGCCCCAGGGACCGACGTCGCGAATGTGCCAGGCGAGGATGAGCTTGAACAGGCCGGCGGCGATCAGGGCGACGCCGATGATGGCGGTCAGCGACACCGCCGCCGCCAGCGGATCGCGAAAAACCAGAAAGCCCGCGACGACCGTAATGATCCCAATCAGGCCCCACACGACCGCCCTGGTCCAGGGCCGGATCTGAACGGCGGTGATGATCTCCATCGCGCCGGCGACGAGCATCGCCGCGCCAACGTAGAAAACGGTCACGAGCGTAGCGGTCGTGATGTCATAGAGCGCGAACAGACCGCCGATCAGCATCAGCGCGCCAAGCGCGACGATCCATCCCCATTTGCGGCGCAGATGCAGTTGCGTCGCGCCTCCGTCGAAAATCAGGCTGTCATTGACCATGGTCGGCCTCCAATGCTGTGGCAAGGATAATTGGTGGGACGGCGGCATCTCTCAATAAGGAGTGTCGCGAAGAATTGTCGCGGCGACCCCGCCTCGTTTTTCCGCCGGAAGCTTAACGCGCTCAACGGCGCGAAGTTCCGCACTGCGAAGGCGCAAATAGATTGATGCTTGACCCTTTCGCGGAAATGGCGATTTTCGCCGCCATGGGAGCCGTTGATCGATTGATTTTGACGCGCGAGGAGATTTGCCGCGCCGCAATGGACTGCGGCCGCGATCCCCATTCCGTTCGCCTCGTTTGCGTGACCAAGACCTTTCCGGCGGAGGCGGTCGTTCCCCTCCTCGAGGCCGGCCACCGGATTTTCGGCGAAAACCGGGTTCAGGAGGCGGCGGCGAAATGGCCCCGTCTGCGCGAAAAATATTCCGACATCGAACTGCATCTCATTGGCCCGCTGCAATCGAACAAGGCCCGCGAAGCGGTCGAGCTCTTCGACGTCATCGAAAGCGTCGACCGGGAAAAGATCGCGAGAGCGCTTTCCGAGGAAATCGCCAAGACGGGTAAGCGCCCGCGGCTGTTCGCGCAGGTCAACACCGGCGCCGAACCGCAGAAGGCCGGCGTCCTTCCCGAACAGGCCGACGAATTTCTGACCGCCTGCCGGGATGCATACGGGCTGCCGATCGAAGGCTTGATGTGCGTGCCGCCGGTCGATCAGCAGGCCTCGCCGCATTTCGCGCTGCTCGCCGATATCGCGGCGCGCAATAAGATCAGCGAACTTTCCATGGGCATGAGTTCGGATTTCGAACTCGCGATCCAGCTCGGCGCGACCTATGTCCGGGTTGGCTCGGCGATCATGGGCGAGCGGGACTATTCGGCGTGAGACCTACTAAGCGACGGAGACGCCCACCCTCCCCTTGAGGGGGAGGGTGAAGGCGGCGCCTATCCGATCAACAGCGCGACCTTGCGAGCCAGCCTTGGCAGAAGCCGGGCCATGTCGCGCGCCCGCAGCGCCACGCAGCCGGCGGTGGGCGAAAGATCTTCCGTCGCAATGTGAAAGAAAATCGCGCTGCCGCGGCCGCGCACGCGGGGACGAAGATTGTAGCCCATCACGCCGACGGCGTCGTAGAGCCGATCCTTGCGCCACATCTCCTCATGGCCGAAGCGCGACGGCCCGAGGAGCGGCTTGTTATAGAGAAACGACTGCGGATCGTCGCACCAGAGATCGCCGGGCCGCGTGCGCCGCCACCGCAGGCGCATCGGGATTGGCGCGCGCAGGTAAAAATAGAGAAGCGGCCACCGGCCGGAAGGAGTCGCGCCGTCGCCCTCGCGTTTACAATGCGTGATTCCGCTTCGGCCCAGCGCGCAGGGAAGAACGAGCGAATCTGCGATCAGCCGCCCTTCATGCGGGCGCCCCCCAATGCGACGCGCGACACGCAGCAATGCGAGTCCGGCAAACTTCGTCCGCTTTGATCGCCGTGGCATGATGGGTTCATCTGCGCCGCTTGCCGGGCGCGCCAGTTCACACTGCATTTGAGCGCGCATGACGCATAAAGCCGAGTTCCACTTTTTCGCAGCGCGCTCTATACCGCCTATAGCAGCAACGATCCCTGAGAAGCGAGAAGCGAACGCCGAACTATGTCTCTTCCGCGCACGCTTGGCATCGCCGCCGAACCACAGTTGCGGGCGACGCTCGTCGAGCAATTCGCCGCGCTCGGCCGCTATGCCCTGCGGGAGGCCGCCTTCGCCGCGCCGGGCGAAGATTGGCCCGATGCGGCGGTTTTGGACGAGTCGCCTTGCGGCCGTGAAGCGCTTGCGGATGCGCGACGACAGGGCCGCAAGACCCGCATCGTGCTGATCGCGGACGCCCCCAAAACGCCGCCGCCGTGCGTTGACGCCGTTATCGCGCGTCCTTTCCGTTTCGCCGAGCTTGTCGATCTCATAGATTCGCCGCAGCCGAGCGCCGTCGGCCCCTATCGCTTCGCAGCCGGCGAATTGCGGACGCCGGCCGGCGCGCGTCTGAAGCTGACCGAAAAAGAAACGGCGATTCTCGCGCGGCTGGCGCGCGCCCAAGGCGCGCCGGTCTCTCGCGAGGCGCTGCTGCGCGACGTATGGGGCTACGGGCCAAACATGTCGACCCGCACGCTCGAAACGCATATCCACCGCTTGCGCCGAAAGTTGGAGCCGTCGCCGGCGCGGCCGCGCTGGCTCAAGACGGAAGGCGACGGCTATCGGCTGGCGAACGGCGAAGGCGATCCAGCGCCTTAACTCGTCACGCCCCGAGTCCGCCGCATATCGACATGCATAGGGAAGCGCTGGGTGACGCTGAACAAAAAGACATGACGCCGGACGACGCGATCGAGAATCTCGCGCGCATCCCCCTTTTTGCGATTTTTGAGCCCAACGCCCTACACATGCTTGCTCGTTCCACGGACGCGCGCCTGCTGAGGACTGGCGAGGTCCTGTTTCAACGCGGCGAAACGTCGGACGGCGGCTATGTGCTCGCCGCCGGATCGATCGCGCTCGATCTCCATAACGGCGGACGTCCGCCGTCAATTGTCGTACGGCCCTGGACGCTGATTGGCGAAGCCGCGCTCATCGCTCCTTCGACCCGCCCGGCCACCGCCATCGCCCGGGAGACGACCATGGCGCTCAAGATACTGCGCCCATTGTTCCATTTGATTTTGGAGCAGCATCCAGCCACAGCCGCTCGCGTGCGGGAGCTCTTCCGTCGAAGGCTGCTGGAATTCATCCGCAATGCGGGCGTCGAGGCTTCGGCCTACGCCGCCGACCTCGGCCGATTAACGTAAACGACAAAAAAGTTCGGCTTTAGCCTCTCGAAGCGGATCAAATCCGGCCCAATTGAGTTGTTCGTTACGGCGTAAGCTCCAGCAGAGTTTGCGGCGCAGCGCGGCGGCGGCATGCCGCGTGAAGAGGAGGAAGCACAATGAGTAAAGGCCTAAAATTGGCGATGGCTGGCGCACTCTGCAGCGCGACTTTGGCGACCGCCATCCCTACCGAGGCGCTCGCGGGGCCGATGAGCGCGCCGGATCGGTCGGTGGTCGCGCCCACAAGCCCTGTCGAAAACGTCTGGTATCGCCGGGGCTGGGGCTGGCGTGGCGGCGGTTGGGGCTGGCGTCGCGCCGCCTGGGGGCCTGGCTGGCGCTATCGGCGCTGGGGCGGCTACAATCCTGGCGCAGTCGTCGCGACGGGCGTCGGCCTCGGTCTCCTGGGCGCCGGCCTCGCCGCGTCTAACAGCTACTATGACTACCCCTATGGCTATGGCTACGGCTGGGGAAATCCCTATGCCGGCTGGGGCTGGGGCGGCGGCTGGGGTGGCGGCTGGGGCGGCGGCTGGGGCGGCTGGGGCTGGTAAACCGGAAAGCCTCACGGTCGTTTCAAGTTCACGAAAGGCGGCGCGGGACCCCTACCGCGCCGCTTTTTTGCCGCTCCCGGACATGAATTATAGAAGCCGACGGCGCTGTTCATGGCGCCGCAGCGAAGCGAGGCCGCCGCCGAACATGAGGAATTTACGCGGGACGACAATTGCAACGACGCCCTTCGCCGATCAACGCCCTGGCACGTCGGGCCTGCGCAAGAAGGTCGATGTCTTCAAGCAGCGCCATTATCTCGAGAATTTTATTCAGTCGATCTTCGACAGCCTCGAAGGCTATGAGGGCGCGACTTTCGTGCTTGGCGGCGACGGCCGCTATTATAACCGGGAAGCCATTCAAAGGATTTTGAAGATCGCCGCGGCAAATGGCGTCGGCCGCATCGTGGTCGGACAAAGCGGCATACTCTCCACGCCCGCCGCCTCGGCGCTCATTCGCTCGCTCAAGGCGTTCGGAGGGATCGTGCTGTCAGCGAGCCACAATCCCGGCGGCCCGCAGGGCGACTTCGGCGTCAAATATAATGTCGCGAATGGCGGCCCGGCGCCAGAGAAGGCGACGGAGGCGATCTACCAGCGCACGCTCGCCATTACCTCCTACCGGATCGTCGACGCCGAAGACGTCGACATCGACAAAATCGGCGAGACGACGATCGGCGACATGCGCGTCGCTGTCGTCGACAGCGTCGCGAATTACAGGGCGCTGATGCAGACGCTTTTCGACTTCGATCGCATTCGCGACGCGTTTCGCTCGGGCCTCACGATCAAGTTCGACGCCATGTCGGCGGTGACCGGCCCTTACGCGCGCGCGCTTTTCGAAGAGGAACTGGGCGCTCGGCCAGGGCAGCGTCATCAATGCGACGCCCCTGCCCGACTTCGGCGGCCATCATCCCGATCCCAATCTTGTCTACGCCAGGCATCTTTACGATCTCGCCATGTCCGACTCGGCGCCCGATCTTTGCGCCGCGTCCGACGGCGACGGCGATCGCAATCTCATCATCGGCCGCGGCCGTTTCGTCACGCCTTCGGACAGTCTCGCGATTCTTGCCGCCAACGCGACGATTGCGCCGGGCTATCGCAGGGGCGTTGCAGGAATCGCGCGCTCGATGCCGACGAGCGGCGCAGCCGACCGCGTCGCGGAAAGGCTCGGCGTTCCGCTTTACGAGACGCCGACGGGGTGGAAATATTTCGGCAATCTGCTCGACGCCGGCCTCGTGACGATTTGCGGCGAAGAAAGCGCCGGCGCGGGCTCAGACCACCTGCGCGAGAAGGACGGGCTGTGGGCGGTGCTGTTCTGGCTCGACATTTTGACGGCGCGCAAGGAGAGCGTCGACGCCATCGTCCGCCAACATTGGACGAGCTACGGCCGCAATTACTATTCGCGTCACGACTATGAAGAAGTCGCGAGCGACGGCGCTCACGCGATGATCGAGGCGCTGCGTCATCGTCTGCCGACGCTCAAAGGCAGATGTTTCGGCGCTCTGCACGTCGCGCAGGCCGACGACTTCGCTTATCACGATCCGGTTGACGGCTCCGACTCGAAACATCAGGGCCTACGGGTGATGTTCGCTGATGGTTCGCGGATCGTCTATCGGCTATCGGGCACGGGCACGGCCGGCGCGACGCTGCGCGTCTATATCGAGCGTTACGAACCAGACCCCGCGCGACAATATCTGGAGACTCAGGCGGCGCTCGCCGACCTCGTGACGCTGTCGCGCGACCTCGCCGAAATCGAGCGCTATACCCAGCGCGCCGCGCCGAACGTCATCACATAATTATCGACGCCTGGAGCAGATCATTGGAGAAGCAGCGGCTCGAAGCCTTTAGCGACGGCGTCATCGCCATCATCATCACCATCATGGCGCTCGAGTTGAAACCGCCGCATGAGGCGAGCTTTGCGGCGCTCGCGCAGGTCGCTCCCGTCTTTTTCAGCTATGTTTTGAGCTTCGCCTATATCGCTATCTATTGGAACAACCATCACCATCTGCTGCAGGCCGCGTCGCATGTCACCGGCCGGGTGCTGTGGGCCAATATCCATCTGCTGTTCTGGCTGTCTCTCATCCCCTTCGCCAGCGCCTGGATGGCGGAGAACCATTTCGCTCAGGCGACGGTCGCAGTCTATGGCGCGGCGCTGCTGGCGCCCGCGATCGCCTATTTCATCCTCAGCCGCATGCTTCTCAAGACGCATGGACCGGAGTCGACGCTCGCCCGCGCCATCGGCGCCGACGTCAAAGGCAAGATTTCGATGCTGCTCTATCTTCTCGCGATCGGCTTGACGCTGCTTGACCCGCGCCTTTCGCTCGCGATCTACGTGCTCGTGGCGCTGATGTGGCTGATGCCCGACCCGAGAATTGAGCGCCTTCTCGCCGAGCGACGAAATAAAGTGAGGCGAGATTAAACTCGGTAGAGCCAGGCGTTGCGCTTGAGCATGCCAGGTCCGCCCAGCGCGCGGATCGCGAGATTGCGGGCGACGGCTGGCAGTCCGCGCATATGGAAGTAGGCGCCCTGGCGACGGGAGGCGCGCACGACCTGCTCGGCGCGGGAAAGTCGAACCCCTTCATAGGCGGCGAAGGCGGCGTCGACGGTCGCGCCCAAGCGCAAGAAGGCTTCGCCGAGCGCATCGGCGTCTTCGATCGCCTGCGCCGCGCCCTGCGCCAGAAACGGGACCATCGGATGCGCGGCGTCGCCGAGCAGCGTGACGGATCCCCGCGTCCATTGTTTCAGCGCTGGCCGCGTAAAAAGCGGCCAATGCCGCCATGAGGCTCCCGCTTCAATCAGTTCGCGCAGCTCCGCGGCCGTGCGGCGCAGAGAAACGCGACTCGCGAGCGCCGCGCCGGTGATCGAAAGGCTGGTGGCGGCGTCCTCGGCTTCGGGCGGCTCTTCGACAATGACGACGGCGTTGATGATCGAGCCGTCGCGCAGCGGATAATGTACGACATGGGCGCCCGGCATCAGCCAGAGATTGGACTCGCGCGCGCGAAGCGCCGTCGAAACGCGGTCGGCGGGGACCGTCGCGCGCCACGCGACGCAGCCGGAATAGGCTGGCGCGTCGCGCTCGAAAGGCAGGAGATGACCACGCACGCTCGATCGCAGGCCGTCGGCGCCGATCAGGCCCGCCGCTTCGATCTCCTCGACGCCCTCCTGCGTGTGCACGCGCATGCGAACGCCGCGCGGATTCGCTTCGAAGTCGCCGACGCGGGCGCCGGCGCGGACATGGGTATGCGGATTCTCCAGCGCCGCCTGCAGCAGCAGGCCCTGTAGATCGGCGCGGTGAAAAAGCCGGAATGGCGCGCCCCAGCGCGATCTCGCGTCGGAAAGATCCAGCCGCGCCAGGACGGCGCCATCACGCCCGCGGCGGATATTGATCGCCGACGGTTCGAGCGCCGTGGCGGCGAGCGCCGGCTCAAGCCCGAGCTTTGCGAGGATTCGGCCGGCGTTCGGCGCGATCTGCAGTCCCGCGCCAACCTCCTCGATCCGCGTGGCGCGTTCCAGGACCAGCGCGCGTTTCCCGGCGCGCGCCAGCGACAGGGCCGTGGCAAGGCCGCCAATGCCTGCGCCGGCGATGACGATCGGCGCGCTCACCTGTCAGCTTCGATCAGGCCGCGGCGTCTTCAGAAATGCGATACACGCATTCGGCCGGATCGGCCCCGCCACGCAGGGCCGGGTCATAGACGTAATGCGTCGAACAATAGGGACAGACGGCCTCGTTCGACGCGCCCATGTCGATGTAAACATGCGGATGGTCGAAGGGCGGCAGCGCGCCGATGCACATGAATTCCTTCGCCCCGATCCTGATCTGCGCAAAGCCGGGCTGATTGTGGAAATGGGGCGTGGAATGCTGGGCCATGGTCCGCTCCTTGATGGGCGCCGGGCGGCGGGAATCGTCCCCGCCCCTATAATTCAGCGCAAGCGCGTTGGATAGGGTCAGCTCAGCGGCTCGTCAGGGGCTGACACGCCCAAGTCTTTCAGCCGCGCGCGCTCCTCCTCGCTGAGCGCCTTGGCCGGCGCAGCGGCGACGCTCGAGCGCCGCCGGGCCGCCATCCAGACGGCGGCGGCGCCGGCGAGCAGCGCGAACAGCGGCGCGCTCCAGAGCAGCGCCGTGGCGGGCTTCATCGGCGGGCGCAGCAGCACGAAATCGCCATAGCGGGAATGGACGTATTCGCGCACCTCGGCGTCGCTCATCCCCTCCTTGAGCTTCTCGCGCACCAGCACGCGCAAGTCCTTTGCGAGCGACGCGTCCGAATCGTCGATCGACTGGTTCTGGCAGACGAGGCAGCGCAGCTCCTGGGTGATCGTCCGCGCCCGCGCCTCGAGCGCCGGATCGGCGAGCCTTTCGCCGGGCGTGACGGCGTGAGCGACGAGAGGAAAGAGCAAGCAGACGATCAGGACCCCCACCCCAACCCTCCCCCGCTTCACGGGAGAGGGAGTTAGACTCGGCGATCCCTCGGGACCGGAAAAATGCCGATCGTTTGGGTCCCCTCTCCCGCGCAAACGGGGGAGGGACAGGGAGGGGGCTTCGCCGCTCATTCCGCCGGCTCCAGGGCTGGCGCGGCGGCGCGGCGGGCGACGCCGATGCGCAGGCGCCGGTCGGCGAGGGACAGCGCGCCGCCCAAAGCCATGATCAGCGCGCCGATCCAGATCAACGTGACGAGCGGCTTCCAGTAAAGTCGCGCGTCGATCGCGCCGTCCACAAGCGACTCGCCGAACGCCGCATAGACCAGCCCGAGACCAAGCGTGACGATCCCATGCCTCCGAACGCGCCATGCGCCGCGCCTGATAGAAGCGCTTGGCCGGCTCGATCGTCGCAAGCGTCGCGCCGTCCTTGCGCACCGCCATCACGGCGAAGACTTCCGAGTAATTCGGCCCCTGGCGCGGCGACACCGATTCGATGCCGATCTGATAGGGACCGACGTCGTAGAAGCTCGACGGCTTCATCGCCGCGATGGTTTCGACGCCCCAGCCGGTGGCGGCGAGGCCGAGCAGCGTCAGCCCCATGCCGGCATGCGCGATCGACGTGCCGAAGGCCGACAGCGGCAGACCGGCGAGCCGCTTGAGGTTTGGACGTCCCGAGTTCCCCCGCGCGCGCAAAACGAGATCGCTCAGGCCGCCGACGACGAGATAGATCGCAATGCCCGCCGTGACGATCGAGAGAAACGGCGTTCCATACCAGGTGCCAAATCCCGCCGCCGCAAGAACGCCGACGACGAAAGCGACGCGCAGCCGCTGCAGGGCGGCGGCAAGATCGCCGCGCTTCCAGGAGAGCATCTGACCGATCGGCATGAGCAAAGCGAGCGGCAGCGCGATCGGAATCAGCACCGTGTTGAAGAAAGGCGCGCCGACCGAAATCTTCTCGCCGGTGATCGCTTCGAGCGCCAACGGATAGAGCGTTCCGACGACGACCGTGGCGCAGCACGCCGACAGCAGCAGATTGTTGAGAACCAGCGCGCCTTCGCGCGAGATCGGCGAAAACAGCCCGCCGACCGGCAGCGCGCCAGCGCGCAGCGCGAAGAGCGCGAGCGCGCCGCCGATGAAGAAGACGAGAATGCAGAGGATGAACACGCCGCGGTCGGGATCGCTCGCAAAGGCATGCACCGAGGTGAGCACGCCGGAGCGCACGAGGAAGGTGCCGAGCAAAGAGAGCGAGAAGGCCAGAATCGCGAGAAAGATCGTCCAGACCTTCAGCGCCTCGCGCTTTTCCATCACGGCGGCGCTGTGCACGAGCGCCGTGCCGGCGATCCACGGCATCAGCGAAGCGTTTTCGACCGGGTCCCAGAACCAGAAGCCGCCCCAGCCGAGCGTGTAATAGGCCCAGTCGAGCCCATCGCGATGCCGAGCGTCAGCGCGATCAAGCGAAAAGAGTCCAGGGGCGAATAACGCGCCCAGGCGGCGTCGATGCGACCGCCGATGAGCGCGGCGGCGGCGAAAGAGAAGACGATCGAGAAGCCGACATAGCCGAGATAGAGGAGCGGGGGATGGATCGCGAGGCCGGGGTCCTGCAGGATCGGATTGAGATCGCGGCCTTCCACGGCGCCGGCGCGACGCGCGAGAAGGGATTTGAGGTGAGCAGAATGAAGAGGAGAAAGGCGGCGCCGAGCAGACCCTGCATGGCGAGCGCGTCGGAACGCAGCCTGTCCGACATCGCATTCGAAAAAATCGCTATCAGTGCGCCGCAAAGCGAAAGCACCAGCACCCACAAAAGCATCGAGCCTTCATGGTTTCCCCATACGCCGGAGATTTTATAGATGAAGGGCTTTAAGGAATGCGAATTCTCGATGACGTTGACGAGCGAGAAGTCGGAAACGACATGCGCATAGGTCAGCGCGCCGTAGGAGAGCGCAACGAACAGAAATTGCGTGATCGCCGCCGGACGGGCGACACGCATCAGCGCCGAGTCATTCAGCCTTGCGCCGATGAAGGGAATGGCGAATTGCGCCAGGGCGAGAGCGAGCGCGAGAACAAGCGCGTAATGTCCGGTCTCAACGATCATGCGAACCTCGGGGCGGCGCAATGATAAGGTCGCCCTCATGCTGAGGAGCGCCGAAAGGCGCGTCTCGAAGCGCGAGAGCGAAGCGCAGCTTGGAAGTGCGGTTTCCTCGTCCTTCGAGACGCGAGCTTCGCTCGATCCTCAGGATGAGGAAACCTCGTATAGAGCTCGTCACCTCTTCTCTCCCTGCCAAACGCCCTGCTTCTTCAAGGCGTCGGCGACGTCGCGCGGCATGTAGCGTTCGTCGTGCTTGGCCAGCACGCTGTCGGCGCGGAAGGCGCCGCCCTGCTGCAGCACGCCGTCGACGACGACGCCCTGCCCTTCGCGAAAAAGGTCCGGCAACAGGCCGGTGTATGACACCGGGAGATCGCTCGTCCTGTCGGTGATCGTGAAGTTCACATCCTGGCCATTCTTGACGACTGTGCCTTCCTTCACCAGCCCGCCGATGCGCAGCCGGGCGCCGGCGGCGACCTGCTTCTTCGCAAGCTCGGACGGCGTGTAGAAGAACACGATATTGTCGCGCAGCGCGAACAGCATCAGCCCCGCGGCGAGACCGAGAACCGCCATCGCGCCGATTATCAAAGTCAGCCGCTTTCCCTTGCGCGTCATATTTGCTTTCAAATGCTCCCGTGCGATCCCGCCAAGCGCCGAAACTTCGCTTTAGCCACCGATGTTCAGCTCTTTCGCCAGCGCCTCGATGCGGGCGACGTCGTCGTGCTTGCTTGCGAGCGCCTTGCGCGCGTCGGTCACCGCCTTTTTCGCCTTTTCCGTCTCGGCGAGAACGCTATAGGCGCGAATGAGCTTCAGCCATCCTTCGACGTCGTCGCCCCGGGCTTCCAGCCGCGTGGCCAGACGATCGACCATGCCGCGGATCATCGCCTGGCGCTGATCGGCGGGCATCGCGGCGATCGCCTTGCCCTGCTCGCTTGATGGTCCGCGCGCCGCGACCGGAGCCTCAGCCGCGCCGCGCAGAATGGCGAGCTGCGCGGTGAGCCGCCTTGAGATAAGCCGCGTCAGGCGGCGCGTCAGCGACCATCTTGGAAAAGATTTCGATCGCCTTTGCTTATCGCCCCGCCTGCGCGGCGGCGACGCCGAGACAATATTGCGCCTCCGGCGCTGAAGGGTCGAGCGCAAGCGCCGTCTCGAAGTCCTTTTTGGCTTCAGGCCCGCAGGCCTTGCGCAGCAACGACGCGCGCTATACGGCGCGGCCGATATATACTGCGCCCAGGGCTAAAAGCCGCTTCGGCATAGGCGTGGATCGCCTCTTCGCCGCGGCCGGTGCGCAGCAAATAAGGCGCGATGACTTCGAAGCCGCGGCCGTCTTCGGGATGCTCGCGCAAATGCTTGTTCGATGCGTGCGACAGCGCCGGCGAGATCACGCGCGTCGGGCGCTGAGTCGAGCCGCGCCGTCAGCGGCATGTCGGGCATGTCGGAATGTCCGAGGCGCGCGTAGAGCGACAGCGCGATCGCCGGTATCGCGACGATGGCCGCGAGCGCGGCGGCGAGCAAGCTTGCGCTGAAGACGGCAACCCTCGTCTTCGGCGCAGCCGCTTCGGCGCGCAGCAGGCGCCGCGCCGCCCTCGATCTTCGCGCCTTCGGCGTCGAAGCGTCGAGCGCCTTCGACGCGCTCGCGCTCGATTTCGGCGAGTTGCTGCTCGAAGAAGGCGACGTCGGCGGCCCCTTCATTTCCTCCCGGCTCGCATGGCGAGGGGCGCCAGCACCACCATGACCGCGGCGGCAGTCCAGCAAAGGCGAAGATAGCCAAATCATGCCCGCTGTTTAAGGCCTTGCGTCTTCTATTGGAAGGGCGGCCATTGCCGGTTGCGCCCGCCCATCGATATTGGCGCCCGGGAGGCTCCGTGATCACGCGGCTCGCGGTATTCGGCTATCGATCCATTCGCGATCTGGTCCTCGCGCCGGGTCGTCTCACGGTCGTGACTGGCGCCAATGGAGCCGGCAAATCGAGCCTTTATCGCGCACTGCGGCTTCTCGCCGACGTTGCGCAGGGCACGTCATCGATCACCGCCTCGAGGAGGCTGAATTCGGCCGCTCTGGGGCGGGCGAAATTCTCCCGCGCGATGAAGGCGGGAAACCCCGATCGAGCCGCTGGCCTGCCGATCGCCGAAGGCGTTGAAGCTCGGCTTCGCTTCAGCAACATATGGATACGCGATCGACCTGGCCGGCAGCGAGCGCGATGAAAACCTTTCCGATCCGCAGATCAAGGTCGAGGCGCAGTGGACTGCCAGGAGCATCTGGGCCGCGCCAATCTTTTCGCCGAGCGCCGCGGACCGAGCGCCACGCATTCGCGGAGAAGACGGCGAATGGCGGAAGGCCGCAGCTTCACTTTCGCGGCGTCGACAGCATGATGACGCACTACGCCAACCTGCGCGAAGCCCATGATCTCGCAATTTTACGTGAGACGATGCGGCGCTGGCGCTTCTATGACAATCTGCGCGCCGACCGCGATGCCGTCTCGACGGCCGCGAATCGGCGTTTTCCCCGCGCTCGCTGAGGATGGCGCGAACCTCGCGGCGGCGCTCGCTACCATTCAGGAGATTGGCGACGCTGACGGCCTGGATGAAACGATTGACGACGCCTTCCGTCGAGCGCCGTCCATGTCTCGACGTCGGATGACGGCTACATTGAGACGTTTATGCGTCAGCACGGGCTGCTCCGGCCGCTACGCGCCAGAGAGTTCTCGGAAGGCACGTTGCGCTATCACTGCTCGTAGCCGCGCTTCTAACGCCGCGACCGCCGCCGCTGATGGTGGTCAACGAACCGGAATCAAACCTCCATCCCAATCTCGCCAGACGCGCTTGCGCGGCAGTGCGCAAGGTCTCGAACGAAACCCAGATTTTCGTCGTGTCACACTCGGCCAAGCTGGTCTCGGAACTGAAAAAGAACTGATCATTGCGTCGAAATCGCGCTTGAGAAGCGTCTCGGCGAGACGCTCGCGCCTGAGCATGGATCGCCAAAATGGCGCTGGCCACTACGGTAAGGCTTGACTGGCGCGACGCCGAATTGGATTTGGCTGGATCGTCATACCGGGGCTATCCCTCCGAGACCGTCATGATCTTTATCTTTGACCCGCCCTCGATCGAACAGCTTTCCAATGTGATCACGCGATCCCTGGCCCGCATTTCTGCTGGCGGCCGGGCGCAGCTCCTGTCCGTCCTCGTTTCGCGGTTGGACCGGATCGTCGACCGTTCGAGACTCATCAATCATGCGGACGATGACGAGGCGCACGCCCATCTGAAAGCTGAACTGCCGATCCTCAAACAGCGCGGCATGCTGATGCATTTTGCCATCTATTGGGGCGTGGCGAGCTGCATCGTGACAAGCGTGCTCGTCATCGTCAGCTTCGCGGCCGCCTACCTGCATATGCGCCATGAATACGGCGCGGGGCTGCTCTTCGCGGTGGCGATGGCCCTCTTCACGGCCGCGCTGATCGCCTTTGCAAGAGAATTGCAGCTTGGCTATCTGGAGATCACCATCGGCGCTAAGCTTCCCCAAAAACCCGCGAGAAAATCGTATCCACATGTTTGAAGTGGTAAGAGAGGTCGAATAATTCGTCTAACTCCTTCGGCGACAGTTTCGCGCTCACATCCTTGTCCTGCCTGAGCAAAGCGGAAGTCTCCCTCGCCGTGCCGGAGCGGATGGCGAGCGGCGATCCAAATGCAGCAAAACGACGATCTAAAGAAATGTTGACCCAATTTTTGGTTTGCGCGACTATCGCTGAGTTTGAAAAAAGCATTCCCTTTTTAGCGCGTCCCGGCGAGGCGCGCCATTTGCCCCGCGGCTATCGGAGGGGGCCAAAGTATGAAGTCGAAAACAATTTTTATCGCGACGGCGGTTGTTGTTGTAGGAGCAGCCTCGGCATCTATGTGGCTTTTCAACTCCGCGCTTCTTTTTAAATCCCCGCCTTCAGAAGTTGCCGACGTTGGTCGGACCGCAAGAATGAAGGAAATTCAGCAACTAGAAATGGAAGCACGACGCCGAGAGGCGGAAGTAGTAGAAGAGCGGCGACCAAGCGCGCTTGAAAGTAGGCGCCGGTACGAACGATCGTCACAGATATCCCACGCTCCGCCAGCAAAAGGATTTCAAGGAGGATTAGACGCGGTTGACAAGATTCTCGACAGTCTGCCGTCCGGAAATATCGCCTTCAATACGCCGCCGGCGATGAATCTCACAGACACGGCGATCATCCAGCTCAAACTCGACCTCGCTAGGTCAATCGAAGAATTGAAACGAACGATCGAAGCGGAAGGGCAAAAGGAGGGAGCGCGCATCAAGGTCGCTGATCGCATGGAAGCACGCCTCTCCGGCCCCAACTTCACCATCACGCAGGTGACCCCGGAACAACAGGCGGTAACACAAGGCGAGGTCACAGAATGGACATGGGAAGTTAAACCGACCGCGGAAGGACGGCATCATCTGCATCTTACGTTATCGGCGCTATTGTCCATCGATGGCGCGTCGACACAAAGAGCGATTCGAACATTCGACAAGTTCATTGCAGTTGATGTCACTTGGCCACAACGAGTAAGTTTATTTGTTCAAGGAAATTGGCAATGGCTGTGGGCCGTCTTCCTGGCGCCATTTGCTGGATGGGGCTGGAACAGATGGTCCAGAAGTAAAGACAGAAGCCGACCGACCAGCTCCTGCGCTGCTTATACAGAGTCTCTGCCAACTTGGCGAGAATGACTATCGAAAGCACCTTCACCCCTCCCCAAACACCCGCGCGAAAATCGTATCCACGTGCTTGAAGTAGTGCGAAGGTCGAAGAGTTCGTCCAACTCCTTTGGCGATAGTTTCGCGCTCACATCCTGTCTTGCCCGAGCAAGGTGCGGAAGTCGCCCTCCAGATTATTTCCTTCCGACAGGCGTCCTTCGAACGCCCTTTGCCAGACCGGCATGGCCACGTTGCGTTGAACCATCGCATAGGCGTCCTCGCGCGAGACGCCTTTCGGTCAGCGCGCCAGAAGCACGCGCTGCGAATGAATGAGGCCCCGAGCTTCTCCAAATTCTTGCGCATGTTTTCGGGATAGACGACGGGATCTCGATCACGCCCGTCAATCGCGCCAGCGCAAATCCAACGTCACCGTCGCGTCGGGCGCGATCATGCGCTCGACGGAAGAATGCGAAATATCGCGCTCGTGCCAGAGCGCGACATTCTCCATCGCCGGATCGCCATGCCCCGCACGAGGCGCGCGAGGCCGGTCGAATTCTCGGTCAGCACCCACGGATTGCGCTTATGCGGCATGGCCGAAGAGCCCTTCTGCCCCGCCGAGAGAAGCCTCCTCCACCTCCAGCACCTCGGTGCGCTGAAGATGGCGGATTTCGATCGACAGCCGTTCCACCGACGAGGCGACGACGGCGAGCGTCGCAAAGAAAGCCGCATGGCGGTCGCGCGGAATGACCTGCGTCGAGATCGGCTCGGGGTCAGCCCCATTTTATGCGCCACATAGTCTTCGACGCGCGGATCGATATTGGCGAAGGTGCCGACGGCGCCCGAAATCGCGCAGGTCGAAATTTCCTTTCGCGCGTCAACGAGCCGCGCGCAGGGCCCGGGTAAATTCCGCATAGGCCTGCGCCAGTTTCGATCCGAAGGTCGTCGGCTCGGCGTGAATGCCGTGAGCGGCCGATCGTCGGCGTGTATTTGTGCTCAAAGGCGCGCGTCTTCAGCGCGGAAAGGGCGCGTCGACATCGGCGATCAGCAGATCCGCGGCGCGCGACAGTACACCGCGAGACAGGTGTCGAGCACGTCGGACGACGTCATGCCTGATGAACGAAACGCGACTCGGCGCCGATGAATTATCCGAGATGGGTCAGAAAGGCGATCACGTCATGTTCGGTGACGCGTTCGATCTCGTCGATCCTTGCGACGTCGAAAGTGACGAAATCCGCTCTGTCCCAGATCGCCTTGGCGCTTTCCGCGGAATCACGCCGATCTCGGCGAGGGCGTCGCAGGCATAGGCCTCGATCTCCGAACCAGATGCGAAACCGGGTCTGCGGCTCCCAGATCACGGTCATTTCGGGTCGGGAATAGCGGGGGATCACATCAGACGCCCTGAAATTTTGGGGAGAGGAGAGGCGCCTAGCATGCGGGTTGCATCAAAGTCCCTTATGAGGCCGCTACCCTTGGGGAAATGAGTGAGCGATTGTTTTCTGCTTCACCCTCATCCTGAAGAGCCGCCCGCAAGTCGGGTTTTACGCGACTTGCGAATGCTGTGTCGATCTCGGGCAGGCCCGAGATCGATGGCGGCGTCTCGAAGGACGAGGGTGAGGAGAAAATACGCAAAAGCGGGCTTCCTCGTCCTTCGAGATGCGTGCTGCGCACGCTCCTCAGGGGATGAGGAAGCTCTTCACCCGATCGCCCTGCGACCGCCCTGGAGGATGCATGAAGTCGACGGATGTCATGGTTCTTGGCGCCGGGATCGTCGGCGTCAGCGCCGCGCACATCTGCAGGCGCAGGGGCCGTTCGGTCGCGCTCATCGATCGCGCCGGCGCCGCAGAAAAGAAACGAGCTTCGGCAACGCCGGCCTGATCGAGCGCTCCTCGCTCCATTCCCTATGCTTTCCCGCGCGATCCGGCGAAGCTCATCAAATATGCGCTGAACCTCCTCCACGAGGCGCAGTATCACTTCTCCGCGCCGCGGCGGTGGGGCCATGGCTGCTGCTATTGGCGAGAAAGCGCGCCGGCGCGCGTCGAGCGAAATATCGAGGCGCGGCGTCCGCTAATCGAAAACAGCCTGAGCGAGCACGAGCCGCTGATCCAGCAGGCGAGCGCCGGCGAACTCTTGCGCAGAAACGGCTGGATCCTCCATCATGCTGAGAACTCTCCACGCGCATTGCGGTGACGGCATGGCGTCGCCGACGCGGAGCGGCTACGCGCCTATGGCTTGCATATCGACGCGCTCGATTCTGCAGGCGTTGCGGCGCTGGAGCCCGATCTCGCGCCGATCATGGGCGGTATCCATTACCGTGACACCGCCGCGATCATGAACCCTGGAGCGCTCTCGCAAGCCTACGCCGACCTCTTTGTTTCGCGCGGCGGCGTGTTGGTCGCGGGCGACGCGCGGAACCTGTCGCAGGAGCCGGACAGGCGCTGGCGCGTCGAGGCGGCTGATGGGCCGGTCTCCGCCGGCGCGGCGGTGGCGGCGCTCGGCCCTTGGTCGGACGCTGTGTGCGGGCCGCTCGGCTATCGAATTCCGCTCGGCTGGAAGCGGGGCTATCACATGCATTACGCCGCCAGGATGGCGCAAGGCTCAATCATCCAATCCTCGATGCCGATGTCGGCTATCTGCTCGCGCCGATGCGCCGTGGAATCCGGCTGACGAGCGAGCCGAATTCGCCCGCCGCGACGCGCCGCCGACCCCGGCGCAGATCGAGATTTGCGAGCCGACGGCGTCGGCTGTTCCCCCTGGCCGAACGGCTCGATCCGGAGCCCTGGCGCAGCCCGGCCTGTCTGCCGGACATGCTGCCGATCATCGGCCCCGCCGCGCGCCACGAGGGCCTGTGGTTCGATTTCGGCCACGCCCATCACGGGCTGACGCTCGGACCGGTTTCCGGCCGGCTGCTCGCCGAGATGATGACGAGCGAGGCGCCCTTCATCGATCCGGCGCCCTATCGCGCCGACCGTTTTAGCCCTACTCCGCTCCGACCAGCCTCAGCGCCGGGTCCAGGACGCGCACCACCCGCGAGAGATCATGGCCGCGCCGAAGCACGAGGCCGTCGCGGCGATGACGGAAAAGGCGCCTTGGCGACGCGCCAGCGCCGGGTTCTTCTCGATTCGATAGAGCGGCGCCTCGCTGGTCCGCCGGAAAATCGAAAACACCGCCTTGGCCGGGGTGAAGTCGATCGCATAGTCGCGCCACTCGCCCTGCGCGACCTTGGCGCCGTAAAGATTGAAGATGACGTTGAGCTCCCGCCGGTTAAAGGAAACCGCCACGTCCCGCTTATCCCCCCGCGCCGCTTGCGTCGATTCCGGCGAGGGGCCATTCACGACGACGAGGGCCGGTCGGGCTTGGCTGGGCTCCGTCGTCTCCGACTCCGCCATGCGTTACGCCCTCCACGATGTCTGACGAACATGTTTGCAAGCGCCGATGCGGCGGGCAAGACTTAATGACGAGATTGCGACGAGAATCTTCTCCGCTCCGCAAACGGATAAGAATTGGCTTGCAATAATCATGCTGCCGACATGGTAGCCCCTTGCCAGACAAATGCGCTGCCCAAAATGTAGTTCATTGCCTCGACGGCTCGGGGCCAAGCGTTTTCGGTTTCGTCAGCCCCCAGCCCCCGAAAGCGTGCGGTTCCGAGATCTGGGAGTCGTGGCGATGGTCGGGCCGGCCGGGAGTATTGCTCCCGCGCCGGCTCGTCTACGTTTGGCCCCCGCTATTGCCGGTCTGCCGGGGCTAGGCGCCCATGTCTTGCAAAATTCGCGTCTTGCAAAATTCGCGACAATGACGAACTCAGGATGCGCAGTCGCGCCGACCGCGACCCCGGTCCCTTTTTCTTTTCATTGGAGAGAACATGACCGACGACGCCATCTCCGTCGAAGGCGCAGCCGCAGCCGCCCGAATCGCCTGACGCCGCCAATTTCGGCTTCGAAGCCGATGTGGCGCGGCTCTCGAACTGATGACGCATTCCGTATATTCGGAGCGCGACGTATTTTTGCGCGAGCTTGTGCTCGAACGCCGCCGACGCCTGCGAAAACTGCGTTACGAGGCGCTTTCGGACGAAAAGCTCGCCGCCCAGGCCGGCGCGCCGCTTGTCACGATCTCGCTCGACAAGGACAAGCGCACGCTGACCGTCGCCGACAATGGCGTCGGCATGTCGCGCGAGGAACTGATCCAGCCGCTCGGGACCATCGCCAATTCGGGGACTCGCGCCTTTCTCGACCGGCTCGGCAAGAAGGACGCCGGTTTCATCGGCCAGTTCGGCGTTGGATTCTATTCCGCCTTCATGGTCGCCGACCGCGTCGAGGTGGCGACGCGGCGCGCCGGCGAGAATCAGGCCTGGCTGTGGAGTTCGGAAGGCAGGGGCTCCTACCAGATTGCGCCCCTGCCGCTCGACGAGGCGCCCGCCGTCGGCACGCGCGTCACGCTGCATCTCAATGGCGACAGCGACGAATTCCTCGACGGCTGGCGCGTGGAAAGCGTCGTGCGCGAGCACTCCGGCGCGATCGCCGCGCCGATCGACCTCGTCCCCGCGCCGGGCGAGGAGCCCCGCCGCATCGCCGAGGGCGTCGCGCTGTGGACCAAGCCGAAATCCGACGTGACGCATGAACAATATCTCGATTTCTACCGGCAATTGTCGGGGCAGTTGGACGAGCCCGCGCTGATCGCCCACTGGCGCGCCGAAGGGCGCACCGAATATACGGTGCTCGCCTTCGTTCCGGGGTCGCGGCCCTTCGATCTCTTCGATCCGGCGCGAACCAGCAAATCCAAGCTTTATGTGCGCCGCGTGCTGATATCGCGGGACATGGCGCTGCTGCCAGCCTGGCTGCGCTTCGCGCGCATCGTCGTCGACAGCGCCGACATTCCGCTCAATGTCTCGCGCGAGATGGTGCAGAAGAGTCCCGTTGTCGGCGCAATCGGCAAGGCGATCGCGACCCGCATGCTGCAGGAGTTGAAAAAGCTCGCGGATTCAGAGCCAGAGAAATTCGCGGAAGTGTGGAAAAACTTCGGCGCCGTGTTGAAGGAGGGCCTTCACGAGGACCCAAGCCGCCGCGACGCCCTGTTCGAAATCGCCCGTTTCGCCTCGACACAATCAGAGGAAAAATCCCGCACGCTCAAGGATTACGTCGCCGGTCTGAGGGAGAATCAGACCGCGATCTATTATCTCGTCGGCGACGACATGAAGCGGCTGCGCGCCAGCCCGCAGCTCGAAGGTTTTCGCGCGCGAGGCGTCGAAGTGCTGCTGCTCGACGACGCCGTTGACGCCTTCTGGGTGACGAGCGCGCTGGGCTTCGAAGGCAAGCCGTTCAAATCGGTGACTCAGGGTCAGGCGGACATCGACGCCATCGCGCTCGTCGACGAAGCTAAAACAGAGGCCACAGCGCCGGCTGACGTCGCCGATCTGCTCGCGGCGCTCAAGGAGACGCTCGGCGAACATATCGACGACGTGCGCGCGTCGACGCGGCTCACCGACAGCGCCGTTTGCCTCGTGGCGCCCGACGCCGGGCTTGACCGCCAATTGTCCCGACTTTTGGCCGAACACGGCCAGCAGGCGGCCTTTGGAAAGCCGGTTTTGGAGGTCAATCCAAGGCATGAGGCGATCGTCGCGCTGGCCGGCGCCTTGCGCGAAAAAGGGCGCGAGGCGACCCGCGACGACCAGCTCCTTCTGCTGGATCTGGCGCGAGTCGCCGACGGAGAGCATCCCATCGACGCGGCGGCTTTCGCCAAGAGGCTGGCGGCGCTACTCGCCAACAAGGGATAGGGCATGACGCTGAGCGTTCGGAATATGGCGGCGACGAGCAGCGCCCCGCCCCCGACGCGACTGGAGGCGATCGCAATCGTCGCGGACCGCCTCGAAGCCGCCGGCGTCGCGCATCCCCAGGACGAGGCGCGCGTCCTGCTGCGCGGCGCGACGGGGCTGACGCGGCTCGAACTCGCGCTGGCGCCGCGCGCGCCGCTGACCGAAGAGGAAGCGTTCGTCCTTTCCGACTATGCGGCGCGGCGGGCCGCCCGTGAGCCCGTGTCGCGCATTTTGGGCGAGCGCGGATTCTGGACGCTCGATCTGTCGGTGGGTCCCGGCGTGCTCGATCCGCGGCCGGACACCGAAACGCTGATCGAAACCGCGC
This sequence comes from Methylocystis sp., assembly GCA_046349135.1. GTDB lineage: Bacteria > Pseudomonadota > Alphaproteobacteria > Rhizobiales > Beijerinckiaceae > Methylocystis. The sequence goes on along the minus strand of JAXMCY010000005.1, from coordinate 23,304 downwards.
TGAGCCTCGTTGCGGACAAACGCGACGGGCCGCTCGCCATTCTCGATCTCGGCTCCGGCTCGGAGCGCCATCGCCTGCGCGCTTCTCAGCGAGCTTCCGGCCGCCTGGGCGCTCGCCGTCGATCTCTCGGCGGAAGCCTGCGCGGCGACCGCCGCAAATCTCGCTCGCTGCGGCCTTTCCGATCGCGCGCGCGTCTTGCGCGGCCGCTGGGCCGAGGCGCTTTGCGGACGTTTCGACCTTGTCGTCTCCAATCCGCCCTATGTGCGCAGCGCGGACATCGCGGGGCTGGAACCCGAGGTGCGTCTCCATGATCCGGCGCTGGCGCTCGATGGGGGCGCCGACGGACTCGATTGTTATCGAGACATAATCGCCGATGCGCCGAGGCTGTTGGCCGAGGATGCGTTCATTCTGTTCGAAGTCGGCTTCGATCAAGCCGCGAGCGTCGCCGCTCTTCTGGCCGATCAAGGGCTTGAAGTCGCGCGCGTGGCCCGCGACGCCGGGGGCCACGAAAGGATTGTCGCGGCGCGCCTTGGGGCCTCGCCGACGTGACATATTGGCTACAGTAACGCCTTTTTTGGCCCGTGACGCGGCGGGCGGCCTTGTTGGGGGGCGCCCCCTCCACTATAGTCATTTCAGGTCCAGCCGATCGCCGACTTCGAGAGAGAACCTCGAACCTTTGGCTCCGCTTCGCGAACGGAAGCCCGAAACGACCGGCCGAGAGCAACGTCGAAATCGACATGAAAGCGCCGGAGTGAAACCACTTCGATCGTCGCCGGGCGTTAGGCGCCAGGCAGGCAGACGGGGTCCGTCGCGCTTAGCGTCGTGAATGCGCGCTGAGGGGAATTGGCGCAGAGCTACGCGGAGCCGATCGCGGCCGACTTGAGGACATTCGATTCGCGCGCGCCGTCGTCGAAGCTTGCGGTCTGGAACCGGTCGTCCCCTGTTCGTTGGGCGTTGGAGCTTATGGCGAAGGAATTTGGCGGCGGCGTTGTTGAGAAGGCGCGCGGGCGAGGACCGAGCGCAGCGAGATTGCGGGGAGTTTGATGAGACCAGGACAAAACAAGAGAATGCGCGGACGCAACGGCCGCAAAGGGCCTAATCCGCTGACCCGATCGTATGAGTCCAATGGACCCGATGTGAAGATTCGCGGCACCGCGCAGCATGTCGCGGAAAAATATCTTCAGCTCGCGCGCGACGCGCAGTCTTCCGGCGACACGATTATGGCCGAGAGCCTGTTGCAGCATGCGGAGCACTATTTCCGGTTGATCGCCGCCGCGCAGCAGCAGGTCAACGGCTATGCGCGTCCGCAGTTCGAAGCCGAGGTCGACACCAGCGAGGACGACGACGATTTCGCCGCGCTTCCTGACCGTTTCGCGCCGCTGTCCGAGCGGTTGCCGGCGCCCGCCTATCAGCCGCAGCAGCAGCCCTTTGCGCCGCAGCCGCAGCCGCATTTCGCGCCGCCGCAGCCCCAGCCTCAGCCCTTCGAAGAACGCCCCATGGGCGAGATGCAGCGCGCTGAGCGCCCCGAGCGGCCGCAGCGGCCCGAGCGGCCTGAGCGGCCGTCGTTCGGCCGGGATCGCAACGCCGAGGGCGGCGACCGGCAGCGTCATCAGGGCTACGACCGCAGCCGCGACCGCCGCTTTCAGCCGCGCGCTGAGACCGGCGCCGCCGCCGAGGGCGGCGCGGGAACCGGGCTTCCTTCATTCATCACCGCGCCGGCGCCTCGCCCCGCGGCGAGCGAAGGCGCCGAGCCTTTTGCTGAGCGCGAAGGCGCGCCGCGCGAACAGGAGGGCGGGGTCAACTATCATCTGAGTTCGCGCCGTCGCCGGCGCCCGCGCCCGGCGATGGACGACGTCAGCGGCGGATCGCGTGAAGATGACGCGCCGCAGGTGGGCGAGATGCCGGTTGAGCCGGATCGGTTCTAGAGGTCGACGACGCTGATCGCGTCGCCGGCGGCGATGCGGCCGCCTTGCGCCACCCGCGCATAGACGCCGCAATCGATATGGCCGAAGTTCGTGCGCAGCGTCTGAACCAGGTCCATATCGCGTCGTCCGGTTCCGGGCTCGACGCCGGTCGCGGCGCAGCGATCGGTCATTTTGAGAATTTCTAGCCGCACGCCCCCGATTGTGAGTCGTCGCCCCTGCAGCGCCGCCTCGGCCCAGGGCGCCATGTCCGCCACATAGAGATTGGCCCGAAACCGCAGCGGATCGATCGCGGCCTTTTGCGCCTCGCCAATCGCCGCGACGCTGGCGAGATTAACAAGCGAGACGAAGCCCGACTTCGAATCGGTGAAGCGAAAGCCTTTCGGCGCAGTCAGCAGCCGTACGGGACCCCGAATTTCCGGGCCGAGAAAGCCCGCAAGGAACGCTTCGATGGCTTCGCGCCCTTCGGCCTTCCGCAAGTCTCCGCGCGCGACCTCTCGGCCTTGCCTAGTGATGGTCAGCACGCCCGCCGTTTCGTCATAGCGCGTCGCGAGACCGGCGAGCGCGGCGTTTCTCATCAGCATGAGAAATTTGATCTTGGGCTGATGCTCGGGCGCCGCGGGATCGAAGCCTGACGGCCCGTTTTCCAGCGCGAACAGCCGATCGCCGGGAAAGTAGCCCTCGGCTTCCAGATCGGCGGCGTCCAGCCGTTCGGGCGAGAGGCCCTTGACGGGATAGCGGTAGAGAGAGGCGATGCGCATGACTTCTCTGTGTCGATGACAAGTCCAGGCGAATTGCCTACACCTGCTTCGCCGTCACGGAAACCGGCGCTGTTCCGAGGAGGCCTTCATGCCGGACAAGACGCTCACGGTCCTTGTTCTGGGCGCGATCGCATTGTCGGCCGCGCATGATCTCGACCATCTGCTGCGCGACGACTTGTCGTCGGCCTGGGCGTTCGCCGCCGCGTTCTTAACCGTCAAATACGCGCTAATAGGCGCCGCGCTGCATTTCTACTTCCGCGGCAAGATCGGCGCGGCCTTCTGGGCGGTCATCGGCGCTCTCGGGGCGCTGGCGCTGTGGTTTGCTCACTTGAGCCCTGGCGCCGAACAGCGGCCGCCGGACATCTCTGCGATGTACCGCAGTTCAGCCGCCGGTCTCGTCGCCGCCGGCCTGGTCTATGCGATGATGCTGTCGCTGATCTGCCTCGCGCTCTACTGGGGATGGCGCGCAGTCTGGCCGGCTCCGCGCCCAGAGCGTCAAGGCGAGTGACGAGACCTCCCCCGCTGCGGTCGAGGCCGCGCTTTCGCGCCGCACCCCCTTTACCGCCGCCGAGCCGTTCCCATATCGACGACGAGGGCCGCCGCAAGGGGCCTTCCATGAATTTTTGGACGCGAGGCGCGCCGCTTATACCAAAGGGCCGCCTCATGGTCAGAGGGGCTATGAATGAACTTTGAGAAATACACCGAACGCGCGCGCGGATTCGTGCAGAGCGCCCAGGCGCTGGCGACGCGGGAAGGCCACCAGCAGTTTACGCCAGAGCATATCCTGAAAGTCCTGCTCGACGACGATCAGGGCCTGTCGGCCGGGCTGATCGACCGCGCCGGCGGCCGCTCGCGCAGGCGCTGGCGAAGACCGAAGCCGCCCTCGCCAAACTGCCGAAAGTCGGCGGCTCCGGCGCCGGCCAGCTCTATCTCGCGCCGGCGACGGCGCCTTTTCGACAACGCCGAGAAGATCGCCCAGAAGGCGGGCGACTCCTATGTCACGGTCGAGCGGCTGCTCTGGCGCTGGCGATGGAGAAAAGATTCCGAGGCGGCGCGCATTCCCCGCGACGCGGCGTCACGCCGCAGACGTTGAACGCCGCGATCGAGGATTTGCGCAAGGGGCGCACCGCGGATTCGGCCTCCGCCGAAAACGCCTATGACGCGCTCAAGAAATACGCCCGCGATCTCACCGAGGCAGCGCGCGAAGGTAAGCTCGATCCCGTCATCGGCCGTGACGAAGAGATACGCCGCACCGTGCAGGTGCTGTCGCGGCGCACCAAGAACAATCCCGTGCTGATCGGCGAACCCGGCGTCGGCAAGACCGCGATCGTCGAGGGCCTCGCTTTGCGCATCGTCAATGGCGACGTGCCTGAATCGCTCGAGGACAAAAACTGCTCGCGCTCGACATGGGCGCGCTGATCGCCGGCGCGAAATATCGCGGCGAATTCGAGGAACGGCTCAAGGCCGTTCTCAACGAGATTACCGCCGCCGCAGGCAAGATCATCCTGTTTATCGACGAAATGCACACGCTGGTCGGCCGGCAAGGCGGATGGCGCGATGGACGCCTCCAATCTCTTAAAGCCGGCGCTGGTGGCGAATTGCATTGCGTCGGCGCGACGACGCTCGACGAATATCGCAAACATGTCGAAAAGGACGCTGCGCTGGCGCGGCGCTTCCAGCCCGTCTTCGTCGACGAGCCGACGGTAGAGGATACGATCTCGATCCTGCGCGGTCTGAAGGAGAAATACGAACTCCATCACGGCGTGCGCATCACCGACAGCGCGATCGTCGCCGCCGCGACCTTGTCGAACCGCTATATCTCCGATCGATTCCTGCCCGACAAGGCGATCGACCTCATCGACGAAGCCTCGTCGCGCCTTCGCATGCAGATCGACTCGAAACCCGAGGAGCTCGACGAACTCGATCGCCGCATCATTCAGCTCAAGATCGAGCAGGAGGCGCTGAAGAAAGAAACCGACGCCGCCTCGAAAGATCGTCTGACCAAGCTCGAAGGCGAGCTTGCCGACCTCGAAGGAAGTCGGCGGCGCTCACGGCGCGCTGGCGGGCCGAGAAGGACAAGCTCGGCGCCGCGCAGAAGCTCAAGGAGCAGCTCGAAACCGCCCGTAACGAACTGGCGCAGGCGCAGCGTCGCGGCGAATTTCAGCGCGCGGGCGAACTCACCTATGGCGTGATCCCCGACCTTGAGAAGAAGCTCAAGGAAACGGAAGGCCAGGCCGACGCGCTCGTCGATGAAGCGGTCACCGCCAATGACGTGGCGCAGGTCGTCTCGCGCTGGACTGGCGTGCCGGTCGACAAAATGCTCGAAGGCGAGCGCGAAAAGCTCCTCCACATGGAGGACGAGCTTGCCATGCGCGTCGTCGGGCAGCATGACGCGGTCGTCGCCGTTTCAACCGCGGTGCGCGCGCGCGCGCCGAGCTGCAGGACCCGAACCGTCCGATCGGCAGCTTCATCTTCCTTGGCCCGACCGGCGTCGGCAAGACCGAGCTGACCAAGGCGCTGGCGAGCTTCCTCTTCGACGACGAGACCGCGATGGTGCGGCTCGACATGTCGGAATATATGGAGAAGCACTCGGTAGCGCGGCTCATCGGGGCGCCCCCGGCTATGTCGGCTATGAGGAAGGCGGCGCATTGACCGAAGCCGTCCGCCGGAGGCCCTATCAGGTCGTGCTGTTCGACGAAATCGAAAAGGCGCATCCCGATGCCTTCAACGTGCTGTTGCAGGTGCTCGATGACGGGCGCCTGACGGACGGCCAGGGCCGAACGGTGGACTTCAAAAACACGCTGATCATCATGACGTCGAACCTCGGCTCCGAATTCCTCGTCATGCAGAAGGAGGGCGAGGATTCCTCCGCCGTGCATGACGAAGTGATGCAGGTGGTGCGGGCGCATTTCCGGCCGGAGTTCCTGAATCGCGTCGACGAGATCATCCTGTTCAACCGCCTGCGGCGCGAGGACATGGGCGCGATCGTCGATATCCAGGTCAAGCGGCTGCAGAAGCTGCTCGAAGATCGCAAGATCACGCTGCATCTCGACTCAAAGGCGCGCGACTGGCTCGCGGCGAAGGGCTACGACCCGACCTATGGCGCGCGGCCCTTGAAGCGCGTCATGCAGAAGGAGCTGCAGGATGCGCTCGCCGAACGGCTGCTCGCCGGCGAGATCATCGACGGCGCGAGCGTCGAAGTGTCGGCCGACGCCGCGGGGCTCATCATCGACGGCAAGTCGACGCATGGCCGCGCCGCGCCGCTGCTGCGCACGGTAGGGAACGCTTGAGACGGAAAGGCGCGTCCCTCTCCCTTTTGGGAGAGGGTTTGCCGCCGCTACCACGGCCGCTCATTCCGGCGGTTCAACACATCGGCCTCGCGCAGATCGAGTTCGCGCTCGATGCGGCGGCGCGCTTCGTCCTTGAGTTTGCCTTCCCGCAACATGTCGTTGATCAGATTGCGCTCCTCGTCGATGAGCAGCAGTTCGATCTCATCGTGACGCTCCGCCACCACGCGGCGCTCTTCATGGATGTCGCACTTCATCCGGACGCGCGATGAAAAATATTCCTGCTGTCCGCGAAGAGTCAGCATCGCTTCTTCGGGAATGTCATTCTCCGCGCTAAGACTCTCGAGTTTTGCGCTCGACGCCTCGATCGCGGCGTGGCGCGCGCGCAGCTCCTCTGCGCGGTGGAGAAGGCGTTCCTGCATGCCGGCCTTGGCGAGACCGAGTATGCGAATGATCCAGGGCAAGGCGGCGCCCTGGAAGACGAGCGTCACCATCACGACGAAAAAGGTGATGAAAAAAATCGCGTCGCGATAGGGAAACCGCTCGCCCTGCGCCGTCGCCAGCGGGATCGCCAACGCCGCAGCAAGCGAGACGATCCCGCGCACGCCGGTGAAGGCGATGACGAAGGGCCATTGCCAGGGCGGCGAGGGGTCGCGGCGCGCAAGAGGCGGAATGAGCCAGCGCGGCAGATAGGTGACCGGAAACATCCAGACGAAGCGCGCCAGAATCACGACAAGGGAGACGACCGCCGCGGAAACCGCAAGCTCATAGAGCGAATAATCCCTTACGCGCGCGAGCAGCGTTTGCGCTTGCAACCCCGTGAAGAGAAAGACCAGGCTTTCGATCAGGAAAAGGAAAAAATCCCAGAAGAACACGCCCTGCAGGCGCGTCGCGGCGCCGATCAGCCTTGGCCCGTTCCAGCTGATGTAGAGGCCGGTCGTCACGGTCGCGATGACGCCCGAACCACCGAGATGTTCGGGCGGCCAATAGGCGAGGAACGGCGTGATCAATGACAGCGTAATTTCGATGCGGGGATCGCGCATGAGGCGGCGCAGCCGGAGCATCATCCAGCCGACGATGGCGCCCCAAACGAACTCGCCGCCGACAATGGCGACGAATGTCCCGCCCGCCTGAGCCAGAGAAAAGGCGCCGACGCTGACAGCCGCCACGGCGAAGCGATAGAGAACGAGCGCCGTGGCGTCGTTGGCGAGACCCTCGCCCTCCAGGATCACGAGGATGCGCCGCGGCAATTGCATGCGCCGCGCAATGGCGAGCGGCGCCACGGCGTCAGGCGGCGACACGATGGCGCCGAGCAGGAAACCGACCGCCAATGGCCAACCCAGCAGCCAATTCATCGCCAGCGACACGGAAACGGCGGTGAAGACGACGCCGCCGATGGCGAGCAGGAGTATCGGTCGCAGATTGAACTTGAATTCCCGCCAGCTCATGTTGATGGCGGAAATGTAAATCACCGGCGGCAGCACGAGCAGCAACACGAATTGCGGCTCGAGCACAAAGGGCGGCACGCCGGGAATGACGGCGATCAGCACGCCCGCAGCGACAAGCAGGATCGGCGAGGCGACTCCCGAGCGCAAGGCGATGAAGGCGACGAACGCCACCGCCGCAAGAAGAAAGACGAGGATTTGCAGACCCGCGAGCATCCGTCCCCCTATTGCCCGCGCTGGCGCGAGGCGCTCGCCGGAGCCAAGCTAGCGCGCTTTCCGATCAGACGGAATCGTCTGATCGATAAGAAATCGCGCCAAGTTAAGAAGCTGGAGCAAGTTCTGATCGAAAAAGTCTGTCAACTTTTTCGGAACTTGCGTTAGAGCTTTCGAAGCGCCACTTCCTCGACCTTGTGATCGGCGTCCTTCGTCAGGATCAGACTGGCGCGCGGACGCGTCGGAGCGATGTTCTGGCGCAAATTCTCAAGATTGATCCGCGTCCAGATGTCCTTGGCGACGCGCGTCGTCTCCTCTTCGTCGAGATCGGCGTAGACGCGGAAGTAAGATTGCGGATCGCGAAACGCCGTCTGCTGGAGGCGCCGGAATCGCTCCACATACCAACGCTCCAGCACGTCTTCGGGGGCGTCGAGATAGACCGAGAAATCGAAAAAGTCAGAGACGAAGGGAATTTCTCGGCTGCCACGCAGGCGCGGGGCCAGCAGAACATTGACGCCCTCGACAATGAGAATGTCCGGCCGATCGACGCAGGTCGCCTCGCCTTCGACGACGTCATAGGTCATATGGGAATAGACCGGCGCGCAGACGTTCCGCCGGCCCGCCTTCACATCGGACAGAAATCGCAGCAGCGATTTGTTATCGTAGCTTTCGGGGAAGCCCTTCTTGTCCATGAGCCTTTCCGCTTCAAGGACTCTGTTGGGCAGGAGAAATCCGTCGGTGGTGACGAGCTCCACTTTCGGCGTGTTCGGCCAACGGGAGAGCAACGCGCGCAGCACGCGCGCGGTCGTGGATTTGCCCACCGCGACGGAGCCCGCAACGCCGATGATATAGGGAACCTTGCCGTCCTCGGCGCCGAGAAAGCGCTGCGTCGCTTTGAACAGGCCTTGCGTGGCCGCGACATAAAGCGCGAGCAGTCGCGACAGCGGCAGGTAGATTTCGATGACTTCTTCGAGCGAGATTGGGTCGTTGAGCGATTTCAGCCGGGCGAGATCGTCGAGCGTCAGCGTCAGCGGCGTATCGGCGCGCAGGGCCGCCCATTCGGCGCGCGTAAAGTGCCGGTATGGAGACAGGGCTTCATTGTTGGGGACGAGTTCCGCCGCCGTCATCCCCTGGCTCCGCGGCCGGCTTTCTCGGCCAGGCCCGACTGGCTGGTGCGCCGCTCCAATTCGCGCAACACGTCGTCGAGCAAGACATCGCCCGCTTCAAGCATGACGAGCAAATGATAAAACGTGTCGGCGGCTTCATTGACGAGCGCGGCGCGGTCGCCCTCGATCGCCGCGATCACCGCTTCGACCGCTTCTTCGCCGAATTTCTTGGCGATCTTCGGCATGCCGGCGTCGAGCAGGGTCTTGGTATAGGAGGTCGACGCGCTGTCGTTGCGCCGCGATCTGATCAGCGCCGCGAGATCGTCGAGGGTGAAACTCATGACAGACCCCCTCCCCAACCCTCCCCCGCTTCGCGGGAGAGGGAGCAGACTCCGCGTTTCATCCGCATCGCGCGAGCGTTGGTCATTAGCGTCCCCTCTCCCGCGAGCGAAGCGAAGCGGGGGAGGGACAGGGAGGGGGCCGCCGCCTCCGCGCCAAGATGGCGTTTTTCCATCATCATGCCGCCTCAAGACCATCGAGGCGCATCGGCAGTCCCGCCGCGGCCATGTGAAGCTTCGCCTGCGGGATCGAATATTCGCCGAAATGGAAAATCGAAGCGGCGAGCACGGCGCTCGCATGGCCTTCCTTGACCCCGGCGACGAGGTGATCGAGCGTTCCGACGCCGCCTGAGGCGATGACCGGCGCATGCACGGCGTCGGCGACGGCGCGCGTCAGCGCGATATCGAAGCCGCTCTTCGTCCCGTCGCGATCCATCGACGTCAGCAGGATTTCGCCGGCGCCGAGGTCAGTCACCTCCCGCGCATAGTCGACGGCGTCGATCCCTGTCGGGCGGCGCCCGCCGTGGGTGAAGATCTCCCATCGTCCGTCCGCGACGCGCCCAGCGTCAATGGCGACGACGATGCATTGCGCGCCGAATTTTTCCGAGGCTTCGCGCACGAAGCTGCGATTGGCCACGGCGGCCGAGTTGATCGAGACCTTGTCGGCGCCGGCGAGCAGCAGATTGCGGATGTCGTCAAGCGTGCATGCGCCGCCGCCAACGGTCAGCGGCATGAAGCAGGCTTCCGCCGATGCGCTGCACGACGTCGAGCAGAATGCCGCGATTCTCGTGGCTTGCGGTGATGTCGAGAAAGCACAGCTCGTCGGCGCCGGCGGCGTCGCAAGCGATGGCGCATTCGACCGGATCGCCGGCGTCGCGCAAATCGACGAAATTGACGCCTTTGACGACGCGGCCTTCCTTCACGTCGAGGCAGGGAATGACGCGGGCTTTGAGCATCACGCGTTCTCCGTCGCCACGCGGGCGCGGCGGATCATCGCCAGCGCCTGCGCCGGATCGAGCCGCCCGTCATAAAGCGCCCGCCCGGTGATCGCGCCGGCGAGCTTGCGACAATCTGGCTGCAGCAGGCGCTCCACATCGGCGAGCGAAGCGAGGCCGCCAGAAGCGATGACGGGTATCGTCAAGGCGTTGGCGAGCGCCAGGGTCGCCTCGATGTTGAGGCCAGTCAAAACGCCGTCGCGGGAAATGTCGGTGTAGATGATGGCGCTGACGCCGGCGTCTTCGAAGCTCTTGCCGAGATCGAGCGCCGACATGCGCGTCGCGCGCGCCCAGCCGTCCACCGCGACGCGGCCGTCCTTGGCGTCGACGCCGACGGCGACGCGGCCCGGATGAACGCGGGCCGCCTCGCGCACGAAAGACGGATCTTTGACCGCCGCGGTGCCGATGATGACGCGCGCGACGCCTTTATCCAACCAGCGCGACAGCGTCCGCATGTCGCGAATGCCGCCGCCGAGCTGCACCAGGATCGTCAGCGCCGTGAGAATGGCCTCGACGGCTGAAGCGTTGCGCGGCGCGCCCGCGAAGGCGCCGTCGAGATCGACGACGTGGAGATATTCGAATCCGACCTGCTCGAAGGCGCGCGCCTGTTCGGCGGGATCGTCGTTGAACACAGATCGCGCGGTCCATGTCGCCCTGGGCGAGGCGCACGCACTGCCCTTCCTTCAAATCGATTGCTGGAAACAGGATCACGAGCGCCACCTAAGGAAATTGCCGATCAACGCTAGGCCGAGCCTCTGGCTTTTTTCGGGATGAAACTGCACGCCGACGAGATTGTCGCGGGCGACAGCGGCGACAAGCGGCGCGCCATAGTCGGTCGTCGCCAGGACATGATCCGGCGCCGACGGCGTGAGCTGGAAAGAATGCACGAAGTAAGCGTGCAAACCGCGCTCTCCTAGCGGCACGCCGGCAAACAGCGGATGTTCGCGGCGCAAGGTCAAGGTATTCCAGCCCATGTGGGGGATTTTCAACGAAGGATCGGCGGGCGCGATCGCCGCGACGTCGCCGGGAATCCAGCCGAGGCCCGGCGATTCTCCATGCTCCAGGCCACGCGCGGCCATAAGCTGCATGCCGACGCAAATGCCCAGGAACGGCCGGCCGCGATCGATAACCGCCTCCTGCAGGGCGGCGTAAAGCCCATCGATCGCCATCAGGCCCCGCCTGCAATCGGCGAAAGCGCCGACGCCCGGCAGAACGACGCGCTCGGCGGCGCGCAGGACCTCAGGATCGCTGGTGACGCGAATATCGGCCGGTCCCTGCGACTCGCGCGCGGCGCGTTCGAAAGCTTTCAAGGCGGAATGTAGATTGCCCGACCCATAGTCGATGATCGCCGTCGTCAAGGCGCGGGCCCCCGAGCGATGTCTTCCTTGGCGATGGGCTCAGCCGAACGATGGCGAAGGAAGAAAACCGTCTCCGCCTCGTCAATGTCCTCGCCGACGACAAGATCCCGCTCGACATAGCCGCGACGCGCCAAATTCCAGCCAACGAGCCGACCGCCTTCGAAGCCGAGCCAGACGGCAAGCGCAAGCGTCAGCCAATATATCGCCTCGCGCGACACCCGCAGTTTCCAGGCGAGGAGCGCCAAGGCGACGAGAAGGAGCGTCCACAGGCCGGCGACGATCCAGGCGCGCCGCCAGGCCAGCCAGAACGGACCGAAGACGAACGCCGGCCAGGAAAAGCCGTCGCGCAAAAAGACGATCTTCTCGGGCGCGGGAAGCTGGCCCGGCGCCGCTCGCGGAACATGAACAGTGTATATGGCCATCGGCCGTCCCCTCGTCGGCGTCACGCGCCTGCTGTCAGGCGGTGAGCGTTCCCTTCGTGGAGGGCGCTTCGCCCTGGGTGCGGCGAGGATCGATCGCGACCGCCTTGCCGAAGGCCCGGGCAAAGCCTTTGAAGGCGCTTTCGGCGATATGATGGCTGTTGACGCCGCGCAGGCACTCGATGTGGAGCCCGATGCGGGCGTGAACCGCCAAGGCCTGGAAGAATTCGCGCATCAATTCCGTATCGAAGCCGCCGATCCGCTGCGCCGGAAAGGAAACATCGTAAACGAGAAACGGACGGCCGGAAACGTCAACGACGACGCGAGTCAACGCCTCATCGAGCGGCACATGCGCGTCGCCATAGCGGGAAATTCCCATGCGGTCGCCGAGCGCGCGATCCACCGCCTGGCCGACGGCGATGCCGACGTCCTCGACCGTGTGGTGGCCGTCGATGTGCAGATCGCCCTCGGCGCGCACCGTCAGATCCAGCGGCGCGTGACGGGCGATCTGGTCGAGCATGTGATCGAAAAAGCCCAACCCCGTCGAAATCTCCGAGCGGCCGGCGCCGTCGAGGCCGATGGCCACGGAAATTTTCGTTTCCTTCGTGTTGCGCTCGATCGTCGCGCTGCGCATGTCCTGCCTTTTTCGGGTTCCGCCGACAATTCCGGCGGCTGCGGCCGAAGAGGCCGGCTTGTAACAATTTTGCCCCGGATAAGCCACCGGAGCCGCTTCCCCGTCAAGGAGAAGCGAGATGCGCGCCAATGGCAGTCCCTTTCCCGCAGATAGGCGGAAAACCCGAGAATGGTCCTTCTCTTCGCATTAATTTGCCGCCCAAGCGCAACCACGGCGATATGTCCGGCGGCGGAAGACGCTTATAGCTTCGCAACCAAGCCCTAAGAAGACGCTTACGCGCGCATATTGCCGCAGCGGCCAGCGGCTTTAACAAGTCGAAGCCAATAAGGAGGCTCAAGCTCATGCGGAATAGACTTCCTATCGCCCTGGCCGTGACGGCAATGGCCTCGCAAATGGCCGCCGCCGAAGCCTGGCGGGACGGCTTCGTGTCGCGCGTCGAGGCGCTGGCGCTGATTCAAACGCTCAACGCCTCGCTGCTCGCGAGCCGCAGCGCGACGGCGACGCTGGAGAAGTGGTGCGCCGACCACAAAATGGCGGCGGAGCCCAAAATCGTCGCGCGGCGCGTTGCGGAGATCGCCAAGGAACCGAGCGAGGAAACGCGCCGACGGCTCGAGGTCGGCGCCGAAGAGCCGGTGAAATATCGGCGCGTGCAGCTGGCCTGCGGCGAACATGTGCTGTCGGAAGCCGACAATTGGTACGTGCCCGGACGGCTTTCCGACGAAACAAATCGCGCGCTGGAAACGACAGAAACGCCCTTCGGCAAGGCGATCGCGCCGCTTCAGCCTTTTCGTCGCACGATCGAAATGAAAATGCGCTGGTCGCCCTTGCCCGATGGGTGGGAGGTCTCCGTCGCCGCCCCTGCGCCGGAAAAAGCGAACGGCGCTCTCGGGATCCCGCACGACCTCTTCGAGCATACGGCGGTCGTGTATGCGCGCGATCAACGCCCGGTCTCCGAGGTGCACGAGACCTATACGCGGGAGATTCTTGCCTTCCCCGCGCCCGCCGCGCCGCGCGATTGACCGGACTCGGCGGTCGCCGCTCTGGCCTTGCTCAAATGCCCGTAGAACCTTACATCGGCTGAACGTCTCAGGCTGGATAGGCGAATGGACAGCGAACAAAACCGCTCGGCGGCGATGCATGCGACGACCATCATTCTCGTCAAGAAGGCGGGAGAAACGGTGATCGCTGGCGACGGTCAGGTCAGCCTCGGCCAAACGATCATGAAGGGCAACGCCAAGAAAGTGCGCCGTCTCGGCAAGGGCGACGTGATCGCCGGATTCGCCGGGCGCCACGGCCGACGCCTTCACGCTGTTCGAACGGCTCAAGATCGAAGCTCGAGCAATATCCCGGACAATTGATGCGCGCCTGCGTCGAACTCGCCAAGGACTGGCGCATGGACCGCTATTTGCGGCGCCTCGAAGCGATGATGCTGGTCGCCGACAAGAGCGTCGGCCTCGTCCTCACCGGCTCGGGCGACGTGCTGGAGCCCGAAGGAACAGGCGAAGGCGCGGTGGCCGCGATCGGCTCAGGCGGAAACTACGCGCTCGCGGCCGGGCGCGCGCTGCTCGATTCGCCGCTCGACGCCGAAACCATCGCGCGGCGCGCGATGGTCATCGCTTCCGAGATTTGCGTCTACACCAACCAGAATGTGGTGGTGGAGAAGATTTAGGGCAGTCGGCATTCGGCAGTTGGCAATCGGATAATACGACTGCCCACTGCCGACTGCCTGCCGTCCCGGAACTCCCCATGGCCGATTTCTCGCCGCGCGAGATCGTTTCCGAACTCGATCGCTTTATCGTTGGGCAAAATGACGCGAAGCGCGCCGTGGCGATCGCGCTGCGCAACCGCTGGCGGCGGCTGCAGCTCGAAGGCCAGATGCGCGAAGAGGTGCTGCCCAAGAACATCCTCATGATCGGCCCGACGGGCTGCGGCAAGACCGAAATCGCGCGGCGCCTCGCCCGTCTCGCCAGTGCGCCTTTTCTGAAAGTCGAAGCGACGAAATTCACCGAAGTCGGCTATGTCGGACGCGACGTCGAGCAGATCGTGCGCGATCTCATCGAGGTCGCCATCGTGATGGTCAAGGAGCGCCGCCGCAAGGACGTGCAGGCGCGCGCGCAACAGGCCGCAGAAGAACGAACGCTCGACGCCCTCGTCGGCCCGGCGGCCTCGCCCAGCACGCGTGAAACCTTCCGCCGAAGGCTCCGCAGCGGCGAGCTCGACGATAAGGAGATCGAGATCGAGTTGACCCAGTCGGGCTCCTCGATGCCGATGTTCGAACTGCCGAACATGCCCGGCGCGAGCGTCTCCGCCTTTTCGCTGGGCGATATTTTCGGCAAGGCGATGCAACGCGGCAAGGCGCGCAAACTCTCGGTGAAGGAGGCGCAGGGGCCGCTCGTCGCCGAGGAGAGCGACAAGCTGATCGACCAAGAGGCGAGCGTCCGCGAGGCGATCAACGAGGTCGAGAACAACGGCATCGTCTTCATCGACGAGATGGACAAGATTTGCGCCCGCGAGGGGCGCGGGGGCGCCGACGTCTCGCGCGAAGGCGTGCAGCGCGATCTTCTGCCGCTCATCGAAGGCACGACGGTCGCGACGAAGCACGGTTCCGTCAAGACCGACCATGTGCTGTTCATCGCGTCGGGCGCCTTCCACGTGGCGAAGCCCTCCGACCTTCTGCCCGAATTGCAGGGGCGCCTGCCGATCCGCGTCGAGCTCGCCTCGCTCAACGAGGATGATTTCCGGCGCATTCTCACCGAAACCGAGGCCTGCCTCACAAAGCAATATTCGGCGCTGATGGGCACCGAGGGGGTGACGCTCGAATTTGCGCCCTCCGCCGTCGACGCCATCGCCAAAGTCGCCGTGCAGGTGAACACCTCCGTCGAGAACATCGGCGCTCGGCGCCTGCAGACGGTGATGGAGCGCGTGCTCGACGACATCAGCTTCTCGGCGTCCGACCGCGCCGGCGAGAAAATCGTCATCGACGGCGCCTATGTCGAGGAGCATATCGGCGATCTGGCCAAGAACAGGGATCTGAGCCGGTTTATTTTGTGATCACGTCAGATCCTTCATGCGCGCGACGAGCGTCATCGGGTGATGAGGACATTCGATGAAGCCGTGTCGCAGATAAAATTGCCGCGCGCGCTCAGAAATGGCGTGTACGAGCACCCCCGCGACGCCGCCGAGCTTGGCTGCTTTACGGCTACGCAAGATCGCATCCCGCAGAAGCAGCGCCCCCAGCATTTTGCCTTGCTCGCTGCGATCAACCGCCAGCCGCCCTAGAACAAACACCGGAATAAGATCGGGCATATTTCGGCGCAGCCGGCCCGGGGCCTTGCTCGAGGCGATGGCGCCCGCGGCCAGCGCGTAATATCCGATGACGCGCGTTCCACGCGCCGCCACAAATGTGCGCGATGCCCCGCTGATCTGGTTAGCGCGTGCGCGCCGCTTCAACCAGTCATCTAGCGAGGGCTCGCCGCTACAGAAATCATCAATCTCGTGCGCATCAGCCAGCGCCTCCGGCGCCGCAATCGGCGTCACGTGCGATCCCACGGCGCCTTCATATTCATGAGCTTCCGCAGAGGCGCGTTTGGCTTCGCCGGCGCGTCAAACAGAACTCGAAACCGATCGAAGGTTTTCTCGTCGACAACGATTAGATTAGTATCAAGCAGCGTCTCATGGGCCGCCCGGCGGGAAGCCTCGACCATGAACTCGGTTCGAGTCTTACCTGCGACTTTCGCGGCGCGGTCGATAATGTTCCGGTCCTCCTGCGCCATGCGAAGATTCACGAGACCGCGCAATGCGGCTTTGGGCTGCTTTCGCGCCTGAGCCATAATGGGACCTCCTATCAGTAAAGACATTGTCTATCTACACTATACCGGCTGAATTTCAACACGTTCTCTGCTGCACGCCTCGGACCTCTTGCCTCCGCGCGCGCTTCTCGCCATAAGTCCGGCCAAACGCAAAAAACCCTGGCCGATCACATGTCCACGTTCCCTCAGCGCGTCTTCTCTGGCGTGCAGTCCACCGGCAATCTGCATCTCGGCAACTATCTCGGCGCGATCGTCAAATTCGTCGAGCTGCAGAAGAGCTTCGAGTGCCTCTATTGCGTCGTCGACCTGCACGCGATCACGGTACCGCAGGACCCGATCGCGCTGAAGGCGAACACGCGAGAAATCGCCGCGGCCTTCATCGCCTGCGGCATCGACCCCAAGGAGAACATCGTCTTCAACCAGAGCCAGGTGCCGGAGCACGCCGAGCTTGCCTGGGTGCTGAACTGCGTCGCGCGCATCGGCTGGCTCAACCGCATGACTCAGTTCAAGGACAAGGCCGGCAAGGACCGCGAGAACGCTTCCATGGGCCTGCTCGACTATCCGGTGCTGATGGCCGCCGATATTCTGATCTATCGTGCGACGCATGTGCCGGTCGGCGACGACCAGAAGCAGCATCTCGAACTGGCCCGCGACATCGCTCAAAAATTCAACAATGACTTCGCGGAATCGATCGCGCGCAACGGCTTTGGCGAGGCCTTCTTTCCCCTGCCAGAGCCGCTGATCTCGGGTCCGGCGACGCGGGTGATGAGCCTGCGCGACGGCACGAAAAATGTCGAAATCCGACGCCTCCGACTATTCGCGCATCAATCTTTCGGACGACGCCGACCAGATCGCGCAGAAGGTGAAGAAGGCGAAGACCGATCCCGACGCTCTGCCTTCAGAGGAAAAGGGGCTCGAAGGGCGCCCGGAAGCCGACAATCTCGTCGGCATTTTCGCGGCGCTGTCGGGGCGCAGCAAGGCGGATGTGCTCGGCGAATTCGGCGGCGCCAATTTCTCGACCTTCAAGAACGCGCTCGTCGATCTCGCGGTCGCCAAACTCGCTCCGATCACCGACAGGATGCGCCGCATCCGCGAGGACGAAACCTATGTCGACGGCGTGCTACGCGACGGCGCCGAACGCGCCCGCGCCATCGCCCGCGAGAACATGAACGCGGTGAAGGACATTGTCGGGTTCCTGCGATAGGCGCGGACTATTCGTCCTTCAACTTCTGTAGCAGCCGTTCGGCTTCGAGTTTGAGCGGCGCAAGTTCTTTCGCGATGACATCCCAAACGAGCAAAAGATCAACGCCCCAATAGGCATGAATCAGCCGATTGCGGAAAGCCACTATTCTTTTCCACGGCGTCGGTGTCGCGGCGCAAAGCTCTGGCGAAAGTCTGTTTGCGGCCTCGCCAATAATCTCGAAATTGCGAATAACGGCGTCCTGAATCATTCTCTCATTGAGAAATGTCTCCTTACCCCCGGCCACATAGGTTTCGATGGCTCGGCTGCTGTCGAGGATATGTTCGAGATATAGACGATCCGATTTCACAGAGTAAGCATTTCCCTATCTATGAGCGGCTTGAGAAAGGGACTAATGCCTCGCGAGGTAACCAGGTCGATTTTGCGACCAATCAGCGCCTCAAGCTCTTCCGCAAGCGCCAGAAATTCCGCAAAGCCTCGATCCTCTGCGAGATCGATCAATATATCGACGTCGCTCGAAGGCGTTTCCGCTCTTCGCGCCACCGAGCCGAAAAGCCTGAGATTCGACGCGCCATGGCGCCCCGCCGCGCGCAGGAGATCGGCGCGCTTTTCAAGCAGTGTGTCGAGCAGCGGCATTTCTTACCTCTTCCCAGGGACGAAAGGACTATAGCAGATAATCCTCGCCGAGCGTCGCTGGCTTCCGCCCGCCGCTTGCCCAATCGAGCAATTCGGCAGTGTGGACGACGGGAATGGGCGTCCCTGACCTGATCTGAACGATGCAGCCGATATTGCCGGCGGCGACGATATCCGGCCCTACGCTCTCGATATTGGCCACTTTTCGCGACCGCAGCTCGCCCGCGAACTCCGGCTGCAGCACATTGTAAGTTCCGGCCGAGCCGCAGCAGATATGGCCTTCCGGAACGTCGACGACCTCGAAGCCTGCCGCGCGCAACAGTGCGACCGGCCCCTGCAATATTTTCTGACCATGCTGCAAAGAGCAGGCCGCGTGATAGGCGACGCGAAGTTTCGGCGCGTCGCCCGAGGGCGAAAAACCTATGTCCTGCAGAAGCTCGGTTACGTCCCTGGCGATCGACGAGATATGCGCCGCCTTGTCCGCGAACGTCGGATCGTTGCGGAACATATGGCCATAGTCCTTGACGCTCGTGCCGCAGCCAGAAGCGTTGATGACGACATGATCGAGCCCGCCTGACTCGATCTCGCGCGACCAGGCTTCGATGTTGGCGCGTGCGAGGCGTCGCGACTCGTCAACCCTGCCGAGATGATGCGGCGGCGCTCCGCAGCAGCCAGCGCCTCTCGCGACGACCACCTCGACGCCATGGCGCGTCAGCAGTCGTATCGTCGCCTCATTGATCGACGTGTCGAGCACCGTCTGAACGCAGCCGCTGAGCAGCGCGACGCGCTTCTTGCGCGCGCCTTGCGCCGCGAAGACCCGCGGCGAGTCGACGCTCGACGCGGGCGGAATCTGCGCCGGGGCGAGCGCGAGCGCCGCTCCGATACGGCGCGGCGCCAAGCGCGCCAAGGGTCGCAGCGCCGCCGTGAGGCGAAGCAGCGGCCGCGCGAGAGCGGGCCGCGGCAACACGAAAGCGAGCGCCGCGCGCATGACGCGCTCCGAAAAAGGCCGCTTATAAGACTTCTCGATATGCGTCCGCGCGTGATCGACGAGATGCATGAAATGCACGCTCGACGGGCAAGTCGTCATGCAGGAGAGACAGGACAGGCAGCGATCGATGTGACGGGCCGTTCGCGCGTCTGCCGGCCGCTCCTTCTCGAACATCTCCTTGATGAGATAGATGCGCCCGCGCGGTCCGTCGAGCTCGTCGCCGGTGAGGAGATAAGTCGGACATGTCGCCGTGCAGAAGCCGCAATGCACGCAGGCGCGCAGTATCTTCTCCGTTTCGGCCATGTCGGGATCGGCCAGCGCGCGCAGAGAGAAAAACGTCTGCATCAGAACTCCGCGCGCATTCGGCCGCGCTCCAAAATATGCGCAGGATCGAAGCTTTCCTTGACGCGTCGCGTCAGCGCGGCGAGCGCCGCCGGCTGCGGATGAAAGACGTCGACGCGGGCGCGCGTCTCTTCGCTCGCGCGGATGAGAGTCGCATGGCCGCCGCAGGCGTCGACCGCGCCGCGCACCGCGGCGGCGTGCGCGTCCGGCGCAGCTTCGACGCACAGCCAGATCAAGCCGCCGGCCCAGTCGTAAAAATGCGCGAGCACGGGCGCGCCCGCGCGGCGAACGCGCTCGACGACCGCAAAGCCTTCAGTCGGCGCAACGGAAATGCGCCAGACCTGGCCGGTTCGCGCGGCGACTGGCGCGGCGTCGCGTAAGTCGCGCCACAACGCCTTCGACTCGGTTTCGCGAAGCGTCTCGAATCGAACGTCGACGCCCGCCGATCGCGCAGCCAGATCGTCGCGCCGCGCCGTCACCGATATTGCGGGGCCTTCGAGGCGAATGGCGGCCGCATGTGCGTCGAGCGCCAAGGCGGCGCCGGTCGGCAGCATCGCGAGAGACGAAGGATCGCATGGCGTCGCCGCAGCGCGGCGCAGCAGCGCGAGACTTTCGGCCTCGCTCCCGCCGACCGCGAGCAGCGTGCATTCGGTCTCGGCCTTTGGCAGCACCTTGAGCGTGATCTCGGTGAGAAGCGCCAGCGTGCCATAGGAGCCGCAGACGAGTTTTGAAAGATCATAGCCGGTGACGTTCTTCATGACGCGCCCGCCCGACTTCACAATTTCGCCTCGCCCGGTGACGCAGCGAAATCCGAGCAGATGGTCGCGCGCGGCGCCGGCCTTGATCCGCCGCGGGCCGGAGGCGTTCACGGCGATGACGCCGCCGATCGTGGCGGCGCCCTTCGGAGCGCCGAGAAGCGGTCCGAAGTCCATCGGCTCAAATGCGAGCTGCTGGCCATGCTCGTCCAGCAATGCCTCGATTTCGCCTAGACATGCGCCCGAACGGGCCGAGAGAACGAGTTCGTCCGGCTCGTAAAGCGTCACGCCGGTCAGCGCGCGCGTAGAGAGCGACTGTTCCTGCGGCGCGCTTCGCCCGAGCTGCGACTTGGAGCCGCCGCCGACGATCGCACAGGAGACGCCGCTCGCATTCGCCGCGCAAATCGCCTCTGCGGCGTCCGCCTCGTCGCGGATATTGTGCGTCGCCGAAGCGCATTGCATCGTCAAAATCTCGGCAGATCTGGGAATGGCGCTTTTCCGCCGGAGACATGCATCATCCCGAACTCGGCGCAACGATGCAGCGTCGGGAATACTTTGCCCGGATTGAGACGGCCCGCCGGGTCAAAGGCGCATTTGAGCCGCATCTGCTGCTCAAGGTCGACCTCGCTAAACATTTCGCCCATGAGGTCGCGCTTCTCGACGCCAACGCCGTGCTCGCCGGTGAGAACGCCGCCGAGCGAAACGCACAAGCGTAAAATATCGAAGCCGAGATTTTCCGCGCGCTCGACCTCGCCAGCTTTCGACGCGTCATAGAGAATCAGCGGGTGCAGATTGCCGTCGCCGGCGTGAAAGACATTGGCGACGCTCAGCCCTTGCGCCTTGGCGAGCCGATCCATGCCGGCGAGCGCCTCCGGCAGCCGCGCTCGCGGAATCGTGCCGTCCATGCAAAGATAATCAGGCGCGATGCAGCTCACCGCGGGGAATGCATTCTTGCGTCCCGCCCAAAACTGCAGCCGCTCGGCTTCTGTCGTCGACGCGCGGATCGTCGTCGCGCCCTCCTCGCGCGCGATCTCCTGCACGAAGCCGACGAGATGATCGACTTCGATCTGCGTCCCGTCGAGTTCCACGATGACCAGCGCCTCGGCGTCGAGCGGATAGCCGCAGGGTTGGAAGCGTTCGATCGCATGGATCGTCGCCTTGTCCATCATCTCCAGCCCGGCCGGGATGACGCCGCGCGCGATGATCGCGCCAACGCAGCGCGCCCCTGCCGAAACGCTCCCAAAACCAAGCAGCACCCCCCGGGCGACGGGCGGTCTTTGCAGCAACCGCACCGTCACTTCAGTCACGACTCCGAGCAATCCTTCAGACCCGGTCATCAAGCCGATGAGGTCATAGAACTCACTGTCGAGATGCTTGCCGCCGAGCCTGATGAGCTCGCCGCCCATCAGCACGACTTCCAGCCCCAGAATGTTGTTGGTGGTCAGGCCATACTTCAGGCAGTGAACGCCGCCGGCGTTCTCGGCGACATTGCCGCCGATCGAACAGGCGATCTGCGAGGAAGGATCCGGCGCGTAGTAAAACCCCTGCGCCTCGACGGCTTTCGAGATCGCCAGATTCTGGACGCCCGGCTGCACGCGCGCGCAGCGGTTTTCATAGTCGATGTCGAGAATGCGATTGAACTTGGACAGGCCGAGAAGAAGACCGTCTTCGAGCGGCATGGAGCCGCCGGAAAGCGAGGTGCCGGCGCCGCGCGGCACGACCTTGAGGTTCATCTCAGCGGCGAGCGCCATGACCGCGCGCACCTCTTCGACGCTCCCCGGCAGCGCGACGACGAGCGGAAGGGCGCGATACATGGTGAATGCGTCGCACTCGTAGGCGCGGCGCGCGACCTCGTCGACGATCAGGCTTTCACGAGGCAGAATGGCGCGAAGTCGCGCGATTACGTCATTGCGTCGCGACATGATCTCCGGCTCTGGCGCCGGCATGAGGAGAGTCATGGACTCGCGCCTCCAATGCGAGCGAGAGCGCCGCTGGACGCCGAAGTTTCGGCCAGCGAAGCGTAGTCGTTGCTCGGCGCTCCACGCCGTCCTCCAACCCGTTTAGTTGAGGGCCCCATCGCGCGCAAGCCCGCGAAAAACGCCTGCGACGACCGCATAATCGTTAGAAATGCGCGGATTTTTGGCGCTTCTCATTAATCGGCGTATGCTAAGCCAGATTCCGTCGCGCCACGAAACGGGCCGAAAGGCAATGACCAAGACCATACTGATCGTCGAGGATAATGAGCTCAATATGAAGCTCTTCAACGATCTTCTGGAATCGAACGGCCACGCGACTCTGTGCGCGAGAAACGGCCGCGAAGCGATTTCCCTGGCGCGAGACCATCGCCCGGATCTCATCCTGATGGATATTCAGCTGCCCGAGATCAGCGGCCTCGACGTCACGCGCCTGCTCAAGGCTGACGACAATCTCAAACACATTCCGGTCGTAGCGATCACCGCCTTCGCGATGAAGGGGGACGAGGAGAAAATCCTTCAGGGCGGCTGCGAGGCCTATTTGTCGAAACCGATTTCAGTGACGAAATTCCTGGAGACGGTGAATTCCTTTCTCGCCGAACGCCCCTGAGCAAGGCGCTTCGTCCCGAAAGGCCGGGGCTTCAACGGGCTTGCGGGCGAGGCGCGGCTGAACTATACAGCGCGCAACGGCGGTAAGCCGCACGGACCTTTCCCAAGAGGCGTCCGAATGGAATGGGGCCATAGCTCAGTTGGGAGAGCGCTTCAATGGCATTGAAGAGGTCGTCGGTTCGATTCCGTCTGGCTCCACCAACAAAATCAACTGAGTAGTTGCTAAGCTAAATCCCCTTGGAATGCTGTTGGCACAACCTCGGCACACCAAGGCACGGCAGATGGCTACAATTCGGAAGCGTGAGGACCGCTGGTACGTTCAAATTAGGCGCAGCGGCTATCCCTCAATCACAAAATCATTCATCTCGAAGTCTGATACGGATTCCGGCTGATTGACTCGGCGGCCGGGATTCCCTTGGGGAATCGAAGCAGTTAGGCTGCATCGTCATGAATCGCTGGAGGCGGGACATGGCGACGATAGCTGCGCATTTGAGTGTCGATGCGTTGCGTGAACGC
>JAXMCY010000004.1:0-163690 GCA_046349135.1 Methylocystis sp. | reverse complement strand
CGGCAGAGCCGCGCCAGCCGCGTTTCCACGCAGCATTCGACGACAACTCCCATCAGTCCGAAGCTGCATTTGAACTCATGAAACGACGCGCCGTCGGCGTGGTCGGAAGTGGTTCGCAGCTCGCCGAACTCGTCGACATAGGTCACTTCAACGACATGGGCGGAGAAATAGCCCGGCGCGTCGAGCGAGGATTCCTTCGTATCGCCGACCGCGACAGAGCCGACAGTGGCTTCGCCGATCTCGGCCTGAAAGGGAATTTCAAGGCCGCGTTCTTTCAGCCACATGTTCAGCTTCTTCAAGCGGCAGCCCGCCTGCACGCGCACGACGTTGCGCCCGAGCGTATCCGTCTCTAGCCCAAGAATTAAGTCGAGCTTGCGCAGACAGATAAGCGTCCCGCCGTCGTTCACGATCGTGTCGGTGACGGACAGCATCGAACCGACAGGACTGACCGGCGTCGGAAAGCGTCCGCAGTCGCGTGCGATCGACTGCACATCCGCATAGCTGATCGGCTCGACGTAAACGGCGGGCGTCGTGGCGCGGTGTCCACCCCAATTTGTGTAGCTCCGTCCGTGCGCGATCAGTCCGTGAACGAACGGCGCGTCGCTTACCGGGCGAACGTCGGGCGTGCAAGCAGGCTCCATTGGCCTATCTCCGATCCTGAGGGAAGGACGCGCCGGAACTCGCCCGGCGCTTGCGCCGCTCACGCCGCGACGGCGTCGGCGATCGACTTCGTGTCGTAGAACTCTCGAAAACGCAGCAGCTTGCCGTTCTTGAGCGTGAAGACATGCGCCCAGTCGCTGTCGAAGACGCCGCCTTTCTTCACGCGCGCCTTGGTGCGGCCGAGAACGATGACCGTCTCGCCGGCCTCAAAAAATTCCTTGGGCTCGAAAGCTTCGAAATCGAGATTGTCCGCAAGCGCTTGAAAGAAGGACGCCGCCCCGGCGACGCCGTCACGACGGCCCGCCCAGGGAATGATCTTTGCGTCGCCGTTCGACAGCCACTCGATCGTGGGATCGAGCGCGTCGAGAATGGATTTGACGTCGCCGCGTCCGAAGGCCGCGTAAAGGGATCGGATCAAATCGGAATTGCTCATCTTTTTGCTCCTGCATTCCGGGCGCAACGCGTCGTGCCCGCTTAGGGTTACGCCGCAGTGCAGAGTTCGGATGCAGAGGGGAGAAAATTTTTCCGGTAAATTTGAGCGTCGGCGCCATCCGGCGTCTGAAAGAGGCCGATCCGTTTCGCTTGGGTCTTGTCATTCCCGGCAGGCCGAAGGTCTGACCGGGAATCCAGAGCCAGATCAACACTCATGTTGACTCTGGATTCCCGATCGCGCGCTATGCGCGCGCGTCGGGAATGACAGCCGAGCCGTTCAAACGGACTTCTAAATCGCGACTTCCTTGACGTCGACGCTGACGTCCAGATCCTGATTGCCGGCGCCAAGGATCACGCCGTCGATCGGCGAAACATCCGCATAGTCGCGCCCGACCGCGATCGCGATATGATCGTTTCCGACCGTCATGGCGTTCGTGGGATCAAGATCGAAGAATCCAAACTCGGGCCCACACCAGACGGAAACCCATGCATGGGTTGAATCGGCTCCTTCCAACCGCGCCTGGCCCGGAGCGGGATAGGTTCGAAGATAGCCGCTCACGTACGACGCCGCCAAGCCGAGGCCGCGCAAAGCGGCGATCATGATATGGGCGAAATCCTGACAGACGCCACGGCGGCTTTCGAAGGCCTGAGCGATCGGCGTCGCAATATGCGTCGCCTCCGGATCATAGGCGAAATCGGCGTGGATGCGCTCCGTCAGTTCAATGGCGGCTTCGAGTATGGGCCGATGGGACGAAAAGCTTTCGCGCGCGTATTCCGTCGCCGCGTCGAACAGCGGCGCGTGGCGGCTTGCATAGATGTAATGGGCGGGTGAGCAAGCCTGGAGCGAGTTGGTTTCATGAGCGGCGGTCCTCACGAGTTCCCATGCCGGCGTCAGCGCCGGAGCAGGCGGCGGCGGGCGCTCCACCGCGACGCGCGCCGCAAGGGCGACGCGCAGTCTGGTGTGAGGCTTGAGGATGCGCGCCTCGCACACGCGATTTCCATGAAAGTCAATTCTGTCGCTGATGAACTCGGCCGACGGCGACAGCTCGATCGAGTTGGACAGCACGGTCTGGCCGCGATCGTTTCGCGGCGCCAGACGCATGGCGCAGCGCGCCGAGGCGACGGGCGCGTCATATTTGTAGATCGTACGGTGGACGATATCGTAGATCACGCGATCCGCGACGGTTGAGAGTTTGCAGCGCCATCGGCGCCATGCGTGAAATAGCGCTCGGCGATTGCGTCGGCGAGCGACATCAACCGTTGCTCCCACGCAAGAATCATCGACCCATCCAAACGCCGCGCGTCCTCAGATTCGAGTTCAGCGCGCAGTTTGATCGAGAGCCGCCGGGGCGGCTCCATCACTCCGTCATTGCGCAGAGAAGGCAGCGCGGCGAGATGTTCGTCGATGCGCGCCGCCTGGAAGGCGACTGAGCGCGGATTGAACGGATCGAGCATCGCAATGTCCAGAACTGGCGCGAGCGCCGCGCCGGCGATATAGCGGGAGCGATAGGTGATCTGCGAGTCGAGGAGATCGAGCAGCGCGTCGAGCGTCTCGACTGTCGCCTCGTCGCCCGCGAACTGCCGCGCAAAACGGCAGGTGGCGATGGCGCGCTCGATTCTGCGGCCGAGATCGATAAAGCTCCAGCCCGCGACTCGATTGAAATTTTCGTCGATCAATCCGGACAGCGCCGCCAGCGTATGCAGTGAGCGCTCTATGATCTCCAAAGTTTCCGGCTCGGTGACGGCGCGCGCGCCGGCGCGCGTCAGACGCGCTTCGATGCGTCCGATAAGCTGCCAGACATCGTAGGAGAGGCGTTCGCGCACGATCGACGACGTGCGTTTCGCATTGCGCACGACCGACAGCGCCGAACCGTAAGCGTCGGCGTCGGCGGCGGCCGCCAATGCGATCTGCATCGGATACAAATCGGGCATGTCCTCCGGCGCGGCGCCCCAGGCGACGAGCAATCGGGCGAGCCGTTCGATCGTCTGGCGTCCTTGCAGATCGATGTGCTGGAACTGGCTGAGTCGCGCGGCCAAAGTCCGAACGACGCGCAATGTCGCTTCGGCGCGCTCGAGATAGCGGCCCATCCAGAAGAGATTGTCCGCGGCGCGGCTCGGCAGATTGCCAAGAGCGCGCACGATCGGCGGGTCCTCGCCCGATGGCAGCAGCGTCGACCATTTGATCGGACCGCTCGTCAACACCCAGACGTCGCCGGATTGGGCGCCCGACTCCATCGAGACGGCGCGTACGTCCGGCTGGTTGGAGATGCGGCAAAAGCCGCCGGGCATCACGGTCCATCCATCCGCCGTCGCCGCGGCGAAAACCCGCAGGACGAAGGGTCTCGGCGACAGCCGGCCGTCGACCCAGGCGGGAGTCGTTGAGAACTTAATCGGTTCCTGAGCGACATAGTCGACGCCGCGCTGCTCCATCGCGTTGATCAGCCGCGCGCGCTCCTTGCCGCTAAGCGCAGCGCCGAGCGCCTCGCGACGCTCGCCAAAACCCGGTAGACGCTCGGCGAACGCGCCGCTGATCGCAAAGTCGCTCAACGCGTCGATAACCTGTCTGCGGTCCTTTTCCCGGCCACACCACCAGGTTTCGATATTCGGCAGCTTGAGGCTCTCGCCGAGCACGCGCGTCGATAAGTCCGGCAGGAAACTCATCAGCGCGCGCGACTCGATCGCTCCCGCGCCGGGCATGTTGGCGACGACGACGGCGCCTCTGCGGATGGCGTCGAACATGCCGGCGACGCCCAGCCGCGACGCGGCGTTTTGCTCCAACGGATCGCACCAGTCGGCGTCGACGCGGCGCCAGATGACATCGGCCCGCTTGAGGCCGGCGATGGTGCGAACGTGCAGCTTGCCGTCGCTCGCGACCAGATCTTCGCCTTCAACCAGCGTAAAGCCGAGATAGCGGACGAGATACACCTGTTCGGAATAGGTTTCGCTCCACGGGCCGGGCGTCAGCAGGCAGATGCGCGGATCAGCGCGTTGCGCGATGCGGGAAATGCTCGCGCGGAAGTCTTGGAAGAACGGCGCCAGGCGCTCGACGTTCATATCCCGATAGAGACTCGGCAGCGCGCGCGACAGGACGAGCCGATTTTCCAAGGCGTAGCCCGCCCCGGAGGGCGCCTGAGCGCGATCGCCGAGCACGCGCCAGCTTCCATCGGCTCCTCGCCCGAGGTCGGCGGCGTAAAAGCGGAGCCAACGGCCTCCTGGCGGCGCAACGCCGCACATTGGCCGGATGAAGTTTGGCGCGCCAGCGACGGCCGCGGCCGGAAGGACGCCCTCGGCGACAAGCCGCGCATCGCCATAGATGTCGTGCAGGACTCGATCGAGAAGCTCCGCGCGCTGCGAAACTCCTGCGGCCAGGTCGCGCCATTCGGACTCGGGGATCAGTAGCGGCAAACGCCCGAGCGGCCAGCTGCGCTCCTTGGCTTCTCCGTGGACCCGGTAGGAAATCCCCATGTCGTCGATGCGACGGGCGGCCGCGGCGAAGCGTTGCTCCAGGCCGGCGTCGCCAAAGGCGGCGAGCGATTCGAGAAATTGGCGCCAGTGCGCGCGCGGTCGGCCGTCGCCATCGAGCAGTTCGTCAGGCGCCCCGCGCGTCGGCGCATAGTCGGCGATCCAGGTCGCAGCGCGCTGGGAGGCGTCGTCCGTTTGAATATCGCGCTCAGCGAACAATGCTCCTCCGCAGGTCGAGAGTCAGCGGAAACTCAATGCTAGGCTCCTCGCGCGGCGGTTCGACGGGACCGGGCGTATGTCCATGCTCCTCAAATCGCGCCAGTCGCCGCGCTTCAGCTTCGTTACTGTTGACGGGGAAGGCGTCGTAATTGCGGCCTCCAGGGTGGGTCGCGTGATAGACGCAGCCGCCCAGCGAACGCCGACTCCAACAGTCGATAACGTCGAAGGTCAAAGGGGCATGGACCGGCAGCGTCGGATGCAGACCGGAAGGCGGCTGCCAGGCTTTAAAGCGCACGCCCGCGACAGCCTCTCCAGGAACGCCAATGCCCGTCATCGGGACGCGGCGTTCGTTGCAAGCAATGACGTGCCGGCCGGGAACGAGACCCTTCGCCTTGATCTGCAGGCGTTCGAGCGACGAGTCGACATAGCGCACCGTGCCGCCATTGCCGCCTTCCTCGCCCATGACATGCCAAGGTTCGAGCGCGCCGCGAATTTCGAGGTGGACGCCGCCATGCTCGACGGCGCCCGCCAGCGGGAAGCGGAACTCGCGCTGCGCTTCGAACCATTCCGGCTCGAATGCGTAGCCGGCGCGGCGCAGATCGTCGAGGACGCCGATAAAGTCCTGCCAGACGAAGTGCGGCAGCATGAATTTGTCGTGCAGCGCCGTTCCCCAGCGTGACCAGATCGCCGTGCTGCGGTTCGCGCCAGAACCAGGCGACGAGCGCGCGAAGCAGTAATTGCTGCGCAAGACTCATGCGCGCGTCGGGCGGCATTTCGAAGGCGCGGAACTCGACCAATCCGAGACGCCCGGTCGGTCCGTCTGGCGAATAGAGCTTGTCGATGCAGATTTCGGCGCGATGGGTGTTGCCCGCGACATCGACCAGCAGGTTACGGAACAGCCGGTCGACGAGCCATGGCGGCACATAGGCGTCGCCGGGCGACGCAACCTGCGCGAGCGCAATCTCCAGTTCGTAAAGCGAGTCGTGCCGCGCCTCGTCGACTCGCGGCGACTGGCTCGTCGGTCCGATGAACAAGCCGGAGAACAGATAGGACAGGGAAGGGTGGCGCTGCCAATAGAGCACCAGGCTCTTCAAAAGGTCGGGGCGACGCAGGAAAGGCGAGTCAGCCGGCGTTTCGCCGCCAAGCACGACATGATTGCCGCCGCCCGAACCGATCTGCCGGCCGTCGATCATGAATTTCGCCGTGGTCAATCGCGCCTGCCGGGCTTCCTCGTACAGCGCGGTCGTCGTCTCGACGGCCTGCCGCCATGTGGCGGCCGGATGGATATTGACCTCGATGACGCCCGGATCGGGCGTCACTTTGATCGATTCGAGGCGCGGATCGCTTGGCGGCGGATAGCCTTCGATATGAAGCGCCAGCCCAGTGGCTTTGGCGCTTTCCTCAACCGCCTCGAGCAGCTCCAGATAGTCCTCGAGCGTGGCGACAGGCGGCATGAATACGCAGAGACGGCCGTCGCGCGGCTCGATGGTGAAGGCGGTACGCACCGCGCCTTCGACGATCGACTGTTCATGGACGTCCTGACGCGCCTGTCCTCCGGCCATCTGCCCGCTGCTCCGGATACGCCAGAAATGTCCGGGCTCCGGCAGCGGCTCGCGCGGAGCGAAGGGGTCCTGCGGATGAATATAGGGATATTCCTCTTCCGCGAGCTTGGGCAATGACGCCACGGGAAGCCGCAGCCCGATCGGCGAATCGCCGGGCGCCAGGAACAGTTTTCCGCGACGCAGCGTCCATTTCTCTGAAGTCCACCGCGATTGAGACTCGGCGCGCGCGTTCCAGCGCTGGATCGGCAGGACAAAGCCCGTGGGCTTGCTCAGGCCGCGCTCGAACACCCGCATCATGCGCGAGCGTTCTTCCGCATCGTCGATTTTGGGATCGGACGGATCGACATTGAACGGAAGCGCGCTCTCCTTAACCATCCAATGCGCGGGATCCTCGTAAGCGGGCACGGCGTGTTCGGCGCCGACTCCCAGGCGCTCTGCGAGCGCGTGCACAAAAGCTTCTGCGTCGGCGGTGGTCGCGCCTTTCGCCTCGCCAATATCGGCGATCAGCTGCGGCTGCGACCAGATCGGCATTCCGTCGCGTCGCCAGTAAAGCCCGAAGGCCCAGCGGGGCAGGCTTTCGCCAGGATACCATTTCCCCTGGCCGTAATGCAGAAAGCCGTCCGGGGCGAAGCGCCCGCGCAGCCGGCGAATAAGATCGTCGGCGCGTTCGCGCTTGGTGGGGCCGGTCGCCGCCGTATTCCATTCGGGAGATTCGAAATCATCAATCGAGACGAATGTCGGTTCGCCGCCCATGGTGAGGCGAACGTCCAGCGAATGAAGATCGTCGTCGACTTTTTCCCCCAGCGCGTCGAGCCGGCGCCATGCGTCGTCGGAGAAGGGCGCAGTGATGCGCGGCGCCTCATTGATGCGGTCGACCCGCATCTCGAAACCGAAGTCGACCTGGGCAGGCTCGACGAAGCCCGACAAAGGCGCCGCCGAGCGATAATGCGGCGCGCCGCACAGCGGCAAATGGCCTTCGCCGCAGAAAAGTCCCGAAGTCGCGTCGAGACCGATCCAACCGGCGCCCGGCAGGAAAACTTCCGCCCATGCGTGCAGATCGGTGAAGTCGTGATCGGTTCCCTTCGGGCCCTCGATCGGATCGATGTCGGCCTTGAGCTGTATGAGATAGCCTGAGACGAAACGCGCCGCGAGACCAAGCTTGCGCAGCATCTGCACAAGAAGCCACGCGGAATCTCGACATGAGCCAGATCCCAGCGCCAGCGTTTCTTCGGGCGCCTGCACGCCAGGCTCCATCCTAATGACATAGCGAATGACGTCGTGCAGCCGCGCGTTAAGCTCGACGAGAAAATCGATCGTGCGCGTCTTCTCTCGCGGCAGGCTTTGGAGGAAGCCCTCGGTGAGTTGGCCGACGTCCTCGGGCTCGAGATAGGCTGCAAGCTCGGTTTTCTGCTCCTCGGGATAAGCGAAGGGGAAGTCCTCAGCGTAGGACTCGATAAAAAAATCGAAGGGGTTGTAAACAGCGAGCTCCGCCAGCAGGTCGACTTCAATCCTGAATTCGTTCGCCCGCTCCGGGAACACGAGACGCGCCAGCCAATTGCCGTGCGGGTCTTGCTGCCAGTTGATGAAGTGACCCGAAGGCGCGATCTTCAGCGAATAGCTGGAGATTTTGGTGCGGCAGTGTGGAGCGGGGCGCAGCCGGACGGTCTGCGGTCCGAGCGCGACCGGGCGGTCATATTTATAGTGGGTGACGTGGTGAAGGGCGATCTGGATCGACACGTTTATCTGCGTCTCGTTTCGGCGCCATTCACACGCGGAGCGGCGCAAAGCCGGTCTCGCAGTTTTGCGGGGCCGAACCGCAAAGAGTCAATCAGATACGCCGCGAAAATGACGGCTTTGTCCGAAATTGCGGCAATGAGCCTAGCGGCTGGATAGGTCCTGCGCAAAGCCCCGGCGCCGCGACAGATATTCCGAGAGACGAACTGCCCCACTTATCATTGCGGTTGATGATCTCGGAACATTCGGTCCGCCGCACAGTTATGGCCGCAACGCGGTCTGGGAATATCGTCGATGAAAGCCTTTCGCTGCCAAGTTTGCCGCCAGAGCATACTATTCGAGAACGTCAAATGCGAAACATGCGGGCACATGCTCGGTTACCTGCCTGCGCTCGCGGCGATGTCCGCCGTCGAACCGATCGGCGACGGATGGATCGCGCTCGCCGACCGTTCTCGCCGATTTCGCTTTTGCAAGAATTGGGAAGTGCATGGCTGCAACTGGATGGTCGAGAAAGGAGACCGGTCGGAATATTGTGTCGCCTGTCAGCACAATCGAACCGTGCCTGATTTGTCAGATGAAAAGCGCCACGCCGCCTGGCAGAAGATCGAGACCGCCAAACGGCGGCTGTTTTACAGCCTGATCAGGCTGAATCTTCCTGCGCCGAACGCTTCCGAGAACGACGGCGAGCCGCTGATCTTCGATTTCCTTGCCGAAGCGCCTTCACAAGAGCCCGTTCTCACCGGCCATAACTCGGGCCTGATCACCATCGCCTTGAAGGAAGCGGACGATCCGACGCGTGAGAAAATGCGCGACGAGATGGGCGAGCCCTACCGCACCTTGCTCGGGCATTTCAGGCATGAAATCGGACACTATTATTGGGATCGCCTGGTGGCGCTCTCCAAATATCTCGGGCCGTTTCGCGAACTCTTTGGAGACGAGCGGGAAGACTATTCCGCATCCTTGCAGACACATTATGACGATGGGCCGCCGGCGGACTGGCGGGAGAATCACATCAGCGCCTATGCCTCGTGCCATCCGTGGGAGGACTTCGCCGAAACCTTTGCGCACTATCTCCATATCGTCGATACGCTCGAAACGGGACGCAGCGCAGGGCTCGTGGTGCGACGAAACGACGGCTCCCCGGCTCGCGTCGATTTCGATCCCTACAGCTATCCAGACATCAACGATATGATCGACAATTGGCTCGATATCGCGTTCGCATTGAACAACATCAATCGATCGATGGGTCAGCCGGATATCTATCCCTTCGTCATCTCGCCGGTCGTGAAAGACAAACTGGATTTCGTCCAAAATCTTCTCAAGGAGCAGGCGCAGCTTGCCGCAGGCTGGCCTTTAGCAGCTGGATTGATCGCCCCGGGGGATGAAAGCTCGGAGATGGCGTATCGACTGCCGCCGTCAGCTTAGTCTCTCCCGCGCCATCGACGCCTTTGACGTGTAAACTTGCTCGGAGCAGAAATCCTATGGCGACAGCCCAAACGCTCTGAAAAAATCCTTCTGAATAATCCGATTTCGACCTAGAGCGCTTGCGCGCATCTTCACTGCCAACGCGCCGCGATGCTCGACCCTGCTGATCACAATTGGCCCACGCGCCCGTGGAAAAACGACGCTGGAGCGCGCGGCGCGCTCCAGCCTCATCAAGCGATTGGATTCGTTAGGCCGATCGACGCAGATCGGTCGGCAAATCGGTGCGCTCGCGGAGCGCCGGCAGAATGCTTCGAATCTTTTCGGCGCCCTCGGCGCCGATGACATTCTCGGCGCGTTTCAGAACCTGACGCACCAGAGCGTCGGTTTGAGCTTCGCTGATCCCGAGCTTTTCGAGCTGTCCGGCAAGAATGTTCAGATCAGCGCGACCGTGGCCGATGAAGCTTGTCATGCCTTCAATGGCCTGAGTGACGCCGCCGTCGCCGACATGCTGAGACGCTTCGATGACCTCCTGGGCGCGCGGCATCTTGGCGATCATGATCTCCATATTGCCGGTCGTGTCCTTATCCCGCAGGAAACCAAGCACGAGGCCGAGCGCCGCCTTGGCGATCGTCGGATCGAGCTTCGTCTCGGCGATGACGTTCGTGGTGAGTTCTTCCATCGGATTTCCTCCACGCAAGCATTGCGTTTGCGGGGAGACATGTCGCGGCGACGCCAGGCTTCAAGCGTGGCCATATCTGCGCTTCTATGCGGCGTCGAGCCCGTAGAGCGAATGCAGCGTGCGAACGGCGAGCTCGGTGTACGCCTCGTCGATGAGAACCGAAAATTTTATTTCCGATGTGGTGATGGCGCGGATATTGACGCCCTTTTCTGAAAGTGCGCGGAACGCCTGGGCTGCGACGCCGGCGTGGCTGCGCATGCCGATTCCGATCGCCGAAATCTTGGCGACGTCCTTCTCGCCGGTGATATGCGCAAAGCCGACCGCGTCCTTGACCTTTTCAATAATGGC
This sequence comes from Methylocystis sp., assembly GCA_046349135.1. Lineage (GTDB taxonomy): Bacteria > Pseudomonadota > Alphaproteobacteria > Rhizobiales > Beijerinckiaceae > Methylocystis. The sequence goes on along the minus strand of JAXMCY010000004.1, from coordinate 153,169 downwards.
GAAAGCGCGCTCATAATCGGCGGTTCCCACCGTGAAGGTCATGTCGGTCATGCCCTCCTCGGAAACGACCTGCACGATCATGTCGACGTTGATCCCCGCTTCGGCCAGGGGCATGAACACCGCAGCCGCGACGCCTGGCTTGTCGGCGACGCGGCGAAGCGTGATCTGCGCTTCGTCGCGCGAGAAGGCGATGCCTGTGACGACCTGGGCTTCCACGATGTCCTCCTCGTTGCAGATCAGCGTGCCCTGGCCGGGATTCTCCGGATCGTCGAAGGACGAGCGCACATAGGTCGGCACGCCATGCACCATGGCGACTTCGACCGAGCGAACCTGCAGAACTTTGGCGCCAAGCGACGCCATCTCCAACATTTCTTCAAAGGCGACTTTGTCCATGCGGCGCGCTTTCGGCACGACGCGGGGATCGGTGGTGTAGACGCCGTCGACGTCCGTATAGATATCGCAGCGATTTGCTCTGATCGCGGCCGCGAGAGCAACGGCGCTCGTGTCCGAGCCGCCGCGGCCGAGCGTGGTTATCCTCCCGCTTTCACGGTGCACGCCCTGGAAGCCGGCGACGACGGCGACTTCTCCACGGGCGAAACCCTCGACGATGCCCGAGCCGTCAATCGACTCGATACGGGCCGCGCCATGCGTGGCGTTGGTGTAGATCGGCGTCTGCCAGCCGAGCCAGGAGCGCGCGGGCACGCCCGCCTTCTGCAGCGCCATGGCGAGAAGCCCCGCCGTCACCTGTTCTCCCGAGGCGACGACGGCGTCATATTCGCACTGATCGTAAAGCGGCGCCGCCTCCTTGCACCAGGCGACAAGTTCATTGGTTTTGCCGGCCATCGCCGAAACGACGACCGCGACTTCGCGCCCGGCGTCGACTTCGCGTTTGACGTGGCGCGCGACGTTGTGGATGCGTTCGACAGTGGCGACCGACGTGCCGCCGAATTTCATGACCAGACGTGACATGAAGACCGGGAATTGGGCGAGACGCTCGCGTCCCGCAGGAAGCGGCGCTATATGTGTCCGCGCCGGCAGGCCTGTCAACGGCGGTCCTGGCCGGGAATCATGCGCAAGCCGCTCGTCCTCCGAGACGCGCGCTTTGCGCGCGCCTCAGGATGAGGAACTCGCGCATGATTCGACCTCGTTCTGAGGCGCCGCCTTCACGTCGGGGTCTACCCGACTTGCGCATTGGACCTCGATCTCGGGCCTGCCGAGATTGAACCGGCGGCTCGAAAGATGAGGTCAGTAAGTTACGAACTTCTCCACATTTTCGCGAGGCTCAGCTTGCCCCATCAATCCGCTCCCCACTCCGCCAGCGTCGACCCTGAGGATGTTGCGCGTTTCAACCGGCTGGCCGAGCTGTGGTGGGACAAGAACGGCAAAATGGGGATTCTTCACGAGATCAACCCCATTCGAGTCGCCTATGTCCGCGATCACGTGCGTCGGTTCATCCGGCATGATTCCGGCGCGCTGAATGCGCCGGGCGACCGGCCTTTGGAAGGCGTGCGCATCGCCGACATCGGCTGCGGCGGCGGCATATTGAGCGAATCTCTGGTGCAGCTCGGCGCGCGTGTTACGGGGGTCGATCCGGCGCCCAACAACATCGCGATCGCGAAAAAGCATGCGGAAAAGTCGGGACTGGACATCGATTACCGCAATGTCGCCGCCGAAGACCTCGCCGTCGCCGGCGAGCAGTTCGACGCAGTGGCCGCGCTCGAAGTGATCGAACATGTCGAAGGGCCGCGGGAGTTCGTCGCCATGCTCGGGCGCCTGCTGAAGCCAGGGGGACTTCTGTTCCTGGCGACGATCGACCGGACGATGAAGAGCTATCTCCTCGCCATCGTCGCCGCCGAATATGTGCTTGGCTGGGTGCCGAAAGGCACCCACAACCATGACAAATTCATACGCCCGGACGAGCTTTCGTCTTGGCTGCGCCAGGGCGGCATGCGGGAAATCGACCGAGCGGGGATGAGCTATCAGCCGCTGACGGGACGGTGGCGCAGGAGCCACGAGACAGACGTTAATTACTTGATGACGGCGCGAAAAGACGACTAGGTTCGGCCGCGCCTATGTGGCCCTAAAGACGCTGAAGCTCTTGTTCGCGCCCGCCGCCGCCGGTAGACTCCCAGCCTATGCTCAGAAAATCCCGCACGCGCTCCAGAATTTTCGCCGCTCTCGCCGCCGGTCTGGCCATCGCCGTCGCTTTCAATGCGGCGCAAGCAAAGCCCAAGCCCGCTGAAGAAGCCCCGGCTGAAGACGCAGGTTCGAAAGCCGCCGGCAAGCGCAAGCCGGCGAAGAACGAAAAGGCCGAAAAGCCCGAGAAAGTCGAAAAGGCCACGGTCGAAAAGGGCTCCGAGAAGCCCGAGCAGCTCGGCAGCTATGGGGAATGGGGCGCCTACGCGGCGCAAAACGGACGCAGCAGGACCTGCTACGCGCTGGGGCAGCCGAAGGAACGGACGCCGAAGACGAAGCTAAAGGAGTCGGCCGCCTATGTCTTCATCTCCACCCGCCCGGCCGAAAACATTCATAACGAGGTCGCGATCAACTTGGGCTACCCTACCAAGGACGGCTCAGCCGCAGTGGCCGACATCGACGGCGACAGCTACGAGTTGATCACGAAGGGAACCAACGCCTGGGTGAAGGATCAGTCGCGCGAGCGGGAGTTCGTCGGCGCGCTGCGCGGCGGCTCCAAGCTGATCGTGAAGGCCTCTTCGTCAAAAGGCACAAGCACGACCGACAGCTATTCGCTCAAAGGATTGTCGGAAGCGCTCGCCCGCGCCGTGCAGGAATGCAAATAGCTACCGCGGCCCGCGCGCGCTCGGCGCATCTCTAACCGAAGCCGCGATGGCGCGTATCTCGGGCGCTACGTCGGGATATTTTTTCGCCAGTTGCGCAACGTCGCCGATTTCGACGTCCTGCGGGGTGACGCCCGGCCATTCCGTGCTCGCGCCGAGAAACCAGCGCCCGCTTCCCAACAGCCGCGCCGTGTGAAAAGTGTCGCCGGGAATAAGCAGCTGAACCCGCTGGCCCGCTCGAAGATCGAGTCCGACCACCATGCGCTCGGTCGAGCCGTCGCCATGGAGCAAAAAAAGCTCCAGCGGATCGCCGAGATAATAATGATACAGCTGATCGTTGCGAATCCTGTGCAGCTGAACCGGCGCATGCGGCGTCACCAGAAAATATAGCGCCGAACCCATCGGCCCGCTCCGCGCGAAAGGCGCGGGCAGCGCGTCGGCGCCGAAGGAAAGCTTGCTTGTATAGCTGATGCGGACAAAGCCGCATGTCGCGTTGGGCTCGAGGGCCAGCAGATCGATGACCTCTTCATAGCTCAGAGCGTCGGACATTGGCGCAGCTCCTGGGTCCAGCAAGTATAAATCTAATGATACCAAGAATTTGACCACATGAAATACTCTCTGTGGTTCTTGTTGTTCGAGTCAGCTTCCGCAAAATACGCGAAGCCATGGCAGTGCCCCCTGTAACTGTCTTGGTGGACGGCGGCGGCATTTAACGCTGCACCGCCCGCCGCCGTCCCGGTCTTCCGGCGCGAGTCGGACAACAGAAAATGGAGAGGCAAATGGCCGTAAATGTCCACGACGGCGAGGTTGGCAAAATCCTTGTGTATCTGATCGGCTTAACGGCTTTTGTGATTGTCGCCCTGACCTGGGTGCCGCACTGGATATCGCCCGATTCTGCAAACATCACTGGAGAAACCGGCAGCACGGCGCGGATGATCCAATGACGCGGCGGCGCTCCGGGAGCTCGTCCCTTCCGGAGCGTCGACGCTACGCCATTTGCGCCAGTTGCAAAGCAAAGTTGTTTCCGGCATAACGACGCCCGCGACGGTTCTGCGACACGCTGGGCCGGCGCGACGGACGCGGGTGTAGCTCAGGGGTAGAGCACAACCTTGCCAAGGTTGGGGTCGAGGGTTCGAATCCCTTCGCCCGCTCCAATTCGAGAGGCTCCGCAATTTCCCCTCATGCGGAGGCCGGGGTTCGATGCTGACGACGCGCGCCCCCGCGAAAATCAATCTGACGCTGCACATTCTCGGCCGACGGCAAGACGGCTATCACGAGCTCGAGAGCCTGGTCGCCTTTTCGGGCGCTGGAGACACATTGTCCCTCACGCCGGGTGGCGCGCTGTCGCTCGACATTTCGGGACCGACCTCTTCGGCCGCGGGCGCCGGCGACGACAATCTCGTGCTGCGCGCCGCGCGAAGACTCGCCGAAGAAATAAGGGGCCTGCGGGTGGGGCGGTTTCTACTCGAGAAGAGGCTGCCTGTGGCGGCCGGCATTGGCGGCGGCTCTTCGGACGCCGCCGCTGCGCTGCGCCTGTTGGCCAAGGCGAATGATCTTGCCCTCGACGACCTGCGCGTGCGCGACGCCGCGCGCGCCGTTGGCTCAGACGTGCCGGTCTGCCTCGACCCGCGGGCGCGAATGATGCGCGGCGCCGGCGAAAGTCTCGGCCAACCAATACGGCTTCCGCCGCTGCCGGCGGTGCTGGTCAATCCCGGCGTTCCGGTCGCGACGGCGCCGGTCTTCGCCGCGCTCGGACTGCGGCCCGGGGCGTCGCACGGCGGCGCCGCGCGTTGGGAGATCGGCGCGCGGCCAACTGCTGAGGAACTTTTCGCCGGCCTCGCATCCGGCCGCAACGATCTTGAAGACGCCGCCTGTCTGCAGGCGCCTGTGATCGTTGACGCGCTCGCGATTCTGCGCGCGGCGCGGGGCAGCAGACTCGCGCGCATGTCGGGCTCCGGTGCGACGTGCTTTGCGCTGTTTGCGACTCGGCGCGACGCCGTGCGCGCCGCGCGCGTCATTCGCGCTCAGCATCCCACGTGGTGGGTCAAGACGGCCGTGCTGAGATGACCCGCCGGCCGCCGCCCAAAGACCGCAGCGCGCATGGAAGAGGCGGCAGCGCGCCGGTCAGGTCATCGGAGGCGCGAGGACCGTTTCGCCCCGCCTCGCCCGACGTCGTGGCGCTCTATGGCGCGCATCCGGTGCGCGCGGCGTTGACTGCGCGCAAACGCAAATTGCTCGCTCTCTACGCGACCGAGACGGCGCTGCCGCGCATCAAGGATCTCGCCGGCGCGGCAGGTCTCGAGCCGCGCCTCGTCGACGCGCGCGATCTCGAGCGGCGGCTCGGCGCGGAGGCGGTGCATCAGGGCCTGCTGCTCGAGGCGCGGCCACTGCCGGAAGCGGATATTTCCGATATCTTGGGCGTCAGCGGCGTCGTGCTGGCGCTCGACCAGATCACTGATCCGCATAATGTCGGCGCCATCCTGCGCACGGCCTGCGCCTTCAATGTCGATGCGGTGATCGTCACCGAACGTCACAGTCCGGAATTCTCCGGCCCGCTCGCCAAAGCGGCGTCTGGCGCGTTGGAGCTCATGACGATCGTCTCCGTGGTCAATCTCGCCCGAGCGCTCGACGACCTTGCCGAGCGCGGCTACGCGCGCATCGGCCTTGATTCGGAAGGCGCAGAATCGCTTTCGACCGTCGCGCTGTCGAAGCCGCTGGTTCTGGCGCTCGGCGCCGAAGGCAAAGGACTGCGGCGTCTCACCCGCGAGCGCTGTGACGCCGTCGCGCGCCTCGACCTTCCAGGGCCGATCAAGAGCCTCAACGTATCGAACGCCTGCGCCGCCGCTTTAAGCGTCGTAACGATGCGGCTCGGATGAGGCCTCGCGCGTATTGGTCCCGGGATTGACCTCTCCGCCGGCTTGGACGCATAGAGAAGTCGCGCAACGCGCGCGCAAAAGGCTGCGGGCCGGTTTAGCTCAGCTGGTAGAGCAACTGATTTGTAATCAGTAGGTCGCGGGTTCGAATCCTGCAACCGGCACCAGTAAATTCAGTAATTTACGAAGAATTTCGTTGTCCAGACCGGCAGCGAAAATTTGAAAAAGTATGCGCTGAAGTGGGCGAGCGGCGTGCGGGCGGGTTGTGGTGGCGTCCCCATAGCTGCCGAATCCCCATCGTCATAATCGGCCGGGCCATGCAAGCATGAGCACAGGCGATTCGAAATCGGGGCTCCAAAAATGAATGCCAATCGATCGAGTGAAACGCGTTTCAACATCATCATCTGGAAAGGCGCGAAGCAACTCGGAACGTTACGAGATCGCGACGCTAGCCGGGCGCACAGCAATTTCGGCGGCGTTGTGGCGCGCTATAAAAATTCCACCGAGAATCACCGGGTCGAACTTTACGATGGAGCGGACCTGATCGAGTCCTGGTCGAGCGGGGACGGACACGAGACTCCTTCCGCAGCGACGCCTGTCCCCGCCAGCGGAAAAATTCATCGCGAGGGCGAGCGCGTCGGGCGGGCCATTTTGATCCCCTGTCAGCTTGTGCCATCCCGTTCGGCGAAAGCGTGAGCGAGCGTGAGCCCTCTTCGCGACGCGAGCCGGTTCCCGATACGCTCCGCGTCATGCGCCACCCCGCGACCTTCGCGCCGCGCGCGTCGCTGGCGCATCGGGCTGGGGTGCGCGTACCTCGGGCGTCGGCGATGACGAGGTCGACAATCGAGCCGGCTGTCGACGCCTAAAGCGCCGACTGACATTCCGGTTACTCCAACACCGTTATCAGGCGACCAGCAAAGACGCCGTTAGCCGCGGTTGGCGTCGCCTTATGGGTCGAACTGACGGGCAGGACGAAGCCGATCGCGAATGCCGCGAACGCCATCGCGGCCACCATTAGGACCGAAGCGCGAAACTGCCTGCGCGCTGACTCCTGAGCAACCTCCCAATCAAAATAAGTCGACATGACCGCCTCCCTCTGCTGTTCGATGAAGGCGTAGTAGCAAGTGCGGCCGGCGCCCGAAGTGCGCCTGCGCACACGCAGCGTTAACCTTAATTATGCGCCAGCCCCTACGGGGTTTTCCACGGGCCTAATTCTCAAGCGCCCGGAGTCTGCATAGCGCCAGGAGCAACACGCCGCCGTCCTTGATCAAGGTCGCGGGTTCCTGGAACATCATTGCGCGGCCCGTCCCCGCGCCGTGAGACGCGGGGTTTTCTCATCTGGGCCATCAGCAGGCCTGCTGTGGCCAAATATGCCGTTACTTGATCGCTGCCGACTTCAGTTTCGATAGCGGCCGAATCTTGACGCGCACGCTCGCAGGCTTTGCGGCCGCCGGCACCATCTCGCCCGTCGACGGATTGCGGACCAGCGTCCCGGCCTTTCGCGCCGGCACCTTGCGAAGCGTTACTTTCAAAAGCCCCGGCAACGTGAACTCGCCGATGCCCCGCGGGTGAACCGACCCTAGAAATGCATTCTCCAGCGTCGCGTAAACTCCGACGGCGGTCTTGCGAGGAAGGTCGTTCTCTTCCGCAATCAGGTTGATGAGCGCCGACTTCGTAAATGCTTCTTTGACCGGCCGCGTCGCGGCCGGCTCCGCCTTGCTGACCTTTCTGGTCGCCGCCTTCACCGTTTTTGCTCTAGCCATGCGATGTCCCCTATCCAATAAGTGCCTGCATCATACCCCACGCGCACAAACGCGATTGCTAACGATTTCATTGGCGATTCGCAAATATTTGCGCAACTCGCCGCCTCAAGTCGCGTTTGGCGCCGAGAGCGTCTGAAGGCTTGTCCCCTCTCTTCGCACAGCGAGTGGCGCGCCGATTGAGACGAGGAACGCCCCATGTCGCAAATTGACAGCGCAATGCGCGATCGCATCCGCGAATTTGACGACGCGTTCCGCAGTTCGTTCGACCGGTCGAAAGGCCTGCCGGTCTCCACCGCCGGCGTCTGCTCCCTGCTGAGGGACGTGCGGGCAATAGCGACCCGCGAGGTCGCAACCTTCGCCGAGTTCGTGGAGGACAACGATCCGCCTGGAGAGCACAAATCCGGCGCGTCCGCTCTATTCGCGCCTTCAGCTTTCCCTAAATTTGCCTTTTTCCTGACGACGATGAGGAACCGTCGCATTGAGCCGATGCCATGTGTCTCCTTCCGGGGATCGTTCAGCAAAGGACTGCACCATGCTTGAGGCCGGCAGAGTTTACAAAGTCACGACGCTGGTGAATTGCGAAGGCGCCTGGGACGAGGAAAGCGATTTTTGGACCGTCATGACGGTCGAAGGCACCTGCGCGAAACTCACCAACGATGATTGCGAAAGCAGGATCGTCGACACGGCGTCCTGGAATTTCGTCAAAGCCGAAGCGGTGGAATAGGTTTCAGCGACCGGCCGGTTGCGCCTTTCGCGCAACTGAGCATTGCCGGGAGCGTGGCCCAGCGTTCGCAATATGGCTGTTTCCGCGCTGACGCCTGCAGCGGCGTGCTGAGCGCGACCCCTTATAAACTCCACGTTCAGACCAAAATGCGGCGTGTGGAGCGCGCCAGCCCATCTTGGCCAAGCCGCCGGGCGTGACGACTTTCGCGCCAACCGTCCCATTAAGAGTGAATTTCCTCTATACAGCGCGGCGTTGTGGCTCGGCGGCGCCGGCCGCGCTATGAAGAAGCGCTATGAAGAGGCGAGTCGGAATCGACGCGGGGCGCATCGGGAGGCGGGGATGTATAAGAAAATTCTGGTGGCGGTGGATATCAGTGAGGCCGACGTCACGCAGCCGGCGCTCGAGGCGGCGGTGGCGCTGGCGAAAGTGGAGCCGGGCGCGCAGCTTCGGCTCGTCAATGTCCAACCGCTCGTTCCGGTCGCTTTCATCGACTACATCCCGCCGAACTTCGACGAGGAATTGCGTGAGGCGACCGAAAAGGACCTTGCGGTCCTGCGCGGCAAGGTCGCCTATCCGGCGGAGCGCGTGTCCTCGATCGTGCGATTCGGCGCAGTCTACCCTGAAGTGCTCGCCGAAGCCGAGGAATGGGACGCCGACCTGATCGTGGTCGGTTCGCATCGACCGACGATGGCGACCTATCTTTTGGGCTCCAACGCTAAAACGATCGTGCGCCACGCCAAATGTTCCGTGCTTGTGGTGCGCCAATGAAGCGCGGCGACATCGGCCCGGATCGCGGATAAATTCTCTTATGCTCCGATTCGCGCCGATAGCGTTCGCGCCTTGCCTCCTGCTCGCCGTCGGCGCCGCATCGGCGAAGCCGCCCCACGATGCGCAAGCGCTGAAGCGCGGGCGGGCGATCGCGCAGCAAAATTGCGGGCGCTGCCACGCGGTTGGGGCCAAGGGCGAGAGCGCCAATCCAAAGTCGCCGCCGTTTCGCTATCTCGCGCGCAAATATCCGCTGAGCAATCTCGAAGAGGCGCTCGCCGAGGGCATCGTCGTCGGTCACGAAGGCCCTGAGATGCCGCAGTTCCGCCTCAGCGCGGCGCAGATCGAAGCGCTGCTCGCCTATCTTGGCTCTATCCAGAAATAGCGCTGCGCGGCGCCGGCGCGTCGGCATGGCGTGATGGTCGATATCCCCATCGAGACGCTTTTCGCAGGGCGTCCGCGCGAAATCGCGCCTGGACGCAGAAGCGCGATCCGCAAGGCGCCCCTCGCGCCGCCGTGGCGAATTGAGGCGGAAGGGCTCATTGGAGATCGACAGGCTGATCGGCGCCATCACGGCGGCGTCGAGAAGGCGCTGCATCATTATCCGCGCGAGCATTACGACGCCTGGCGCAATGAGGAGCCGACGCTCGCGAGCGAATTCGTCGCCCCTGCCTTCGGCGAGAACATCTCGACTCTCGGGCTCACTGAAGATTCAATCTGCGTCGGCGACGTCTTCGCGCTCGGCGGCGCCCGCCTGCAGGTGAGCCAGGGGCGACAGCCGTGCCTGACCCTCAACTTTCGATTCGGCCGGCGCGACATGGCGCGGCGCACGCAGGAAAGCGGGCGCTGCGGCTGGTATTATCGCGTCCTCGAAACTGGCGTGGCGCAGCCCGGCGACTCGCTGCAGCTGATCGAGCGAATGCGGCCGGAGTGGCCCATCGCCCGGCTCTTCGCCTTGCTCTACACGCGTACGCGCGCCTTCGATGAACTCGCCGAGATGGCCGCGCTTCCGGAGCTTGCGCCAAACTGGCGCGACCTTGCGCGCCGCCGGATCGAAACGGGCAGAGTCGAAAACTGGGCGCGGCGGCTGGGCGAATAGCTTGGCCGATAGGCGTAAGCGAACAATGGCGCCAAAGTCGTTTGCGCCTGGCGTCGCGATGCGCGAACTTGGCGCGGCGCGCCGCGACTCGCCGGGCGCCGTGCAAACCTCGCGGGTATTCGATGAAAGCCATGGACAGGAAGGAAAACCCGGCGGTGCGCCGGATGCTGGATCTGCTGGATCCGATCGGCTACCTGCTTACCGAAGTCTTTCACCTTCTCGGACTGTTCGCGATCGGCGGCGCAACCGTCTGGTCGGCGGCGAAAGCATTTCTCGAAATGACGACGAAGGGTCACGCGACGATCGAAGATCTGTTGCTGCTCTTCATCTATCTCGAAATCGGCTCGATGGTCGGCATTTATTTTCGCACCAACCACATGCCGGTGCGCTTCCTACTTTATGTCGGCATCACCGCGCTCACCCGTCACATGATCGGCTATGTGCAGACGGAGTCGGTCCCTGACGTCGGGATACTGATTCTCGCTGGCGCGACGCTCATTCTCGCGTTCGCCGTCCTCACGATCCGCTACGCCTCGGCGCGATTTCCCTCCAAAGGGTCGGACGGAATGGATAGCTGAGCGGCAGGCGAACCTCACCGTCAATTCTTGACCCTGGAGAGCGCGTCGCGGCAGTCCGGCGAGACTTCGTCCTTATGCGCCTGAAAACAGGCGAGGATGCGCCCGCCGCCGGGCATCACGCCGCTGCAGAGGCGCGAATAATCGGCCTTGCACTTTTCCTTCACCTCGTCGGGAATCTGATTTCCCGGCAGCGCCAGCGCCGGCGCGATGGCGAGGCAAAAGGTTATCGGCAGCAGGCTCAAGGAAGGGCGCATGTGATTTCCCGGGTTGGATAGAGACGAGGCGAGAAGGCGATTGTGGCCTGTGCGGCGCGATCGAGGCAAGGGGCGGCGAGCGACCAGCAGGGCTGATTAACAACGCGTCACCTCACCTGCGTCATGGCCGCGCTTGTGCCATCCACGCGACGACACGAGGCAAATGTGAGAACATGAGCCGAACACACCGTGTTCGCGCGACGCGTTTCGCGATGTCCCGACATAGATGCCCGGCACAAGGCCGGGCATGACGGCTGAAAGTGAGCTGAAATTAACACGAGTTCGAAGGGCTCATGCAGAGGTTCTAGCGTGGCTTTGCTCCCCTGCCGCCTCTGGTTTATGACCATGGTCGGTAACATTTGAGGAAAAAATGGCCGCAATCCCGGATTTCACCAAGATTCCCTTCGCGCCCGTCGCGCCCGAGCAGGAGGCGGAGGCCCGCCGCTGGCTGACGCCGGAAGGAATTGAAGTGAAGAACGCCTATGGCCCGCAGGATATCGAGGGCCTTTCCTTCGTCGACGGCTATCCCGGCGTCGCGCCTTATGTGCGCGGACCCTATCCGACCATGTATGTCGCCCAGCCCTGGACGATCCGCCAATATGCCGGCTTCTCCACCGCCGAGGATTCGAACGCCTTCTACCGTCGCAATCTCGCCGCCGGCCAGAAGGGCCTCTCGGTCGCCTTCGATCTCGCCACCCATCGTGGCTATGATTCCGATCATCCGCGGGTGATGGGCGACGTCGGCATGGCGGGCGTCGCGATCGACTCGATCTATGACATGCGCACGCTCTTCGACGGCATTCCGCTCGATCAGATGTCGGTGTCGATGACGATGAACGGCGCGGTGCTGCCGGTTCTCGCGCTCTTCATCGTCGCGGCGGAAGACGCAGGGCGTGCCAGCCGAAAAGCTCACCGGCACGATCCAAAAACGACATCCTAAAAGAATTCATGGTGCGCAACACCTATATCTATCCGCCTGAGCCCTCGATGCGCATCGTGTCGGACATTTTTGCATACACGTCCAAACATATGCCGAAGTTCAACTCGATCTCGATCTCCGGCTATCACATGCAGGAGGCGGGCGCCTCGGCCGATCTCGAATTGGGCTACACGCTCGCCGACGGCGTCGAATATGTGCGCGCCGGCGTCGCGGCCGGCCTCGACATCGACGTTTTCGCGCCGCGTCTTTCCTTCTTCTTCGCCATCGGCATGAATTTCTTCATGGAGGTGGCGAAGCTGCGCGCGGCGCGTCTGCTCTGGGCGCGGCTGATGAAGGATCTAGGGGCGAAATCCGAAAAGAGCCTGACGCTGCGCACGCATTGCCAAACCTCCGGCTGGTCGCTGACCGCGCAGGATGTTTACGTCAACGCCATCCGCACCTGCGTCGAGGCGATGGCGGCGACTCAGGGGCATACGCAGTCGCTGCACACCAATGCTCTCGACGAAGCGCTTGCGCTGCCGACCGATTTCTCGGCGCGCATCGCCCGCAACACGCAGATCGTGCTGCAGCAGGAAAGCGGCACGACGCGCATCATCGATCCCTGGGGCGGTTCCTATTACGTCGAGCGGCTGACCGCGGAACTCGCCAAAAAGGCCTGGGCGCATATCGAGGAGATCGAGACGCTCGGCGGCATGGCCAAGGCGATCGCCGCGGGCGTGCCTAAGCAGCGCATCGAGGAAGCGGCCGCGAAGACGCAGGCGCGCATCGACAGCGGAACCCAGATCGTCGTCGGCGTGAACAAATATCAGCCGGTGAACGACGCCAAGCCCAATGTGCTCAAGGTCGACAACGCCGCCGTGCGCGCGGCGCAGCTGGATAAGCTCGCGCGGCTGCGCGCCGAGCGCGACGAAACGAAGACGCAAGCAGCGCTGAACGCGCTGACCGAAGGCGCGACGTCTGGCGCCAATCTGCTCGATCTCGCGGTGAAGGCGGCGCGGGCGAAGGCGAGCGTCGGCGAAATCTCCTTCGCGCTCGAAAAAGTCTTTTCGCGCCACAAGCCCAAGGCCAATGTCATATCCGGCGTCTATGCCAAGGAAGCCGGCAAGGACAGCGCCCAGGTCGGCCGCGTGGTCGGCATGACCCGTGATTTCGAGGACAATACCGGTCGCAAGCCGCGCATTCTCGTCGCCAAGATGGGCCAGGACGGACACGATCGCGGCCAGAAGGTGATCGCCTCCGCCTTCGCCGACATGGGCTTCGACGTGGTCATCGGCGACCTGTTCGCCACGCCGGACGAGGTCGCGCAGAAGGCGAAGGAAGCCGACGTGCACATCGTCGGCGTCTCGACGATGACCGCCGGCCATCTGACTCTGACGCCGGAACTGCGCGACGCTTTGAAGCGCGCCGGCCGCGGCGACATCATGATGGTCGTCGGCGGCGTCATTCCGCCCGACGATTTTCAGGCCTTGTATGATTCCGGCGCGGCGGCGATCTTTCCGCCCGGCACCAATATTCCGGTGGCGGCGGAACGGTTGTTGCACGAATTGAATATCCGCCTCGGCTTCGCTCAGCGGGAAGTGGCGAAGGCGGGGTGACGCCCCAAGCAGATTTTTTTGGGATTTGTCCGTGACGATCGCTCAGACCTTTCGTTCGCCCTGCGATTTCGCTCATCAAATGCCAAATAAAATTGCGGAATTCCTTGACATCGAGAAGGATCTAAAAAGACCATTTAGGGAGGATTCAATCACCGATTTGATATTGGCGTCTATGCTAAAGCTGCCGCTCGGTCAGGTGCTAATTCTCACCCCGTCGGAAGTACGAACAGGCAGCGATTTCGATCTTGTCATTACGCAAAGTGACGCGAGGGACGCGGTGCACTACCGAATTCAAGCTAAGCGGCTTACATTGAGCAGAGGACCTATTTGGGGTAACAGCTATTACCGAAACATCAATCACAGGATAAAATCCACAAAGGCACTCCAAGTTGATGTCTTATGTGCTTCCCGTCGGTGCATTCCACTTTACGCATTTTATAACCACGGCCGAATTGTAAGGGCATCTGCGAACAAGATCGGTGGAATCGCGTTAGCGGATGCGTTTATAATTCAAAAATTTGTCCATGGAGCGCTTCCTGGCCTCAAACGCATCGGTAACTTGGCCGCCTTCTTTTTTCCGCTGACAACTATTCTCTGCTCCTCAGAGGGAAAAAGTATGCTCGCCACTCCACGAGAATCTGAGTTGCGGGTGAGAGAAGCTGTCGCGAAAACGCACGAAGCAATGCTGAAACGCCCGTTGACTGCGGAACTGGCGGCTTTCCATGAGCCGGATCAAATTGCCGAAGAAAACGGGTTTGACGAAGCGTTGAGAACAATCGTCTTAAATGAGGTTCGGGAGGGCACAGCTCGCGAAAGACGGATTATTTCTTCTCCACGCGTGAGACGCCCATGTGTGACGCTGATCGGACCAGTAGAGGATTCACTAGGCACTTAGGGCCCGCAATTCACGTGAAAGCCATGCCGGACGATCCGACGCATATCGATCATTGGCTGAGGATCGACTCTCGCCTCACGACGTCCGGCCAGCCAAGCGAGAGCGAGCTTGGCGAGATCGCCGCGCTCGGCGCGCGCTATGTGATCAATCTCGGTCTCTCCAGCCATGAAAAGGCCTTGCCGAACGAAGCCGCGACGGTCGGCGCGCTTGGCATGAACTATGTCCATATCCCGATCGACTTTCAGCATCCGACCGAGGCCGATTTCGACGCGTTTTCCGCTGCGCTGGCGAAAACGGGAGAGGCCCCGACTCATATCCATTGCCTCTCGAATTATCGCGTATCGGCGCTCCTCTATCGCTATCGCCGTGATGTGCTCGGCGTGGATGAAGCGAGCGCGCGCGCCGACATGCTGCGGATTTGGACTCCGAATGCGGTCTGGGCCGCGCTGGTCGAAGCGCCCCGATGACGCTGGCGCAAGATGCGCTACTTATTCCGAGCAAGGAGAGTCGGGCGATGGACGAAGACGCTTTCAACATGGCGGTGCGCAAATTTCTCAAGGAAGTCGGCGTGACCTCGCAGCGCGAGATCGAGCGCATCGTGCGCGAGCATAAAGTCGAGGGCGGCCGCTTGAAGCTGCGCATGGCGCTGACCGCGGAAGGAACGCCGCTCAATCACGTCGTCGAGAGCGAGATTGAGGTGCGCTAACATATACAGGCGCGTGCGTTTATTGCGGCGATTATTGCCGCGCTCGCGCGAGCGTTTACCGAAATATGGCGAGAGAGACGGGACTTGAACCCGCGACCTCCGGCGTGACAGGCCGGCGCTCTAACCAACTGAGCTACTCCCCCGCGAGCGTGCGAGGACGCGAGAGGCGCCAGATAGCGCAGGCGCATCTTGAGGTCAAGGAAGTTCGCTTGCCGGCGCTCGGCGCGCCCAGGTTCAGCTCAGGGGCGCCGCCAACGCCGCCGCCCGACGGGCTATGCCGCTTTCTGGGCTGTCGCGCCTTTGCCTTTCCTTTGCGCCTGCATTAAGCCTCGCGCCATATGGGGAGACCGACGTTGGACGACGACATGCGCAGGCGGCGCATCCGGGTGCGCGCCTGGCGCCGAGGCCTGCGTGAAATGGATATTCTGATGGGGCGTTTCGTGGATGCGCGCGTTGAGGCGCTTCCGTCCCAAGCGCTCGACGAACTCGAGTCTCTGCTCGATCTGCCGGACGAGACGGTGTACCGATGGCTGTCGGGCGCTGAGCCGGCGCCTGCCGAGCATGACTCGCCGCTGCTGCGGCAGATCATCGCCTTCCACCGCCACGACGGGCCGATCCATTGAGCGTCGCCGCGACCAAGCGGAAGAAGGCGGCGGCAGGGCTAGACGCGGCGCGCGCCGGCCTCGTCAAAGGCGAGCGGCTGATTTTCGCCCATGCGCCGGACGGCTTCGACGCCTTCGTCGGCGCTGACCTTGCGCGCGCGCTGGCGCGCGAGGCCGAGGGCCGCCCGGCGGTCTTCGTTCATATCGCGCGCGACGCGGCGCGGTCGTCCGCCTTTCGCGCCGCTCTGCGCTTCGCCAATCCCGACATCGAAATCCTCGACATGCCGGGCTGGGACTGCCAGCCCTATGATCGGGTGTCGCCGCACGCCGGCATCGTCGCGCGGCGCATGACTGCGCTCTCGCGTCTCACTCGGGCCAAATCCTCGGCCGAACGGCCGCGCGTCGTGACGACGACTATCGACTGTCTGCTGCAGCGCGTTCCCCCGCACAAACTGGTCGCCGCCGAAAGCTTCGCCGCCGCGCCGGGCAATGTCGTAAAGCTCGACGAATTGGCTTTTTTGGCTCGAAGCGAACGGTTATCTGCGCGCGAGCACGGTGCGCGAGACTGGCGAATATGCGCAGCGCGGCGGCATCGTCGATCTTTTCCCGCCGGGACTGCCGACGCCGATCCGTCTCGATTTCTTCGGCGACACGCTCGAATCGATCCGCTCATTCGATCCCGACACGCAGCGCGCCACCGGGCAGCTTCGCGCGCTGGATCTCACGCCGATGAGCGAATTGCGCCTCACCAGCGACACGATGCGCCGTTTCCGCCAATCCTACGCCGCGCGCTTTGGCGGTCAGACTCGCGGTGACGCCCTTTACGAAGCGGTGAGCGAGGGCCGACGCTTCCACGGCATGGAACATTGGCTGCCGCTCTTTTATGAGCGGATGGACACGCTCTTCGACTATCTCGGCGACGCGCCGATTCTACTCGATCCGCTGGTCGACGACGCGGCGACGGAACGGATCAAGCAGATCGAAGATTATTATGACGCGCGCAAATACGCGCATGATCTCGATCCGGCCGCTTCGAACTACAAGCCGCTCGAACCGCGCGAACTCTATCTGTCGTTGGAGGAATGGCGCGCCGCCTTGGAGGCGCGCGCAAGTGCGCAATTCTCTCCCTTCGAGGCGCATGCCGGCGAGAAGGCTATCGATTGCGGCGCGCGACTTGGCCGCGACTTCGCGCCAGAGCGCAATACGCCCGATGTCAACGTCTTCCAAGCCGCCGCCGACTACGTCGAGGCGCTGCGCGACGCGGGCAGGAAGATCGTCGTCGCCGGCTGGTCCGAAGGCTCCTGCGAGCGCCTGGGCCATGTGCTCGCCGAACACGGCCTGCCGGATTTGCCGCGCGTCGCATCGCTTCCCCAGGCGCTGTCTCATCCGGTTTCGGTCGCCGTGCTCGGGATCGAACGAGGCTTCGAGACTGACGCCTATGCGGTCGTCGGCGAGCAGGACATTCTCGGCGATCGTTTCGGTATGCGGCGCTGCCGCGCGCGCAAGCCGAACGAAAATCTGCTCGGCGAAGTCGCCGCGCTTTCCGCCGGCGATCTCGTCGTGCATGTCGATCACGGCATCGGCCGTTTCATCGGCCTCGAAACGATCTCCGCCGCGGCGCGCCGCATGACTGTCTCGAACTCCATTACGCCGGCGGCGACAAGCTTTATCTTCCGGTTGAGAATATCGAACTGCTGACGCGCTATGGCGGCGAGGACGCCGAGGCGCAGCTCGACCGACTTGGCGGCGCCGGTTGGCAGACTCCGCAAGTCACGGATGAAGAATCGCATCCGCGAAATGGCGAAGGGGCTGATCGAGATCGCGGCGCAGCGCCAGTTGCAGGAGGCGCCGAAGCTCGTGCCGCCGGAGGGTCTCTACGACGAATTCTGCGCGCGCTTTCCATACGACGAAACCGAGGATCAGCTCGCCGCCATTGACGCAACCCTCGACGATCTCGCCGCCGGGCGCTGATGGACCGGCTCGTTTGTGGCGACGTCGGCTTCGGCAAGACCGAGGTCGCGCTGCGCGCCGCCTTCTGCGCCGCGATTAACGGTAAGCAGGTGGCCGTCGTCGCGCCGACCACGCTGCTGGCGCGTCAGCATTATAAGACCTTCACCGAGCGCTTCGCCGGCCTGCCGGTGCGAATCGGACGGCTGTCGCGCATGGTCGGCGCCGCCGAGGCGCGCGCGAGACGAAGAAGGACCTCGCCGACGGCCGCATCGAGGTCTTGATCGGCACCCATGCCGTTCTCGGCAAGACCATAAGCTTCAAGGATCTCGGACTCGTCATCATCGACGAGGAGCAGCATTTCGGCGTCGGCCACAAGGAGCGCTTAAAGGAGCTGCGCGCCGAGGTGCATGTTCTGACCTCTCTCGGCGACGCCGATCGCGCACGTTGCAGCTTGCCATGACCGGCGCACGCGAGCTTTCGATCATCGCAACGCCGCCGATCGACAGGCTCGCGGTGCGCAGCTTCGTTTCACCGTTCGATCCGCTCATCGTGCGCGAGGCGCTGCTGCGCGAGCGCTATCGCGGCGGCCAGGCCTTCTTCGTCTGCCCGCGCATCGAGGACCTCGAAGAGGCTGCGGCGTTCCTGCGTGAAAATGCGCCTGAGTCGAAATTCGTCATCGCGCATGGTCAAATGAGCGCGAGCGAACTCGAAGACAAGATGTCGGCGTTCTACGACGGCAAGTTCGACATTTTGCTGTCGACGACCATCGTCGAATCGGGTCTCGACATTCCGCGCGCCAATACGCTTATCGTGTGGCGGGCCGATATGTTCGGCCTCGCGCAGCTCTACCAGTTGCGCGGCCGAGTCGGGCGCTCGAAACTGCGCGCTTATGCGCTGTTCACTACGCCCGCCACCCGCGCCATCACGCCCCAGGCGCAAAAGCGCCTCGACGTCCTGCAGTCGCTGGATACGCTGGGCGCTGGCTTCCAGCTTGCGAGTCACGATCTCGACATTCGCGGCGCCGGCAATCTGCTCGGCGAAGAGCAGTCCGGCCACATCAAGGAGGTCGGCTACGAGCTGTATCAGCAGATGCTCGCCGACGCGATTACGCTGCTGAAAGCAGGAATCGAGGAGCCGCAGGAGGAAGCCTGGTCGCCGACGATCGCCATCGGCGCGCCGGTGACGATACCGGAGGATTATGTCGCCGATCTCACGTTGCGCCTTCAGCTCTATCGCCGACTGTCGACGCTCGAAACGGATCGGGACATCGAGGCCTTCGCCGCCGAGATGATCGATCGTTTCGGCCCGATTCCGCCGGAGGTGGAACAGCTCCTAGAGATCGTCGCGATCAAGGCGCTTTGCCGGCGCGCGCATGTCGAAAAGATCGACGCGGGCCCGAAGGGCGTCATCGTCTCCTTCCGCGAAGACAAATTCGCCAATCCGGCCGGGCTCGTGCGCTTTATCGCGGAGCAAGGGACAAGCGCCAAGGTGCGTCCTGACATGCGGATCGTCTTCATTCGGGAATTCGACAGCATGAAGCAGCGTCTCGCAGGCACGCGCCGAATATTGCGCACGCTCGTTGAAATCGCGGAAAAGAAGGCGGCATAATTTTCCGCGCCGCAACGGATTTGCGCCTGCGCCGCGTTCGGCCGCTGGGTCGCGCTGAAAGGGCGTCGAATCGCTCATGGAGTCATGCGCAGCGTGACGATTCGCCTATCGCCGAACGGCTTGATTTGTGACAAAGTTGCAGACGATCAACAGCGCCTGATATTCGGTTGGGCGCGTCACATGCGCGAAACTCCAATATGATTCGTCGCCTCAGCGACGGCAGGAGTGATCGCGACACACTCGCCAGGGAGGGCGCCATGACGACGCGGATACAAACCTCGCGCGGAAGATTGCTTGCGGCGAGCGCCGCCGCTTTGTTCCTTGCCGCCGGACTTTCTAGCGTGCAGGCGCAAGAGAGCGGAGACCATGGCAACATGGATCACAGCAAGATGGACCATGGCGCCATGGAGCACGCCGCCAATGCGCCCACGCAATGGGCGGACCCCGGCAAGGCGCAGTCGGGTTCAGCTGAATCGGGCAAAGCCGAAGAGCGAAAGGGCGAGGCGGGGAAGGCGGACGAAGGTCATGCAGGGCATCATGGCGGCATGGGGGGCATGGGCGGCATGATGGGAGGCATGTCGGACACGGGCCATGGCGGAGGCCAGAGCGGCGGCATGGGCGGCATGATGGGCGGCATGAGCCATGGCGGCATGGGCGGCATGGGTGGCATGAGCGGCATGAGCCATGGCGGCGGAAAGGACGGCGGCATGAGCGGCATGTCTCATGCCGGGGGCGGGATGATGAACAAGATGGTTTGCGGCTTCGCCGACCATGTTGAGGGACGTCTCGCTTATCTCAAGGCCGAGTTGAAACTCACCGACACCCAAGTGAGCGCCTGGAACGCCTTCGACGACGCGTGGCGCGCCGCGGCGCAAAAAGCGAAGCAAAAATGCGACGCCGCCGACATGCGCATGGACAATTCCAAATCGGAAGTGTTGAACAAGCTCACGATGATGGAGAACCACATGGTGGATCATCTTGAGATCGTGCGCGCGCAGAAGGCCGCGATCGAGTCGCTGTTCACCACCCTGAGCGACGAGCAGAAGAAGTCCGCAAATGAAACGCTGACCGGCCTTATGAAAGTCGGCAAGTCGATGAGCGACATGATGGGCGGCGGCATGGGAGGCGGAATGGGCGGAATGTCACATTCAGGCGGCGGCATGGGTGGAATGGGCGGTATGGGCGGCATGGGCGGTATGCAGCATTAACTCATGCAAATCATTTCCGGTCGGGCCCCGGCCCGACCGGCCAGTTGAATCGCTTTCAGCTACGCATGCGCGTGTAACGGTATGTAGTTGGCTCTATTCCACCGAAAACTCACGCATCATGCCCGCGTCCTCATGTTCGAGGTTGTGGCAATGATACATGAAGCGGCCCTTGAAATCGCTGAACGGCTTGACGATCCGCACGCACTCTCCCGGCGCGACGAGCACGGTGTCCTTTAGGCCGCTGTCAATGAAGCCGTAGCGGATCGAGTCGTAAGCGTTTTCGTCGCCATCGAAACTGCGCTCGACAATCTCGAATTGCTGACCATGCAGATGGATCGGATGGGCCATCGACATCATTCCCATCATACCACCGCCCATGCCCATGCCCATGCCGCCCATCCGGCTGCGCATCATCCGCATTCCGCTCATGCCGCGGCACATCATGTGGCCGCCCATCATCCCCATATGAGCCATGCCTGTGTCGCCGCGCTCCGAGAAAATTTCGATGAGCTGCGCCGTATCGACGGGAATGCGCTCGCGCGGCTGTATATCGTCATGATCATAGGGGCGGCCGTTCAGAAGCATCGCCATGCCCGCCATAGTGATGGCGATCGGGATCGGATCGTCGAGATTGGCGATTTGCTCGTTGCGGAAGCGCTTTATCGTCGAGAGCTTCGCCGGCAGCTTCCATGTGTCGCTAGAGGCTTTTGTCACCTTCGCCGTAAACAGGGGAAATTCCGCCCCCATCCCAAGCTCGCTTCCCATCATGCGCTGCGCCATGGGCGGAATGAGCCCGTAGAACTCACCGCTTAACATTGTGAGCTTTGACCCCTGCCGACGGCCGCTGAAATCAACAAGCAGATCGACGCGCTCGGCGGGCGCGAGCATCACATAGGGGCGCGTCTCAGGCTGTTCCAAGAGTCCGCCATCCACGCCAATCACGGTCAATGGCGTGCGGTCGTCCCAGCACAGCTTGTAAATGCGCGCATTCGAGCCGTTGAGAATCCGCAGGCGATACGGACGGCTCGCGACGTCGAGCGCGAAATTACACCGTCCGTTGACGAGCACGCGATCGCCGTAAAAGCCGAACATGCTGGTGTGCATGTCGCCGGCATAGGCGAGCTGATTGTCGTCGTCGAACGATCGATCCTGGATGACGAGCGGAATTTCAAACTCGCCGGAAGGCAGTCCGAGGGCGCGTTCCTCTTCGTCTTCGATGATGATCGCGCCGGCGAGGCCATGATAGACCTGAGTCGCCGTCGCTTCATGCGTGTGTGGGTGATAGAAATGCATCCCGGCCCGATTACGGATCTCGAATTCGTAGACGTAGGTTTCGCCCGGATCGATCGCCGTGGTCGGATGGCCGTCCATCAGCATCGGCACGTGCAGCCCGTGCCAATGCGTGATCGTGGCTTCCGGCAGTTCGTTTCGCAGCCGAATGCGGACCTTCTGTCCTGCGGCGAAACGCAGCAGCGGGCCCAGATAGGTCTCAGGCAGCTCCGTCAACGCGTTTTGGGGGCCTCTGATGAGATTGCCGACATAACGCCATACCCGCGTCGGTCTGCCGGTCAGAATCGACTTCACATCGCACTTGCAGATCAGTTCGAGTTCGACGTCCGGATTGAAGGAGTCGGACGCGCGGTTGGGGGCGATGCGGCGCATCGCATGGCCCTGTCCATAGGCGGCCGGCCCGCCGACCGCCGCCGCGCATGCGCCGAGCAAGAATCCCCGACGCGACAATCGGCGAAAGCCCGCCATGCACCCCCCTTTCCGCGTTCGGATGTCGATTAGATTAGTAATCTCTTATATAGCAACGGCTCCGAGCATTGATAACTGCGGCAAAACGCTCGGAGTTTTGCGGGGGGCGCGTTTTTGTCCAAAGGGGGCTATAATTTCCGGCGTGGCGCGGCCCGATCACCTACCCAGACTTAATATGCAAGCAGCGGCGTCGCTTAAGCGCGGCTTTCTAAATTGATGAATGACAGCAGCGGACAACGCGCCATCAGCGGAGCCTTGGCGGTCGAATTCCTTCGGCGGCGCCGTGCGGTCGGCATACGCCCGCGCTTTATCACCTTTCTTCTGCTGTGCCTCCTGGCGCACATTTGCGTGCTTGCTTTCTTGCTCTGGCAGGACTGGCGTCTCGCTCGGGAAGCGCCGCCTGTCGAAGAGGAAATACCGGTCGAGGTGATTAACGAGCCGCCGCCTGCGCCAAAGCAGGAGGAGCCGCCGCCTCCCGAGCAGGAAAAGCCGCCAGAGAAGCAACAGCAGCAGCAAAAGCCTCCGCCGCCTCCGCCACCCGCGGAAGACGAAAAGCCGGCCTTTGACGCCCCGGAGGCTGAAAGCAAGACCAAGTCCGACGTCAGCGCGCCGGAGCTGAAAGAGCTCAAGACGCCGAAAAACGCGCCCGAGAAAGAAAACATCACGCCCAAGGACGAGAAGCCGCAGGGCATGAAAGACGGCGAGGACGAAGCGGGAAAGGCGAAAGCGCCCGAAGAGACCAAGGACACGCCGGTCGAGGACAAGAGCGACGCCGAGATCATCGAGCAGGCCGCGCCCGAAAAAAAACCGCAGGAGAAACCTGACCCCAATGAGAAAGGCACGGTGAAGAAAGGCGAAGCCGACTCGATCGCCGACCAGCTCGCGGCGCTCGCGCCGATACCCGACTATAAGCTGGCGGCGCCGCCCAAGCCGTCGCCGGTCGGCGGCGGCCACGCGAAGACGACCTATCTCTCGATCCTCTACGGCCTCATCATGCCGCACATGCATATTCCGCCGCGCGTGAAGGGGAGTGGCGCGGTCGGCAGGGGCGCGGTCGTATTCTACATCGATGAGATGGGTAATCTCACCCATCAGGCGGTGCAGCAGCCGAGCGGCGCGCCCGATCTCGACGCCGCCGCGCTCGCCGCCGTGCGCCGCGCCGCGCCTTTCCCGGCCCCGCCGCGCGGGCTGCCGCACGCGATGCTGTTCAGCTACGCGACGAAGTAGCGCGTCCGCCGTTCAGGAGTCGTCTGTCAGCGCAATCGCCGAGACGAGCCGACCATAATCCGGCTCACGTCGGTGAACGCTGCGGCGGTAGCTGAAGCAACGCGCTTCATCCGCATAGGTGTCGACGCCGAGGTCCTCGAATGACGCGACGCTGAGCGCCTCGACCCGCGACGCGATAAAGCCCGGCAGATCGAAATTCGCATGGCCGTCGCGCTCCGTGGGCGTGAAGAATCTCGCGAAGGCCTTATCCGCCTCGTGAAAACGCGCGACGAATTCCGGACCGACTTCGTAGCTCGTCGCGCCGATCGCCGGTCCGAGCGCGACATGGATGTCGGCGCGATGCGCGCCATGCGTTTCCATTTCCGTAACGGTCGCTTCAATCACGCCGCCGAGCGCGCCTTTCCAGCCGGCGTGACAGGCGCCGACGACGCCCGCCTTCACGTCGGCGAAGAGCAGCATGCCGCAATCGGCGCCGGTGACGCCGAGCGCGAGGGAGACCTGCGTCGTGACCATGCCGTCGCATCGCGGTCGCGCATCCGCGCTCCAAGGCTCGCGGACGGCGCGCGCCTCAGCGGAATGTATCTGAAAAGGCACCAGCAGACGTTCGGCCTCGACGCCAAGGCGCGCAGCCATCCGCGCGCGATTTTCGGCGACGCGAGGCGAGGCGTCTCGTGAGCCGACGCCGCCATTTAACGATTCATAGACTCCGTCGGAGACGCCGCCTACGCGGGTGAAAAAGGCGTGGCGTACGCCGGGCAGGCTGAGATTTCGCGCGGTGAGCGCAAGCGTTTCGAGGGTCATCGCGCCCATGTTACCCGAAAAATCCGGGCAGGTCGGGCATATCCGGATGGGTCACCGCCATCACTTTGAACAGTCGGCCCATCTGACGTCGCGCGTCGTCGACTCCGGTAAGACGTTCGAAGGCGTCGACGATCGATTGCGCCTGCTCAGGCGTCGCCTTTTTCGACAAGGTCTCGGCGCGGCGTTCGATGCCAAGCTGCAAAAGAAAATGCGCTTGCGTCACGGGACCCATTACCTTGGCGCCGCGGGCGCGGGCGGCGCGTCCCAGAGCGGCGAAATCGACGTGCGCCGTCAGGTCCGCCTCTCCCGGCGCAGCCAACGGATCGACATAGGCGTGGCGCGAAACGGCCTGAAGACTGTCGCCGAGCGACGTCTGTTCATAGCCATAGTCGATGAGCAGGAGGGCCCCGCCTTCCGCGACGAGACGGCCTGCGATGTCGCCGATCAGCTTCTGACTCATGGCGCCGACTTCGATGATCGATCCTTCCCGCGCCGGAACGTTGAGCGCCGTCTCGATCTGATCGGAAAGTCCAAAGGCGAGCCCGCCTTCGGCGTCGAGCCCAACCAGTTGTTCGCGCCAGCCGCTGGCGGACTTGACAAAATGCCTGACGGGCAGCGCATCGAAAAACTCATTGGCGATGATAAAGGCCGGCCCCGGCGGCGTCTCGGCGAAATCCAAATGCCACTGCGCGGGCTTCGTCGCCCTGTTCAGCGTCTGACGCTGCGCCTCGCGTAAAACCGGACTTGTTTCGACAAGATGCACCGAGACGGCTGAAAAGAAGTTCGGCGCGATCGGCGCGACGCGCAGCATGTCCGACATCAATGTGCCGCGGCCCGGTCCGAGCTCGACAAGCCGCGCCTGCGGCGGCGCGCCCGCCGCGCGCCAGGCTTCGGTGACCCAGACGCCGAGCAATTCGCCGAACATCTGGCTGATCTCCGGCGCGGTGACGAAGTCTCCGTCGGCGCCGAAAGGATCACGCGTCATGTAATAGCCGTAGCGCGGATGGGTGAGGCAGAGCGACATGTAGCGCTCGAGCGTAATGGGACCGTCGTGAGCGATCATCTCGACGATCTCTCTCTTTAAGGCGCTCATGCGGTTGCGCTCCTCGGGCGCAGCGCGAACGTGATCGCGGCGGCGCCAAGTAAAACAAGCGGCGCAGAGAGGAGCATGCCCATGGTCAAGCCATTAGGAAGCGCTTCCTGCACCGGATCGGGCTCGCGAAAGAATTCGCAGAAAATGCGCGCGAGCCCATAACCCACGCCGAAAAGTCCGGTGACGAGTCCCGGCTGTTTGAGCGCACCGCGCCGTGCGGCGAACCACAGCAGCGCGCCGAGCGCGACGCCTTCGAGGCCCGCTTCATAAAGCTGGCTGGGATGGCGC
Source organism: Methylocystis sp. (assembly GCA_046349135.1). Lineage (GTDB taxonomy): Bacteria > Pseudomonadota > Alphaproteobacteria > Rhizobiales > Beijerinckiaceae > Methylocystis. Next base: position 127,644 of record JAXMCY010000004.1, on the reverse strand, counting down.
AATATGTCGCCAGCGCCCGGAAACGCCATCGCCCAGGGAACGTCGGTTTCCCGACCCCACATCTCCGGTTTGATGAAATTGGCGATGCGCCCGAAGAAAAGGCCGATCGGCGCGACCGCCGCGCAAATGTCGCTGACGGTCAGAAACGGCGCGCCGCTGCGACGGGCGTAAAGCAACATGCCGATCATCGCGCCGATGAGGCCGCCATGGAACGCCATGCCGCCTTTCCATGTTTGAAAAATTTCGAGAGGATGCGCGAAATAGAACGCCGGATCGTAGATCAGCACATGCCCAAGGCGTCCACCGATAATCACGCCGAAAGCGACAAAGACGAGAAGATCGTCGAGCGACTCCCGGCTTGGCCGCGGTTGGCCGCGCCTCCAAAGCGAATCGTTGGCGACCAGCGCGCGCATGCCGAGCCAGCCGAAGACGAAACCGCCGATATAGGCGAGCGCGTACCAACGTAGAGGCACGGGCCCGATATTGACGGCGACAGGATCGATGACTGGAAAGGGAAGCGCGAAGATCGGCATTAACAGTTCCGGGCATGGGCGCACAATCTCTAATCTACACGCCCGCTTGTCTTTTACCCTTCGTATGCGCCTCTGTCATGTCCGACAAGATAGCGACGGCGCCGCTCGCAGGGCGCGTCAACCGGGCACCTTTCATCCGATCCACGAGGGCCGCAACGCCGATCACGCCGCCATTTTCTGCGGCATGAAGCGTCCGTAAAAGGTTTCGCCCTTCGCGGCCATGTCGCGCAGCAATTGCGGCGGCTCGAAGCGAGGCCCGTATGTGGCCGCGAGCTTGTCGCACAGCGCAACGAAGGCCTTGGCGCCCATGCCGTCAATGTAGGAAATGACGCCGCCGGTGAAAGGCGCGAAGCCGAACCCGAGAATGGAGCCGACATCGGCCTCGCGCGGATCGGTAACGACGCCCTCAGCCATGGCGCGCGCCGCTTCGACCGCCTGCGTCACGAGAAAGCGTTGCTTCATCTCGGCGACGTCGAGCGTATCGGGATCAAGCTCCTTCTGCGCTAAGGCCGAGAGGCCTGGCCACAGGCTTTTCGTTCCATTGGCGTGATAGTCATAAAAACCCTTGCCGTTCTTGCGGCCGAAGCGGCCGTTGTCCTCGACCATGAAGCGCAGCACGCGCTCCTGCGCGGGATCGACAGAACCTTCGCCGAGGTCCTTCTTCGTCGCCTGCAGGATTTTCCACCCGAGATCGAGCGCAACTTCGTCATTAAGCGTGAGAGGTCCGACCGGCATGCCCGCCATACGGGCGACGTTTTCGATCATCGCCGGCGGCACGCCGTCGACCAGCATGATCTGCCCTTCGCGAACATAATTGAGCACGCAGCGATTGGCGAAGAAGCCGCGCGAATCGTTGACGACAATCGGGGTCTTTTTGATGATGCGGACAAAGTCGAGCGCTGTGGCGAGCGCGCGGTCGCCGGTTTTCTTGCCGAGGATCACTTCAACCAGCAGCATTTTTTCAACCGGCGAGAAGAAATGGATGCCGATGAAGTTCTCGGGTTTCTGCGCGGTTTCCGCGAGCGATGTGATCGGCAGGGTCGATGTGTTTGAGGCAAAGATCACATCGCCGCCGACGACATCCTGCGCGCGCTTGGTCGCTTCCGCCTTGACGGCGCGATCCTCGAACACCGCTTCGAGCACGAGGTCGCAGCCTTTGAGCGCGACGTAATCCGTGGTGGCGACGACGCGCGCCATCAACGCGTCCTTGTCGGCGGCCGTAGCGCGGCCCTTGCTGACGGAACTCGAAATCAGCTTGTCGATGGTCGCGAGGCCCTTGTCGGCGCTTTCCTGATCGCGATCGATGAGCACGACGTCGAGGCCGTTGAGCGCCGAGACATAGCCTACGCCGGCGCCCATGAAGCCAGCGCCGATAATGCCGATTTTCTTGAGATTGGTCGGACCGACATCCTTGGGGCGATGCGCGCCCTTGTCCAATTCGTTCTTCGAGAGAAACAGCGAGCGGATCATCGCCGCCGCTTCCTTCGAACGCAGGATATGCGCGAACCAGCGCGACTCGACGGTCAGCGCCTGATCCATCGGCAGCTGCAGTCCTTCATAGACGGCGTGGAGAATGGCTTTGGCGGCAGGATAATTGTCGTAAGTTTCGCGGCGATAGATGGCGTTGGCGGCGGGCCAGATCATCATGCCGGTCGGCGAGAACACTCTTCCGGAAGGATTCTTGAACTCCTTCGCGTCCCACGGCGCCTGCGCCTTGCCGCCACTGACGATGAAGGCGCGGGCGCGATCGACGATCTCCGCCCTCGGCGCGATTTCATGCACGAGCTTGGCGCCGAGCGCGGCTCTCGGCTTGATCTGATCGCCCCTGAACAGGAATTGCAACGCATCGCCAGTCTGCATGATGCGTGACACGCGCTGCGTGCCGCCGGCGCCGGGGAAGAGGCCGACCTTGATTTCCGGCAGCCCCACCTTGGTCTTCTCGTCATCCGCCATCACACGGTAGTGGCAGGCGAGCGCAAGTTCGAAGGCGCCGCCGAGACAGACGCCGTGAATAGCGATGGCGAAGGGTTTGCCGCAGGTCTCGAGCTTTCGATAAAGCAGCGACAGCCGGCGCGAAAATTCGAAAAACTGCTTGTTCGCCGCTTCTTCGCCCTGCTCCTTTAAGGCCTTTGCGTATTGCGCGGCGCCATGCTGCAGCATGGTGAGATCGGCGCCGCCGGAAAAGGCGTTCTTACCCGAGGCGATGACGCAGCCCTTGACGTCAGCGTCGGCGACGACCGCGTCGATGATTTTCTCCAGCTCGTCCATCACCTCCGGCGTGATAACGTTCATCGAGCGCTCGGGCATGTCCCAAATCGCAAGCGCGACGCCGTCGGGGCCGGTCTCGAAGCGGAAATTGACGAGGTTCATTGTGTCGCTCCCGAAAAAATTTCAGCTACTTCGAACCTCGTCCTTCGAGACGCCCGCTGCGCGGGCTCCTCAGGATGAGGTTCGAAAAGTCTCCTCACCCTGAGGAGCGAGCGAAGCTCGTGTCTCGAAGGGCGAGGAAACGTTGCAACCCTTATACCCGTTCCACAATCGTCGCCGTGCCCATGCCGGCGCCGATGCAGAGGGTGACAAGCGCGGTGGATTTTCCGGTGCGCTCCAATTCGTCGATCGCGGTTCCCATCAGCATCGCGCCGGTCGCGCCGAGCGGATGGCCCATGGCGATGGCGCCGCCATTGACGTTGACCTTCGCCGGATCGAGATCAAAGGCCTCGAGATAGCGCAGCACAACGGCGGCGAAGGCCTCGTTCACTTCGAAAAGATCGATGTCGCCGATGGTCATGCCGGCCCGTTTCAACACCTTGTTCGTCACGTCGACGGGGCCGGTCAACATCAGCGCCGGGTCCGAACCGATATTGGCGTAGGCGCGGATTTTCACGCGAGGTTTCAGCCCGTGCTTCTCACCGCCTTCTTTCGAGCCGACGAGCACCGCCGCGGCGCCATCGACGATGCCCGACGAATTGCCGGCGTGATGCACGTAATTCAGCTTCTCGATTTCGGGATGCGCCTGAATGGCGACCGCGTCGAAGCCGCCTTGCTCCGCGTAAAAAGCGAAAGACGGCTTTAGCGCCGCGAGCGTCTGCATGTCGGTGCCCGGCCGCATATGTTCGTCGCGATCGAGCAGGGTGATGCCGTTGACGTCCTTCACCGGAACGATCGAATGTTTGAAGCGGCCTTCCGCCCATGCCGTCGCGGCGCGCTGTTGCGACTGCACGGCATAGGCGTCGACGTCGTCGCGCGAGAAGCCGTATTTCGTCGCGATGAGATCGGCGGAGACGCCCTGCGGCATGAAGTAGGAGGGAATGGCGATGGTCGGATCGACGGGCCAGGCGCCGCCGGACGCGCCGATGCCGACCCGGCTCATGCTTTCGACGCCGCCGCCGATCGCAAGATCGTGCTGGCCGGACATGATCTCGCCGGCGGCGAAATTCACCGAGTCCAGGCCGGAGGCGCAAAAGCGATTGATCTGCACGCCGGGCACTTTGAACGAATAGCCCGATGAAATCGCCGCGGCGCGGGCGATGTCGCCGCCAGCTTCGCCAACCGGATCGACGCAGCCGAGAATCACGTCGTCGATCTCCGGCCCTTCGAGCTTGTTGCGCGCCTTGATCGCGCCGAGCGCAGTCACGGCGAGTCCGAGCGACGAGACCTCATGGAGGGAGCCGTCCGGCTTGCCGCGCCCGCGCGGCGTGCGAACGGCGTCGTAGATGAATGCGTCGGGCATCAAGCGTACCTCTTCTTAAATCTTTTCAGCGCGTCCCTCTCCCGCTTGCGGGAGAGGGTGGCCCCGCGAAGCGGGGTCGGGTGAGGCCCCTCATCCGTCACGCCTTCGACGCGACACCTTCTCCCGCAAGCGGGAGAAGGAGGGCGCCCCTCAAAACATCTCCTCGGCGAGCGACATCATCGTGTCGGCGCCGGTTGAAATCCGCGCAAGGCGCAGGCGCGTTTCGGGCAGCATGCGCTCCATATAGAAGCGCGCGGTGAGAATCTTCGCGTCCATACGCGCCGCCTCGTGAGGCTCTTGCGCCTTTTTCGCCATCGCCGCCTGCACGATCTTCACCCAGATCACGCCGAGCGCGACGCGGCCGAAGAGATGCATATAGTCATAGGAAGCGGCGCCGGCATTGTCGGGCTTGGCCATGGCGTTCTGCATCAGCCACATCGTCGCCTTTTGCAGATCGTCGAGCGCCGACTTCACCGGCGCGGCGAAGGGCTTCATCGCCTCGTCGGATTCGAGCGGCGCCAAGAATTCCGTCGTGTCCTTGAAATAGGTCATGATCGCGCGCCCGCCGTCGCGCGGCAGCTTGCGGCCGACCAGGTCGAGCGCCTGAATGCCATTGGCGCCCTCGTAAAGCATGGTGATGCGCGAATCGCGCACGAACTGCTCCATGCCCCATTCGCGGATATAGCCGTGGCCGCCAAAGACCTGCTGGGCTTTCACGGTGTTTTCGAATCCCATGTCGGTGAGCACGCCCTTGAGCACGGGCGTCAGCAGGCCAAGCCGGTCTTCCGCCGCCTGCCGCGAGGCGGCTTCGTCCGAGCGGTGCACGATGTCGCTATCGAGCGCGGCGGAAAGTGCAAAACCCCGCGCCGCCTCGTTGAAGGCCCTGATCTCGAGCAGCATGCGCCGCACGTCGGGATGCACGATAATCGGGTCGGCGGACTTGTCCGGATTCTTCGGGCCCGAAAGCGCGCGGCCTTGTAAGCGGTCTTTGGCGTATTGAGCCGCGTTCTGATAGGCGACCTCGGAGAGCGCCAGCCCCTGCATCGCGACGCCGAGCCGCGCCTCGTTCATCATCACGAACATGGCGTTCAGTCCGCGATTGGCTTCGCCGACAAGAAAGCCTTGCGCGCCGTCGTAATTCATGACGCAGGTCGAATTGCCGTGGATGCCCATTTTTTCTTCGATGGAGCCGCAGGACACGCCATTGCGCGGACCGAGCCCGCCGTCGCCGTTGACGAGAAACTTCGGCACGATGAAGAGCGAAATGCCCTTCACGCCGGCGGGGGCGCCTTCGATGCGCGCGAGCACCAGATGCACGATGTTTTCGGTCAGATCATGCTCGCCGGCGGAGATGAAGATTTTTTGTCCGGTGATCGAATAGGAGCCGTCGCCCCGCGGCGCCGCCTTGGTCGTCAGCAGTCCGAGATCGGTGCCGCATTGCGGCTCGGTCAGATTCATCGTGCCCGACCAGCGGCCTTCCGCCATCCTGGGCACGTAAAGCTTCTTCTGCTCGTCGTCGCCATGGCGCAGGAGAGCGGCGAGCGCGCCCTGGGTGAGGCCGGGATACATGGCGAAGGACATATTTGCCGATGAGGCGAATTCATTCATCGCCATCGACAGCGTATAGGGGAGGCCCTGTCCGCCATATTCCTCGGGGACGGCGAGGCTGATCCAGCCGCCTTGAGCGAAAGCGTCGTGCGCGTCCTTGAAGCCCGGCGGGGTGGAGACGGAAGCGTCGTCATGGCGCACGCAGCCCTTTTCGTCGCCGGACTGATTGAGCGGCGCGAGCGCCTCTTCGCAAAGCTTACCGGCCTCAAGGAGGATTTGCGACATGACGTCCGGGGTCACGTCCGCGAAGCCTGGCAAATTGCCGAAACGCTGAAAATTCAAGACGTCATTTAAGAGGAACAGGGTGTCGTCGACAGGCGCCTTGTAGCTCGGCATCAACGCCTCCTTGCAGGCCGGCGCTTGGGGTCGCGTCGGCGCGCCGCGATTCGCTCGGGCTGCGTCATAGGTAGAGAGGCGTCGCCGCGGGCGCAAGCGAGCCGGGCCGACCAACTCTGCGCGATGACCGATGAATGCCTGACGATCTGCGGGATTCAGGACCTCGCCTTAACCCCTTCTTTACCCTGACTGACAGAGAGTCGGAGCCGTCGGCGGGAGCGCGCCGACAGATCTCCCGATTCGTGCGTCTGCGTCGGTTCAACAGCGTCTTTGTCCCATTTCGTACGGGTCGGTCCCGCCAGGCAACCATATGAGCAAGGCGAAATTCCCTGATCGGGGCCGTTCGGACGCCGAACGGCGCGACGAGAAGCGCGGATCCGGGCATCGGAAGGATAAACTTTTCGTCGAGGAAGCGCCGGCGTCGTCCACGAGGCAGGAGGCCCGGCCCATCCGCGACGCGCTGGCGGAGATTGAATCGCAGCTCGCGCGGCTATCGGCCGAGGATCGTGCGGGATACTTGAAGAAGGCGTCGAGCGGACTCGATCAGGACCTGACGGATATTGCGCGTCGCCTGAACGAAGATCTCATGCAGCGGCGAGAAGTCAGAGCAGAGTCGGGTACGGGCCATATCGCGCCCGCCGGGTTGGAGCCCGAGTCCGAGTCACGCTTCGAGGAGCTTCAGCGCGCGGTCGAGAGCGTCGCGCAAAGCCTGGACAGTTTTCGCGAGGGGGCCGCCGAGCGCGGCGACCAGCAACTCGTGACGATGCGACAGATCGAAAACATTCGCCGCGAAATCCGCGATATGACGCAGGCGCTCGGCGAACTCGCGCCGCGCGCGTCGGTCGTCGCCATCGAAACGGCGATCAACGATCTTGGCCAGCGCATCGATTCGCAACGCGCGCGGGGCGTCTCCGAAGAAGCGCTCGCGCCGGCCGAAAGGATTATCGGCGAATTGCGTCCCGTGATCGAAGATCTCGATCCGACCCCGATCGTGCGCAATCTGCGCGCCGACGTCGAGACGATCGGCGTCAGGTTGGAGAAATTGCAAGCGGGGAACGCCGCGAATGCTTCGGCGGTGCGCGATCTCGCGCGCGAAACGCACGAAATCAAGGCGCAGCTGAGCGCGCTGATGGCGCGGCCGTTGCCGCTCGAGAAGATCGAAACGCGCATTATTGACGTGACCCAGCGAGTCGACGCGCTAACGCTGTCACGCGACGTTCCCGGCGCGGGTCTCGGCGAAGCGCTCAAAGCGATCCGCGCCGTCCTCGGCGCGGAAATGGCGAAGGGTTTCGACAGCTTCAACAGCCGGCTCGACCGTCTCGCGCAGAAACTTGACGCCGTTGTCGAGAAATCGGCTGCGATGCGGTTCGACGAACTTGGCGGACGTATTGACGCGCTCGGCGAGACGCTTGGCAAAAAGATCGACTCCGCGCTGGAAAGCGGCGGGCGCGCCTCGGAATTCGAGGAGATTGGCCGGCGGTTCGATTTTCTCGAGTCGCGCATCACGGAAAGCGCGCCGACCGCGTCGCTCGCGCGGATCGAAGCGATAATCGCGGACTCGAACCGCGAACGGCAATTCGCCGAAGTGACGCAGCATATCGATCAGCTTCGCGAGGCGGTCGCCGAGCGGATGGAAAAGCGCGCGGGCGCCGGCGACCTCGCGCATCTCGCCGCCGTCGAGGATTTGCTGCGCGCCCTGGACAGCAAGATCGACGCGTCGCTTGCTTCCGATGCCCGCCATTTCGATCTGCAGGCGATCGAACGCGAGCTTGCCCAGCTCTCATTCAAGATTGATCGCTTCGATGATTTCGTCTTCGCGCCGCGGACGATCGGGCAGAATTTCTCGCTCGACGAAATCGTCGAGCGACTCGACCAGATGCAGGCCGTATTCGCGCAACGGCTCGAAGACGGCGCGCGCGCCGAGAAGAGAGAGCGCGAGCTGGCGGGTCTCGTCGAATCGCTCGCAGAGCGCATGAGTCACTCTGCAGGCTCGGCGATGGACGCCGCGGCGCTGAAGGCGCTCGAAACTCAGATCGGGGCCTTGTCGCAACGGCTCGAACGAATCGATACTGGCGTCGCGAGCGGCGCGCGCGCCGATGAGACGCTGACTGCAGTCCATCAAACTCTCAAGCGCATCGTCATTCGTCTCGGCGGGTCCGACGAGGAGCTCTGCGACATGCGAGTCGCTGCGCCCGAAACAGCGCCGCGCCGCGCGAAAGGGCTCGAAGGAGACACGCGCGAGGCCGTTGGCCAAAGCGCTGAAGGCGAGGACCGCGCGCCGGTCGATCCGCTGGAATTCCTGCTTCCCGCTGGCGGCGACCGGCAAGAGCCTCTCCTTGCGCCGCCAGATCACGCGGCGCATCGCGCGTCGGTGCAGTCGGAGTTCATCGCCGCCGCGCGTCGCGCCGCGCAACCTCACGCGGCTGACGCGGACGCCGAGCCGGCCGACGCGGCGCGTGCCTCCGGAACCGCGCAGGATCAAGAAAAGGCGCGAGGCACAGTCGTCAAGCTCGGCGCCGCCATTCAGGATCGCAAGCGACCGCTACTATTGGGCCTAGGCGCGGTCATGCTGATGATCGGCGCCTATCAGCTCGCGCGCATGGGCGGCGAAGGCGGGTTGACCTTCGGGCCCTCGCCTTGGCGACAGGAGGCGAAGGCGCCCGCCAAGGCGGTTCGACCCCTGCCGTCGCCCGAAATGGCGCTCGGCCCTAAAGGCGCCAAGGCGCCGTCCGTAACTGCGCAGAGCAATATCGATCCGACGCCAACGGGAACCATCGAGACCCCGTCTTCCGGCGACGCTTTCGCGGCGATCAAGCGCCTGGCCGAGGAAGGCCAGCCGGCCGCCCAATATGAACTGGGGGCGCGCTTCGCGGAGGGCCGCGGGGCCCCCCGCGACGCCTACGCCGCCGCCAAATGGTTCGAAAAAGCCGCTGAGAGAGGATTGGCGCCCGCGCAATTTCGGCTGGGCTCCCTTTATGAGAAAGGCGTAGGCGTCGACCGCGATTACGCGCGCGCCAGAATGTGGTACGAGCGCGCCGCCGAAGCCGGCAACGCGCGCGCCATGCATAATTACGCGGTGCTGCTCGCCGAGGGCGGCGACGGCAAGCCGGATTACGCCGCCGCAGCGGAGTGGTTCCGGCGGGCGGCTGAGTATGGCGTCCGCGACAGCCAGTTCAACCTCGCCATCCTCTACGCCCGCGGTCTCGGCGTCAGCCGCAACCTCCAGCAGTCCTACGCCTGGTTTTCCGCCGCCGCGGACCAGGGCGACGACGACGCGGCCAGGAAGCGCGATGAAATTGGCGCGCGTCTCGATTCAAAGGAGTTCGCCGCAGCCAAGGCGCTCGCCGCTGCGTTCCGGGCGAAAGCGCCGGAGCCTGCGGCGAATGATCAGCCGGCGCTCAGACCGGGCGGGGCCGAAGGGGCGAGAGAACAGGCGCCGGTCAAGCCCACGCCCGCCTCGCCTTCGGGCAAGCCTCGAGTTTCTTAGGCCGGCGGGTGCGTTTCGAGTCTTTAACGATTCGTGCACGGGATCGCTCCTATTGTCCGATCGAGCGAGCCTGCCGGCGACGCCCGCGCGGATTGCGGCTCGTCCGTTTTGGGAGAGTTTGATGCGTAGAACTTTCGCGACGCTTTCAGCGGCCCTGGCGTTTGGCGCCGCCGCGATGACGCCGGTCGCGCCGGCGCGCGCCGATTCCGCAGGGCCCGCCATCGCGGCAGGCATTGGCGGGTTCGCGCTGGGGGCGATCACCGGCGGGGCGCTCGCCAATCCCGGACCCAGCGTCGTCTATACGTCTCCGCCGCCCGTCTATGTCGCGCCGCCGCCTGCCTGCTGGGTTGAGCGCCGTCCGGTCTTCGACGAATTTGGCGTGGTCGTTGGCTTCCAGCCGCGGCGCATTTGCCAGTGACATGGCGCCGCATGGATCGCGGCTCATGAAAAAGCCGCCTCTTTCGGCTAGGTTTTGCGCCATGAGGCCCAATCATCTTTTCGCGGCGCTGGCCGCCCTCCTGCTGGCAGTCGCGCCGGCTCGCGCCGATTGGTCCGGTTGCCTCTCCAGCCTGCGCGCCGCCGCTGCCGGCGCCGGCGTCAGTCAGCAGACCATCGCTTCCGCGACGAACGGGCTGACCCCCAATGACGCCGTGAGCTTCATGGACAAGCAGCCTGAGTTCACGACGCCCATCTGGGACTATATCGCCGGCCTTGTCGACGAGGATCGCGTCGACGAGGGACGCGTGATGCTGCGCCAGCATGCCCGCGAGCTGCATGCCGCGGAGAGCCGCTTTGGCGTCGACGCGCCGACCGTCGTCGCCGTATGGGGCGTCGAGTCCGACTTCGGCAAGAGTTTTGGCAAGCGCCCGGTCGTACAGAGTCTCGCGACGCTCACTTGCGAAGCGCCGCGCCGCAACGACTATTGGCGCAAGGAATTCATCGACGCGCTCAAAATCCTCGACAGCGGCGACATCGCGCCGCAGGAATTTTACGGCTCATGGGCGGGCGCCTTCGGCCATACGCAGTTCATGCCGTCGACCTTTCTTACCAAGGCTGTCGATCTCGACGGCGACGGCAGGCGCAATATCGCAAGCTCGGCGGCCGACGCGCTCGGCTCGACGGCCAATTATTTGCGCAAGAGCGGCTGGCGTTCCGGGATGCCCTGGGGATTCGAAGTGCGGCTGCCGGAGAGCTATTCCGGACCCAGCGGGCGCACGCACCGGCAATCGATGGGATTCTGGCAGTCGCGCGGCGTGACGCGGCTCGACGGCTCCGGGTTGGGCGACGGGTCCGCGGCGCTGCTGCTGCCCGCCGGGCGAAACGGACCGGCTTTTCTCGTGACGAAGAATTTCGATGCGGTCTACGCCTATAACGCAGCCGAATCCTACGCGCTGGCGATTTGCGTCCTTTCCGACATGCTACGTGGCAGGCCGGGGATCCAGACGCCGTGGCCGACCGACGATCCGGGTCTGTCGCGCGCCGAGCGCCGCGAATTGCAGGCGCTCTTGACCCGCAGCGGTTACGACGTCGGCGATTCCGACGGGGTGATCGGCACGAAAACCAAAGAGGCCATCGCCGACTTCCAAGCGCGCGTCGGTCTTGAGCGCAACGGCCGCGCCAGCCTAAAGGTTCTTAACGCTCTGCGCGGACGGTAGGCGAGAGCGCGCTGCGAAAAAGTGGATACCGGTTTTTCGCGTAGAGCGCGCTCTAAGCTTTTGGAATCGATCACGTCATCTGCGTTTAGGCGATTCCGCCTAAACGCAGCGTGATCTAGGCGGCGTCTCGACGACGAAATCCGGTTCGACGCTCTTTTCGCTGACCACCTTGAGGTCGTCGGCGATCCAGGCCTTGGCCAACTCCCACACGACCGCGAGCACGACCGGTCCCACGAACAGACCCGCGATGCCATGCGCCAAGACGCCCCCGATCACGCCGACGAATATCACCGGGATCGGCGTCGACAGCCCATGCGCGAAGATGAAGGGCTTCAGCACATTGTCCATGTAGTTGACGCTGAGCATGCAGACGGTCAGCGCCAGCGCGGGGCCCGACGCCAGTGTCGTCCAGGCCCAAAATATGACCGGCGCGACGACGAGGAGCGGCCCGATCTGGATGATGCCGAGCACCAGAATGGCGATCGTGAGCAGGCTCGCGCCGGGCACGTCGGCGAGGTACATGCCCAGACCGCCGACGACGGCCTGCATCAGCGACAGGCCCATCACGCCGCGGGAGACGGCGTTGATCGTGGCCCCGGCGAGATCGACGAATTTCTCGCCGTTCGACGGATCGATGCGCCGCGACAAGGCGCGCGCGCCCGCAAGCATCTGAGGCGCCGCCGCGAGAATGAAGCCCATCAGCAGGACGGAGACCAGGAATTTGAGCGTGCCCGCGCCGGCGCTCTTCGCCATGTCGAGCAAAAATTCGCCGGCTGGCTTCAACTGCGGGAGTATTTGCGTGAATGCGCTGCGCAGATTGGTCGAAGCAAGCAGCCAGAAGGAATAGAGCTGTTCGCCGACGAACGGCCACTCCTTGATCGACGCCGGAGGCGGCGGCACGGCGATGTCGCCAGTCTCGATTCCCGCCATCACCGATTTGATCGGGTCGATCGCGCCGACCGCCATCCAGGTGACCGGCCCGATGATCAGCACGAGACCGGCGAGCGTCATCAAAACCGCGGCGGTGATTGGGCGGCCGCCCAGCATTTCGGCCAGCACCCGAAAAATCGGGTAGAGCGCCACGGCAAGCACAACGCTCCACAGGATGATCGCCGCGAAGGGCAGGACGATGATGAACGTCCAGTAGATCAGCGCGCCGATCGCGAACAGGCGGATCGCCAGTTCGATGACCAGGGCATTGAAGCGGCGGTCCGACCCGTTGGGGCCGTTCGCCGTATCAATCACCGGCGGGCGCTCGTCATTCGGCGACTTTTGCATCGCAACAGAGTGAAGTCTTGGCGGGCGTCTGACAAGAGGCGTTTGAGCCCCTCGCGCCCACATTTCGGCCTTGCCGGCGGCGCATGCGCCTAGCGCGCTTTCCGATCAGACGGAATCGTCTGATCGATAAGAAATCGCGCCAAATTAAAAGGCTGGAGCAAGTTCTAATCGAAAAAGTCGGTCAACTTTTTCGGAACTTGCTCTAATAGTCGCCGCTGCCCACCAGGGGATGGATGCCGCCGACGCCCGTAGAGTTCTGCCGCGCGCGCTTGCCGGTCTTGGCCCCTTGGTCCGACTTCGCCGCCGACGCGGACTTGGCGCCGGCTTTCGACGTTGCGGCAGAGGCGGGTGGCGCGGCGATGGCGCAGACGAGTAATGCGGCGATAAGATAGCGCATGCGCTTAATCCCTATGCTGGAAGGTCGTTAGACCACGCAGGGAGTTTACATAGTTCGGCCCCGCGATGAAGCGAGAGCGGCGCGGCTTAAGTCGCTCTTCGACAAGTATCGCCCATTTTGCGATAGATTGTCCCGTCCACACCGAACGATTCGAAGCTGCATGACCATCCGCCTGCACCAGGGCGATCTCCCCGACGGGATCGGCGCCGGCCCGATCGTCGCCATCGATACAGAAACCCTGGGCCTCAATCCGCACCGCGACCGGCTGTGCCTGGCGCAACTCTCTTTCGGCGATGGCGACGCCGAACTTGTGCAGTTCGCGAAAGGTCAGACGCGTGCGCCCAATCTCGAGCGCCTGCTCGCCGATCCCGCCGTCCTCAAAGTTTTTCACTTCGCCCGCTTCGACATCGCCATCCTGGCGAAGACCTTCGGCTTCGTTCCCGCGCCGGTCTATTGCACCAAGATCGCCTCCAAGCTCACCCGCACCTACACGGACCGGCACGGCCTCAAGGACCTCGTGCGGGAGCTTCTGGGCGTCGAGATTTCGAAACAGCAGCAGTCGTCCGATTGGGGCGCGCCGGTTCTTTCCGATGCGCAGCAGGCCTATGCGGCCTCGGACGTCCTCTATCTCCATCAGCTCAAGGAAAAGCTCGACGCGATGCTCGCCCGCGAGGGTCGCACAGAGTTGGCGCAGGCCTGTTTCGACTTTCTGCCGACGCGCGCCCGGCTCGACCTCGCGGGCTGGCCAGACACCGATATTTTCGCTCATGAGTAAGGCTTTGGCTTCGCCTCGAATTCGCCACCTCGATGCCTCATGATTTGAAAATGACCGACGTTTTCCCGACGCCCAGCGCCCGCGATCGCCTTGGCGAACTTGTCCTGCCGCGCGAGAACGCCTTTCCGGAAGCGCTGCGCCATACGTCGCGGGTCACGCGCTTGCGCCGTTGGATCCTCTGGGGGGCGGGCGGCGTCGTCGGAATCGTCGGCCTTGGCCTGCTGATCAGCTCGCTGCGCTTCCTTCCGGCCGATCTGAGCCTCGCGCGCGTCGCGCTCAAGGGTTCGCGCATTGTCATCGAAAGCCCCAAACTCGTCGGCTATCGCAAGGACGGGCGCCCCTATGAGGTCCGCGCGGTCGTGGGCGTTCAGGATCTCGCGAAGCCGGACGTTTTCGAACTCGAACAGCTCCAGGTTCGGGTCGAAAACACCAAGGACAATTCCGTCGTGATGTCGGCGGAGAAGGGCGTCTACAATAGGAAAGCCGATCGCGCTGACATGACCGGCGGCGTCAATATCCGGGACGACAAGAATTTCGACATGCGGCTCGAATCGGCCGTGATGGATTTAAAAGCCAGCATGATGACTTCCGACAAGCCCGTGGTCTTGAAGATCGAGGGCGGCGAAGTCACGGCGCAATCGGTCGAATTCTCTCAAAAAGAACGGCGCGCGACCTTCGCGGGCGGCGTCCATTCGGTGTTATACGGCGAGGGCGATACGCCCGCGCATTCTTCGGGCATAGCGAATAAGGACTAATGCCCCGCCGCTCCGTCGTTCTTCTCATTGCAGCGCTCGCCGCGGCGTCGCCGGCCGCCGCCGCTGGCCGCTCCGGAGGCATCCTGCCTGGCGCCTCAGCCAAGGATCCGCTCAACATTGACGCGGGCAAGCTTGATTATTTTGAGAAGGACCAGAAGCTCATCTATTCCGGAAGCGTGATCGTCACGCAGGGGCCGTCGACGCTAAAAGCCTCTCGCCTCATTATTTTTCTGGAAGGAAAGGGTGGCGGGCAACCCGCCGAGACCACCAATGATCGGGTCAAGCATATCGACGTCGAAGGGCCGGTAACGCTTGTTTCGAAAGACCAGATCGGCACAGGCGACCGGGGCAGCTACGACAAGGCCGAAAACAAGGTCCATCTGATTGGCAACGTCACGCTCACGCAGGGCGAGAATGTCGTGAAGGGCGACAGGCTCGACTATGACGTCACCACCGGCATGGCGACCGTTCAAGGCGGCGCGGCGCAAGGCGGCCGGGTGCGCAGCACCTTCATGCCCAAGAATCAGTAAGACCTGAAAAGAATCAGTTATCCGAAATTCGCTGCGTGACCGAGGTCACAAGCTGATCGAGCAGGTGCTTGCGCTTGGCTTCGTAATAATAGCCGCCGGCATAGAGCTTGATCGCCCGCGCTTCATTGCCGCCGCTGACCTTATAGGCGTTGGCGAGATAGGGCACCGCGAAGGCCAGATTGGTGTCTGCGTCGAGAAGGCCGCTCGCCGGGCCGTCGTAGCCCATGTGCCGGGCCGTGTCGTGGCGGATCTGCATCAGCCCCCAATAGGGTCCGTGCCGGGCGCTGGGATTGTAATTGCTCTCGCGGCGGATCGAGCGGTGAATGAGCGATTCCGGAATGTCGTAGACGCGGGCGTAATGCGCGATCCTGGCGCGGAGCGCGTCCTGGCCGGTGAGCTCCTTGCCGGGGGCGTTCTCGTCGTAGGCGGCCGGGGCCGAAGCGACGGGCGATTCCTGCGGCGCGCAGCCGGCAAGCGATAGAGCGCTGAAAGCGGCAAGGGCGGCGGCCCGGCGGCGTAATCTCATAAAAAAATCCCCTCGTTGACCGCCCGCGGCCCAGCTGAGAAATGCGCCATGCGCATATGGCGAAATCGTGGCGGCCAAGCTCTCGCGACGTTGATTCCCGGGGGTGGTCGCTTATTTCCCCAGCACCGGAAAGCGAGGCGGCGATGGCGCAAAAGCAATCGAAAGGCCGCGAAGCGGCAAAAACCTCAAAAACCGCAACCAACTACTGGTCAGGCGAGGTCACGCGCCACAGCGACGCGCTCGATCTCGAGTCGGGCGTGTTCACCTGGGACGATCCGGCAAGGATCGCGCGATCGCTCAAACGGTCGGCCGAGCACAGCGATCGGCGGAAAGCGGACCCGTATCGTTCGGCGATGTCGATGCTGACCTTCTATATCAACAGGGCCGGCAAGGATTTGTCCGACGAGCGTCGGAAAGTGCTGGAGCAGGCGAAGGACGAACTGCGAAAGGCGTTTGGACGCACGGTTCATTGAGCGAGCAGGTTCACGCTCCTACGAATGAGTATTACTTTTTTGCGGCAGGTATTACCATTCGTGAGCATGAGCACGAAAGTCACCATTAAGGGCCAGGTCACCTTGCCGAAGGCTGTCCGTGAAGCGGCCGGCATCCGGCCTGGCGACAGGGTGAGCGTGCGCGCGCGGCCGGAGGGCGGGGTCGTGGTGGAGCGTGAGCCCGCGAGGAAGCCTGATGAAGCGGCGTTGGCGGCTGCACGCAGGCGCATTGATGCGGCGGTGGCTGGGCTTCATCGCCGCGGAATAAAGCCCGCTATGACGACGGACGAATTGATGCATTTGTTGCGGGATGACGAGTGACGCTCGTTGATACCAATGTTCTAGTCGACATCCTATCTCACGATCCGGTTTGGTACGAGCGGTCGGCGGCGCGCTTCGCTGAGCGACAAGAGCTTGGCCGGATGGCGATCATCGAAGTCATCTTCGCGGAATGTTCGGTAAGTTACAGCAGCGCTGAGCAGGCGTCGCAGGCGCTCGAAGCGTTGGCCGTCGAGCGCGACGCAATGTCAGATGCGGCGCTTTGGCGCGCGGGACGAGCGTTTCGCGATTACCGGCGTCAGGGCGGCTCGAAGACGAAGGTGCTCGCCGATTTCTTCATCGGCGCGCAGGCCGAAACCTTAAGCGTTCCACTTCTGACGCGCGATGCTGGGCGGTACCGGAATTATTTTCCGGAGGTCGAACTGGTGGGGCCGTAGCGCGTTGCGCCGCCGCAAATTATGTCCTATTTTTCAAAAAAAGACCATATTTGAGGCGGCCATGTCGTCCTACCCCATCGCCAAGGCGAAAGAACAATTGTCCCGGCTGATCGATGAGGCCTTAGCGGGCAAGACGGTGACCATCACCCGTCATGGCAAGCCCGTCGTCGAACTGCGTCCAAGCAAGCCCGACGAAGCCCCCAAACGCATGACGAAAGCCGACCTCGAATGGCTGCGCAAGCGCCGCGACGCGCTGCCGCCGCTGGGCGAGGACGCCGTCACCCTGATCCGCAGGATGCGCGACGAAGAAGAATGAGCTTCTATCTCGACGCGAGCGCGATCATTCCGCTGATCTTGCGCGACGCGCATACGATAAACATGGAGCAATGGCTAGCGAATGCGCGCGAAGACCTCGTCGTCAGCGACTTCGCCGCACTTGAAGTTGCAGCGGTAATTTCTCGGCAGGTTCGTATGGCGCGGATGTCCGAACAGAAGGCGTCGCTCGCTCTGGCGTTGCTCGATGATTGGATAGCTCGTGCATCGACAAGTATTAAAACCGACGCATTCGACATTGCGCTTGCAGATCGTTTCGTTCGCGATTTCGCGACGAAGCTCGCCGCGCCCGACGCGCTGCATCTCGCGATCGCCTCGAACCGTGGCTATCGACTGGCGACTTTCGATACGCGCCTCGCGGAAGCGGCGGCGATGAGAGGCGTGCGGGTGGTGGAGTTAGGGTGATGGAGTAGGGCGGGGCCGCCCCTATCTGCGCCCATGCGAGCGCGCTCGGCGCGCCGGTTCTGGCGCACGACCTCCGCCCGTCGCCGTCACCGCGTGAACTTCTTATATTTCAGCCGATGCGGGATGATCGAGTCGAGCCCTAGGCGCCGCTTCTTATCCTCTTCGTAATCGGCGAAATTGCCCTCGAACCATTCGACATGGCTGTCGCCCTCATAGGCGAGAATATGCGTCGCGATGCGGTCGAGGAAGAAGCGGTCATGCGAGATGATGACCGCGCAGCCGGCGAAATCGACGAGCGCCTCTTCGAGCGCGCGCAACGTTTCGACGTCGAGATCATTCGTCGGCTCGTCGAGGAGCAGCACGTTGGCCCCGCTTTTCAGCATTTTGGCGAGATGCACACGGTTGCGCTCGCCGCCCGACAGCTGCCCGACCTTCTTCTGCTGATCGGCGCCCTTGAAGTTGAAGGCCGAGCAATAGGCTCTGCTGTTGATTTCGCGCTTGCCGAGATAGATCACCTCATTGCCTTCGGAAATCTCTTCCCAGACGGTTTTGTTGGCGTGCAGCGCGTCGCGCGACTGGTCGACATAGCCGAGCTGCACGCTGTCGCCGATCTCGATCGTTCCCTTGTCGGGCTTCTCCAAGCCTGTGATCATGCGAAACAGCGTCGTCTTGCCGGCGCCGTTCGGACCGATCACGCCGACGATTCCGCCGGGCGGCAATTTGAACGAGAGATCGTCGATCAAGAGCGTGTCGCCATAGCCTTTCGACAGATGGTCGAACTCGATGACATTGTCGCCCAGACGCTCCGCCACCGGAATGACGATCTGTGCGGTCGTCGGCGCCTTTTCGTTCTGCTTGGCGACGAGCTCTTCGTAACGCTGGATGCGCGCTTTGCTTTTCGCCTGCCGCGCCTTGGGGGAGGAAGCGATCCACTCGCTCTCGGCCTCCAGCGCGCGCTGACGCGCCTTGTCCTCGCTCGATTCCTGCGCAAGCCGTTTCTGCTTCTGCTTCAGCCAGCTGGTGTAATTGCCCTCATAGGGAATGCCGCGGCCGCGATCGAGCTCCAGAATCCAGCCTGTGACATTGTCGAGGAAGGAGCGGTCGTGGGTGACGATCAGGATCGCGCCCGGATATTGGCGCAAATGACCTTCGAGCCAGTTCACCGTTTCCGCGTCGAGATGGTTTGTCGGCTCGTCGAGGAGCAGCAGCTCCGGCTGTTCAAGCAGCAGTTTGCACAGGGCGACGCGTCGGCGTTCGCCACCGGACAGCTTGGTCACGTCGGCGTCGTCAGGCGGACAGCCGAGCGCATCCATGGCCTGATCGACCTGACTGTCCAGGTCCCAAAGGCCCTTGGCTTCGATCTCGTCCTGCAGCTGCGTCATCTCATCTGCAGTCTCGTCTGAATAATTCATGGCGAGATCGTTGTAGCGGTCGAGAATCGCCTTCTTCGCCGCGACGCCGAGCATGACATTGCCGCGCACGTCCAGCGCGGGGTCGAGGTGCGGCTCCTGGGGCAGATAGCCGACGCGCGCGCCCTCGGCGACGAAGCCGTCGCCGGTATATTCCTTGTCGATGCCGGCCATGATCCGCAGCAGCGTAGATTTGCCCGCGCCATTGACGCCGAGCACGCCGATCTTGGCGTCGGGGTAAAAGGAAAGATTGATATTCTCCAGGACCTTCTTGCCGCCGGGGTAGGTCTTGGTCAGGCCCTGCATGTGATAGATGAACTGGCGCGCCATAGATGCCGTCTTCCGCGCTGGAGGGGATGTTGGCGGTGTGTTTAGAGCATTTCCATTACGGCAGGGAAGCGCTTTATTCGTAAGTCCAGGGCACGACCGGAGAAGGTCCCGTCGCGCGAGCCGAAAGCGAAGAGGAAATCCCAGCTTTCGGCGCGGCGACTTCTTGCTTTCCGCCTCGTTCAACCGCTATCGATCGGCCGCATGAATATTCTTCTCATCGGCTCCGGCGGGCGCGAGCACGCCATCGCCAATGCGCTGGCGAAAAGTAAGCTGCTCACGCGGCTCTTCATCGCGCCCGGCAATCCAGGAACGGCGCGCATCGGCGACAATGTCGATCTCAATGTGGCCGACCACGCCGCCGTGATCGACTTTTGCCGCAAGGCGGCGATTGCGCTTGTCGTCGTCGGCCCCGAACAGCCGCTGATCGGCGGACTCGTCGACGAGCTGGAGAAACATGGCGTTCTCGCCTTCGGGCCGACGCGGGCGGCGGCCCAGCTTGAAGGGTCCAAAGGATTCACCAAGGACCTGTGCCGCGACTACGGCATTCCGACCGCGCGCTACGCGCGCTTCGACTCGCTCGAGCCGGCGCTCCATTATCTGCGCGAATATGGCGCGCCGATCGTCGTCAAAGCCGACGGCCTCGCCGCCGGAAAGGGCGTCGTCGTCGCGCAAACGTTGGAAGAGGCCGAGCGCGCGGTGCGGGCGATGTTCGAAGGCGCGTTCGGCGTATCAGGCGCCGAAGTGGTCATCGAGGAATGTCTTCAAGGCGAAGAGGCGTCGTTCTTCGCGCTCTGCGACGGCGTCCGCGCGCTGCCTTTTGCGACGGCGCAGGATCATAAGCGCGTCGGCGACGGCGATACCGGGCCGAACACCGGCGGCATGGGCGCCTATTCGCCGGCTTCGGTCGTGACAACGGAAATTGAAATGCACGTCATGCGCGAAATCATCGAGCCGACGATGCGCGCGATGCGCGACAGGGGCGCCCCATACAAGGGCGTGCTTTACGCGGGACTGATGCTCACGCAGGATGGGCCGAAGCTGATCGAATACAACTGCCGTTTCGGCGATCCGGAGACGCAGGTCATGCTGCCGCGTCTCGAAGACGATCTTCTCGAACTGATGCTCGCCGCCGCGCGAGGCGAATTGCCGCAGGAAAGGCCGCGGTTCTCGTCGCTTGCGGCGCTGACCGTGGTGCTCGCGGCCAAGAATTACCCTGGGCCCCCGATAACCGGCTCGGAAATCCGCAATTTGGAAAGCGCCGAAGCTGTCGAGGGCGTTACGGTCACTCACGCCGGCACATGTGAGGAAGGCGGACGACTCATCGCCGTCGGCGGGCGCGTGCTCAACGTGACCGCCCTTGGTGCAAGCGTCGCCGAGGCGCAGGCGCGCGCCTATGCCGCGGTTGATCTGATCGATTGGCCCGGCGGCTTTTGCCGCCACGACATCGGCTGGCGGGAGGTCGCGCGGGAGGGGCGGTTTCGCTAAATAAATGGCCTTGGGTCAGTCGCGCGCCCAATCCGTGACGGGGCTAAATCACATAGATTTTGTCCGGCAGTTCGTCGCCATTCGCGCCGGGCGGCGCGTGCTGCGCCAAGAGGCGCGCACATTCCTCGATCGCCGCGACAAAGCCATCCGCCACTCTCTCATGCCGAATTTCTTCCAGCAGCAGATCCAGCGCGCAGCGCCATTCGTCATTGGCGATTTTTGCGGCGATCGCGTCGTCGGCGACGATGCGCGCATAGCGCTCGGCGCAAGACACGAAGATCAGCACGCCGGTGCGCCCCTTGGTGGCGGCGACGCCCCGCGAGAAGAATTGTTCGATCGCCTCGCGCGCGGCGCGGGCGCGCTTGACCGCGCGCGGCGTCAGGAAAAAGCGCACGGGTCCCCATGAAACAAACAGCGTCGCGGCGACGAAGATGACGATCTGCGCGGCAAAAATTTCGCGAGTCGACAGATAGGAGAACAGCAACATTGGCCAGGGCGACGCCAGCGCGATGAAGGCGCCCCAGAGCGGCGGCACGTAAGCGTAATCGGACGAACGGCGCGCCAGAACGCAGACGATCTCCCCCGACGTCGTTTGTTCTGCCCGGCGGATGCTCTGCGCGATCCGTTCGACGTCTTGCGCCGTCAGTTGCATCACCAATCCCCCGACGCGCCGCCGCCGCCGGACGATCCGCCGCCGCCCGAGAATCCGCCGCCGTCGCTCCATCCGCCGCCGCCGCTCCAGCCCCCGCCGCCCCAGGAATCATCTCCCCAATAGCTGCCGCTCGGCGGCAGGATGATGATCGGCCCGCCCCGCCGGTAGCGCCGATATGCGCCCGGCCGACCGCGCGCGCTGCGCGCCATCCAGATGACGATGAACAGAAACAGCGCGAAAAAAATGAGCGGCGAAAGCTGATCGAAGGTCGTGGATTGCGGTCCCCGCGCACGCTTGGTCCATTCCGCGGAATCGCCGGAGAGCACTTCGATGATCCCCTCGACGCCGCGTTCGACGCCTGCGCCAAAGTCCCTTGCCTTGAAACGCGGCGCCACCGCGGTCGCGATAATGATCTTCGACAAAGCGTCGGTGAGCGTTCCCTCCAGGCCGTAGCCAACCTCGATGCGCATCTTGCGCTCGTTCGGCGCAATGAGAAACAGAACGCCATTGTTCTTTTTTGCTTCTCCGAGCTTCCAGGCGCGAAACAGGCCGTTGGCGTAGGTTTCGACGTCCTGGCCGTCAAGCGAATTGACCGAGGCGACGACGAGTTGAATGCCGGATTTGTCCTCGAGATCCTTCAGCTTCGTCTCGATCGCGTCTCGTGTCGACGGCGGAATGATATTGGCCTGATCGACGACGCGACCGGTGAGCTGTGGATAGTTGGCCGCCGCAAAAGCGAGCGAGGCCAGGAGAAAGAAGAGCGGCGCGAGCCAGCGCGCGGCGCCCCGCATCGCTACTTGCCTTCGCAACGGGCGCAGCGCCCGGCGATTTCGACGACGCGGGTCCGGGCGCTGAAATTCGCCGACCCGATCAGCGCGGCGAGTTCGCGGGCGAATCCCGGAGACGTCGCCTCTTTCACTTCGCCGCATTGTTCGCAGATGATGAATACGACCGGCTCCTCGGCCTCATGCGCATGGCCGCAGACGATATAGGCGTTTTTAGACGCGAGCCGATGGGCAAGACCATTGTCCATGAGATAGCCCAGCGCTCGGTACACCGACACGGGCGCGGGGCGTTTGCCGTCATCGTCCGCCATGAGATCGATCATCTCGTAAGCGCCCACGGGTCGGTTCGCTTCGGTGAGAATATCGAGCGCGCGGCGTCGGGCCGGCGTCAGGCCGGCGACCTTGGGCCGTGCGGAGTTTTTCGTCGTGCGGCTGCTCATTGCGTCAATTTAGGCGGCGCCGGCGCAAAAGACGAGGCCTTAACGCTTGGCGCAGGCCGCCGCGAATTTCTTGAACTTGTCGGTCGCTTCGGCGAGCGGCGCCGTTCGCTGCGCGCCGCCGATGGCGATGGTGAGCGTTTCGCCGCTCGTCATCGCCG
The DNA here is from genome assembly GCA_046349135.1 of Methylocystis sp. Taxonomy (GTDB): domain Bacteria; phylum Pseudomonadota; class Alphaproteobacteria; order Rhizobiales; family Beijerinckiaceae; genus Methylocystis. Next base: position 104,830 of record JAXMCY010000004.1, on the reverse strand, counting down.
CAAAGATCGGGTCTTTGGCGGCTACGCGCCCTTCGAAGCTCGGCACGCCAGCTTCCTCATTGGCGACAAGCTTGCCGGCGACCTTCGACTTCTTCTCCCCGACGGAAAATATCGCCGTCGCCTTATCGCCCGCCTTCAGACTGGCGCTGGTTTCGGCAATCCAGATTTTGACCACGCCGCTTCCCGGCGCGCAGGTGAAGCTTCCGAGGCTGTCGTCACTCTCCGGGACGCCATAGCCAAGATAGATGCTGTCGGCGTCTTTCTCCTCCAGCCCGCCGAGCGTCCAGACGCGTTGGGCGGTTTGCGCGCAGAGGCCCGACAGCGCGAGGATGGAAAGGACGCCCGCGAGGGCGAATGTTCGCTGCACGAGTCTCTCCCTATGCCGGACGCGTGGCCCGTCGCGCGCCTTGCGCTTGCGCCCGCGGCGCCTATAGTCCCGCGCGCAATCGCTTACCGTCGAGCCAGAGCCAAAATGACCCGCCCGAAAAAAGAAATCAAACGCGTCGTCCTCGCCTATTCCGGAGGGCTTGACACTTCGATCATCCTCAAATGGCTGCAGACGACATATGGCGCGGAAGTCATTACCTTCACCGCCGACCTCGGCCAGGGCGAGGAGCTCGAGCCCGCGCGCGCCAAGGCGCTGCTGCTGGGCGTGAAGCCGGAAAACATCTTTATCGAGGATCTGCGTGAAGAATTCGTGCGCGACTATGTCTTCCCGATGTTTCGCGCCAACGCCCAATATGAGGGGCTCTATCTGCTCGGCACCTCGATCGCGCGGCCGCTCATCGCCAAGAAGCAGATCGAGATCGCGCGAAAGCTCGGCGCCGACGCCGTCTGCCACGGCGCGACCGGCAAGGGCAACGACCAGGTGCGGTTCGAACTCGGCTATTATGCGCTGGAGCCGGACATTACGGTGATCGCGCCCTGGCGCGAATGGGAGTTCGTCTCGCGAGGCGATCTCCTCGCCTTCGCCGAAAAGAACCAGATACCGATCGCCAAGGACAAGCGCGGCGAAGCGCCGTTTTCGACCGACGCCAATCTTCTGCACACGTCTTCGGAAGGCAAAGTGCTCGAAGACCCGAGCCAGGAGACGCCCGATTATGTCTATTCGCGCACCAGCGATCCCGAAAACGCGCCGGACGCGCCGCAATATGTCACGATCGACTTCGAGAGCGGCGATCCGGTCGCAGTAGACGGCGTCAGACTGTCGCCTGCGGCGTTGCTCGCGAAGCTTAACGATCTCGGGCGTCTGCACGGGATCGGACGGCTCGATCTTGTCGAAAACCGCTTCGTCGGCATGAAGTCGCGCGGCATGTATGAGACGCCGGGCGGCGCGATTCTCCTCGTCGCGCATCGCGGGATCGAGAGCCTGACGCTCGATCGCGGCGCCGCGCATCTTAAGGACGAGTTGATGCCGCGCTACGCCGAGCTGATCTACAACGGCTTCTGGTTTTCGCCGGAGCGCGAGATGCTGCAGGCGGCGATCGACAAGAGCCAGGAGCATGTGACGGGCCGGGTTCGCCTCAAGCTCTATAAGGGCTCGGCGACGCTTGTCGGCCGCGAGAGCCCATGGTCGCTCTATGATCAGGACCTCGTCACCTTCGAGGAGGGCGGCGCTTACGATCAGCGCGACGCCGAAGGCTTCATCAAGCTCAACGCCTTACGGTTGCGCACGCTGGCGAAGCGCGCCACGCGCGGGGCGAAATCTTAGCTGGTCCGCAATTCCCTTTCGGCGATAAGTTCATTATAGTGATTTGGATGCAGGAAGAACTTTCAAAGCTTATCGAGGCGGCGCGAAACGGGCCCCCGATGGATGCGAATGAAAAGGAAGCGCAGCGCCGGAGCTTCGCCTATGGGAATACTGCGTTCGAAAATCCCATGATCACCAGGGATATGGTTGATCGGGAGGCCGAAAAACTCGCCACTGCCGTCGCCAATGGCGAATCGGGAAAGCGATAAGCTTCGACGGCACAGCGTTGCGGACCAGCCAAATCTGGTCAGCGACCCGACAGCCCGGGCTGAAGCCGAAGCTCGTAACGGCTTAAAACAATTCGATCTTGGCCTACAAATTGTTGAAGATGCATTGGCGAAGGGCACAGCCTTTCGCTGGCGTCCCTCCATGATTCAGGCGCTGCATCGGGAAGCGTTAATGGGGATTAGTGAGTTTGCCGGCAACTGGCGACCGGCAGGCGTCGGCATTGAAGGGAGCGCGCATCAGCCGGTCGGCGCGCATCTCATTCCGGAGTATATTGAGGAGCTTTGCGATTATCTTAATGATCATCGTGAAGATACGACGCCCATTCACCGATCCGCCTACGCCATGTGGCGACTTAATTGGATTCATCCCTTTTCCGATGGGAACGGCAGAACGTCGCGGATTTTCTCATATGTCGTTATGTGCGTCGGGTTAGGTTTTGCCCTGCGGGGGTCGACCACGATACCGGACCAGATCGTTGCCAATCGTCAGCCTTATTTCGATGCTCTGGAGCAGGCAGACGCCTCGTGCAAACGCGGGCAAATGGATGTGTCGGCGATGGAGGCGCTGCTGAAGCGGCTGCTTGCGGTTCAATTGACGGGCGTATTCGATAAAGCGATAGGCGCGCATTCGCTTGACTGAATTCCAGATGAAAGAATTATCAAGAAGAAGAGTTTCTGCTCAGCCTCTTATGACGCTCGACGACCTCGTTGACCATGGCCTTCTTGCCGAGACGAGCGTTAGCGCTCTCAGCGATGTCGCGCAGCGCTACAGCATCGCGGTTACGCCGGAAGTCGCGGCGCTGATCAATCGCGACGATGCGCGCGACCCCATCGCGCGGCAGTTTATTCCTGACGTCCGCGAAGCCGTTACCGCGCCGCAGGAGCGCGCCGACCCGATTGGCGACGACGTCCATTCGCCGCTGCCAGGACTCGTGCATCGCTACCCCGACCGCGTGCTCCTAAAGCTTCTGTCGGTCTGCCCGGTCTATTGCCGCTTCTGTTTTCGCCGCGAGACGGTCGGACGCGGCAAGGGCGATCTGCTGCCCGAGCGCGACGTCGCGGCGGCGCTCGACTACATTGCCGGCCGACCGCAGATTTTTGAAGTGATCCTTACCGGCGGCGATCCTTTGATGCTGTCGGCGCGTCGACTCGAAGCCGTGTCGCGGCGTCTTGCCGAAATCCCGCATGTCGCGCTGCTGCGGGTCCATACGCGCGCGCCGACTGTCGCGCCCAATCTGATCACGCGCGATCGCCTCGCCGCGCTTGGCGACAGCGGCAAGACCGTTTTCGTCGCCTTGCATGTCAATCATGTGCGCGAATTGACCGAGACGGCCCGCGCGGCGATCGCGCGGCTGCGCGAATCTGGGGCGATCCTCCTGTCGCAAACCGTGCTGCTCAAAGGCGTCAACGACGACGTCGAGATCCTGGAGCGCCTGATGCGTGATTTGGCAAGCCTGGGGGTCCGGCCTTATTATCTGCACCATCCCGATCTCGCGCCGGGAACCGCTCATTTCCGGCTCAGCTTGGCGGCCGGGCGGCGACTTTACGCTGGGCTCTCGCGCCGCGTGACCAGCGTCGCGCTGCCGGCCTATGTGCTCGATATTCCCGGCGGCTTCGGTAAGGCGCGGATCGCCGAAGGCGCCGCCGAACCGGATGGGCAGGGAGGATGGACCATCGTCGATCGGAACGGCGAGAAACGGTCGTATCGCGACGAACTCGCGCCGCCGAACGATTGATTGTTCATTCTCGCGCTCCATCGGCTCGCTCCATTTAGGGAAGACATGTGCGCAAGCTGACCCTCCTGATCGCCATGTTGATCGCGACGCTCGCCGCTCCGTTGGCGCGCGCCGACGAAGCGCCGGACTCGATCGACCAGTTCAACGCTCGTCTCGATCGCGTCCGCGACACGCTCGATCAAGTGCAGAAGACGCTGGAGCAGCCCGAGCTGTCCGACGCCGCCTTGCGCAGTCTGCGGGACCGAGTCGAACCGCTGCCCCGCGAGCTGGACGACACGATTGATAAGCTGACGCCGCGTCTCGCCGCCATCGAAGCAAGACTGAAGGAACTCGCGCCCGCCGCCGCCACAAAAGCGCAGGAAGCGCCGAAGGAGGCCCCCAAACCTGCCGAAAAGCCGCAGGAGGTCCGGCCGTCGCCAAAGCCCCCCGCCAAAGGCCGCGTCGAGAATCCGCCGCCGGCGAGAGGTCCGCCGGCTACTGCGCCCGAGGCGGCGCCGAATGAAACGGAATCGCCCGATGCGACTGCTCGCGCTAGCGCCAACGCTGAGCTTGAAGATCAGCGTCGCCTGTTCGACGCCACCGACGCGACATTGAAACGTGCGCGCGCCATGCAGCTCGAAGCGCGACAGGTCGTCGTCACCATCGTCGCGCGCCAACGCGGACTTTTCGCGCGAAATCTTTTTCTGCGCACCCCGGGTCTGTTCTCGCCTGAATTGTGGCGCGCGGCGCTCGCGGACGCGCCGACAGTCACCCGCGCGTCAGCGAACTTTCTCTCCGGCCGGGCGGCGAATTTCGCCGATCGAGTCAACAGCGGTCAGCGCGCCCAGTTTATCGCGGCTCTTATTCTGATCGCGATCGGCTTCGCTCTGGCGTTGTTCATGGCGCGATGGGTCGCGCGGCGCGTCGACGTGGACGCCATGCCGACGCCGTTGCGCAAGGCGGCGGGGGCCGGATGGTCGGCGCTCGTAATCGCCGCCGCGCCGGTTGCGGCGATTGCGGCGATCAGCCTCGTGTTTGACGCCTTCGACCTTGTCGATGCGACGCTCGAACCCATTTGGCGGCGCTTCGCCGAGAGCATTGCGCAGGTCGCCTTCGCCTATGCCATCGCGCGCGCGGTATTTGCGCCGTCGCATCCAAATTGGCGTCTCATCAATCCGGGCGATCGGCTCGCGAAACTTTTCACGCGGTTGATCGTGCTCGCCGCGTTGACGTTTTCGGCTGCGCGCTTCCTGGAGCAGATGGAAGAAGCTGTGCAGGCTGGGCTCCCGCTTGTGATCGTGACGCGCGGGCTTGGCGTGATGATCGTCGTTGCGCTCATCACTGTCGCGCTCTTAAGTCTACCGAACCGCGTCGATGTCGAGAAAGGCGCGGTCGTTACGACGGCCGAAGATCGCGACTGGGTGAGCGTCGCGCGTTTCTTCGGCGTTCTCCTGGCGCTCGTGCTCGTCGGCTCTTGCGCGGCCGGCTATGTTACTTTTGCCAATTTCGTCATTCTGCAGCTGGGATGGGTCGCGGCGGTCCTGGCGATGCTCTACGTCGTCGTCACGCTCTTGCGGGGCGGCGTCGAGGCGGCGTTCGCGCCGACGAGTTTCCTCGGCCGCAATATGATCAGCGGTCTTGGCGTGCGGCGCGACCAACTTGCGCCCTTCGCCGTGCTGCTGTCCGGCGTGGTGACGCTGCTCTGCTTCCTGGCGGCGGCGCTCGCCGCGATGGCGCCGCTCGGCTACGAGTCCGGCGATTTCCTCGCCAACGTTCGTTCAGCTTTCATTTCCTTCAAAATCGGCGACGTCGCCATATCGCCTTGGGGCGCGATTGTGGCGATGCTGGTTTTCGCCGTGACGCTGGCTGCAACGCAAGGCCTGCGCCGCTGGCTTGACACGCGCTTTCTGCCCCTGACCAGACTTGATCTTGGTTTACGCAATTCGATCAGCGCGACGCTCGGCTATGTCGGATTCATCTTCGCGGCGGCGCTCGCCCTGTCTTACGTCGGACTCGGTTTCGAAAAACTGGCGATCGTCGCCGGCGCCCTGTCAGTCGGCATCGGCTTTGGCCTCCAGTCGATTGTCAACAATTTCGTCTCCGGGCTCATTCTGCTGTGGGAGCGCGCGATTCGAGTGGGCGACTGGGTCGTCGTCGGCGACGAGCAGGGCTATGTCAAACGCATCAACGTCCGCTCCACGGAAATTGAGACCTTCGATCGCGCGACGATGATCGTGCCGAACTCCAATCTTGTCGCCGGCGTGGTAAAGAATTGGCTCCGCGGCGACAAGGTCGGCCGCATCAAAATCGCGATCGCGCCTCATGCTGGCGTCGATCCGGAAAGAATGCGCGACATTCTCTTGGCCGCCGCGCGCGCACAGGAAGGCGTTCTGCGGATTCCCGCCCCTCAGGTGATGTTCCTTGGCATGGAGGCGAACGCCTTCAGATTCGAACTGTGGTGCTATGTCGAAGACGTCGAACAATCGGCGCGGGTGCGCAGCGATCTGCACTTCGATCTTTATCAGCGCCTCAATGACGCTGGAATCACGATCGGGCCTGCCGCCGCCGCGCCGCCGCCGACGATCGTTCAAATACCGGAGCTCGACAAGCTCGCGGCCGCGGCAGCCGCGAGCGCTCTCGCTATCGAGGCCGATCTGACCGGCGGCAAGAGCGAAGATAAGGAGCACGCCGAAAAATCCGACGACGCTACGGAGGACGCCGCCGCCCCCACCGAGAGCGCGCCGGCGAAGTAAAATTCTTTCGCATTCATCGTTTGTCAAAGAATGAGGCGCGAGATGCGCGCCATGTCATTGTCCTCACTTCCTCGTTTCGTTTTTCTTCTGGCGCTCGGCGCGCTCTCCGGTTGCAACGCCGCGCCTGAGGCGCCGCGTGCGGCGACGGGGTCGGAGCCGCCAATGTACCGCTCTCTGGCGACGGCCGGCGCGAGCGTCGATCCTGTGGCGGCCAGAGACATGATCTCGCTCTATCGGCGCAACAGCGGGCTCGGCGCACTAACGCTCGACGAAAGTCTGCAACGGGTGGCCGAAGCGCAGGCGCGGGACATGGCGCAAAGAGGCGATCTCGCTGCGCGCGGCGAACTCGGCGACCGTCTCGCCAGCGCAGGCGTTCAAACGACGGCGGCCGTGGAGAATGTTTCCGCAGGCTATCGCACGCTGGCGGAGGCTTTTTCTGGTTGGCGCGATTCTGCGCCGAATAATGCGCGCATGCTCGATACGCGCGCAAAGCGGATGGGCATCGCCACGGCCTATGCGCCCGGCGCGAAATACAAGGTTTATTGGGCGCTTGTCCTTGCCGATTGAGTCAGGCGCGAACCCGGCGCCGACGCTTGCCGCCGCTCGGCGGCGCGCCGCAAGACTTTGGCTCGGAGATCGTTCTTTGATCGGCGTCGTCCATCCGGACGTAGCGCACGCCCAGAAAGAACAGAATTTCGGCGTCACGCTCCAACGCGCCTTTGCGCGTCGGCGACGCTTTCATGCGGGGTTGGAAGGCGATGACCTTCCCCATGGCGATGCCTCCAAAGCTCCTTCCGCCGACGATGAATCAGCCGTCCGGACGATTAGGAGTTCACGAGGGTTAATGTTCCGTCAACGACCGGATGCTAAATCTTCCGCAAGTTGCGTATGGGTTCAAGCGGTTCTTCCAATGGGCGCCGATAAGGAACAGCGTCGGATCGTCGACGCGTCGATGCTTCGCACCGTCGTCGACCAGTTTGTCGAGCGATCGATACACCCGACCGCCGACGTTCGGCAATTCGAAAAACTCGCGCTCGGCCTTATCGACATTATCGACTCCGAAGCGGCGGCGCGCGCGGCGCTGCCGCTTTGCTTTCATCCCGAAACGCCCGCCTCGATTTTCGACCGTCTTTTTGAGAAGGGCGGCCCCGCGGCGGCTCTTGCCTTTCAATTCGCGCCGGGCCTGACGCGCCGCGACATAATCGCGGCCGCCGAGCGCGAGCCGGCCCAATTCGCCGCTGCGATAGCGCGCCGCCGCGATCTCGATCGGGAGACGATGCTGGCGCTCGCGTCACGCGGCGAGCGCCAAGTTCTTCGCGCACTCGCCGGCAATTTGTCGGCGCATCTTGATTCGGCTTCGAGACGTGCGCTGATCACGGCGGCTCGCGATGACGCGACGCTCGCACGCATGCTGCTCGACCGAGACGACCTCGATCTTGATCCGGAGCCACTCTTCCTTGCGGCGAGTCGTCTCGAGCGCATGGCGATCGTTCTCGATGCGTGTCGCCGGATATTGGCCAGCGGCGTCGCCGAGACGCCGCTTCGCGCTGACGCCGACTTCGTTGCGAAATTGGAAGCGGCGGCGCTACGCCATGATCGCGGCGCCATGGCTGCTCTCCTTTCTGAGGCGCTTGAATGCCGAAAGGATCGCGCTCGTGCGATCGTCGCCGACCATCTCGGCGAAGCCTTGGCGCTCGCGCTTCATGCGATTGGCGTTCCGCTTGAGTCGGCGACGCGTGTTCTTGTTTCTGCTTGTGCGAGTAACGGGCGGAATGCCGATGTCGCGCCCGCTTTGATCGGCTTGATTCGCTCGACGCCGCAGCGGGCGGCGGCGCAGATCGTCGGCGCAATGACCGGCGCGGCCCGATCGGAATGCGAAATTTCCCGCCGTCCACCGCGAGAAGACCCCGGCGGGGCGGCATCGCGCCGCGCCGCATCGATGCAATCCCTACCGCAGTCCTCGCGCAAACTCGATCAGTCCGCCTGACGCGAGTTCTCACGTTCGGTCCGCGCTTTACGCTGCGAGGTCGACGAACACGCGACCCTCACGATCCTCAATCTCGACGATCCAGAGGTCCGGGTCGAACATGATCTCCCGCTTCAGTCGCTGCTCGGCCCCAGCCGGATCCAGCCAGTCGTCCGCATGCACCCGCGCGAACAGCCGATCGACTCCCATCGGCAGTTCTTCGCTTTGCGGGGCAGGACCATAAACAGCCGCCCGTCCGTCCAGGCGATCGAGTTTGACGAAGATCGCGCCGGCCTCGGCGGCGCCTCGCCGACGCAGCATGGCGACAGCGCCTTGCGTTTCCGCGCGACGGATCAGGGCGGAGACGAATATGTCGGATCTCAGGCGCATAAGAACGGAAACTAGAGCGGTTCACGATTTGACGGAAGCGTATCCGGCGTTTGCGAAATAGTATGCGCACTCGCTTGGTTCGATCTGTTCGACGAGGCGGCGGGTTTGCCGCCAAGTGTCCTCGATGGTTCGTTTCTGGGCCTGTCGCATCCAGTGCTTGATCTTGGCGAAGGCCTGCTCGATCGGGTTGAGGTCGGGCGAGTATGGCGGCAAATACCAGAGCCTCGCGCCGGCGGCGCGGATGATGCGTCGGACGGCTGCGGATTTGTGGCTGCCGAGATTGTCCATGACGACGATGTCGCCCTTGCGCAGAACCGGCGCGAGTTGCTGTTCGACATAGGCGCGGAAGCATTCGCCGTTGATCGGACCGTCAAAGACGCAAGGCGCGGCGAGACGGTCACAGCGCAGCGCGCCGAGAAAGGTCAGCGTGCGCCAGTGGCCGTGCGGGGCAAAGCCGCGCAGGCGCTTGCCCTTGGCGCCCCAACCGCGCAGCGGCGCCATGTTGGTCTTGATCCAGGTCTCGTCGATGAAGACGAGGCGGCGCGGATCGAGACGACCCTGCCACGCGCGCCAGCGTTTGCGCCTGCGGGCGATGTCGTCACGTCCCTGCTCGAGGGCGAACAGCGTTTTTTTTGAACGTCAGCCCCTCGCGGCGCAGGAATAGCCACACGGCGTTGTGCGAGACCTTCACGCCGCGCGCCGCCAACTCGTCCTTCAACCCATGTAGCGTCAGATGCGATGCGACGCCTGCGCGATCCGCTCGACGATGAAGGCGCGGTGCGGCTCCAGCGCGCGCTTGCGATGCCCGCCCATCTTGCCGGGCGCAACCGACCCGGTTGTCCGACGCCGCTGCGACCACTTCACGACCGAGGAAACCGCAACGCCAAAACGCGCCGCAACCGAACGACAACTCTCGCCCGCCGCTGCCGCGGCAACCACACGCTCGCGAAGATCATTGGAAAGAGGTCGCGCCATCGGATGCTGGCCTCCAGCCCAGCCTGCATCTTGAATCACAAACCCGGCAAAAGGGGAATCACGCCGATTCTAAAAAAATGTGAACCGCTTGTCTTATGACTTTCCGCGCCGCTTGGGCGAGAAGGAACCGCTGGGAGAGGGTTGCCGCCCTCTCGTCAGCGGCGAGGGACGGATCGGGAAACTGCGGACCGTTTGACGGGTCGAGCTAGAGTTTGATCGCCCTCGACTTTTCCTTTGGCCTGGACGGATACTCGGGCTTTTGGCCCGAATGACAAGCAGAGGCGCGGAAAAGATGAATCCTTCTACCATTGGCGTTGATGTCTCAAAAGATTTTCTCGATGTCCACCGCCTTGCCGATGGCGCCTCGCGCCGTTTCGCCAATGACAAGACCGGCCGCAAAGCCCTGCTCAAATGGCTGACCACCGCGCCGGTCAAGAGCGTTGTGTTCGAGCCAACAGGCCCCTATCACCGTGCGCTCGAACGCGCGCTCGATGCGGCCGGCCTGGCGATCGCCATGGTTAATCCCCGTCAGGCGCGCCGCTTCGCGGAAGCCGCCGGCAAGCTCGTCAAGACCGATCGCGCGGACGCCGCAATGCTGGCGCGAATGGGCGAGGTCTTGAAGCTGGAGGCGCGACCATGCGTCAGTCAAAGCATTGCAGATCTCAAGGAACTGCATTTGGCGCGTTGCGCGCTCGTAAAGGATCGGACGGCCGCCAGGAATCGCGCCAAATCGCTCTCCATCGCCTTGCTCAAACGCCAAAACGTCACGCGCCTTGCTGAAATAGAAGAGAAAATCCGAAAAATCGAAGCGGCCATCCAGCAGCTCATCGGCCAGGACGCGGAGCTGGCGCGACGCTTCGACATTCTCCTCTCCATCCCCGGAGTCTCCAAAATCACGGCCTTCGCTTTGCTGATAGAAATGCCGGAGTTGGGGACCCTCGAGGGCAAGCAGGCCGCAGCCTCGCCGGTCTCGCGCCCATCGCGAGACAATCCGGAACGTGGAAAGGACATGCTTTTATCCGAGGCGGAAGGGCCTTTCTCCGCCAAGCCCTTTACATGCCCGCTCTCGTTGTATGCAGATTCAACCCGGACCTCAAAGCCGCCTACGAAAGACCCGTCAAAGCCGGAAAGCCCCCAAAAGTCGCCGTCACAGCCGTCATGCGAAAGCTACTGCTGCTCGCCAATGCGCTGCTGCGAGCCAATCGGCCGTGGATCGAAAAAGCCCCTTGATGAACACGGATACTCTAGCCGACCGCTTTTCACTCCGTGACCATGTGTTAAGGCTGTCGCTCGCAGCCTCAGGGTCAGATTGCCCCACCCTGAAAGGAGCTGGTGGATCGAATCTAACGCTTGGTGCCCGCCTGACGGCGGGGAGGAGTTTTGTCTGGATCGGCGGTCCAGGTGAAGGCTTCGATGCGCCATTATGCTCGTTGAGAAAGCGCTTGATGGCGGCCTGAAGGTCGGCCACCGAGCGGAGCGCGCCGCGTTTGAGTCGCTGTTTCGTCAGCTTGGCGAAAAAGCCCTCGGCGGCGTTGCGCGAGGAGCAGGAAGTCGGCGTGAAGTGGAAGGTGAAGCGTTCGTGGCGGGCGAGCCATTGGTGCACCCTGGGATGTTTGTGGGCGGCGTAATTGTCGAGCGGCGGCCGCGAAGGTGAATGCCCATTCGACACGGTCTCTGCCTCTGAACATGGTCTTGTCTTGTCCGACGATGGCTTTCATCCAGCCGAAGCCCTCCTCGATCTTCTTGCGAATGCGCTGGCTGACGGCGTAGCCCGCATGGCGCGTCGGACGAGGGTCGACCGCCGAGGTTCGGTGGTGTTTTGCGCCACATGCGGCGTCACCTTCATCGCGCGTAGCTCATCCCGCGTCAGGGCCTTTGAGACAGATTGGGCGGATTGCTGAAAGGAGGATTTCTGGCTCATCGTAACCGTCAGGGAGTGAAGATGAGCCAGAAATCCGATAGCCCGAAGCCGTCGTCTGAACGACTTGTGCGAGACATCCGCCGCGCGACGCGCCGGCATAATTCAGCCGAAGAGAAAATCCGCATCGTGCTCGGCGGGTGTGGCCGACAATGCGCGAGCAGCTCTTCTGAGTTCACAAGATGAAAAACTTGCTGAACAAGCTGCATAGCCAGAACGCCAAGCCCAAGCGGGCCTTGCCGGCGATGGAGCCGGCTAGCTTCATGCCCAAACCGCCGCCGCCGAATTTTTCAGACCACAGAAATCGGCGATCGCTCTCGGAAAAGGTCAGCGGCGAGTGCTGAGCGGCAAGGCGAGGCCGATTTTTCGTAATCTTGACACGGCCACCGATCAACTGGTTTATGGAAACTCAAGTTACAAGAGCGGAAAGATCGGTGGGGCTAGCCCAAATTGTTTCTCCGGCTTATGTCGCGCCCTTCGAGCGGGCTTGGCGCAATCGGGAGCTTATCCGCGCCGTTGTACGGCGCGAGTTCATTTCCAGGTTTCGCGGCTCGGCGCTCGGACCGCTGTGGGCGGTGCTCTCTCCGCTCTTCATGCTGCTCACCTACACGGCGCTGTTCTCGGTGACGGTTCCGCAGCTTTCCACCGGCATGAGCGTTACCGATTACGCGAGCTCGATCTTCATTGGGCTGATCGTCTTCAATCTCTTCAGCGAACTTGCCTATCGGGCACCGATGCTTCTGCACGAGCATGTCAACTTCGTGAAGAAGTCGATTTTCCCCAGCGAAACCATCGCCTGGACCGCAACTATTCGCGCGTTCACCTATGGCGGCGTGGCGTTGGCGGTCTACGTCGTCTTTCGGTTGCTGACCGTGGCAACGATTCCCCTAACGATCGTGCTGACGCCATTTCTGGTCGCGCCCTTCTTCCTCTTCGTCATGGGGATCGTGTGGTTCCTGATGGCGCTGGGGGCGTTCACGCGCGACGTCGCCCATATCATGGCCTCCATCGTGCCAGCGCTCATGTTCGCGACGCCGATCTTCTATCGCCTGGATCAGATCGCGGCCATGTCGGGTTCGGTCGAATTGTGGCTTCGTCTCAATATCGTCGGCGACTATATCGAGATGCTGCGCGGGCTTGCGCTTGATGGAACAGTTCCAAACGTCTTCGGCTATCTTGCGCTTGTCGCGGTCTCCTATGCCGTGTTCCTTGGCGGCTATCAGTTCTTCATGCGTTATAAGTCCGTCATCGTCGATGTCATCTGAGCCCACAATCCGTTGCGCGGGCGTTGGCAAGGCGTTTCAGCTCTATGCGCATCAGAACGATCAGCTCAAGCAGATCCTGTTTGGCCTGTGGAAGAAGTTCTACAGGGAGAAATGGGTGCTCCACGACGTCAATTTCACCGTGGAGAAGGGAGAACGCTTCGGGATCGTCGGACGCAACGGCGCCGGGAAAACGACTCTTCTGCAAATTCTATGCGGGATCACTCAGCCGACGAAGGGCGACTTCAAGGTCGCCGGCCGGATCGCGCCGATTCTGGCGCTCGGCTCAGGCTTCGATGGTCTGCTGACCGGGCGCGAAAACGCCCGCATCGGCGCGGCGATTCTGGGGTTGTCGCGCAAGGAGGTCGACGCCTGCATCGACGACATCGCCGCCTTCGCCGACATCGGGCCCTTCTTCGAGCAGCCGATGCGCACTTATTCGATGGGCATGATCGCGCGCGTCGCGTTCGGCATCTGCGCCTACGCCAAGGCTGACGTGCTCATTGTCGACGAAGCGCTGTCGGTGGGCGATGAAATATTCCAGCGCAAATGCGAGAAATACATCGCCGACTTCGCCAAAACCGGCACTATTCTGATGGTGTCGCACGATCTCAACTTTCTAGCCTCGCTGTGCGATCGCGTGCTCTGGCTCGAGGGCGGCGTCGTGCGCGAAATGGGATCCCCCGTCAAAGTTATCGATCACTACAAGGAGTTTTCCGACAGGCACTCCTTGGAGTCGGTTTGAATCGCGTGCTCGCGCAGTCGATAGCTCGAGCCTTCGATCTGGAAGACGACGGCGTGGTGCAGGAGCCGGTCGAAGAGTGCCGTGACCGGCGAGAGCTGGTCCATTTTTTGACGCGAGCTGTCTCGCCATGCTCCTCCGTTCGAGGAAGATGCAGCGATGCAGCAGCATCGTGAAGCGTGTCGTCCTCTCGACCCGCGCCCCGATTGCGAAACTTCATAAACGGAAGATCAGATCGCCATCCCGATGTCCCGAAACGGCCCGGTCTGCGGGCTCGGCGGGGCGTTCGCTGATCATGATCTCGCGCAAAACGAAAGACTTGCTTTTTCCACGGGTGCGCGTCCGCTACGCTCTCCCGCTTCGGAGAAGCCGCGCCAGAAGTTCTGCGCCCGCGGTGCAATCGGCTACCTGGCCGCCGGTGAGCATGAAGGCGAGCGGGCGACATTGGGCATCGGTCAGCGCATGGATTTTGGTCGTGCGCCCGCCGCGCGAGCGACCGATGGCCTGATTTTTCTCGCCCCTTTGCCGCCGCTGGCCGAGCGATGCGGCTTCACCGCCGAGGAGTCGATGAGAACCTGCGCGGGCGGTCCACCTGCTTGGGCGAGAGCGTGAAAGAGATCGACCCAAACGCCTTTGGCGGCCCAGCGAACGTAACGATTGTAGAGCGTCTTCTTCGGCCCATAGTCCGGCGGCGCGTCAATCCAGCGCCCACCGGATTTGAGCACATGAACGATGTGTATAGTCCCGAAGTGAGCTGGATCGGATTCTTATTGAAGACGGCGGGTTCGGCTTTCCAGATTTTGCAGACATATTCATGAGGCGTCAGGCCTCGCAGGGTCTTCAGCCGTTTCGCAAAATTATAGGCGGCCATGAAGGCTGCGAGATGCTCACGCAACTGGTTGTGGCTGTCGTAGGGATAACGTTTGACTGTCGCCTCTTTGAGGGTTCGGTTCATTCGTTCAACTTGACCATTCGTCCAGGGATGATTGAGCTTGGTCAGGCGATGCTCGATGCCGTTTTGGCGGCAGCGCAGGGAGAACATGTGCGTCGCAAATTGGGCCGTTGGGCCGTTGGGCCGTTGCGGTTCTTGGGCAGATAGGGGAACTGAATGCCGTTGTCGGTCAGGACGGTGTGGATTTTGTAGGGGATCGCCTCGATGAGCGCTTCGAGAAAAGCTGTCGCCGTTAGACGATTAGCTTCGTGTTCGAGCTTGGCGAAAGCGATCTTCGAGGTGCGGTCGATCGCCACAAAAAGATAGAGCTTTCCCTCTTCGGTTCGCACCTCGGCGATGTCGATGTGAAAAAAGCCGATCGGATAGGCCTTGAACTTTTTCTTGTTCGGCTTGTCGCCTTCGATCTCCGGCAATCGGCTGATCCCATGCCTTTGCAGGCAGCGATGCAATGACGAACGCGTCAGATGCGGGATCGTCGCCTGCAAGGCGTAAAGGCAATCATCGAGGGGGAGCAGCGTGTGCCTGCGGAAAGCGACAATGATCGCCTCCTCTTCGAGGGTGAGCACGGTCGACGACGGCGCCTTCGGCCCCATCGGGGCGTCGGCGGTGATGGTCCGACGCTTCCATTTGGCGACTGTCTTCGGATGGATCCCGTAACGGCCGGCCAGCGCCCTTATGCTCTCTTGACTATGCTGTATCGCTCGACGCACCGCCTCTGTCGTGCGGGCAATGACAAAGCTGGCCAGGCGCGCCGCTTCGCGGAAGCCGCCGGCAAGCTCGTCAAGACCGATCGCGCGGACGCCGCAATGCTGGCGCGAATGGGCGAGGTCTTGAAGCTGGAGGCGCGACCATGCGTCAGTCAAAGCATTGCAGATCTCAAGGAACTGCATTTGGCGCGTTGCGCGCTCGTAAAGGATCGGACGGCCGCCAGGAATCGCGCCAAATCGCTCTCCATCGCCTTGCTCAAACGCCAAAACGTCACGCGCCTTGCTGAAATAGAAGAGAAAATCCGAAAAATCGAAGCGGCCATCCAGCAGCTCATCGGCCAGGACGCGGAGCTGGCGCGACGCTTCGGCATTCTCCTCTCCATCCCCGGAGTCTCCAAAATCACGGCCTTCGCTTTGCTGATAGAAATGCCGGAGTTGGGGACCCTCGAGGGCAAGCAGGCCGCAGCCTCGCCGGTCTCGCGCCCATCGCGAGACAATCCGGAACGTGGAAAGGACATGCTTTTATCCGAGGCGGCAGGGCCTTTCTCCGCCAAGCCCTTTACATGCCCGCTCTCGTTGTATGCAGATTCAACCCGGACCTCAAAGCCGCCTACGAAAGACCCGTCAAAGCCGGAAAGCCCCCAAAAGTCGCCGTCACAGCCGTCATGCGAAAGCTACTGCTGCTCGCCAATGCGCTGCTGCGAGCCAATCGGCCGTGGATCGAAAAAGCCCCTTGATGAACACGGATACTCTAACGCTTGAGCGGCGCCGTTGTCGAACCCCGGCCGTTTAACGGCGCGGCAATCCGGATAGCGTCGCAAGTCGCTCCAGGAGTTTAGGCGTAATCCGGCCCTTGGCCGGCAGGCCGGCGTCGCGTTCGAACTTCTCCAAAGCGTGACTCGTCGCGCTGTTCCAAACGCCGTCCGCGCGCACCACATAGCCGAGCCTCACCAGCGCCCGCTGGCTATAAAGAACGCTCTTGTCAATCGGGGAAGGCTTCTCGGCGCTTGCCGCCTTCGCGGGCTTTTCGGTCTTGTCGGCGCTTGCGGTCGGCGGCGCCTTGCTCAGGATCAACAGCCCGATGGCGTCGCGCGTCTTGTCGGCGGCGCCCGTGGTCGCATCGGTCTTCGCCGGGTCGATCCTGCCGGTCTCGAGACCGGCGTCGAGTTTTGCGAGCTTGCTGGCGATAGGATCTTTGGGCGTCGGCCGCGCGGAAGCGCCGCTCTCCCGCTCTGTTCGCGCGGTTTCAATCGCTGCCGGCCGCGTCGGCGGCCTCGGCGCGACCGTGATGGCGCTCGATGGCCGAACCGAGAAGAGCGGCGCCGGATGTCTTCCATCCTGCAGAAACAGCGCGTTCATCGGCACGCCGATCGCCGCCACGGCGGCGATGCCGAGGATGAGCATGGCGCCGATCCGCTTGGGGCCGAACATGCGCGCGAGGAACGAGCGATCATTGCGCCTTGCGTCGCGTGGCGGCGCGCGATCGGTAGGCGAAGCCTGAAAGCGTGAGGTGTAGAGCGAGGCGTTAGGCAATTTTCTTCACCGTTGCTGGTTCCGCGACGACGACGCCCGCCGCAGTTGCGGCGCCGGGACGCGCAATCGCTTCAATTCTCGCCGGACGGCCGCTCGCGCCGGGAGTTTGGCGGCAGTCGAGCGGCAGTCGCACGGAAACCGTCGTCCCGGCCTGAGGTCCGCTTTCGACGGTGATCGAACCATCATGCAGACCCACAAGTCCGCACACGACGGAAAGGCCAAGGCCCGTTCCCTCATGGCGGCGGTCGGACGCTACGCTGGCCTGGAAGAAGGGATCGCCGAGGCGCGCAAGATCGCAGGGCCCGACGCCGACGCCATCGTCGTCGACGGTAATGATCGCCTGATCGCCTTCGGCCCGAATCAGCAGTTTCACCGCGCCGCCGGGCGGCGTGAATTTCACGGCGTTGGACAGCAGGTTGATCAGGATCTGCCTGCACGCGCGCTTGTCGGCGACGATGTCGCCAAGCGCATCGTCAAAGTCGCGGGCGAGCGTCACCTCCGATCGATCGGCCTGCAACTGCATCATGTCGCAGCACTGATCGGCCAGTGTCCGCAGAGTGAAGGGCTCAGGCTCGATTTCCATCGCGCCGGATTCGATCTTGGACATGTCGAGGATGGAGTTGACGATCTCAAGCAGATGACGCCCGGAGTCGCCGATGATCGACGCATATTCGCGCCGTTTGGAGGGCTCCGACGACGAAATCTCGTTGGTCGCCAGCATCTGGGAGAAGCCGATGATGGCGTTGAGCGGCGTACGTAATTCGTGGCTGACGCCGGCAAGCAGGCGCACATTGCTCGTGCTCGCGCGCTCCGCCGCCGCGCGCGCCGCGGCGAGGGCGATGTCGGCTTCGATTCCGGCGTTGGCGTCGCGCAGGGCGCAGAGGACGGCGTCGGGCGCGCCATTGCCGCCGTCTGATGGGGCGCGGCGCATGCGCGCCTCAAAATAAGCGAATACGGGCTCGACACATTCGCTGGACGGATTGCGCGAAACGCCGACCTGAACGCGGACGGATGCGGGCGTCGTCGCCCAGCCGTCAAACGCGTCGGAGACGAGTTGCAGAAAGGCGGGCCTATCGGCGACATGAATGCGTTGAAAGAATTCGCGGCCGATCAGATCTCTCCGGTTGAGCTCAAAGGCGCGATGCCGCTCGCC
Source organism: Methylocystis sp. (assembly GCA_046349135.1). GTDB lineage: Bacteria > Pseudomonadota > Alphaproteobacteria > Rhizobiales > Beijerinckiaceae > Methylocystis. The sequence continues at coordinate 86,787 of JAXMCY010000004.1, read as the reverse complement.
CATGACTGCATTGACGAAGCCTGCACGGTCGAGATGCAACAGGATGTCGTTGACGGCCCCGATAGGCAGCCCAGTATCGCGGTCGTTTCGCGCCTCGGCCCGAGCGCGGGCCTTCTCGACGCGCACAGCGCCGTAGAGGAGGGCGGCGACGTAAAGAAGCGCTGACGCCGCGAACAAGCTCGCCGCCGCCGGATGTTGCATTAACAGTTCGCGGGACGCCCGCAGATTTTGGCCGGCGATCAGGGCCAGAACGCCGATCGCGGCGACTTCAATGACCACCAACGCGCCAATTTCCGGCGTCAGCGCGGATTCCACGAGCGCAATGAGCAGCAGCGCGACTGAGAACACGTCATAGCCCGGCATAAGTGCGCGGACGGCCGTCGCCGTCGCAAGCCAGCCGCCGACCGAGAGACTCCGCGCGATGCGCAGATCTCCCGTGCGCGACAGCACGATGACGGAGATCAGCGGAATCTGCGCTAGAAGGAAGATGACGGACTCAGCGGTCGTCGGGGCGCCTCGGAATAACACAAGCAGAGGCGCCGAGAGCAGAATGCAGGCGGCGACGAAAAGCCGGGCGACGATAAACGCGCGATGACGCGCTTCTTCCACTGGTCGTCCAATGACCCGCTCATGCAAAGCGGCGCTCACGCATGACTCATATCGGCTCTCGTCGGCAAAGCTGCTCAAGGCGCACGCTCCTCGTCGCCGGAAGAGATAAGGGACCGTCCTTAAGCAGCCGCTAAGCCGACGCGAAAACGTCAAGAGTTGTTCGGCGACGCATCGACATGGTTTTCATTTTCTTGCCGAAACTTTTGCCGAAAAAAACCGGGGGGCGTTTACCGACGCTCAACCCGGTCGCGACATCCTTTCGAGGAGCCGCTCCCGGTCCTGGAGACGATTTTGTTTTTCTTCATTAAATGCGCCATCTGCGTGCTCCTTGTATTCGCTGCGCTGCAGTGGCGCGCCGATCTTGCGCCGGCTGCGAGGAAAAATGCGGTCGCCCGCCAGGAGACGCGGCACAAGGCCGGCGGCCTTGCGGAGGGCGCCGTCAAGGAAGTCTCCTCGCTCATTCATGCCGGCGGCGATGCGATCGCCGCCGCTGCGCGCGATAAATGTACAGCGGCGCCGCGTGAATGCCTGACGGCGGCGCAGCGACTGCAAGAGGCCACCGGTCGCGCGCATTGAGCAATCCACGCTAACGCATTGTGCAATGGCGGGCGCCGACGCCGATATTTTGCAGAATCACTTTTTGACACTAAACATGTTCGCGCTTGGCGCGCGATTTTGAGGCCGAACCGCCACCGAGGCCATTTCCGTTGTGCTCGCGCGACCCCATCGCCCTTGCGAGCCATCTCTCAATAGGAGGCGGCCATGTCCGATGAAACTTCGTCGCAGCCGGAAGATACGGTTTCCCGCTCCCTCTTGAACAATCTGCAGGAGCAATTGAAATCGACGCGCATGGAGCGCGACCGGCAGATTTTTGAAAAATCTGAAATCGTCGCCAAGGCCAACGCCTACGCCAAGGAGCGCGACGACCTCCGTGACAGCCTTTCGGCGATGACCGCGGAACGCGACCGGCTGGCCGCGGAGAAGGCCGAGGCTTCGGCGAAAGCGCTGCAGGTCTCCGCGCAGCTCGAAGCCGCCGATCGCCGCGCCGACGAGGCTGCGGCGGAGATCGCCCGGCTGCGTCACGCCATCGCCACCGCGCCGTCGTCCGATCCCGCGATCGTGCTGTGGAATCTCGTCTCTCAACAGACCACCAAGGGCGTCGCCTGGGCGAGGGGCAAGATTCCGGCGGACAGTCCGGCTTTGCCCTGGTTCGACAAGACGGTGGCCGTCGTGACCCAGATTGGCTGCATGGCCGTCAAGGCGGCGGACGCCTTCATTCGCTGGGCTATTCCCAAGGCGATCGAACTGTTTAACCGCGGCAAGGCGGAGCTCGAAGGCCGGATGGAGAAGAAATAGCCTCCTTGGGTTCGGTCGCCTTCCTCCGGGCGCCAGCGACCCGCCCTTTCCTTCCTGGGCGGGCGCTGCTATCCCGCGCCCATGACCGCCCATAAAATCGAAAATATCCGCAATTTCTCGATTGTCGCCCATATCGACCACGGCAAATCGACGCTTGCCGACAGGCTGATTCAGGAGACCGGAACGCTCGCCGCGCGCGAGATGGTCGAGCAGGTGCTCGATTCGATGGATATCGAGCGCGAGCGCGGCATCACCATCAAGGCGCAGACGGTTCGTCTCAATTACAAGGCCAAGGACGGCAGGGACTATGTCCTCAATCTGATGGACACGCCCGGCCATGTCGACTTCGCCTATGAGGTGTCTCGCTCACTGAAGGCCTGCGAAGGGTCGCTCCTCGTCGTCGACGCCTCGCAGGGCGTCGAAGCGCAGACGCTCGCGAACGTCTATCAAGCGATCGACGCCGGCCATGAGATCGTTCCCGTCCTCAACAAGATCGACCTACCGGCGGCCGAGCCCGACCGCATCAAGGAACAGATCGAGGAGGTGATCGGTCTCGACGCCTCGGACGCCGTGCTCATTTCCGCCAAGACCGGCGTCGGCATCCCCGATGTGCTCGAAGCGATCGTCACCCGCCTGCCGGCGCCGCCGGCGACGACAAGGCGCCGCTAAAGGCGCTGCTCGTCGACAGCTGGTATGACGCCTATCTCGGCGTCGTCGTGCTGGTGCGGGTCTTCGACGGAACCCTTAAGAAGGGCCAGAAGATCAAGATGATGGCGACGGACGCCCATTACGAGATCGACAAGATCGGCGTCTTTCGTCCCAAGATGCAGGATGTCGCATCGCTCGGTCCCGGCGAAGTCGGCTTCATCACCGCGCAGATCAAGCAGGTCGCCGATACGCGCGTCGGCGACACCATCACCGACGACAAGAAGCCGACCGCCGAGCCGCTGCCGGGTTTCAAGCCGGCGCAACCCGTCGTGTTCTGCGGGCTCTTTCCGGTCGACGCTGCGGATTTCGAAGATTTGCGCGCCGCAATCGCCAAGCTGCGTTTGAACGACGCGAGCTTTTCCTATGAAATGGAGACCTCCGCCGCGCTCGGCTTTGGCTTCCGCTGCGGCTTTCTGGGCTTGCTGCATCTTGAAATCATTCAGGAGCGGCTGCAGCGCGAGTTCGATCTCGATCTCATCGCAACGGCGCCGTCGGTCATCTACAAGATCACGCTGACCAACGGCGACGAGATCGAGTTGCATAATCCCGCCGACATGCCGGACGTGGTGAAGATCGACGAGATCAAGGAGCCCTGGATCAGGGCGACGATCCTCACGCCCGACGACTATCTCGGCTCAGTGTTGAAGCTCTGTCAGGATCGGCGCGGCGTGCAGGTCGATCTCAACTATGTCGGCAAGCGCGCCATGGCCGTCTACGATCTGCCGCTCAACGAAGTCGTGTTCGATTTCTACGATCGCTTGAAGTCGATCTCGAAAGGCTATGCGTCGTTCGACTATCAACTCACCGACTATCGCGCCGGCGATCTCGTCAAGATGAGCATTCTGGTCAACGCCGAGCCGGTCGATGCGCTTTCCATGCTGGTTCATCGCACGCGCGCCGAGGGGCGCGGCCGGCAGATGTGCGAGAAATTAAAGGAGCTGATCCCGCCGCATATGTTCCAGGTGCCGATCCAGGCGGCGCTGGGCGGCAAGATCATCGCCCGCGAGACGGTGCGCGCCTTCCGCAAGGACGTGACCGCCAAATGCTACGGCGGCGACGTGACCCGCAAGCGCAAGCTTCTGGAGAAGCAGAAGGAAGGCAAGAAGAAGATGCGCCAGTTCGGCCGCGTCGAAATTCCACAGGAAGCCTTCATCGCCGCGCTGAAGATGGAGGAGTAGGGGGCTTTCCGAGCCTTTCGCGCGTCATGCCCGCGCTTGTCGCGGGCCTCCACGCGACTGGGCCGCCGCCAGTCCTGCGAAGGGAGCGCAACGTCCCGGCGTGGATGGCCGGGACAAGCCCGGCCATGAAGACATGGTTGAAAACGTACGCATTTACGTACATATTGCTCTCATGCGCACCACCTCATACAGCGACCTCCGTAAGAATCTCGCCTCGACGTTAGATCGCGTCACGGAAGACCATGAGCCCATCGTCATCACCCGCGACAAGGGCAAGCCGGCGGCCGTGCTGATCTCGCTCGAAGATTTCGCTTCTTACGAGGAAACCAGTTATCTCCTGCAGAGTCCGCGCAATGCTGAGCGTTTGCGCGCAGCCATCGCGGAACTCGATGCCGGGCGCGGCAAAGAGCGCAAGCTCGTTGAATGAAGCTTGTCTTCTCCGAGCAGGCTTGGGCCGACTATCTCCATTGGCAGACGCAGGATAAAAAAACTCTCGAACGTATCAATGCGCTCATCAAGGAGTGCTCTCGGACGCCATTTGAGGGTCTTGGAAAGCCAGAACCCTTGCGTGGTGACCTGCGCGGTTGGTGGTCGCGTCGTATCGATCGCGAGCATCGCCTCGTCTATCGCGTAGAAGACGGCGCGTTGCTTATCGCGCAGTGTCGCTACCATTATTGACATTCACCCCCGCGCCAACGCGATCATCACCGCGCCGGCGAGCATCACCGCTGCGCCGAGCAATCTGCCGCTCGACTCCTCCTTCAGCACATGGCCGCTGGCGAGCACGGTGAACAGCGCCGACAGCCGCTTGATGGCGATGACATAAGGAGTGAACAGCACGGTGAGCGCCCACATCTGCAAAGTGTTGCCGAAGGCCATCGCCGTACCCGCGCCGATCGCGTGGCGTAGCGCGATGAGGCGCGGCGCGGCCCGCCGACCCGCGAACCAATAGAGCAGGGCGCAGCCAGCGATGACGATGGTCACCGCCGTGATCCAAACGAGCGGCGTCGACGCCCTGACCCCGAGCTTGTCGATATTGGCCGTGACGCTCCAGATTGCGGCAGTGCCGATCATCATGCGCGCGCCCTGGTCGCGCGCGAAGACATGGAAGTTGAAGCGGCGTCCGCTCTCTTGATCGGCGTCGAGCAGGCCGACGCCCAGCACGGTGAACAGCACGCCGAAGACGCCCATCGGCGGTGCATGTTCGCCGGTCATCACCGGCGAGGTGAACAGCATCAGCACTGGGGTGAGCAGCACCAGCGGCGCCACCAGCGACGCGTCGGACAGACGAAAGGCGCGGATATAGAGCGCATAGGCGACGACGTTGAGCGCGCCCGACCAGACCAGAAGGGTCCAGAAGTCAGGCTTCGTCAGCGACGCAAGGGTCTCGCGCGGCGTGGTCAACAGTCCCGGATAAAGGATGAGGCAAGCGACCGTCAGCAGCAGCGCGCCGGCGCACCATTGCGCCGCGAGAATGGCGCGATCGTCCGCCGTTCGCGTCGCGGCCTTAGTGCCGAGATCCGTGACGGACTGGCAGATCGCGGTGACGAGCGAGGCGAACAGAGCGAGAAGCGCGAGGTCCATGTCGCGCTATAGCGCATGACGCGCAAGAGTGGGAGTTGGCTTTGCGCGAGATATCGAGCCTGCGCGCGGCTAACTCTTCTAAGGGGAGAGGGCGGCGCGGCTCTTTTTGAGAAGCGCGCATTATTTTCAGGCGCCCGGCTTCACCGCGGTGACCAGAGTGTCCACGCCGTCACGAAATTCTACCGTGACCGGGGTGAAGCCGGCGGCGTGCAGTTGCTTGAGCGCTGGCTCGAAATACATGATGTGCCGAGGCGACTCGTCGCTGAGCAAATGAACGATCCAGTCTTCGAGAAGATCGAGCCGCTTCATGTCGGTGAAAATCTTGAACCATCCACGCACGACGGCTTGCGTATCGGAAAGATGCGCCGCGGGGTCGTCCATCGCATAGCGGTCGCCGTTGACGAACAGGCCGCCAGGCTTCAGCGCGCGGAAAATCTCGGCGATCGCCTTCTTGCGATAGTCGTCAGGGAAATTATGGATCGCATAATTCGAAATGACGACGTCCTTGCTTGCGCCAGGTAAAGCGCGCAACGCCGATAGCGCATCGGCTTCGATAAATGTGACGCGGCTTGCAGAGATGTAATCGGCGAGATTGACGCGCGCCTGCGAGAGCATTTCGCCGGCGCTGTCGACGGCGACAAGCCGGAGGTCGTCTCGCGCTGAGAGCGCCGCCAGCGTGCTGATCCCGGTGCCGCAGCCGATCTCGAATCCTTCGAGCGGCCCAGCGCCGCGCCGCCACTGCGCGATTTGCTCGCCGATCATCCGAGCGAGCACGACGGCGTTCGGACATAGCAGCCGAAGCACGTCATATTCGGCGCCGATCGGCCCAGCGAATGGATTATCTTGTAGGGCGGACATGGCGGCACTTCTTTCATATCGCGCAACGCTCGGCGAGGCGCGGCTTTCCTTGGCGGCCACGCCATGATAGCGAGACACAAGCATTTGCCGAGAGTTGGCTATGACGCAGGCGTTACGCAATGAGACGCGGGCAGGCGGCGCGGACGCGGCGCTCGGCGAGTCGCTTATCGCGCTCGGGCGCGCCGCTCGCGCCGCGTCGCGGGCTGTCGCGCTCGCCTCGAGCGACGTCAAGAACAAGGCGCTGCGTAAGGCGGCCGAAGAGATGCGCCGCCAAAGCGGCGCGATACTCGCCGCCAATGCGCTCGATGTCGCCGACGCCAAAGCGCGTGGAACCGCGGCGTCTTTCGTCGATCGACTGACGCTTGATCCGGAACGCGTCGAGGCGATCGCCCGCGGACTGGAGGAGATCGCCGATCTGCCTGATCCGGTCGGCCGCGTTCTGGCCAGCTTCGAGCGGCCGAACGGCTTGAAGATCGAGCGCGTCTCGACGCCGCTCGGCGTCATCGGCGTGATTTACGAAAGCCGGCCCAATGTCACCGCCGACGCGGGCGGTCTGTGTCTCAAGGCCGGCAACGCGGCGATCCTGCGCGGCGGCTCTGAAAGCTTGCGATCATCGTCGGAGATTCACGCCTGTCTGGTGGCGGGACTGAAGGCCGCCGGGCTTCCCGAGGCGGCGATCTCGCTGGTCGCGACGGCGGATCGCGCCGCGGTCGGCGCAATGCTCGCGGGGCTCGACGGCACTATCGACGTCATCGTGCCGCGCGGCGGCAAGATCTCGTCGCCCGCGTGCAGCATGAGGCGCGCGTGCCGGTCTTCGCGCATCTCGAAGGCATCGTGCATGTCTTCGTGCATAGGACGCCGATCTCGACATGGCGAAGCGCGTGCTGCTCAACGCCAAGATGCGCCGCACCGGCATTTGCGGCGCGGCGGAGACGCTGCTCGTCGACAAGGCCTGCGCCGCGACGCATCTTGCGCCGCTCGTCTCGATGCTGATCGATTCAGGCTGCGAAGTGCGTGGCGATGCTGCGACTGAGGCCGCCGATGCGCGGGTGAAGCCGGCTAACGAAGAGGATTGGCAGGCCGAATATCTCGATGCGATCATCGCCGCGCGGGTCGTCGACGGACTGGAGGGCGCGATCGATCATATCGAGACCTATGGCTCGCATCACACCGATTGCATCATTACCCGCGATGGAGACGCGGCGACGCGCTTCATGAACGAAGTCGATTCGGCGATCGTGCTGCACAACGCCTCGACCCAATTCGCCGACGGCGGCGAATTCGGCTTCGGCGCCGAAATCGGCATCGCGACGGGCCGCATGCACGCCCGCGGGCCCGTGGGCGTCGAGCAGCTGACCTCGTTCAAATATCGCGTCCATGGCGAAGGCCAAGTGCGGGGGTAGGGTCGATGTCAATGAGCGGCGCTGAAGCTAGTTTAGGCAGCATCTGAAGACGCCCTGCCGATGATTTGTTGAGCAATGACTTCCCGAAGCTTCGCGTCCTGCCACACCGACAATTGAGTTGTATAACGGTATGCGTTATAGAACTCCATGATCCGAGGTTTCGCCGACCCCGAAACTGAATTGATCTGGTCGGGTCGCCGGAGCCGTAAGCTGCCCGCGGACATTCAGGCCGTGGCTCTGCGCAAGCTGCGCCTTCTCAATCAGGCCCGCATCTTGAACGATTTGCGCGTTCCGCCGGGCAATCGACTGGAAGCTCTGAGAGGCGACCGATTGGGCCAGCATTCAGTCAGGATCAATGACCAATGGCGCATCTGTTTTGTCTGGATCGAGGGAGGGCCGTCCGATGTCACGATCGTCGACTACCATAACTGAGCTCTTGCCCAACCCGAGCCCGGGCGAAATTCTTGCCGAGGAATTTTTGAAGCCCATGGGACTGAGCCAGAATGCGCTGGCGCGCGCCATTCGTGTGCCGCCGCGCCGCATCAATGAAATCGTTCTCGGCAAGCGCGCGATCACCGCTGATACGGATTTGCGTTTGGCGCGCTATTTTGGGATCTCGGAAGGCTTCTTTCTCGGATTGCAGGCGGACTATGACATTATGGCGCGGCGACGGCAGATTGGCGCCGAACTCAACGCAATCGAGCCGCGCGCCGCCTGAGAAAGCTTGATCTGATCCCTCTCTGCGCCGCATATCGGCGTGATGACAGCCGCTCCCGTCCGCCTCCCGCCTCATGCGCCCGGCATGCGCATCGGCCTTTTCGGCGGCTCGTTCGATCCGCCGCATGACGGCCATGCGCTCGTCTCGCATGTTGCGCTGACGCGACTTAAGCTCGATCGCTTGTGGTGGGTGATCTCGCCCGGCAATCCGCTGAAGGACGCGAGCGAGCTGCCGTCAATTGAGGCGCGGATCGAGGCGGCGAAAAGAATCCTGCGCGATCCGCGCGTCGCCTTCACCGGCTTCGAAGCTGAAATCGGCGCGCGCTATACCTGCGACACGATCGACTACCTTTACGCCCACTGTCCCGGCGTGCGCTTCGTCTGGATCATGGGCGCCGATAATCTTCTGCAGTTCCATCGCTGGCGGCGATGGCAGGATATCGCCCGAATGACGCCGATCGCCATCATCGACCGACCAGGGGCGACGCTCAAAGCGACGAACGCCAAGGCCGCGGTCTTTTTCGCAAATGCGCGGCTGCCGGAGAGCGACGCCGCGACGCTGGCCGAGACGCCGGCGCCGGCCTTCGTTTACCTGCACGGCCCGAGGATCGAGCGTTCCTCCACGGAATTGCGCGAAGGCTACTTGCGGTCGAAGAGCGGCAATATCCAGCGTTTATAGGCCCAGAAGCTCGCCGGTATGCCGATGAAGATCGCGACCCAGAGCAGCAGCGAGCTGTCCGAGCCACGCTCGTAGAAACCGCCGCCCTCGGAGACTGATTGCGTATAGGGATTGCGCACGAAGAGCGTAATCGCGAATGAGCCAATGATGATCAGCGCCGTTGCGATGTAAAGGCTGCGCGGAATCACGATCTGCGGCACATGCGGCGGGGGCGGCGTATCGTCAGGCCTCGGCGGCGGGTTTTCCTGTGGCGCGCCCTCATTGTGCGGTTCTTCGGTCATGGGCTTCTCTCCCGATATTTTGCGCTTGGCCTTAGTATAGGGCTGCTCTATGTCGCCGCGCCATAGACGTCGTACGCCTCCGCGCGATCGATTTTAGCGGTGACGATATCGCCTGCGCGCAACGGGCGACGCGACGCGATAAAGGCCGCGCCGTCGATCTGCGGCGCGTCGGCCTTCGTGCGGCCCTTGGCGGGCGCGCCCGAGGGTCCGCCGCCTGGTTCGTCAACGATGACGGAAAGGCGCTTGCCGACCTTGCGCTTCATCAGCCGCGCGCTGATCGACTGCTGTTTCTCCATGAAGCGCCGCCAGCGGGTCTCCTTCACTTCGTCCGGGACCGCAGGAAGGCCGAGCGCCTCTACGGGCGCGCCGGCGACGGGCTCATATTTGAAAGCGCCGGCGCGGTCGATCTCGGCTTCCTCCAGCCAATCCAGGAGATCGTCGAAATCCGCGTCGGTCTCGCCGGGAAAGCCGACGATGAAGGTCGAACGCAATGCGAGGTCCGGACAGGTATCGCGCCAGCCGCGAATGCGCGCCAGCGTCTTCTCCTCATTCGCGGGGCGTTTCATGGCCTTCAGCACGTTGGGCGCGGCGTGTTGAAAGGGAATGTCGAGATAGGGGAGAATTTTTCCCGCCGCCATCAGGGGCACGATTTCGTCGACATGGGGATAAGGGTAGACATAGTGCAGGCGCACCCAAAGCCCGAGTTCGCCAAGCTCGCGCGCAAGATCGAGAAACCGCGCGCGCACGCTGCGCTCGCCGAACAGACTTTCGGCATAGCGGATGTCGCGCCCATAGGCGCTCGTGTCCTGCGAGATGACGAGCAGTTCCTTCACCCCGGCGCGCGCAAGCTTTTCGGCTTCGCGCAGCACGTCGGCCGCGGGCCGCGAGACCAGCGGCCCGCGCAGATGCGGAATGATGCAGAAGGCGCAGCTGTTGTCGCAGCCCTCAGAAATTTTGAGATAGGCGTAGTGGCGCGGCGTGAGTTTCACGCCCTGTTCGGGAAGCAGATCGAGGAACGGGTCGTGGGCCGGCGCGGCGACGCGATGCACCGCCTCGACGACGCTCTCATATTGCTGCGGGCCGGTGATCGCCAGCACCTGGGGAAACCGCTCGGAGATCGCCTCTGGCTCGGCGCCCATGCAGCCGGTTACGATGACCTTGCCGTTTTCGTTGAGCGCCGCGCCGATCGCTTCGAGCGACTCGGCCTTGGCGCTGTCGAGAAAGCCGCATGTGTTGACGATCACCACATCGGCGCCGGCGTGGCTGCGCGAGAGCTCATAGCCTTCGGCGCGCAACCGCGTGACGATGCGTTCGCTGTCGACGAGCGCCTTGGGACAGCCGAGCGAGACGAAGGAGACACGCGGTCCGGCGTTCTGCCTCTGTTGTTCCTGCATGGCGCCCATTGCCATGCGGCGACCATCTTTGCAATCGCGGGCGCGGCCTTACGCCGTCAGCGCGCCGAGAAGAGCGAAGAGCGCAACCGCGGCAAAGACGATGGCGTCGAACATGAACGCAACTCCGACAAGCCCCTGACAGGGTCTAGTTGCGCGGGGTTTAAGAATTGGTTGACGGCCCGGTATTTGATGGCGCTCCGGCGACTTGGCGTTAAAAAAGCCAGTAAGGCTACGGCGATGCAGGCCAGGGCGCCGGTCGAAAAAAGAAGATTTGCGCTTGGCCTAGGCGGCACTTAGGAATAGCTCCGCCGGCGAACTTTAGCGCCGCCGCTTAAAGGGAAGCGCCACGTCTTGACGAATTCCATCGTTCTCGGAACAGGATCCTATGTGCCGCAACGCGTCATCTCCAACGCAGACCTCGAGAAAATCGTCAGGACGAACGACGAATGGATCGTCAGCCGCACGGGGATCAAAGAGCGCCGGATGGCTGCCGATGATGAAGCGACATCCGATCTTGCCGCGGCCGCTGCACGGGAAGCGTTGGAGTTCGCTGGCGTAAAGCCTGATGATGTCGACATGCTCATCGTATGCACGGTGACCGGCGATACGCCGACGCCGTCCTGCGCTTCTTATGTCCAGGCTCAGCTGGGCGCGAGGAACGCTTTCGCCTTCGATGTCGGCGCCGCCTGCGCTGGTTCGCTGTACGGTTTGTCGATCGCCGACCAATTTATCAGAGGCGGAAGGGCGAAGCGCGCGCTTGTGGTCGGCGCCGAGACACTAAGCCGCTTCGTCGATTGGACCAACCGCGAGACTTGCGTGCTGTTTGGCGACGCCGCCGGCGCAATTCTGCTCGGCGCCAGCGAAGAGCAGGGACGCGGCGTGCTTGCCGCGAGTCTGCGCACCGACGGGTCCATGACCGGCATCTTAGGCATCTATGGAGGCGGCAGCCGCCGTCCGCCGTCAGCCGAAATGTTGGAAGAAAAAGCCGGCAAGATAAAAATGCGGGGCCGCGAGGTCTATAAGGTCGCCACGCGGCTCCTGCCCGAAGTGCTGAGCGACGCGCTGAAGGCCGCGGGACTGACGGCGGACGATATCGACCATGTCATCGCTCATCAGGCCAATAAGCGGATCATCGAATCCGCGATGCAGCATCTTGGCGTGCCGCTTGATAAATGCTGGATCAACATCGACCGATACGGCAACACGTCGAGCGCCTCGATGCCGATCACGCTCGATGAGGCGAACCGCGCCGGACGGCTGAAAAAAGGCGACGTCATCGCCATGATGGCGATCGGCGCAGGAATGACCTGGGGCGGCGCAGTTCTGCGCTGGTAGGCCCCTTCCGCTTCAACCCCATCCCCTGATTTAGGTCGATGCGAATTGCGCTCTTTTCTAGGCTTGCCGAATTTGTATAGTCATGCTATCGAAATTATAGACTATAGGAGGGCGAGATGACTTTTGGGTGGCGTTCGGAAAAGCGCGTGGGCGTGGGAATTTTTGTGGGTTTGCTTGCGCTTGCCTTAATGGCGAGCGCGCGCTCCCAGGCGGGCCAGACATTCCTGAATGTCTCCTACGATCCCACGCGCGAACTCTATAAGGCGATCAACCCGGCCTTTGCGGCCGACTGGAAGGCCAAGACCGACCAAACGATCGAAATCCAGGCGTCGCATGGCGGGTCCGGCGCTCAGGCGCGCGCCGTGATCGAGGGGCTCGACGCCGATGTCGTGACGCTGGCGCTCGCGGCCGACATCGACGCCATCGCCAGTAAGAGCGGCAAGATTGCTGTCGACTGGCAGAAGCGCCGGCCCAACAATTCCTCGCCCTATACGTCGACGATCGTGTTCCTGGTCCGCAAGGGCAATCCGAAAATCATCAAGGACTGGGACGATCTGGCGAAGCCTGGCGTCGCCGTCATCACGCCCAATCCCAAGACGTCGGGCGGCGCGCGCTGGAATTACCTCGCGGCCTGGGGATACGGGCTGAAGAAATTCGGCGGCGACGAAGCGAAGACCAAAGACTTCGTGAAGGCGATTTACAAGAATGCGCCGGTGCTCGACACGGGCGCGCGCGGCTCGACGATTACCTTCGCGCAGCGCGGCATCGGCGACGTGCTTCTCGCATGGGAAAATGAAGCCTTCCTTGCGCTAAAGGAATTCGGGTCCGACAAGTTTGAGATCGTGACGCCGCGGCAATCGATTCTGGCCGAGCCACCGGTCGCCGTCGTCGACGCCAACGCCGACGCCAAGGGCAACAGGCAAATAGCGGAAGCCTATCTCGACTTTCTCTATTCGCCGCCGGCGCAGGCGATTATCGCCCGCAATTTCTATCGTCCTGTCCATCCCGAATTTGCGGCGAAGGAAGATATCAAGAAATTCGCCAAAATTGATTTCATCACCGTCGACAATACCTTCGGCGGCTGGGCGGCTGCGCAAAAAAAGCATTTCGCTGACGGCGGCATTTTCGACGAAATCCAGAAACAAGAGCTGACAAGGTGACCTCCCCAGTCCTTGTCGGCAAAAACGCTCGGCGCTTCACGGCGCCGAGCGTCATTCCTGGCTTCGGCTTAACATTCGGCTACACGCTGATCTATCTCGGCCTGATCGTGCTTTTTCCGCTCGCTACGCTCGTCTGGTGGGCGTCGGGATTGGGTTTTTGGGGGCTCTACGCGATCGCGGCGGAGCCGCGAGTCGCCGCCGCTTTGCGTACGACGTTTTTCATTTCCTTCGCGGCGGCGATCGTCGATCTTTTCTTTGGCCTCATCGTCGCTTGGGTGCTTACCCGATATGATTTCCCCGGGCGTCGACTGCTCGACGCCTTCGTCGATCTGCCCTTCGCGCTGCCGACCGCCGTGGCCGGCATTTCGCTTGCGGCGCTGTATTCCCCCAATGGCTGGTTCGGCGCGCCGCTCGCTGACTATGACATCAAGATCGCCTTCACCCGCTGGGGCATTCTGGTAGCGCTCATCTTCATCGGCCTGCCGTTCGTCATGCGCACCGTGCAGCCGATTATTTCCGAGCTCGAAGTCGAGTTGGAGGAGGCGTCCGCCACGCTCGGCGCGGGACGAGTGCAAACCGTTCTGCATGTGATGCTGCCGCCGTTGGCGCCGGCGTTATTGACCGGATTCGCGCTCGCCTTCGCCAGATCCAGTGGCGAATATGGCTCCGTCATCTTCATCGCCGGCAATATCGCTTATGTGTCCGAGATCGCGCCGCTGCTGATCGTCGTCAAGCTCGAGCAATATGACGTCGCCGGCGCTACCGGCATCGCGACGATCATGCTGGCGATTTCTTTCGCGGCGCTGCTTCTCATCAATCTGGTGCAGGCATGGAGCCGCAGGAGATTCGGTCATGTCTGAGATTGCGCTTGCGGGCGGTCGCCGCGCGAAATATCGACCGGTGACGGAAGATTCGCCGCTAGCGCGATACGCGCTCATTACGACCGCCGTGCTGTTCCTCGCTCTCTTCCTTCTCGCGCCGCTTGCCATCGTGTTCGTCGAAGCCTTCAGCAAGGGGATCGAATCCTTTCTCGTCGCATTCCACGATCCGGATGCGCGCGCCGCGATCCGCCTGACTCTTCTGGTCGCCGCGCTCGCGGTGCCGGCCAATCTCGCGTTCGGCCTGGCGGCGTCCTGGTCGATCGCCAAGTTTTCCTTTCCAGGCAAGAGCGTCCTCATCACGCTGATCGATTTGCCGTTCTCAGTGTCGCCCGTCGTGGCCGGCCTCGTTTATGTGCTCGTATTCGGCGGGCAGGGCCTTTTCGGTCCCTGGCTCGCCGAGCATGGCGTGCGAATAATCTTTGCCGTGCCGGGCATCGTGCTGGCGACCATCTTCGTCACCTTTCCTTTCGTCGCGCGCGAGCTCATTCCGCTGATGCAGGAACAGGGCAAGGTGGAGGAGGAGGCTGCGCTCACGCTCGGCGCTTCCGGTTTCAGGACTTTCCTCACGGTGACGCTGCCCAACATCAAATGGGGACTGCTCTATGGCGTGCTGCTTTGTAATGCGCGCGCGATGGGAGAGTTCGGCGCCGTCTCCGTCGTTTCCGGCCACATTCGCGGCCTGACCAACACAATTCCGCTTCAGGTGGAGATACTCTACAATGAATACAATAATGTCGCCGCCTTCGCTCTCGCGGTTCTTCTTGCAGGGTTGGCGCTTGTCACGCTCGGGTTCAAGACCTTCCTCGAATGGCGTCACGCAGACGAACTCTCCGGACGCGCCCGACGACACTAGAACGCGTAAGCGTGGCGCTGCGATCCGCATCGAGGGCGTCGAGCAGGACTTCGGCGCCTTTCCCGCGTTGCGTGATGTCAGCCTAGACATTCAATCGGGAGAACTCGTCGCTCTGCTGGGGCCTTCAGGCTCAGGCAAGACGACGTTGCTGCGGGTGATCGCCGGCCTCAATTCTCCCGATCGCGGGCGCGTCCTTTTCGACGGCGAGAACGCGACCAATCTTCCTGTGCAAGACCGACATGTCGGGATGGTCTTTCAGAACTATGCGCTCTTCAAACATATGACCGTCGCCGACAATATCGGCTATGGTCTCAGAGTGCGCTCCAGACGCACGCGTCCGTCGCGGCAGACGATCAAGGCGCGCGTCGCAGAGCTTTTGCAATTCGTTCAGCTCGACGGGCTTGGCGGCCGTTTTCCGGCGCAGCTTTCTGGCGGCCAGCGCCAACGTGTGGCGCTTGCGCGCGCGCTGGCGATCGAGCCGCGCGTATTGCTGCTCGACGAGCCGTTCGGCGCGCTCGACGCGCGCGTGCGCAAGGATTTGCGCCGCTGGCTGCGCGACATTCATAAGCAGACGGGATTGACGACGGTTTTCGTCACGCATGATCAAGACGAGGCGATGGAGCTCGCTGATCGCGTCGTCGTGCTGAACGAAGGCCGCATCGAACAGATTGGCACGCCCGAAGAGCTTTACGATCGGCCGGCTTCGCCTTTCGTCATTTCTTTCGTCGGCGAAGCGGTCGCGTTGCCGGTCACCATCGCCGACGGCCACGTCAGGTTCGGCGGCCGTGAGTTGCATATCGACACCCATGGCTTGCGCAGCGGGCCGGCGAGGGTTTTCTTCCGCCCGGCGGACATCGCGGTCGCGGCTGAAGGAAGCGGCGATCTCGAAGGCCGCGTCGAAAGCCTGAGGCGCACACCCGCCGGCGTTCGCGCCACGATCGCTATCGACGGTTATGATCAAACGCTCGAAATCGACTCGCCGCTCGAACGTTCGGCGTCGCTCGGCGGCCGCGTTCCGCTTTCTCTGGCGAAAGCCCGCATCTTTCCGGCTGACGAGAAGGACGCCTATGTCGACGCCGGAGACGGCATTTGAGCGCGACGCCCGCTGGCGCGATCAATGCTGACGCGATCGATGAGACGAACGCCGCGAACGACTGGAATTCAGCGCTCTATCTGAAATTCGAAGCCGAGCGCACGCGCGCCGCCCGCGACCTGCTCGCGCGCGTGCCCAATTGCGATACGCGACTGGCTTTCGATCTTGGATGCGGACCCGGAAACAGCACCCGGCTTCTCGCGATGAGCTTTCCCGGCGCGAATATCATTGGAATCGACAAGTCCGACAATATGCTGTCGGTCGCCCGCGCCTGCACGCCCACGGCGACCTTTATCAAAGAGGATATCGCGCATTGGCGGCCTTCGGAGCCGGCCGATCTCATCTTCGCCAATGCGGCCCTGCATTTTCTGCCCGATCATCGCAGGTTGATGACCAGGCTGTTGAGCTATTTGCGTCCCGGCGGGCGTCTCGCCGTCCAAATGCCCAACAACACGCATGAGCTTTCGCATGCGGCGATGCGCATGGTCGCGGCGGACGGACCGTGGGCGCCTCGACTATTGCCGGTCGCCAAGTCGATCATGGTGCTCGGTCCGCTTGAGGAGTATTACAATCTGCTCGCGCCGCTCTGCAGCACGATCGATATTTGGCAGACGGTCTATGTTCATCCGCTCGACGGTCCCGAAGGGGTGGTCGACTGGTTCGAAGGCTCAGGCCTTCGTCCATTTCTCGATTTGCTCGATGAAAATGAACGCGTCGAATTTCTCGCGCGCTACAGAGAGAGGCTCGCGCAAGCCTATCCTCGCCAGCCGGATGGCAAAGTGCTTTTGCGCTACCCGCGGCTGTTCTTCGCGTTGCAGAAATAGGACCGAGGCGCCGCTTGGGGCACGCGCGTTTCTTCAGCCCTCGGCGCGCGAGTTGCTCCACCCTTCAATGCGAAAAAGTGTGACATTACAGCAACGGTTCCGCCCGATTTAGGTATTTGTATATAAAATCGATAGACAAAAATCCGCGTATTCGGTTGACTGACCCTTGCGGCGTAGGTGCAAACAGTTCGCAGAGGGAACCCTCGGCGACCAAAGGTCGAGAGCTGGGATGTCAAAGCGGAATTTAAAACTGAGCTCTGCAGCGGCGGCGATGGTTCTTGCCCTCGCGCCGAATGTGTCCTTGGCCGAAGAGGCGGGCCAAGCGGCCGGCAAGGCTGACGCGCCGCAAAAGACTTCGGTGAAGACGAAGACCGCCGGCAAGAAGGCGACCGGCGAGGCGGGGGCGCCTGCGGCGCCGGCGGAGAAGAAGAGCTATTACGTGCCGACGCGCGGCTATCGTCTGGAGCCGCAGCCGGACATTCCGCCCTATGTGCGCAATCTCGCCAAGACCTATAAGGAATTCGAAGGGATCGACTGGCTGAACGTCGGCCTCGATTCGCGGGTGCGCTTCGAATATCGCAAGGACGATTATCGGCCGTGGACGTCTACGTCGACCAATCCGCCGAGCTCTCAGCGCAAATATTTTCCTAATTCGCTGTGGCTGTCGCGCACGCGCGCCTATATCGGCGTGCAGAACATTCTCGATCCCTTCCGTTTCGTCCTCGAACTTCAGGACTCGCGCGCCTACAACAGCATCTATGAATATCAGGGCCAGGAGATCAATCAGACCGAATTGATCTCGGGCTACGGCGAACTCTTCTTCAAGGACGTTTTCGGCAAGGACGATCTCGGCAATGATCGGCCGCTGACGCTGCGCGCCGGCCGGTTTCACCTCGAACTGCTCGACCGCCGTCTGATCGCCGAGAACGAGTTTCGCAACACCACCAATAATTTTGACGGCTTCCGCATCAAAATCGGCAAGAAGGAAAATGACTGGGACATCGACAGTTTCCTGATGCGGCCGGTCATTCGCTATCCCTATCAGTTCGACCGGCCCGACTGGCAGACCTGGATTTACGGCAGCGTCTTCAGCATTCGCCGCTGGTCGGAATATGCGACGGTCCAGCCCTATTTTCTTGGCCGCAAGCAATATGGCGATCCGCTCAACCTTTCGAACGCGCTCAAGGTTCACCGTGACACCTATGCGCCGGGGCTGCGCGTTTACGGCGTGATCAACGACTTCGACTATGACTTCGACCTCAACAAGCAGTTTGGCGAGATCGGCGAATTCCGCCAGCTTGGGACTGTCCAAAACGCAGTGCAGACGACGGTGCAGCATGACGCCATCGCCTATGCGTTCGAGGCGGGCTACACCTTCTCAGACTTCCCGTGGAAACCGCGGATCAGCGCCAATTACGCCTATGGCTCCGGCAACAAGAGTCCTTATGACAGCGTCAATCAGACCTTCGACATCTTCTACGGGTTCAATCAGCCCTTCTCACGCGACGATTATTTTGCGTGGAACAACGTCAAGGCGCCCAAGGCGCGCATCGAGTTCACGCCATTCAAAGATCTTAAGGTCGACACGGCGTTCAGCGCCTATTGGCTGGCGAGCGCCGCCGCGGCCTGGGACCGCGCCAATCTGTTTGCGCCGCTCGGCAACAGGGGCACGTTCCTTGGCACCGAATATGATCTGCGCATCCGCTACAAGCTCAATCAGTTCATCAATCTGACGGCGAGCTATGCGCATTTCTGGCCCGGCTCGTTTACGTCAAGCTTCGCGCCGCCGGTCACGCTGCAGCCGTTTTTTCCGCAATCCTTTCCCGGACAGACGGGGACGACGAACGGCCTGACGGCGCGGCCGACCGACTTCTTCTATCTCGAAGTCTCCGCCAACGCCTTCGGCGACGGCAATCCGATCGCCAAACCGCCGGGCTCGGATTTTATCGCGCTGTTCAAGCCCGAAGGGCCGCCGCCGCCGGCGAAGCCGCCGAGCTGGTCGGACGTATACGTCGGCCTCAATGGCGGCTCCGCCTGGTCGAACCCGCGGTCGATCGTGCAGCCGTGGCCGTTCGGCGCCGCCGTCGCCAGTCCGGACATCGCCGTCGCCGCGACGCCGATCGATCAGACGAACCATCTCGCCGGTTTCATCGGCGGTCTGCAGAGCGGCGTGAATTGGAAATGGGCCGACAGCATCCTGACCGGCGTCGAGGCGGATCTTCATGCCGTCTCGGGCAACACCGACACCAAATGGCAGGCGGCGCCGACCTCGGCCGGCGGCAATAGTTTCATCACCTATGCGCAGCGCACCGCGACGCTCAACTATCTTGGAACGATCCGCGGCCGATTGGGCTATCTCGTCACGCCGACGCTCACCGTCTATGGCACGGGCGGCATGGCCTATGGCGGCGTCACCTCCAACGCTGCGATCCTGACCCGCCGCATCGGCGGAACCAACCAGACGCAGGTCAATCCCGTCTATCAGGACAGTCTCGTCGGATGGACGGCGGGCGGCGGCGCCGAATGGATGTTTGCGCCCGACTGGAGCATCAAGGTCGACTATCTGCGCTACGACCTTGGCGCCGCCCAGGCGGCCTCCAGTTTCGCGATCCAGCCGAACGGCTTTTACGCCACCGGCGCGACAAGTTCGACGCGCTTTAACGGCAACCTCATTCACGCCGGCGTCAACCGTCACTTCGATCTCAGCAGCCTCCTCGCCGCAAAATAGGCGCGCTGCGGGAACTGCGATCGCAGCTCGACGGTTCAACATTGCGCAGTCACGGCCCAATCGAAGCTTAGGCCGAGGCGCGCTTGTTGAGGGATCGATAATTGACGCCGGATGAGCAGCACACGCAGAGCGCCCAAGACGAGTCAGGGACATCGGGCTTCGATCATCAGGCTGTCCCGAACGAAGTAAAAGGCATCACCGAGCGCGAGATCATCGATATCGAGGAAAGGGCGCAGCCGCGCACGCCGGTTCTTTATGAAGTCGTCCGTCGCATGGGCGAAGAAGAATTGGCGCGCCCGGCGGTGTCGCTTTGGTGGTCAGGCGTCGCAGCAGGCCTGTCTATGAGTTTTTCGCTTGTCGCTCAGGCCACGCTGCAAATTCATCTTCCGTTAAAGATATGGACGCCGCTGATCGTCGCCGCCGGATATCCAGCCGGCTTTCTTCTGGTGGTGCTTTCCCGCCAGCAGCTCTTTACCGAAAACACCATTACAGCCGTGCTGCCGCTGTTGAAGAGCTTTACTGCAATGAATGTCGGCCGAGTCATTCGATTATGGAGCGTCGTCTTTGCAGCAAACATGACGGGCGCCTTTGTCGCCGCCCTGTTTTACGCATTCACGCCCGCGCTCTCGCCGGAGCTGCGCGACGGCGCAATCGATATCAGCCGTGAATTGCTCAGCAATGGCTCAAAGGAAATGTTTTTTAAAAGCATTCCGTCAGGCTTTCTCATCGCCGCCATGGTCTGGCTGATCCCCAACGCCGACACTGCCAGATTCCATATGGTTGCGCTTTTGACCTATCTAATTGCGATTGGCGGCTTCACTCATATCGTCGTCGGCAGCGTTGAAGCTTTTCTGCTCATCTTCATCGGCGAACTGGCGATAACACCGCTGCTCGGACAATTCATGATACCGGTTCTCGTCGGCAACATCATCGGCGGAACGGCTCTGTTCGCGCTTATCGCATACGCTCAGGTCATGAGCGAAATTTAGAATCGTATTTCGCTCATAGGAACAATTCTGAAGTTGTCGAGTTTTCCGTTGGTCGCCGGCAAATGCGCGCGGCGAGAATAATCGTGTGTCACAGCCTCAAGCGCGTCCTTGGCATGTGAGTTGTTGGTGTCTGCGTAAGGAAGCGCTCTGCTGCGTTCAATCTCCAACGCCTCTTTTGGTGAAAGGATTGACCAATGGCTCCAGACCCCAATCCGCTCCCAAAAGCCAATGGACGACATCAGCCAAACATTGAAGAGCTTCACGTGCTCTGGATCACGGCGGGGCTCGGCTGCGACGGCGATTCGGTATCCATCACCGCGGCGAGCGAACCGAGCATAGAAGACGTGATCCTTGGGGCCATACCTGGACTGCCCAAGGTTCACCTGCACAATGCGGTGCTGTCCTATGCGGTCGGCGATGATTTTATGAAACCCTTCCATCAGGGAGCCCGCGGCGAACTCGAACATTTCGTCCTTGTCGTCGAAGGTTCGATTCCAAATGAAAATCTCAGCGGCGACGGATATTGGGCGGCAGTCGGCACCGATACGGCGACCGGCCAACCGATCAAGACCACCGAATGGATCGACCGGCTGGCGCCCAATGCGCTCGCCGTCATCGGCGCCGGCACATGCGCCGCGTTTGGCGGCGTGCATGCGATGAAGGGAAATCCCACCGGCTGCATGGGACTTCAGGACTATCTGGGAGTCGAATGGAAATCCAAAGCCGGCTTGCCGATCGTCAACGTGCCGGGCTGTCCGGTCCAGCCCGATAATTTCATGGAGACCTTCCTCTATCTGCTGCGTCAGCTGGCCGGGCTCGCGCCGATGATTCCGGTCGACGGGCACGGCCGCCCGCGCTGGCTGTTCGGCCCGACGGTTCACGAGGGCTGCGATCGCGCCGCCTATTACGAGGAGGCCGACTTCGCGCATGAATATGGTTCTCGCAAATGCCTGGTGAAGATCGGCTGCTGGGGTCCGGTTGTTCAATGCAACGTTCCCAAGCGTGGCTGGATCGCCGGCCTTGGCGGCTGCCCGAATGTCGGCGGCATTTGCATCGGCTGCACCATGCCGGGCTTCCCCGACAAATTCATGCCGTTCATGGAGGAGCCGCCGGGCGGACGCATCTCGTCGACTCTGGTGAAGCCATACGGCGTGCTGATCCGCAATCTTCGCAAAATCACCAATCACACGCTCAACAGAGAGCCGAAATGGCGCAACAGGAAGCCGACGTACACCACCGGCTACGATCCTGATCAGCCGAGCAAGACTCATCCACTCTAATTAAGGGATCGCGGCCATGGTCGACCTCGCAACTCGGCGTTCGGCGCCTCCGAGCGCTAAGAAAGCCTCGCCAAATCTCGTTGAAAAGAATTGGGATCCGATCACAAGGATTGTCGGCAGTCTCGGAATTTTCACCAAGATCGATTTCGAGAATCGCCACGTCGCCGAATGTCACAGCACCTCGTCGATCTTTCGCGGCTACAGCATCTTCATGAAGGGCAAAGACCCGCGCGACGCCCACTTCATCACCAGCCGCATCTGCGGCATTTGCGGCGACAATCACGCGACCTGCTCGATCTACGCGCAAAACATGGCGTATGGAATCAAGCCGCCGCCGCTCGCCGAGTGGATCATCAACCTTGGCGAAGCCGCCGAATATATGTTCGACCACAACATTTTTCAGGACAATTTGGTCGGCGTGGACTTCTGCGAGCAGATGGTCAAGGAAACCAATCCGAGCGTCTGGGCCATGGCGCAAAGGACGCCGGCGCCGCACGCCGACGCTCACGGCTATCGCACCATCGCCGACATCATGACGGCGCTCAATCCGTTTTCCGGCGAATTCTACCGTGAGACGCTGATTGTCAGCCGATATACGCGTGAAATGTTCAGCCTGATGGAGGGGCGCCACGTGCATCCCTCCACCCTCTATCCGGGCGGCGTCGGCACCGTCCCGTCCAACCAGCTGTTCACCGAATATCTGACGCGTCTCGTTCGCTACGTCGAATTCATGAAGAAATGCGTGCCGCTGCACGACGATCTGTTCGATTTCTTCTATCAGGCTTTGCCGGGCTATGAGGAGGTCGGACGTCGCCGCATATTGCTCGGATGCTGGGGCGCGTTCCAGGACCCCAACCACTGCGACTATACGTATCAGAACATGACCGACTGGGGTCGGAAAATGTTCGTCACGCCAGGCGTCGTGGTCGACGGCAAGCTCGTCACGACCGACCTCGTCGACATCAATTTGCAAATTCGCATTCTGCGCGGTCAGTCCTTCTATGAGGATTGGGACAATTGCGAAACCTTCGTGAAGAACGACCCATTGGGCAACTCTGTCGATCAGAAGCACCCGTGGAATCAGACGACCATTCCCAGGCCGCAGAAGCGTGATTTCGATCATAACTACTCTTGGGTGATGTGTCCGCGCTGGCTTGACAAAAACAGCGGCGATCATCTCGCGCTTGACACCGGCGGCGGCGCTTTTGCGCGACTCTTCTCCACGGCGCTCGCCGGCCTCGTCGACATCGGCGGCTATGTCAAAGCCACTGGCGACAGCGTCAAAATCCACCTGCCGAAGACCGCGCTGAAACCGGCGGTCGACTTTGAATGGAAGGTTCCCAAGTGGAGCAATGCGATCGAGCGGGATCGCGCGCGGACCTACTTTCAGGCCTATTGCGCCGCCGCGGCCTATTACTTCCTGGAGCAGGCGTTCACCGAGCTGCAGGCCGGCCGCACCAAGACATGGACCGAGTTCGAAGTGCCAGAGGAGGCGATCGGCTGCGGATTCCATGAGGCGGTTCGGGGCGTGCTCTCCCACCATCTTGTCATAAAAGACAAGAAGATCGCCAATTATCATCCCTATCCGCCGACGCCCTGGAACGCGACGCCGCGGGACGATTTCGGCACTCCAGGTCCTTACGAAGATGCGGTGCAAAACACGCCGATCTTCGAAGAGAACGGCCCGGACAACTTCAAAGGTATCGACATTATGCGCGCGGTGCGCAGTTTCGATCCCTGCCTCCCCTGCGGCGTCCATATGTATGTCGGCGGCGGCAAAACCATTGAGACCCGGCACTCTCCGATGTTTGGCGCGTCCCGAAAGCCATCGCCATGAGCGCGGACGCGGGGGAGAGAGATACGCTGGAGCAGGAACTGGCGCGGCTCGATGCGCTGACCGGCGCGCTTGAGCGCGTCGGCGACGACAAAGCCCGCGAAGCGGCGCGGGAACTGCTCGCGCTTCTGCTGGACCTGCATGGCCGGGCGTTTGAGCGGCTCAATGCGATGATCGCGGAGGCGAGAGATGGCCCCGCCTTGTTGCAGCAGATTGCAGAGGACAGAAATATTTCGGCGGTCTTGCTTCTGCATGGGCTGCACCCCAAAAGCGTGGAGCAACGGCTGCAGGAGGTCATCGCGCGTATGCAGCCGCAATGGGGGGCGCGGGGGCTGCAGGCCGAACTGGTCAGCGCCGGAGAGGCTTTCGCTATTGTCCAGCTTCGAAGGAATGGCTGCGCCGAACCATCGGAGCGCTTGCGGATCGAGATCGAAAGCGCGCTGACTGATGCGGCGCCCGACCTCGAAGATATTTTGATCGAAATGGATATGACTGAATTTTGCGCCGAAACCGCTGCCTGAGAGGAGGCGCGATCGCATGGACAGGATACAATCGGGGAGTTGGGCTTCCCGGCTTCGGCGGTTCCTTGCCGTGGCGGAAGAGCAGGAGCATTGCGACTTCTGCTCAAAGGCCATCGGGGGGCGGCATGCGCATTTGATCGAGCGCGCGACGAGACAGTTCTTTTGCGCCTGTCCGCAATGCGCGCTGCTCCTCGGCGCCGGCGAGCGTTACGCCGCCATAGGGGCGCGCACAGATGTGCTATGCGACTTCGATCTCAGCGACGTCGATTGGCAGGGCTTTCGTATTCCGATTGATCTTGCCTTCGTTTTTCGGAGCACGCCGGCGCGCGGGCCGGTGGCGATCTACCCCAGCCCGGCCGGTGCGACAGAATCGCAGCTTTCCGTCGACTCCTGGTCGCGGCTGGTTGGCGCCAATCCCGTCCTCGCCGATCTGCATCCGGATATAGAGGCGTTGCTCATCAATCGAATGAACGGCGCGCGGGAATATTACCTCGTATCGATCGATCGTTGCTATGCGCTTGTCGGATTGATCCGTAAGCAATGGCGGGGCCTGTCGGGCGGCGCCGAGGTTTGGCAGGCGGTTAGAGACTATTTTCAAGAGCTGCGCGACGGGGTCGATATCGGAGACGCGATCCATGGTTGATCTCGACTTTCGCATCGAGGACGTCTCGGTCGAGAAATGCTCGGCTGCGCCGCTGTTGCTTTTCGCCCTCCATGTCGTGAACCGGACCCCGGAACTGCCTGTCGTCAATGTGATGCTGAACTGCCAAATCCGCATCGAGCCTGCGCGGCGGCGCTATGACGACGACGAGCACGAAAGGCTTTCCGATCTCTTCGGGCATCCGTCGCGCTGGGGCGAGACATTGCGCAGCCTGCTTTGGACGAACGTGAGCGTTTCCGTCTCTTCCGTCGATCCCGAGCGAAAAGTCAAACTGCCGGCGCCGTGCAGCTATGATTTCAACATTGCGGCGACCAAATATTTCCGCGGGCTTGAGCAGGGCGACGTTCCGCTCAATTTTCTGTTCAGCGGCTCGATATTTTACCGTGACGGCGATGGCAGGCTTCAGATCGAGCAGATTCCCTGGAGCAAGGAATGCGCCTATCGACTGCCGGTCGGAACATGGCGCGCCATGATGGAGCATTACTACCCGCAAAGCATGTGGCTCTGCCTTCATCGCGAGGCTTTCGAGGAATTGGACGGCTATCGGCGGCGATTGGGACTGCCGACATTTGAACGCGCCCTGGAGGCGCTGCTCTCAGCGAGCGCGGCGGAGGCGACATGAAACTCGACTCCATCAAAGCGATCGCCAACGCCGTCCTTTACGAAGGCTACATCCTTTATCCCTATCGGCCGTCGTCGATCAAAAATCGTCAACGCTGGACCTTCGGCGGCGTATTTCCACAGTCCTTCGATCAGCAGGGCGACGCCTCCTCTACGGAGACGCAGGTTCTATTGCGCGGCGGCGAGCAGCTGGCCTTTTGCGCACACTTCCGCTTCCTGCAGGTCGTCAAGCGCGAGGTCGGACTTTTGGCGACGCCGGCGGAAGAGCTTCCGGAAACCGGCGAACCTGCTCTGACGCTTGTTCCCAGCCTTGATGTCGATGGCCGCGAGCTTCTCGCCTGGGAGGAGGCGCTTGAGCGGGAGATCGACTTGGGTCCGCTGCGGCCTGAAGATATTCAGCACGCCGCCCGCGTAACGCCGTTTTGCTTCGAAGGCGCGCGCAGTCTTGAGCCGGCGCGCTCGCGAGACGGCCGAATCGTCGCGACGCTTATCCGCACGTCTCATCGAATCGAGGGCGTTGTCGAAACAAAAGCGCAGAGGCTCGCATCCGATGTGTGGAGATTGACCCTGCGGATCGAAAACGTGACGCCGCTTGCCAGCTGATCGGCGAGACCGCGCGGCAGCGCAATACCTTCGCTTCGACGCATGCGATCATCACTGAAAGGCGGCGCATTCGTTTCATTGCTCGATCCCCCGGACGATCTTGGCGCGGCGGCGGCGCAGTACAAGAATGTCGGCGCGCTTCCCTGTGTTGGCGTTAGCGATAAAGACAATAATGCCATGCTCGCCTCGCCGGTTATCACTTTATGATCATCTGGCGATCGCGCCGAAGTCCCGGCGATCTGTTCGACAGCGCTCCGAGATCGATGAAATTCTGACGCTACGCATTCTCGCCATGACTGACGCCGAGAAGCGCGAAATGGCCGCTGTCGACGCGCGCGCGCGGCTGTGCTGGAGCGCACGCACGCATTGACCGCCGAGGACATGGCGCGGCTGCATGGCGTCGTATGACAGCTCTCAGGTCTCTAGTTGACCCGACGCCGCCGACCAAAGACCGCGACAAGCCTCGGTTGGTTTGCCTGGCTCATCGACGGCGGGGAGGCTCTATCGGTCGGCGCCCGTGTTCGGCTGCGCCCGAAGTTTGGCGGCGATATCATGGATATCGCGCTGAGGGAACAAGCTTGCCGTCATCGAGGCGATTGAGCGCGATTTCGAAGATGTTCATGTCGCTGTAACTCTACTCGACGATCCAGGCCGCGATTCGGCTCGGCGGGTTTTCCCGGGCATCGCTTCTTCTTCGATGGAAGAGATCGAGCCGATCGGCGCGGGAGAAGCGAGCACTGACCTCGATCTTATGCGCCTGCGTCGGTAATATTTTCAACGGCGACGACGCCTTCGGGTCGAAGTGGCGCAGACCTACGCAGGCAAAGCTTCCGAGCGGCGTGCGGGTGATCATTCGGCATTCGCGGCGTTGATCTCACTTACGCGCTGATGGACGATTATGACGCTGGCGTTATTCTCGTCGACGCGGCTGCTTGCGGCAGGCGCCCAGCCGTCTCGATCATTGAGCCCGAACGTGTCGACGGAGACGATCCTCCCTCGGAGGAGTTGGCGCTGTCGCCGCATGAGCTCGATCCGGCGAAAGTTCTTCGTCTGGCGTCGGCGCTTGGCGGCAATTGTCAGCGTGTTGCTGGTCGCCACCGCGGTATTGGCGCTCGGCGGCGAGGAAGGCGGCATGGTCTGAGCGAACCTGTCGCGGCGGCGGTCGGCGTCGCGGCGGAAATGATAGAAGAACTGATCGATGACCTTGATGGCGGACGTGAAGCGACGCATTTATTGTGTCGGCGGAGAAGGAGAAGTGCTATGACGGATGGGAGATTGCGGAATCGTTCTCGCGATTATCATCCTCGGCCTGTTGATCACTGAACGCGAAAAGACCTCTATCGCTATTTTAAAGATCAGCAATATGTGAGGTCGGAACTCGTCATGAATTTCACGCGGGAGCAATCGCAGGCGCTTGAATTTCGCGTGCGCGGACGCGTGCAGGGCGATTGGCTTTCGCCCGACGGTCCGGAAGATCGCGCCAACTCGGGCTTGCCGGCGAAGTTCTCAATGACGGCGAAGGTGCTGATCCGCGTCTGCGGCGATCGTGAGAATTGAAGCGCTGCTGCGACAGATCGAATGTGAGCCGCCGCCGCTCGCGCGCATCGATTGCGTCGAGCGGCGGGGTGATACGCTGGCCGACTGCCGCAGGATTTCCGTATCGCGGACAGCCTCGGCGGTCTCGCCGAAGCACGGTCGCGCCAGATGCGGCGATCTGCAGCGCTTGCGCGGCGGAACTGCAAAATCCCCGCGACCGGCGCTGCCGCTATCCTTTCGCCAATTGCACGCATTGCGGTCCGCGTCTCAGCATTGTGACCGGCATCCCCTACGACCGCGCGACGACGACGATGGCGTCTTTTGCGCTTTGCGCGGCGTGCGAGTCGGAATATCGCGATCCGGCGGATCGCCGCTTCCACGCCGAAGCCGTGGCCTGTCCTGAATGCGGACCACAAAAGCGTCACTCATCGCCTTTAGGCAAATGGAAGGTCCTCTCGACGGCGCCGATGCGGTCGAGAAGGCGGCCCGCCATCTCGCGCGTGGCGACATCGTCGCAGTCAAGGGGCTTGGCGGCTATCATCTGGCCTGCGACGCGACCAGCGCCGAGGCTGTTGCGCGCCTTCGGCGACTGAAGCGTCGCGACGCAAAGCCGTTCGCGCTGATGGCGCGCGATCTTTCCGTCATACGGCGCTATTGCGCGGTCGGCGCCATCGAAGAGCTCGAGCTGACCAGCGTGGAGGCGCCGATTATACTGCTGCGCGCGACAGGTCCGCAGCGTTTGCCCGAGCCGATCGCGCCGGGATTGGACACGCTCGGCTTTATGCCTTGACAACACCGTTGCATCTCTTGTTGATGGAGCAGTTCGATCATCCGCTTGTCATGACGAAAGCGGCAATGTTTCGGACGAGCCCGCCGTGACGGACGACGCCGACGCCCAACGGCAGCTCGCCGATATCGCGTCATTCGCATTGACGCATGATCGCGCCATCGCCAATCGCGTCGACGATTCGGTCGTCGAGATCATGGACGACGCCCCGAGGTGCTGCGCCGGGCGCGCGGCTATGCGCCAGCAGCCAGTTGCGCTGGCGAAGAGTTGAGCATGCGCCCGATCTGCTGGCCATGAACGGCGAACTGAAGGCGACGTTCTGCATGGTCAAGGACGGCGAACAATCCTGTCACAGCATCAAGGCGATCTCGAAAACGCGGCGACCTTCGAAGACTATCGAAGGATCTGCGCTCTATGAAAAGCTCTTCGATCACGCGCCGTCGGCGATCGTCGTCGACCGGCATCCGGAATATCTATCTTCGAAGCTCGGCCGGGCCGAGGCCACGAGACGGAGAGCGGCCTGCACACCTGGTCGAGGTTCAGCATCACCACGCGCATGTCGTCGCCTGTCTTGCCGAATGGCCGACCGCTCGACGCGCCGCCGGCGCGCTGGGGATTGTGCTCGACGGATTGGGCTTTGGCGACGACGGGACCATATGGGGCGGCGAATTCCTTTACCCGCCGACTATTTCGGCTATGACCACGGCTGGCGCGACTGAAGCCGGTCGCCATGCCCGGCGGCGCGCAGGCGATGCTGCAACCATGGCGCAATCTTTACGCGCAGCTTAAAGCGGCCGACGGCTCGACTCAGCAGCGAACCTTGCTGACGAGTGGACGGCTTTCGACGGCGAAACCGCTGGCGACGGTCGACAGAATGATCGTGCAGGACGTCAATTCGCCGTTGGCTTCGTCGCGGACGCCCTGTTCGTTGCGGTCGCGCAGCGCTGGGCGTCTGCGCCGATCGTCGAGCCTATGAAGGCAAGCAGCGGCGCAGCTCAGGCGCTTGCATCCGCAGCCGAAAGACCAACGCAGGTCTCGGTTTGAACTTTCTCAGTCGCAGCTGATCGAAGTCGATGCGGGCGCCCTGTGGCGCGCGATATCTGATGATCTGCGTCGAGGTCTGGCGCCTGTCGTTGCGCGCCGCTTCTTATCTCGATTTTGTTGCTGGGAATGATCGCGGCGAATAGCGCGCAGCGCCGCCGCTGAAATATCGGCAAAAGCCGGCGCTATCGAGAGGCTGTTGCTGTTAAATCCGCCTACCATTCGACGCACGGCAACTACGCCGGACTGGGTTGAAGTTCTGACGCGCTGACACGCCCGCCAGCTGACGGCGGCTCGCTGGGTCAGGCCGCGATCAGCCGCGCATTCGAAGTTGGAGCCGACATGACAAGGAGAGGACCACACATGTCTCGGCATTCCAGGCTGCATTGTCGGCGCCAGACGATGCCGATGATCTCCCTCGCCACCGTCGATGGCGAGCGGAATTGCGCCGTCAGATCAACATCAGTTGCGTCGTCGATGACGCGCATCCGGTCGACTCATGCGTCGGCGATTGGGTTCTCGTCCATGTCGGCTTTGCGATGAGCCGGATAAATGAGACGGAGGCCGCCGAGACGTTGAGATTGCTTCGAGAGCTAGGCGATCTGCAAGCCGAGCTAGAGAATATGCAGGCGCAGACCGACGCCGTCGCCGCGGAGGAACAAGCGCGATGACCGGAAAGAGCGCATTGGAGACGCTTTACCCCTTCCTTCACGGCAAGGAGCAGGATCCGGCCGCGCTCGATGCAGGTCTCCGGCATTCGATCGAAGAGAAGGCGCGCGAGTCGCGCGAGACGAACGCCCGCTTCTTCGCCGAGCAGGCGAGCGTCCTGCTTGACGCGGCCAAAGCGCTTGCCGCCGTGTATCGACACGGTGGCAGTATGTTCACAATGGGCAATGGCGGCTCGAGCTGCGACGCCGCTCATGTCGCAGTCGAGTTTCTCCATCCGATCACCGCCGGCCGGCCGGCGCTGGCGGCGATAAATCTCACCGCCGACATTGCGATGACCTCGGCGGTGGCCAATGATGTCGGCTTCGAACATGTTTTCGTGCGTCAGCTGATTGCCCACGCGCGATCGGGAGACGGACTCATCGGCCTCTCGACCAGCGGCAATTCCGCTAATCTGATCGCCGCCTTCGCCAAGGCGAAGGAGATGGGCCTGGCGACCATTGGTCTTTCCGGCGGCGACGGCGGCAAGATGGCGCAGGTCTGCGATCACTGCCTCATCGTGCCGACGAGCTCGGTCCATCGCATTCAGGAATGTCACGTCGCCGCCTATCACATCCTCTGGGACCTCGTTCACACGCTGCTTGCTGACGACCGGGGCGCAGCCATCAGCGGAGACGTCGCCGCATGAAATTCGTCGACGAATTTCGCGATTCGGAAAAGGCCGGCGTTCTCGTCAGGGAGATCGAGCGGCTGCTCGTTCGGATGAAGCGCGACGAGACTCGGCCGCTGCAGATCATGGAAGTATGCGGCGGCCATACGCATTCGATTTTCCGCTATGGCGTCGAAGGCATGCTGCCGAAATCGATCGAGCTGGTACATGGACCGGGCTGTCCGGTTTGCGTGCTGCCGATGGGACGCGTCGACGACTGCGTCGCCATCGCCGAGCGCCCGGAAGTTATCTTCGCCACCTTCGGCGACGCGATGCGGGTGCCGGGCTCGCGCAAAAGTCTGTTGCAGGCGAAGGCGGACGGCTGCGACGTGCGTATGGTCTATTCGCCGATGGACGCGCTGGCGCTCGCGCGTCAAAATCCTGAACGCCAAGTAGTCTTCTTCGGCATCGGTTTCGAGACGACGATGCCGTCGACCGCGCTGACCGTGTTGCAGGCGGAACGCGAAGGCGTCGAGAATTTTTCGATCTTCTGCAATCACATCACCATCGTTCCGACGATCAAGGCGATACTCGACAGCCCCGATCTGCGTCTCGACGGATTCCTGGGACCGGGCCATGTCTCCATGGTGATCGGCGACGCGCCCTACGAATTTATCGCGCGCTATTACAGAAAGCCGATGGTGATCGCTGGGTTTGAACCGCTCGACATTCTCCAGTCGATCTGGATGCTGCTGAAGCAAATCGACGAAGGTCGCTGCGAGATCGAAAATCAATATGCCCGCGTCGCGCCGCGAGAGGGCAATTCCGTGGCGCTGAAGGCGGTCGCTCAGGTTTATGAACTTCGCGAGTTTTTTGAATGGCGCGGACTGGGGTCAATCGATCACTCTGGCGTGAAGATACGCGACGCCTATGCGCGCTTCGACGCCGAGCGAAAATTTGCGGTGCCCAATGCAAGAATAGCCGATCCCAAATCCTGTCAGTGCGGCGAAGTTCTCAAAGGCGTCATCAAGCCTTGGCAGTGCAAGGTTTTTGGCCGCGCCTGCACGCCTGAGACGCCGCTCGGCGCGCTGATGGTTTCGTCCGAGGGCGCCTGCGCCGCCTATTATCAATATGGCGGCGTGAAGCGCGGGCGCGACGAAACGGAGGCGAGCGCCGCATGAACATGATCTCGCTCCCGCCTCGGCGTTCGCGCGGCAAGGTGCATGTGCCGACGATCACGCTCGCCCACGGCGGCGGCGGGAAGGCGATGAAGGATTTGATCGACGACGTGTTTGTCGAGGCTTTCGACAATCCGCTGCTCGCGCCGCTCGACGATCAGGCGCGCATCGATCTTTTGAGCCTTTCGCAACACGGCGACCGGCTGGCGTTCACGACCGATTCCTTCGTCGTCGATCCGCTAGTCTTTCCCGGCGGCGACATCGGCAAGCTTGCGGTTTGCGGCACGGTCAACGATCTCGCCGTCGGCGGGGCGCTTCCGCTCTATCTCTCTTGTGCGGCGATCGTCGAAGAGGGCGTCTCGATCGAGCTATTGCGGCAAATCGC
Organism: Methylocystis sp.; assembly: GCA_046349135.1. Lineage (GTDB taxonomy): Bacteria > Pseudomonadota > Alphaproteobacteria > Rhizobiales > Beijerinckiaceae > Methylocystis. Next base: position 54,395 of record JAXMCY010000004.1, on the reverse strand, counting down.
CCGCTCGATGGCCGCAACAGCCCGGGACGCCGACGTAAAAATCGTCACCGGCGACACCAAGGTCGTCAACAAGGGCGCCTGTGATCGCATGTTCATCACCACGACCGGCGTTGGCGTCGTCGCGGCCGGCGTCGAGCTTGGCGCGCATCGCGCCAGACCGGGCGACGCAGTGCTGGTCAACGGACTTCTCGGCGATCACGGCGCCGCCATTCTCGGGGCGCGCGGCGACCTGGCGTTGCAGTCGGCGATCGAAAGCGACTGCGCGCCACTGCACGATCTTGTTGCGCGCCTGCTCGAGTCAGCGCCGAATACGCGTTTCATGCGCGATCCGACGCGGGGCGGGATCGCGACCGTGCTCAATGAAATCGCCGAAGCGGCTCAGGTCGCCATCGACATCGACGAGCGCGCGACGCCGCTTCGAGACGAAGTGCGCGGCTTTTGCGAAATTCTCGGTCTCGATCCGCTGTATCTCGCCAATGAAGGCAAAATCGTCGCCATTGCGCCGCCTGACGAGGCCGATCGGGCGGTCGAGGCAATGCGGGCGCATCCATTGGGAAGAGAGGCGGCCGTCATCGGCCATGTCGTCGACGGCGAGCCGGGGCGCGTCACCATGCGTACGATCTTTGGCGGTCGCCGCATCGTCGACATGCTCGTCGGCGAGCAACTGCCGCGTATCTGCTAAGGAGCCGAGGTGCACGAACTCTCGATCGCTTGCAGCATTGTCGAATTGGCGTCGCAGGCCGCCGAGGGCGGAATCGTGCGCCGCGTGACGATCGAGATCGGGAAATTGTCGGGCGTCGAGCCTGAAGCTATCGCTTTCTGCTTTCCGGAGGTCGCGCGCGGCACGCCAGTCGAAGGCGCAGTCCTGGACATCCGCGAAGTTGACGCCGAAGCGCGCTGCGATATTTGCGGCGCGGAATTTCCGACGCCCGACATGCTCTCGGCATGTCCTTGCGGCTCTCTTCACTTCAAGCGCCTTCGCGGCGAAGAGCTGAATGTCAAGAGCATCGAAATTGAGGAGCCTGCATAATGTGCACGAGCTGCGGCTGCCAAGGGCAGGGGACCACAATGACGAATCTACAGACGGGCGAAAGCGCGGGAATTCCTGCGTCCCATGGGGAAGTCCATTCGCACGGCGCGGACGAGGGCCACGGTCATTTCCATGACGGACATTATCACGTCCATCATGATCATGATCATCATGAACACGATCATATGCATGAGCACGATCATGCGCATCTTCACGATGACGACCATCATCATGCGCATGAGCATCCGCACCGCCGCGTGGACATGGAAGCGCGCATTCTCGCGAAGAACGACGCGATCGCCGCCAAAGTTCGCGCCTGGCTTGGTGGTCGCGAAATCGTGGCGCTCAATCTCGTGAGTTCGCCCGGCGCCGGAAAGACGACGCTGCTCGAGCGCGCCATTGCCGATCTCTCGGGCAAGCGGGCGCTGTTCGTCATCGAGGGCGATCAGGCGACCTCGAACGACGGCGAGCGCATTCGCGCCGCCGGCGCGCCGGCGGTCCAGGTCAACACCGGGACCGGATGCCATCTCGATGCGGAAATGATCGCCCGGGCGCTCGCCGAACTCAAGCCGAGCGTGGGGTCGCTCCTGTTCATCGAAAATGTCGGCAATCTCGTATGTCCGGCGCTGTTTGACCTCGGCGAGCACGCCAAGGCGGTAATTTTCTCGACGACCGAAGGGGAGGACAAGCCGCTCAAATATCCGCATATGTTCAGCGCCGCGCGGCTCGTCATTTTCAACAAAATTGACCTTCTGCCGCATCTCGACTTCTCTATGGAGCGCGCGCGCGAGAATGTTCGCCGCGTCAATCCAGATGTCGAGATTGTGGAGGTTTCCGCGCGCAGCGGCGCCGGCATGACCTCCCTTTACGAATGGATATTCGCGCAGCTTAATGTCACTGAGCGGCTGAGCATCATCTGATGACGATCGGCGCACAGGAAATCCAGCAAGGAAAATGGGCGTCAGTTCGAGGCGCTGGCTACAGGAGCTTATCGAGCGTAATCGGCAAATCGCGAACGCGCTTTCCGGTGGCGTGGTAGACCGCGTTCGCAATCGCCGCCGCGACGCCGACAATGCCGATCTCGCCGACCCCTTTAAGTCCTAATGGATTGCTATCTTCGGACTCGTCGACGAAGATCACGTCGATGTTGTGGACATCTGCGTTTACGGGCACGTGATATTCGGCGATGTTGGCGTTCATGATGCGGCCGTATCTGTGATCGATCAGCGTCTCCTCATGCAGCGCCATGCCGATACCCCAGACGACGCTTCCCAAAATCTGACTGCGCGCGGTCTTGGCGTTCAGGATGCGCCCGGCCGCGACGGCGCTGACGATACGCGTGACACGGATCACCCCGAGCTGGTCATCGATCCTCACCTCGGCAAAAACAGCCGCATGCGTGTTGTGCGCGCGTGCGCTGTCATAGCCGGGGCTGTAGGTCTTCTCCCGCGTAACGCCATTTATGGCGCTGTGCCGCATGATATCGGCGATGGCCGCTGAACGCGAAACGTCGCCTCTGCTCGTCAGCATCCCCTTCGCAAGCGTGACGTCTTCGGCCGCCAAATCCGCGAGCGGCGAGCCAGGCATCAGTTTGGCAAGCCGCAGCAGCTCGTCTCGGATGGCGCCGGCCGTCAGCATGATGGCATTGGACACCGAGGTCGCGATCCATGATCCGCCCTCGACCGGTGATTGCGGGAGGGTCGAATCGCCGAGCTTAACGCTGATGTTTTCCAGCGGCAGACCGAGCGCGTCGGCGGCGACCTGCGCCATGATGGTGTAGGTGCCGGTGCCTATGTCGGAAGTGGCGCAGGAGATCTCGGCATGGCTGTTGGCGCCAAGGTCGATACGGACCGTGATCGGCATCTGCAACGCTTCCCATATCCCCGTCGCCATCCCCCATCCGACCAATTCTCCATCGTCCCGCATCGAGCGAGGCGCGGGATTGCGCCTGTCCCAGCCGAAGGCCTTGGCGCCCTGACGGTAGCATTCGCGCAGCGCCTTGCTGCTGAACGGCCGATCATTGTTCTGATCGCGATCGGAATAGCATCGCAGGCGGAGTTCGAGGGGATCGAGTTCGAGCGCAACGGCGAGCTCGTCCATCGCGGATTCGAGCGCGAAGAGCGCGGTGGGGGCGCTCGGCGCGCGCATGTCGCAAGGGCTCGCAAGATCGAGTCGCGCCAGCTTGTGATCATATTTGGCGTTGGCGCATGTGTAGAGCAGACCCGACCAGCCTGTCTCCTGCCGGAAAAACTCCTCATTCTGCGAGGTCACGGTGACCGCGTCATGCGTGATCGCGTTCAGCGTTCCTTCGGCATTGGCGCCCAGTTCGATCCGCTGAATCATCGCCGGCCGGTAGCCGAGCGCGTACATCTGCCGGCGGGTCAGCACGACACGGACGGAGCGTCGCAGCGCAAGCGCCCCCAGCGTCGCCAGCACGACCTGAAATTGCGGGCGCAGGCCCGAACCGAACGCGCCGCCCACGAAGGGCGACATGACCCGCACATTTTCAGGCTTTAGCGCGAATACGCCGCACAGATAGCGCTGGACGTTTTGCACGCCTTGGGTCTTGTCATAGACCGTGAGTTTGCCGTCCGATTCATAAATGACAGTCGAGGCATAAAGCTCCATCGGGTTGTGATGCTCGATGGGAACGAAATATTCGCCGGCATGGCGCACTGCTGCGGCGGCGAGCGCCTGCTCGGGGTTGCCGCGAGTCTTTGGCGGCGCGAATGGCGCCTGGCTCGGAGTCGCTGCGTCCTTGACGGAAAGGCCGGCGTCCCTTCGACGATGCAAATCCGTCACATGCGCGTCCGTCTCATATTCCACGCGCACCAATGCCGCCGCAAACCTTGCGATCTCTGACGTTTCCGCCACGACAAGCGCAATTGGCTGGCCGTTGAACATGATTCTGCCGTCATAAAGCGGCCGGTACGGCGACCCTGAGGGCGCCACGTCATCATGATAGGCCTGATCCTTGTCCGCCATGAGCGGACGGTTCTCGTGCGAAAGCACGTCGATCACGCCTTTAACGCGCAGGGCGGCGCTGGGATCGATGCGGACAATCCGGCCCTTGGCGATTGTCGAGGTTACGATGCCGCCGTGAGCCAGGTTCGGCACGTTGAACTCTGCGGCATATTTCGCGGCGCCGGTGACCTTGGCGAAGCCGTCAACGCGAGATGTGGAAGCGCCGATATAAGTCATGGCGTTTCAGGCTATCCTCTCAGGCTATCTTCTTGGAAGATTGCGATTGCGGCGCGCCACGCGCAGCCTGCGCGAGCGCGCGAACAATGCAACGGCGCGCGAGATCGATTTTGAAGCTGTTGTGGGCGTAACCCTTCGCGTCGCGTAGCAGAGCGTCCGCCGCGCGCGCGAATGTCGACTCATCAGCGGGTCTCCCGCGCAGCGCCGCTTCGGCCTCAAAATCCCGCCAAGGCTTGTGCGCGACGCCGCCCAGCGCGAAGCGCCCTTCCTTGATGACGCCGTTCTCGAGTTCGAGTCCGACCGCGACGGAAATGAGCGCGAAAGCATAGGAGAGTCGGTCGCGAATTTTCAGATAGGTATAGTTCGCGGCGAATCCCTGCGGCGGCAGTTCGACCGCGGTGATGATTTCGCCGGCTTCAATATTCGCGTCGCGTTGCGGCGTATTGCCTGGAAGCCGGTGAAACTCAGCGAATGGGATCGCGCGGTCTCCGCTCGCGCCGATCACATGCACCTTCGCCTCCAATATTGCGAGCGCCACGCACATGTCGGACGGGTGCGTGGCGACGCACTCGCTGCTGGCGCCGAGGATCGCATGCATGCGATTAAGGCCGTCGATCGCGGAGCAGCCGCTACCTGGCGTGCGTTTATTGCAGGCGGTCGCGATGTCGTAGAAATATTGGCAACGCGTGCGTTGCAAGAGATTGCCGCCCGTCGACGCCATGTTGCGCAATTGCTGCGAAGCGCCGGCCATGATGGCGCTTGCGAGCACGGGATAGCGCCTTTCCACGATCGGATGGTAGGCGAGATCGGAATTGCGCACGAGCGCGCCGATCCGCAGGCCGCCTTCCGGCGTGTTTTCGACTTGCTTCAACGGCAGCCGGGTGATGTCGATCACTGTTGTCGGCTGTTCGACATCCATTTTCATCAGATCGATGAGATTGGTGCCGCCGGCGACAAATTTCGCTTTCGGATCGCCGGCGATCAGCCGAACGGCGTCGGCGATGTCGTTGGCGCGCGCATAATGAAAGCCCATCATGATCGCATCGCCTGCTGGATAGCGGCGACGATGTTGGGATAGGCGCCGCAGCGGCAGATGTTGCCGCTCATGAGTTCACGTATGTCTTCAGCGGATTTTGCTCTGCCTTCCGCTATCAGCGCCGCGGCGGAACATATTTGCCCTGGCGTACAATAGCCGCACTGGAACGCATCATGATCGATGAACGCCTGCTGTAACGGATGCAGCACGCCATTCTCGGCAAGACCCTCGATGGTGGTGATCTCGGCGCCATCGTGCATGACCGCAAAAGTCAGGCAGGAATTGACTCGGCGGCCGTCGATGAGCACGGTGCAGGCGCCGCATTGGCCCTGATCGCAACCTTTTTTCGTTCCCGTCAGGTCTAGATGCTCGCGAAAAAGATCAAGGAGCGAGGTGCGCGGATCAATCGCCAGGCTATGGCGCGCGCCATTGATTGTCAGGCTGACGAGCGCCGCATTCGGCGATTCAGGCGCTGAAGTATTCTCTTGTTGCGCCGCGTGCAGACTTTCGCCTTGCGTCATGGCGCAAGCTCCCGATGCGCCAAGCAGTAGAAGCACGCTTGGGCTGAATTCAAATGATAGCGCCAGTTCTGGGATTATCCAGAACGCGCCAGGCCCGTATCCGAGGACTCCGGGCGCCCGACCGGGTAAAAGCTTGGGCGAAACGGCCCGATTCCCGGGCGTCCCCGGCGAACGCTTGAGGATTCGCGCTCGAACGATAGTCTAAGTTCAGGGCGGCTGATCGCCCGAGGAGGAGGTTTTGGGCTTGGCCTCGCACCGTCCGTCGTCCGGCCCGGACCTTCAAGAAGGCGTTTCCGCGCCGGTTGAAACCGGCGGAAATCATCCCACAGAATGCGCGCCATTGAACGACGCAGACTTGCGGGCGACGGCGCTCGCTTGGCGCAACGCCGGAAGAGGCGTTGCGATCGCAACCGTCATTGAGATCTGGGGCTCGGCCCCGCGCGCCGTGGGCAGCCATCTTGTCGTAGATGAAGACGGACGCTTCGCTGGCTCCGTTTCCGGCGGTTGCGTGGAGGCCGACGTCATCGTCGCCGGGCAAGACTGCATCGCCGACGGCGTCGCGCGGCTGCTTGAATTCGGCGTCGAAGACGAAGTCGCATGGCGCGTGGGACTGCCCTGCGGCGGGCGCGTCGCCGTTTACGTCGAGAAGATCGACTGATGCGGCGCGATATTCTCGCCGCGATGGATGTTGAAACGCAGGCGCGACGCGCCTGCGTCCTGATCACCAATATGACCAACGGCGAACAGCGCCTGTATCTCGACGCATGTGAGCCTTCTGACGCCCTTGAAGCGGCGGCGCGCGACGCCTTGCGCGAGGGCCGAAGCGTCGCGCAGAGTCATGGCGCTTGCTGCTATTTCTTCACGGTCGCGCTACCGGCGCCGCGCCTTGTGATTGTTGGCGCTTCACATGTCGCTCAGGCTTTGGCGCCGATGGGCGCCATGGCCGGCTTTGATGTCGCGATCGTCGATCCTCGCGCGGCCTTCGCGTCGCCGGAGCGATTTCCGCAAATCAGGTTGATCGCGCAATGGCCACAGGACGCCTTCGCCGCCGCGCCGCTCGACGCATTCTGCGCCGTCGCTCTGCTGTCGCACACGCCAGACATCGACGATGCGGCGCAAGACGCTGCGCTCGATGCGGGATGCTTCTATATTGGGGCGCTCGGGTCGCGAAAGACGCAGGCGGCGCGATTGGCGCGACTTGCGGCCGCGGGCCGCGCCCATCAGGCGGATCGCATCCGCGCGCCGATCGGCCTCGACATCGGCGCAAAGACGCCGGCGGAAATCGCCGTCGCCATTCTGGCCGAGATCGTCGCAACCTTGCGCCAGCGCGGCGCGGGCGCCCGATGAGCGTCGCCGCCATCATACTTGCCGCGGGACGATCGACGCGCTTTGCGCCGCACGCAAACCAGTCGACAAAGCTTGTCTCGCTCTGGCGCGGCGCGCCGCTCGTGCGGCATGTCGCGGAAACGGCGCGGGTCGCCGGCGTTTCGCCGATCGTGGCGGTCACCGGCCACGCAAGAGAAAGCGTCGAAGCGGCCTTGGACGGCCTCGATTTGCGCTTCGTCCATAATTGCGACTATGCGTCCGGTCTTTCCGCATCGCTGCGCGTCGGTCTTGAGGCGTTGTCCGGCGCTGCTTCGGGCGTTCTCGTGCTGCTGGGCGACATGCCGAAGGTCAAAGCCTCGACGCTTCGCCGTCTTGACGCCGCGCATCAGATGGCGGCGCGCGACGCGATGGCGCTGGTCCCGACCTTCGCGGGTCGACGCGGCAATCCCGTATTGCTCGGCCCGAACGGCATTGCGCGAGCGCGCGTTCTTCACGGCGACGAGGGCGCTCGTTCGCTGCTTCGTGATTTTCGCGAGCGCGTGATTGAGGTCCCAGTCGACGATGAAGGCGTGCTGGTCGATGTCGATCAGCGACAAGACCTAGCGACGCTCGGTGCCTAACAAGCGCGCCAAATGGCGCAATACGAACGTATCAGCTCTGCAGCACATATGTTCCTGGCGCGTCGCACAGAGCTGGGCCCATCGCCGGCGGCGCAACCGGCGGGCCGGAACGAGCAGCGAGCCAGGCGCTCCATTCCGGCCACCATGAGCCTTCCCTGACGGCTGCGATTCTTACCCATTCCTCAGGATCGGCATAATGTTCGCCATCCACTCTAGTCGTGAAGCGATAGCCGCCGCGTTTCTTTTCTGGCTCCGAAACGATGCCGGCGTTGTGCCCGCCGCTCGTCAGCAGGAAGGTGATTTCGGCGTCCGCAAGCAGGTGAATTTTATAGACCGAGCGCCAAGGCGCGATATGGTCCCGCTCCGTGCCGACAGCGAAAATCGGCGCGCGAATGTCGTGCAGCGCCACGGCGCCACCGTTGGCGCGAAGCCGGCCCTCGGCGAGATCATTGTTTAGGAAGAGCAGCCGAAGATATCCGGAGTGCATCTTATAGGGCATTCGGGTCGCGTCGGCGTTCCAAGCCATCATGTCGGTCATCGGCTTGCGCTCGCCCATGAGATAGGATTTGAGCGCATAGGACCAGACAAGATCGTTGGAGCGCAGGAGTTGGAAGGCCCCCGCCATCTCCTTGGAATCGAGATAGCCGTGCTCCCACATCAGATCTTCGAGGAAGTCGAGCTGGCTCTCATTGATAAAAAGCGTCAGTTCTCCCGCCTCGGTGAAATCTGTTTGCGCGGCCAGCAGCGTCAGGCTCTTGAGACGTTCGTCATTGTCCCGCGCCATTGCCGCCGCTGCGATTGCGAGCAGCGTCCCGCCCAGGCAATAGCCGACGGCATGAATCTTCTGCTCAGGCATCAGGCTGGAAATCACGTCGAGCGCGGCCATGATGCCGAGCCTGCGATAGGCCTCCATGGTGAGATCGCGGTCTTCGGCGCTTGGATTGCGCCAGGAGATCATGAACACCGTGAAGCCTTGCCCGGTCAGAAACCGCACTAGTGAATTATGCGGCGATAGATCAAGGATGTAGTATTTCATGATCCAAGCCGGGGTGATCAGCACCGGCTCGGGCCGCACCGTCTCGGTCGCCGGCGCATATTGGATGAGTTCGATCAGCCGGTTGCGGTAGATCACCTTGCCCGGCGTTATCGCGACGTTCCGCCCCGGAATGAAGGCTTCGGCGCCGACAGGCGGCTTGCCGCCGGCGCGCCGCTCCATGTCTTCGAGAAAATTCTGCAGGCCGTAGACGAGATTGACGCCGCCGGTCTCCAGCGTTCGTCGCAGCGCTTCGGGATTGGTCAGCAGGAAATTCGACGGCGAGATCATGTCGAGCAATTGCCGCGAGGCGAATTCGACGACATTTTCGTGCTGCTTGGTGACGCCGCCGATGCCCGTCGTGGCGTTGTGCCACCATTGCTGATTGAGCAGAAAACCCTGGTAGAGCAGCGTATAGGGCCATTGACGCCAGGCTTCGCCGGAAAATCTCTTGTCCTGCGGCAGTGGCTCGATGCAAGGCGCAGCGTTCGGCTGAAACGCGCAGCGCCAAGCATAGCTCGCGAAACGCCACGTCTTGCGCATGGCTTTTTCGGCGAGCAGCATCTGGCGTCCGGGCGAAGATGCAAGGTGCACCGCCCAGTCCCAATAGGCGCCAGCCATCGCGGCCGGCGAAAGGCCGCCGGTCAGATGGGCGACGCTTGCATGGAGCGAGCGGTCGACGACGTCGCTCAGCGCGGCATAGCCGTGCGAGTCTCGGTCGGTGGCGCGCTCCGCGGCGAGAAAGGCGCTCGGCCAAGCCTCCAGGAAAGCTGTCGACGCGAGCCGCGGAAAGCCATGGCTCGGATAGGACTGAACGGGGCGGGAGAATGAGCGCTCCGCGCGTTGCTCGTCCGTCTGGGCAATAGTCGCGTCGGTCGTCATCGCCTTCCCTTATTGAACTCAGGGGTTGGGTCGGAATTCGGATTTTATTTGGGATGATGCTGCGGTGCAACATTACGTCGCCGGGCTTGGCTGGACGGGGCGCGGCGCCATCTCCTTGTCAGCAAAATGTCACCGACTTGGAGACCCATCGTGAGAGCCATCGCCGCCGTCCTGCTGACGCTCCTTTCGACCAGCGCGCTCGCCGCTCTAAAGCCCGGCGACGTTGCGCCGGACTTCACGATAGAGGCGGCGCAGGCCGGCAAGGATTTTTCGTTCTCGCTGCGACAGGCTCTCGAGAAGGGGCCGGTCATTCTCTACTTCTACCCGAAATCATTCACCAGCGTCTGCACCGTCGAGGCGCATGAATTCGCCGAAGCCATGGAGGAATTCGCCGCCTTGGGCGCGAGCGTCATCGGCGTGTCGAGCGACAAGATCGCCACCCAGCGCGAATTCTCGTCGAAAGAGTGCCGGGACAAATTCCCGGTCGGCGCCGATCCGGAATTCAAGGTCATCAACGCCTATGACGCCGCTTTCAAGATTCCGGTCGCCGGCGCGATGTTCGCCAACCGCATCTCTTATGTCATCGCGCCCGATGGGAAGATTCTTTCGGTCGTCGAGGATTCGGGCGCAACGAAGCATATTCAGAATGCGCTCGTCATCGTGAAGCGGTGGCGCGACGCGCAGGGGAAGTGACGCCGCGACATTGCGGTCAACGTCGGCGGATCAGCCAGCGCAGCAGGATGATTTGCGCCAGCAGCGCGGCAAAATGCGTATTCCAATCGACGAACACGGCGCATGGCTCGTTCGGGTCGCCGCAGCGGAAGGCCTTTTCGAGCCGCGGATCGAGCAGCCACCCGATTGGCGCGCCGATCGGAATTGAGACTGCGCGCATCGCCTGGCGGGCGAATCGCCCGGTGGCCTGCAGGCGTTCCGACAGGTCATAGTCGTCGTAAGCGGTGACGTAGATCGCCAGAACTGCGATCGATAGGGCGATCGTCGCGATCGCATAAGCCAGCCACGCGACGCGCAGAAACCGCCGTCGCCCGTCTTGCGGCGGGCCGTCGCTCACCCCCTCTTCGGGCGAATGCGGATGATCACGTCGCAGCCGACGACTTCCATTCCTTCGGGCGGCGCCGGCAGCCGCGCAAATTCGACCGAACCGTCGGCAGCGTCGAACATGCGGCCCGTCGCCTCATCCATGAAGTGATGGTGGGGCGAGGTGCGGGTATGGAAATAGGTGCGCGGTCCCTGAACGGCGATCTCGCGCAACAGTCCCGCTCCGGCGAATTGGTTGAGCGTATTGTAGACCGTCGAAAGAGACATGGTCAGCCCGGCCTCACGCGCCTCGGCGTGCAGGGCTTCTGCGCTGACGTGGCGGTCTCCGTTGCCGAACAGCAGCCGGCTGAGAGCGAGACGCTGAACCGTCGGGCGCAGGCCCGCGCCGCGCAGCCGCGTCTTGAGGTCCGAGATCTTGATCGCGCTCTCGGGAGATTGATCACGCAGTTTGATCGAACGATCGAAACTTGTAGTTGAGGGTTGATGAGTCATTCTTGGCGACAGGCGAGCTTCACTCGCTCCCTATTCATGCAATAGCTTTTTTTAGTAGAGGGCAGGGACATGCCCCTGTCAAACGAAATGGCGGAAGGTGTAATATTTCCAAAGAAGCAGCAAAGGATTGGATCATGACTAGGCGCCGAGCGCCGATACTCTGGGCGCCGATTGATCGCCGGCAAATGCTTAGCTGGTTTGTGTCCGTGTTCGCGGTCGTCTGGATTACGCAAGATTGCGCCAAAGCCGACACGTTTGAGGCGTTTTTGCAGGGCCTTTGGCCGTCGGCCCAAGCGGCGGGCGTCTCGCGCGAGACATTCGATGCGGCGATCGCCGGACTTTCTCCCGATCCGTCGGTCACGGCGAAGCCGCGCGCCCAGGCTGAATTCATCGTCTCGATCCCAGCTTATCTTGCCGGGGCTGTGACGAATGGCCGCGTCTCGCGCGGCCGCGCCGTTGCCGCGGAGCTGGCGGCGCCGCTCACCAGGGCGCAGGCCCGACACGGCGTTCCAAGCGAAATCGTCGTCGCCATTCTGGGCGTCGAAAGCAATTTCGGAACGGCCGCCGGCGCGGCCGACGCGCTGCGCGTTCTGGCGACGCTCGCCTGGCAGGGCCATCGCGCCGAGACTTTCATCGACGAATTCGTCGCCGCGCTGACCATGCTCGAGAAAGGTTATGCGACGCGCGCGCAATTGCGCGGCTCCTGGGCCGGCGCGATGGGGCAGCCGCAATTCATGCCCTCCGCATACCTCAAATATGCCGAAAGCGACCAAGGCGGCGGCGCGGCCGACATTTGGCGCTCGCGCGCCGACTCAGTGGCCTCCATCGCCAATTTCCTGGCGAAATCCGGCTGGGTTGCGGGATTGCCGGCGGTCATCGAAGTTCGACTGCCGGACGGCTTCGACTATGCGGCGTTCGATCTCGACTTCGGCCGTTGGCGGCAACTTGGAGTCACGCGCGCCGCCGGCGGCGCGCTGCCGACAAGCGGCGCGGCCAGCCTTTATCTGCCCGCCGGCGCGAACGGCCCGGCCTTTCTCATCAGCGACAACTTCGAAGTCATCCGCCAATACAACACGTCGGACGCCTATGCGATGTCGGTCGCGCTGCTCGCCGACCGGATCGCCGGGCGCGACATTCCGCTTGCGCCTTGGCCGAAGGTCGCGCCGCTGTCGACCGCCGACGTTAAGGCGATGCAGCAGCTCCTCAGCGCGCGTGGGCTTTATCAGGGAACATTCGACGGCAAGCTCGGCCGCGCGAGCCGCAACGCCGTCCACGCCTTCCAATTGAGCGCCGGCATTCAGCCCGCCGACGGCTTCGCGACGAAAGAGGTTCTGGAGCGGCTACGCGGCCGCTAAGACGCATCGTTCAGATGTCGAGATCGCGGTAAACGGAGACTTCCCTTTCGCGCGCGGTCCGCGCCGCGTCGCCGGCGCGAATGCCGCGCCAAACGTCGAACGCCATGACTAGAGTCGTGAACAGTCCCGATGCTTTTCCGACGATGAAGCTGAATGGAAAGACCAGCCGATCTGGCGCAACGATGAATTGCCCGCCGAGAAAGATGACGGCGGCGTTGATGAAATAGGCCGGCCGAAAAAGCGATTTCTCTTCCCATGCGCTTTGCGCGTAGCTGCGCGAGTTCTTTTTCACTGCGCGGTTATAGGCGGGATTGGGAAACATCCCCCAGAGCCGCCGTTTGGGGGGAAGGGCATTCGGTCCCGCGAGCAGCGCGCGATAGCTCTGACGCACCGAGAAATGTGCAAGCAGCGCAAGAGCGACATTGGCGAGGGTGAACGCATATTTGAGTTCGATAAAGGAAAATGAGAGCTGCGCGGCGAGATCGACGAAGAACAGATGCGTGAAGGCGTTAAGCGCGAAGGCCGAGCGATGAAAGCTCGCGCGGTTGATGTCTTGCGTCTTTTCCTCGATGAACGCCGCGCCCGCCTTGGTCGCGGCGCGTTCTCTCAGCACCAGGCGGTCATAGTCGTCGGTCTTGAACCTTCTCGCGATCTCGTCGATCGTCTCGTTCGGCGAACCCCGCTTGATTTTGAAGGTCGCCTTGTTGAGGACGTTGGAAATCCGCGCGAAGACGTCGCGCGCCGCGGCGTAACGCGACGTGAGCGAACTAAGGAAATCTGTCTCTCCCGCCATTGTCCGCAACCAAGCTGATTCTCTCGTGGCCTTAACGTTATAAGCGCAACCCGCGCCGGCGCCGACCCTCGCCGCAGGTTGATCCGGTTCGGCCTCTTGCCATATTTAGGCCAGTTCCGCTTCCCGCGCCTCCGCTTAATGGGAGTCGCCCATCCCATGAGGTGTCCCATCATGTTCAGCGCCCCTCCGACGCCTCGTTCGGTCGCCGAAGCCGCCGCGCCCGCTCAAACGGCCGAATCCTTGCCGGAATGGAACCTCGCCGATCTTTACCCCGCAACCAATTCGCCGCAGCTGTTGGACGATCTCGCCAAGGCCGAGCGGGAGGTTGCGCAATTCGGCAAGGATTACCGCGGCCGGGTCAAATCGCTCGCCGAAGGCGCGAACGCCAGCGTCGATCTCGGCGCGGCGGTAAAGCGGTATGAAGCGCTGCAAGACCTGCTTGGGCGGCTGATGTCCTTCGCCGGACTGCTGTACAGCGGCGACACGACCGACCCCGGGCGCGCCAAATTCTATGGCGATGTGCAGGAGAAAGTCACCAACGCCTCGGCGCAGCTCCTGTTCTTTCAACTCGAGCTCAATCGCCTGGACGACGCCCTGCTGATGGCGGCGGCGAGCAGAGAGCCGCTCGCGCGCTGGAAGCCGTGGTTGGAAGATATCCGCAAGGAAAAGCCTCACGAACTCGAAGACAAGCTCGAAGAGCTTTTCCATGAGAAATACATTTCAGGCGCGGCCGCCTGGAACCGCCTCTTCGATGAAACGATCGCCTCATTGCGCTTCAAGGTCGGGGGCGAGGAACTCGCGATCGAGCCCGTGCTCAATCTCATGCAGGACCAGCGCGAAGAGACCCGCCGCGAAGCCGCCCAGGCGATCGGCCAGAAGCTGAAAAGCAGTCTGCGCACCTTCTCCCTCATCACCAACACTCTGGCGAAGGACAAGGAAATCTCTGATCGCTGGCGCGGCTTTGAGGATGTCGCCGATTCGCGCCATCTCTCCAACCGCGTCGAACGCGAGGTCGTTGAAGCGCTCGCGCAAGCGGTGGACGCCGCTCATCCGCGCCTGTCGCATCGCTATTACAAGCTCAAGGCGAAATGGTTTGGCAAGGACGCGCTCGACTATTGGGACCGCAGCGCGCCGCTCCCGGCGACGCCGGCCAAGCGCTATTCCTGGCCCGAAGCGCGCGAAATCATGCTCAAGGCATATGATGGATTTGCGCCGCGCATGGCGGAGATCGCCGGCAGCTTCTTCGAGAAAAACTGGATCGACGCGCCGGTGCGTCCCGGCAAAGCGCCGGGCGCGTTCTCGCATCCGACGGTGCCCTCCGCGCATCCTTATGTGCTGCTGAACTTTCAGGGAAAGACGCGCGACGTGATGACGCTCGCGCATGAACTCGGCCATGGCGTTCATCAGGTCCTCGCGGCGCGACAGGGCGCCTTGATGGCGCCGACGCCGCTCACCCTCGCGGAGACGGCGTCCGTCTTCGGCGAAATGCTCACCTTCCGCGCGCTCATCGCGCAGGCCTCGGACAAGGCGCAAAAACGGGCGTTGCTCGCGTCGAAAGTCGAGGACATGCTCAACACCGTCGTGCGGCAGATGGCGTTTTACGCCTTCGAGCGAAAGGTGCACTATGAACGGCGCAAAGGCGAATTGACCGCCGACCAGATCTGCGAATTATGGATGAGCGTACAAGGCGAGAGCCTCGGCCCGTCGATTCGACTTGGGCCCGGATATGAAACCTTCTGGGCCTATATTCCCCATTTCATCCATTCGCCGTTCTATGTTTACGCCTACGCCTTCGGCGATTGCCTGGTGAATTCGCTCTACGGCGTTTACCAGAATGCTCATGAAGGATTCGCCGAGCGCTATTTTGCCCTGCTCGAGGCCGGCGGCGCCAAGCCTTACGACGAATTGCTCAAGCCGTTCGGACTTGACGCTCGCGACCCAGCGTTCTGGAATATCGGTCTCGAAATGATCGAGGGTCTAATCGCAGAACTTGAAACGATGGAGGCGTAGACCGCGCTGCGAAAAAGTGGATGCGGAGCTTTTCGCCAAGCGCGCCCTGGAGAATCGATCACGTCGCCTGCATTTTGACGATTCCGCGTAATCGCGATGTCATCTCGCGGCAATTCGCCGCGCCATTAAAATAAAACGCCGGCCCGAGGCCGGCGTTTTTGTTGCCGATTTTATTGTTGAAGGCCGGCCCGAACCGAAAACTTCGAATTGTCGCATTTGACGTCGCCGTTCAGCACGCGTCCGCCGGCGGAGGCTGGTTTGCCCGTCCAAACGCAATTTTTCTTGTCGTCCGTCCGGTCGACGAGGTTGAGCGTGTAAACCTCGCCTTCGGCTGTTCCGTCAAGTTTGTAATCGAGCGTCTTGCCGTTATCGAACTGCATGCTCGCGGTCCCGGTGACCTTGCCGCCCTCATTGTTGAGAACCCAGGTTCCCGAGGCGCTCTTGATGCCGACGGCGTTGGTTTCGGTCGCGCTCCATTTTGTCGTCTCGGCGGCGGCGGCGACGCACATCGCCAAACCGATCGCGGTCGTCGTCAATGCAATCTTGATCATCCTTGGTGCTCCCACAGTTAACGATGGGCGGCATTATCCGCCGCAGCGCCGACTGAGGCTCGTTAATGCGGCCAATCCAGCCCTTCGGCTTCTCGCGTTCAAGGCGCGACGAGAGACAACGCGTGAAACGATGCGCAATGTCAAATAAATTTATGAAATGCGTCGTCGCCGCTCAATGAAAAGGAAATGTCAATGGAGGAAATGGACTGGACTCGCGTGGACGATTTCATCGCCGCAGCCTTGATTTCCAAGGACGAATCTCAAGAAGCGACGCTCACGGCCAATGCCCGCGAACATCTTCCGGCCATCGACGTTTCGCCGCCACAGGGTAAATTGCTGCATTTGCTCGCCTGCGCCATTGGCGCCAGACGCATTCTCGAAATCGGAACGCTCGGGGGCTACTCGACGATATGGCTGGCGCGAGCGGTCGGCGATGGCGGAAAGGTCGTCACCCTTGAAGTTGATCGACGGCACGCCGAGGTCGCCCAGGCCAATATCGCCCGTGAAGGCGTGAGCGCGCGCGTCGATCTGCGCGTCGGCGCCGCGCTCGATATACTGCCTCAGCTCGAAGAGGAGCGGGCCGGGCCCTTTGACCTCGCCTTCATCGACGCCGACAAGCCCAACAATGCCGCCTATTTCGCCTATGCGCTGAAGCTCGCGCGGCCCGGCGCGCTGATCATCGTCGACAATGTCGTGCGCGAGGGCGCCGTCGTCGACCATTCCAAGACGGACGGCGGCGCGCTTGGGGCGCGCGCGCTGTTTGACGCCGTCGCCGCTGAAGAGCGGGTGGAGGCGACGGCGGTGCAAACCGTCGGCGCCAAGGGTTGGGACGGCTTTTTGATCGCGCGAGTGAGATAGTGCCTCGCGCGACGCGGCCTTCACGCGCTCTCGAAGGCCCGTTTCGCGCCGCGCCGCTTGCGGCGCAGTGGAGCGCCGTCGGCGCCGAACAGTGCGGCTTCGACCTGGTTGCCGAGATCGTCATAGCGCCAGGAAATCCGAGCCGCGCCTAAGTCCTTGCGGACCGTCGGCTTTCCTTCGGCGTTGAAATAGGCCTCTTCGACCTGATTTCCCTTGGCGTCATAGAATCGCGCCACCCGGGCGGCGCCCAGGCTCTTGCGCTTCATCGGGCGCCCGTCATGGTCGAAATAGGTCTCAACGACCTCCACCCGTCCGCGGGTCGGCGCCGGGTCGGCGATGGCTTCAGGCGAGATGCGAATGTCGCCCTCGCTCGCGGCGGCGATCTTCCCGTTCTGGGAGCATCGCCGCTCTCCCGAGGCGGCGCCACGCCTCGTCCTAACGAGTCGCGTCGCCAAATGAGTTTTCTGTTCCATGATCCCGAATCGCTGGGCGGTCCGATGGCTCGTCGCGGCCCAGTCTGGAGACTGAGCGGCGCATGCGCGCTAGGCGACGCATGCTGACAAACGACGGATACGCTGTTCTGACTTCCCGCCGCCGGCCTGACGGCTTAGCGGGCGTGAGGCCGCGTGGCGCGGCAAGCGTCAGACCAGGACTGGAGGCGCGCGGGATCCGAGAGGCGGAGTCGACGTCTCGGGACGTAGCGAGCGCTCGCCAAAGGCGAGCTTGATGGTCGCGTAGGACGCCGAAGGCGCGGTTTCGCCGACGAAAGGAGAAGCCGCCGTCGCCCCGCCGAGCGAGGCGCAATGCACCACGCAGCAGACGTCTCCGCCTTGCCGCGCGGGACGCGTCGGAGTCGACGGATCGCCGGCAAGCGGTCCGGATGACTCGCTAAAGCAGATGGCGTTGGCGAAAAGCCCGGAAGTGCGTCCGCTGAACGAGACGCCGATCGCGAAGCCTTGCAAAACAAGCAGATATGCGACGAGCAGGGTGACTGCCGTCGATCCGCACTGCCATGTTCTGACTTCGCTGCGAGCGCTCATAGCCCGTCAAAGCTAGTCACTGATTCTCTTAAGGTCAATGGCGACTCACCGCGCACAGCTGCGACGCGGCGCGCATTGCGGTCATGGGCTCCAGGGACGCGTCTCGTCAGACCCTACGTCGAGCGCCCTCTGTGCTTCGATAGCGTTGAACAATGTGCGCAAGGCTTCCTTGACGCCGGCGCCGCTTGCCGATGAGAGCAGCAAAGGCGCCGCTTGCCTATCGGCGGGAATTCCGGGCCCCGCCGAAACGATCGCCCGCTTAAGCCGCTCCCGCTGCTTCTTGAGATGATCGGCGTCAACGGCGTCAATCTTTGAAAGTACAACGATTTCAGGCTTTTCGGCGAGGCCGGCGCCATAGGCTGCGAGTTCGGCCCGGACAATCTTGTAGTCTTTGCCGGCGTGTTCTCCGGTCGCGTCGACGAGATGCATGAGCGCCCGGCAGCGCTCGATATGGCCAAGGAAGCGATCGCCGAGGCCATGACCCTCATGGGCGCCTTCGATCAGACCGGGGATATCCGCCAGAACGAATTCCCTGTCGTCGCTGCGCACGACCCCCAATCCGGGATGAAGCGTGGTGAAGGGATAGTCGGCGATCTTGGGCTTCGCCGCCGTGACGGTCGCGAGGAAGGTCGATTTGCCGGCGTTCGGCAGGCCGATAAGCCCCGCGTCCGCGATCAGTTTGAGCCGCAGGACGATGGTGCGCTCCTCGCCGGGCTGGCCCGGATTGGCGCGCCGCGGGGCCCTATTGGTCGACGTCGTGAAATGGGCGTTGCCAAAGCCGCCGTTGCCGCCTTTGCAGATGACGATGCGCTGGCCGACTTCGGTGAGATCGGCAAGAAGCGTCTCTTCGTCCTCTTCGAAAATCTGGGTACCGACCGGAACTTTCAGGACGGCGTCGGCGCCGCGCCCGCCTGCGCGGTTCTTGCCCATGCCGTGTCCGCCGGTCTTGGCTTTGAAATGCTGCTGGTAGCGGTAATCGATCAACGTATTCAGACCCTCGACGCATTCGGCGACGACATCGCCGCCGCGCCCGCCGTCGCCGCCGTCCGGTCCGCCGAACTCGATGAATTTTTCGCGCCTGAACGAAACGCATCCGGCGCGCCGTCGCCCCGACCTTACGTAGACGCGCGCTTGATCGAGGAATTTCATCTTCGGCTCACATCGAAGGAAAGCGCGGCCGTCGGGCGCCGAACAGCGTATGGGCTTCGCCGCGCTTCAATTCGAACAGTTCGACTTCAATTTCGCCGCCGCGCGCCGGCGCCCGCCAGCATGCCCCGGCCGGTGCGCCGAAATCCGAGCTTTTCATGGATATGCAGGGAAGACGGGTTGTCCGGCCGCGCCGAGGACACGATCCGGTCCAGCGACGTGATTCCGAAGGCGAGGTCGATCAGCCCCCGCGCCGCCTCCGTCGTATAGCCATGTCCCCAATAGGATTTGCCGAGCCAAAAGCCGAGCGTCGCCGCGCCGCGCCGATCCGCGCCGTGAAGACTGACGAGGCCGATCGGCTCATTAGGCCGGTTCTTCGGAGTGACGACGAGATGAAGTCCGCCGCCGGCGGCGTTCTCTTCGCGCGCCGATTTAATGAACGCGTCGGCGTCGTGGACGTCATAGGGATGCGGAATGCTCGCCGTCATCAGCGCGACGTCGGGGTCGCCGACATGCTGGCGAATCTCGTCGGCGTCAGCCGCGCGCGGCCAGCGCAGCCACAGCCGCTCTGTTTCAAGCCGGAAAACGTCGTCGTGGGTAATTTCGGGAAACATCCATTGCTCCAAGCGATATTCGGAAATATCGGCCCAAAGCCGTTAAGGAGAGCATTCTCCTAACGGCCCGTTACGGCTTTTCCGGACATCTCGCCTGGAACGTTTCCCGCCTGGATCGCCAGCAAGCGGGTCGAGACGACCGAAATCCGCCGGAATAATCGGCGGCGGGTCGTCCCTACCGCCTTACTCTGCTGCTGCCGGCGGCGTTACCGAAACGCTGGAGCGTCCGCCGCTTGACTTAAATTCGACGACGCCGTCGACGAGGGCGAACAGCGTATGGTCCGTGCCCATGCCGACATTGCGGCCGGGATGCCATTTGGTGCCGCGTTGGCGCACGATAATGTTGCCGCCGACGACCGACTCGCCGCCAAACTTCTTGACGCCGAGGCGCCGGCCGTCCGAATCGCGGCCGTTGCGCGACGAGCCGCCTGCCTTCTTGTGAGCCATTGTTTCGCTCCGATTGTCCTGCGCGGCGACTGGGCCGCTTTATTCCAATGTCGCGAGAGGCGGTCAGCCCTCGATCGCGGTGATCCTCACAAGCGTCAGGTCCTGACGATGCCCGCGCTTGCGCTTTGAATTCTGCCGACGACGCTTCTTGAAAGCGATCGACTTGGCGCTGCGGGTCTGTTCAGCGATTTCGCCCGAGACTTTTGCGCCCGCGATGGTCGGCGCGCCGATCCTGGGGCTGTCGCCGCCGAGCATCAGCACTTCGTCGAAGGTGACGGCGTCGCCGGCGCGCCATCAAGCGCCATGACGGTGATCACGTCTCCAGCGGCGACGCTATATGCTTGCCGCCTGTTTTGATGACTGCGAACATCTTTTTGTCCTGTGTTCGTTCCGGCTCTGGCGTTTCCGCCGGCCGGCTTCTTGCAGTTGGTTTGTTCTGCTCCGCTCCTGCGCCAAGGCGCAAACGAAAAACGCGGCGAAACCGCCGCGCCGAAGCGGCGTTTATCTACTCTTCCTGTGCCGCGACTGTCAATATGGCAGGCGACCTAACAAGGCCGCTTCGCCGGCACGAGCTAATTGAAACAGCCGCTGGCCTGCATCTGGGCGACCCAGACGGCGCAGGCCGCCCTGGCGCGCCCATTGCCCTGGCGGCGATAGCCGCCGCCATAGCCGCCATAACCGGGACCATAGCCAGGTCCCTCGTCGCCGCCGTAATCGTCTCCAAAGCCGCCCCCGCCCCCATAATCGCCGTAAGGGTTGCCGGGGTAGCCGTGGCCGTGGGGTCCGCGCCCGCCCATCTGATGTTGGCGCACGCAATTATTGTAGTTCTGCGCGATGGCGAGGCAAAGCGGGACGTTGGCCGACTGCGCCGAAGGCGCGGCGAGTGCGGCGGCCGCATAGGCGGCGCCGGCAAAACAATAGGTCATGAGACGCATCTCGGCGCTTCCTCGGTTGCGCCCCCCAGGCGCTGCATTTGCCCGCCATAATGAACAGCCGCCGCTTAAACCAAGCTGAACGGCCTCGGCTCAGCCACGCGAAATCACCATCCGGCGATGCGTTTGCAAGATGAGTCGCCCGCGCCAAAGGCATAGTGGTCGCCGCAGGCGAAGGCGACCGGCGGCTCGCCCGTTTGCTCGAAAAGGTCGTAGCCTTCCTTCAGGTTTTTCCAAAACGTGGTCCAGTGTTCGTAATTGCCGGTCGCGCCGACAAAGGCCAGCCAGCCGCCGCCGGTTTCGCGCGCAATCGCTTGTTCGGTCATCCGGAACGGAAAGATATGCACCTGCACTTCCTTCTGGCCGGCGCGTAGCGCCGCCTCGACGAAGGCGTAGATTTCCTCGATCCCGCGGTCGGTCATGGCGAAGCAGCCGACCGATTAGCACGCGCCATGCACCATGACGAGGCCGCCAGTCCGCCCGTTCTGACGATCGAAGGCGTTCGGGTAGCCGACGTTGAAGGCGCGGTGATAGTTCGAATTCGGATGCAGCTGTTTCGTCGAAACGCTGTAGAAGCCTTCCGGCGACTGATAATCGGCTTCCTTCATCTTAGGGCCGAGCCTGCCCGACCATTTGCAGATCGGGAATGTCTTATAGAGCGAGAAGCGGGCGTTGCTCTTTCTCAGCCAAAGCTCGAGCTGACCCTCCTGCTTGAAGATCCGCACGAAGACTTGATCGCCCATGCCGAAGCGCACCGGCGCTTCCTGCTGAAAGGCGTCGTCCGGCGCAGGCCGCAGCGTCGGCTCGACGGCGCGGGCCACCTGTGTCGGCTGCGCTTCCGTCGGGCCGGCAGGCGTGGCTTCCAGCGCGGATCTCGCCGATGGCTCTTGTGCATGAATCGGCGTCGCAGGTGAAGCCGCGGCGGCCTCGGCGGCGTGCTGGTCCGCGGGCGTCGCTGCGGCGGTCTCCGCGAACCGCTGCGCAAGTTCGGCGAGATTGGCCGGTCGCGACGGAGGCAGAGGCGTGATCTTCTCGGCCGGCGGCGCGGGCGGGAAGGAGATGGATCCTTCGAGGCCTTCGGCGGCCGGCGGCGCTGCTGCAACTTCCGCCGTCGCCGGCGCTGGCAAGGGCGGCGCGATCATCGTGGCGGGCGGCGGGGCGGGCGGAAATGCGCCGGGTTGCATGCGCATGGCCCTGCGCATGCCGGCGGGCAGCGCGCCGCTCCAGGCGGTGCGCGCCGCTTCGCTCCGGGCAGGCGATCGGCTCGTGACGCTGGGCATATAGCGCAGCGCGGCGACTCCGCCGGCGAGCGCGACGACGGCCACCGCCGCCAGCGCCAAATGGGTCTGTCGCGGCGTCATGCGCCTGTGAAGCCTCTCCTCCTCGAGCGCTTCCCGATCACATGGAATCATGTGATCGATAAGGAATCGCTCAAAATCAAAAAGTTGGAGCAGGTTCTTATCGAAAAAGTCTGTCAACTTTTTCGGAACCTGCTCTAGAGCCTAGGCTGAGCAAAGACATGAAAGAAGGCGGATTAGTGACCTTCGAAGGCGACAAGCGTGCGCACCGGCACGCCAAGGCCTTCGAGCCGCTTCACGCCCTTAAGATCGGGAAGGTCGATCACGAAACAGGCGGCGACGACGTCGGCGCCCGCCTGGCGCAGAAGCTTCACTGCGCCCTCCGCCGTGCCGCCGGTGGCGATCAGGTCGTCGACGAGGATCACCCGCTCGCCGGGCTTCGCCGCGTCCTCATGCATCTCCATTTCGTCGACGCCATATTCGAGCTCATATGTGACCGAGACGGTCTTGTGCGGCAGCTTGCCCTTCTTGCGAATCGGGATGAAGCCCGCCGAGAGCTGATGCGCCACGGCGCCCCCTAAAATGAAGCCGCGCGCCTCCATGCCCGCCACCTTGTCGATCTTGTCGCCGCTCCAGGGCTGCACGAGTTCGTCGACCGCCTTTCGGAACGCCTTCGCGTCGCCGAGCAGCGTGGTGATGTCGCGAAACAGGATGCCCTTCTTGGGATAGTCGGGAATGGTGCGGATGGCGGCGGCAAGCGGCATGAATAAGCCTTCGATCGGCGGCGAAGGTCGCCGCGCAGGAACGGAGCAGGGACGGACATGGCGAACCCGCCACGGCGCGAGAGATACACGCAGGGCGGGGCTGCGCGCAAATAGGGCAGTGGACTGGCGACGAACAGGACGATCCTTAAACGCCCATCAGCGCCAGCACATGGGCGTTGACGCAGCGGCTGAGGGCGTCGACGTCGTAGCCGCCCTCGAGCAGGGAGACGATCTTGCCGCCGCAGCGCCGGTCGGCGATGTCCATGAGCCGCTTGGTCGCGTCGCCGAAGTCGACTTCGCGCAGCCGCAGGCCGCCGAGCGGATCGCGCTCATGCGCGTCAAAACCCGCTGAAATCAGGATGAGATCGGGCGCAAATTCGCGCAGCCGCGGCAGGATCCGGTCGTCGAGCGCCTCGCGGAAGGCGTCGCCGGTGGACCCGGCGAAAAGCGGCGCGTTGACGATATTGTCATGGGCGCCGGTTTCATTGCGCCCGCCCGTGCCCGGATAGAAGGGCGCCTGATGCGTCGAGCAGAACAGCACGGCGTCGTCGGCCCAGAAAATCTCCTGCGTGCCATTGCCGTGATGGACGTCGAAATCGACGATCGCGACTCGTTCAGCCCCATGCGCCGCCTGCGCATGGCGCGCCGCCACCGCGACATTATTGACGAAGCAAAAACCCATGGGATTGCGCACGCCGGCATGGTGCCCCGGCGGGCGGGCGGCGACGAAGGCGTTGTCGGCTCTGCCCGCCATCACCTCGTCCACCGCTGCGACGGCCCCGCCGGCGGCGCGCCAGACCGCCTCGATCGTGTCCGGACACATCAGCGTATCGCTGTCGAGCGCCGAATAGCCCTCTCGCGGGGCGGCCTGTTCGAGCGCCGCAAGATAGGATTGGGGGTGAACGCGCTGCAGCGCCGCCGATTCGGCCTTGGGCGCGCCGACCCGACTCAGCGGCGCGAATCGCGGCTCTTCCAGGCCGCGTTCGATCGCGCGCAGCCTCTCGGGGCGCTCGGGATGGCCTGGCCCCATCTCGTGACGGAGCCCGCTCTCATGTGTGACGAGAAGGGTTTTCAATGCTGCGACGCACTCCGGGCGGGCGGCGCTAGGCTCTTCAAGGCCTTAATTTTCAGCCTTTCGCGGCGTTCTGTCCACGAAAAAGAAGGCGTAAAGCTCAAGCGGCGCCTTGCGCCGGTTTGCGTGGCGCCGGCGCAACAGTATGGGAATAATTCGGAAGACGTGATCCCAGCGCCAAAGTTCATGATAAGAAAATCGTAACGACAGTTTCTTGGCGGAAAGGAGTGCTCGAAAATGAGTTTCAGATATGTGACGGCGCCGGCGCTTCTTGCCGTTTGTTTGGCTGGCTGCAACGCAGGCACTGTACTTCCGGATCCGAGGCTGAGCGGGCGCGACGCCGAATTCATGGCGCTTGCTCCGAAGGCTTCCGTGAGTTCGCAATACGAGCGCTATATGGTCGACTACAAGACGAACGAGCCGGTCGGCTCGATCATCGTCGATAACCGCTCCAAGTTTCTTTATTATGTCATGCCGGGCGGCAAGGCGGTGCGCTATGGCGTCGCCACGGGCCAGGACGCGATGGCCTTCACCGGTCGGGCCTATGTCGGCGCCATGCAGGAATGGCCGCGCTGGATCCCGCCGAAGGATATGCTGGAGCGCTGGCCGCATCTTCAGCCGACGGCGGACGCCGGCGGTCTGCCCGGCGGACCCGACAATCCGCTCGGTTCGCGCGCGCTCTACCTCTATCAGAACGGCAAAGACACGCTGTATCGCATCCACGGCACCAACGAGCCGGACAAGATCGGACAGGCAGTGTCTTCAGGCTGCATCCGCATGCGCGACATTGACGCTATCGATCTTTACAACCGGGTGAAGGTCGGCACGAAAGTCACGGTGCTCTAAATCCTTCGTAAAGTTGAAGACTTTCCGTCGACGCCCTCCGCATATCGCGCGAGGGCGTCGATCATTTTTGCGACCCGACGTCTCGCGTCGCGGCGCTCGTCACCCTTAAGGCGACCAGCGCTCAACCTTCTAAATGCGAGGTGTAAACGCCGAATGCCGATCATGTGCGCCGTCGCACTGCGCCGCGGCGACGGCGCTCCTACAGTCGCAATGCTTGCAGGGTGCGGGCGACGGACAGAGGGGAAGATCATGATGCGTTCGACGACAAGCATGGGCTGGCTGGGCCTGGTGGTTTGCGTTCTCTTGCTGGAATTCGCTGGCGCTGGCGCTTACGTCGCGTCGTCCGCGAAAGCCAATCCTTCCGACGCCTGCTACGGATATGCGATTTGCCAATAAATTTTGCCGTTGCGCACAGGTTTCGTGGAACGCGAGCGTCCACATATGCGTTTATTTCGTGAAAGGCCGGCGCGTCCGATATCGAAGCTCGAAAGAGCCGAGAATAGGAACGCCGCGCCTTTCAATTTTCAGCGGAAGGCGGAAGGGTGGGGGCCCGTCATGCGCACTCTGGTGCTGTACGTACTTATGCTTTTCATGTTCGCCGCAAGCGTTGCCAGCGCGACGACGATACTGTCGCGCCCGTCGCCGAGCGGAGACGATTTTTGCTTCGGATACGCAATTTGCGAGTGAGGCGCCCGTCGCGCCGTTGACGCGTGAGATTTCGTAGCCGGGCGCTTCTGATTAGGTGCGCGCGCTGCAAAGGGCGGACCGGCTGTTCGGGTCGTGCGCGCTCACTTTTTTGAGAGCAATCGTTTCATCTGCATTCGGCGAACGCCGCTCGTGCAGTTGATGTCCTACGCCTTTTTTGCAGACCCGCTCAGATGTGGATGGCCCGTTTGGCGACGGCAAAGGCCGCCTCGCGCATCGCCTCGGAAAGGGTGGGATGGGCGTGGCATGTGCGCGCCAGATCTTCCGCCGAGCCGGAAAATTCCATCAGGACGGCGGCTTCAGCGATCATCTCGCCCGCCGCGGCGCCGAGAATATGGACGCCGAGCACCCGATCGGTCGTCGCGTCGGCGATGATTTTCACGAAACCGTCGGTCGCGCGCATCGCGCGCGCGCGGCCATTGGCGGAAAACGGGAATTTGCCGATGGCGACAGCGATCCCTCTCGATTTGGCGTCTTCCTCGGTCAGACCGACCGCGGCCACCTCCGGCATCGTATAGACGACGCTCGGGATCACGCCATAGTTCACATGTCCGGCCTGTCCCGCGAGGATTTCGGCGACGGCGATGCCTTCATCCTCGGCCTTGTGCGCGAGCATCGGGCCGCGGACGACGTCGCCGATGGCGAAGACGCCGGGGACATTCGTCCCAAAGCCCTCGTCGACGACGATGCGCCCGCGTTCGAGGGCGACGCCCGCCTCTTCGAGTCCGAGGCCTTGCGTGAACGGGATGCGGCCCGTGGCGATCAGAACCGCATCGGCCTCGATCTTGTCCGTAGTCGCGCCGTCGATGGAGGAATAGGAGACGACGGCGCTCTCGCCCGCGCCAGAGCCCGCGCGCGCGACGCCCGTCACCTTGGAGGAGAGACGGAACGCGAATCCCTGCTTTTCGAGGAGCTTCTGGAAACGGCTGGCGATTTCGAAATCGAAACCGGGAAGAATGCGGTCGAGATATTCGATCGCCGTCACTTCGGCGCCAAGCCGCCGCCAGACCGATCCGAGTTCAAGCCCGATGACGCCCGCCCCCACGACGACCAGTCGTTTCGGCGGCTTCGCGAGGGCCAGGGCGCCGGTCGATGACAGAATCAGCCTCTCGTCGACCGCGATTTCCGCGCCCGAGGCGTCGCGCAGCGGCGCGACGGTCGAGCCGGTGGCGAGAACGATGTTTTTCGTTTCAAGCGTCTGGACCGCGCCGTCGGCGCGGCGACCTCGACTTGTCCCTCGCCCTTTCAGCCGTCCGACGCCTCGAAACGAGTCGATCTTGTGCTTCCTGAACAGGAAGGCGACGCCGTTAACGTTCGCGCCGACGGTGTCGTCCTTGTGCTTCATCATCGCCGCAAGATCGAGGCGCGGCGGATCGACGATGACGCCGAGCGGCGCCAAGCCATGCCCGGCTTCCTCGAACATATGCGAAGCGTGAAGCAGCGCCTTCGACGGAATGCAGCCGACATTGAGGCATGTGCCGCCGAACGTCGGGTCCTTTTCGACCACGGCGGTCTTCAATCCGAGTTGCGCCGCGCGTATCGCGCAAACGTAGCCCCCCGGACCGGATCCGATCACGATAAGATCGTACGTCATATCATCCGCAATTCAAGAATGGCGCCGTTTGCAAGACACGTTGCTCAGATGAACGCATCCCGAGATGAACTTCGAATAACCGCCGTCTATCAGCCGGCCGCCCACACATAGATCAGCGTCGCGACAACGCCGAGGGCGGTCTGACCGAGCTCGAGTCGACCCCATAGGTCGATGACCTTGCGCGCCTCATGCGCGGCGTCGGCGTTGATCAGCGCCAGGATGCGATTGTTGAGCGGCACGATGGCGAGATAGGTGTAGGGCCAGCTCGCAATGGCGATAAGCGCGCCGAAAAGCCATCGGACGTCGTCGAGCTCGCGAAAAGCGATGAAGCCGAAAAGCGCGGCGAGAAATGCAAAACTTGCGAGCACGATGAAGCCGCGGTGGTCGGAGGGCTCCCACTCCTTGATGAGCGCGTCGTCGCTGAGCGCCAGCCGCGCCGGCTGCTCAACGTAATTGACGTAAAGCGAAGCGCCGGTGAAAGCGCCCGCCGCCGCGAGCGCGAGCGAACCAATGATCATCTTAGGGTCCTTTGACGGTCGGCGAAGGGTTCGGCGTTACTGGCGAATCGACTGCCGACCGCCGATTCGCCAAGCTTTTCTTATGCTGATTCGATCGCTTCTTCGTCACAGACGACGCGGGCGTTGTCTTCCGCCTCCGCGGCGATGTCGATTTTCACCGCCTTCACCGCTTCCTTCTCTTGCTCGCGATCGGTGAAATGGTCGAAGAACACCTTGAGCGCGCGATCGACCCCATAGGCATTGATGCGGCGCGTGTCCTCCCGGTAGAACATCGGCACGTTCGGCGAAACGGTGGCGAGGTCATAGGACGGCAAATAGGCGATGTTCGGTCTCGCCCGGACCACCTCGTCGGCGGCGGCGCGCAGAATAGCCTTCACCGCGCAATTCGATTCGATCACGTGCCGGTCTTCATAGGTTGCGATAATGCCGACCGGCGACACGCTCAGCACGATGCGGACCTTGGGATTGACTTCACGAATGCGGTCGACCGCGGCCGTGAAATCGCGCACCACCTCGCTGACCGTCATATTGTAGAATTCGTAGACGTTCGGATCCCATTCGCCGCCGGCGACGCCGGGCGCGAGTTGAAGGATCGCGCCATCCGGCTTGTGGCGCCAAGTCTCGGTATGGCCGAATGTGAAAACGAAGACATCCATCGTTTCGAGCATATGGCGGACCGACGCGAGATGCTTCTCGCGATCGGCGCGCATATCGTCGAGCGTGGCATACCCGTCAGGTTCGATCCGCGGCCGGAATGGATCGACGAAGCGGCCGTCCTCCGGACGATTCCAGTAATCGAGCTGCGGCGTGAATCGTCCGTAAGCGCGCTCGATCAACTGCAATAGCTGAACCGTGGTGTAGAGATTGCCATAGCGACAGGAATACATCGAATAGTTGCGGTCGAGCGCTTCTTTTGCCGACATGCCCGATGGCGGCTGCTCGGCGAGGTAATAATGGAACCCGCTCGCCTGAAGGCCCTTGGCGATCTCCTGGGCGAAACAGCTGCCGGCGGTCGCGACCTTGTCCCGCGGCGAAATCTTGAATGGGGTGCGGATGATCGGATCGAGCGCGAACGGCGGCAAAGACGTCACCGCCTTGCGCCAAAAGCGATGGTCGGGTAGGGAGCTATAGGGGTTCTCCGCCATGGTCGCACTCCTTTCTGATCCGGCTGATTCCGTCGCGGATCGAGCTTTTTCCGGCGTCGTTCGCGAGCCGCTTTCTGGCGTCGCAACATAGACGGCGCCCGCCCGCTTGTCACCCGGCGACGCCGCCGACAACGCTCGCGCCGTCGCCAACATGAAAGACCCAATGTTATCTCAGGTTGACAGACAGATTCTGAAATCCTGGCGGCAATACGCCATCGAACCGCGTATCGCGAAGTTCACCGGCCGTATTATGCGCAACACCGGGCCGCGGATCGCCGTCATCGGCAATTGCCAGAGCTTTGGCGTCGCCTATGCGATGAAGGTGCTCGATCCGAGCGCCACGGTCGACCACTTTTCGATGATCGCTCAGGCGCGCTCGACGATGGGGGTCTTCGTTAGGACGCTCGAGACCTATGATTACGTCTTCTCGCACGATTTCCTCGACGGTCACGTGCGCGGCGGCGGGTCGGAGGAATTGTGCAAGCGTCTGCCGAAGACAATAATGTTTCCTGCGGTCGCCTTCGCAGCATTCCATCCCGATCTCGTCTATCTCCACGACCTTACGCGCCCGCATGGTTTCGTTTGCGGCCCGATTGGTCCCTATCATTCTGCGATCGGCCTATTCGCTTACCGCAAGGGCCTATCGCTGGAGATGGCCAATGCGCTGTTCAATGAAAATGTTTTCGACGCGCTCGGCTATTTCGATATTTGGAACGAAGCGTCGCGCGAGCTGCTCGACAATACGCTTGGGCTCTATGGCATCGACCTTTCGACCGAGCTGATGAACTGGTCGCGCCGGGGCATCTTTATGTACAGCACCGTGCATCCGATGAGCTTCGTGCTGTTCGATCTTGCGAAGAAGCTAATTGAGAAGGTCGGACTCAAGCCGAGAACCGTGAATTTCAATTATTACGACATTCACGATCTGGCGCGCAGCGAGATTTTCCCGATCTATCCGCCGGTGGCCAAGCGATTCGGGGCGCAGGGCGGTTACATGTTCAAGCTGCAGAACCACCATCTCTCGACGACTGTGGGCGATTTCCTGACGCTGCCGCAGTACATTTCATCCTGCTACAATATCTACGGCAAACACGATCCCGCGCAGCTCGGCAATCCTCGTGTCGACGCTTGGCTCGCCGACGAAGACACGACCGGATTGTTGATGCGGCTGGCGCGAGAGAATTTCGCCGCTGGTCTGACGCCCGCTCTCTAGAACAGGTTCCGAAAAAGTTGACAGACTTTTTCGATGAGAACCTGCTCCATCGTTTTGATTTGAGCGCTTTCTTATCGATCACATGATTTCATGTGATCGGGAAGCGCTCTAAGCGCCTTACTTCCAGCGCGTGTCGAATTTCGCGAGGTTGAACGGCGGCTTGTAGGGATGCAGAGGATTCTCGCCGCTGAACGGCTTCACCACGGTGAGAATGCGCTCGCGATGTTTTAAGGGTGCGAAGCCCGAGGGGTCCTGCGCGCCGGTGAAGCCGAAAAGATGCGCCGGATCGACATTGACCTTGAACGCCGGCGGCGGACGCATCCAGCTCTGCGAAACGACATCCATATAGGAGGTCTTCAGCATGTGGTTGAGGCCCCACTGCGTCGGCACGAAGCAGGACTTCGAGGAATCCGACATGTCCCAATAATAAGTGTCCGGCCGCAATTCGAGGGTGGCGTCGCCTTCGAAGACGGCGATCGATCCTTCGTGCATGAGGTGGCGCACCTCGGCGAAGCCCGCGAAGGGGTCGACGAGATGATAATAGACCCCAAGACAAAGAATGATGTCGAAGGTCTCGTTGAGCTTCGAGGCTTCGTAGATGGATACGCTCTGATTGATCTCGACGCTGGATTTCAACAGCTTCTTGGCGAGGCGCAGCCCGGCGCCGCTCGCCCAGTTCTGGCTGACGTCGTCGGTGGCGAGCACGCGCGTTTGGCCGCGCCGCTCGGCGTAAAAGCTCCAGTAACCGTCCCAGCAGCCAACTTCGAGCACGCTTTTTCCGGCAAAATCGATCTTGTCGAGTTCGCTCTCGATAAAACGCCAGATACGGCGGTGATCTTCGGCCTGCGAGACGCTGACGGCGCGCAGCCCGTCGCCGAAATCGAATTCATGATACCAATGAATGGCGTCAATTTCCTTTTGCAGCGCCTCACGCGAAGCTGCGTCCTGCACGTCCATCGAATGTTCCTTGGATGATTAATGCGAACAGGCGCGCGAAAGCGCCCGCTCTCTATCGCGGCGACGGCGCGGAGTTTGCCTTTATTCGGCGCTCCATGCAAGGCGGGGGCGCGACGCTACGCCATCGGCGCGCTCCATCTCCAACGCGAACTCGCGAATGCGCGGCGCAACCTCGTCGCGGAATCGCGAGCCGTTGAAGACGCCGTAATGGCCCACGCCTTTCTGCACATAATGGCGCTTGCGGGCCGCCGGGATGTTGGCGCACAGATCCAGCGCCGCCTCAGTCTGTCCGACGCCGGAGATATCGTCCTTTTCGCCTTCGACGGCAAACAGGGACGTGCGCCGGATCGATTTGAGATCGATCAGATTGCCGCGGTGCCGGAACAGGCCGAGCGGCACTTGATGACGGACGAAGACCCGATCGACGGTCTGCAGATAGAATTCCGCGGTCAAATCCATCACCGCGAGATATTCGTCATAGAAATCGCGGTGCTTCTCGGCTGAGTCGCCGTCGCCCTCGACGAGATGATTGAACATTTCGAGATGCGCCGAGATGTGCCGCTCGAAATTCATCGACATGAACCCGGAAAGCTGCAGAAAGCCCGGGTAGACCTGACGTCCCATGCCTGCGTGCGGGAAGGGTACGGTGTGAATGCAGTGGGTGCGGAACCAATCGATGCCGCGCTGCTGCGCGAGTTTGTTGACGGCGGTAGGGTTGACCCGCGTGTCGATGGGACCGCCGATCAGCACCATGGATTCTGGAACGTCGGGATCGTCTTCCGCCTCCATCGTGGAGACCGCGCAGATCAGCGGCACAGAAGCCTGACAGACTCCCAGCGTATGTACGGGCGCGCCTGTCGCGCTCGGCGCAAGGAAGCGCATCATTTCGCAAAGGTAGTCGATGTAATCGTCGAGATTGAAGGCGGCGTCGGCGAGCGATACCGTGCGCGCGTCGCTCCAGTCCGTAATATAGACGTCGTGGGTCGGCAGGAACGCTTCGACCGTGCCGCGCAAAAGTGTCGCGTAATGGCCGGACATCGGCGCGACGATGAGCAGTTTCGACTGCTTGGGCGCGGGACCGGGAAACTGCCGATTGAAATGCAGCAATCCGCAAAAGGGCTGGCTCCAGACGATTTCCTCGACGATCTCCACCTCAACGCCGTCGACAACGGTCGCGTCCAAGCCGAACAGCGGCTTTCCATAACGCCGCGTCATGCGTTCGAAGAGCTCCGCCGACGCGGCGATGCTGCGGCCGAACGACGTGTGATGCATCGGATTGAGTGGGTTTTTCAGCGCGTGCAACATGGCGTCAGTCGCAGCCCGCGCGGGCGCAAAAGCCAAGTGCAACATTTCGTATAGCTGGTAGGACATTCGATCCATTGTCACGCTTCTCCCGCCACCCCCATCGCGGCCGCCGCGCCGCGCGCTCATGCTGCACTGCACAAATCAACCTACAACAGATTCAAAATGGGCGAAATCTAAAATCTGACGAGTTGAGCCGTTGCTCTTTCCCGCTGAAAATTCACAGTCTGGTCATATTCACGCAGTCAAGGCGCCGATTGCAAGCGCAAACCAGAGCGCTGCGTCGGCGCGTCGATAGAGCGCCAGCGCCCGCCAGATATCGGCGACGGTCGCCTCCCGCCTTCCCTGTCCAAGTGACGCGGCCTCCACCTCAACCCCCCCGTAGGCGCGCGGCCCGCTGAGCTCAAGGTGGAGGGCTCCCGCTGCCGCGGCTTCGGGCCAGCCGGCGTTGGGGGAGGCGTGTTTCGGCGCGTCCTGCAAGGCCGTCGCCAGCGCCAGCGTCGGAGAGGCGTCGCTTAGCATGAACGCGCCGGCCGTCAGCAGGCTCGCCGACGCGCGCGCTGGAAGGAAATTCATCAGATCGTCGCAGCGGGCCGCGGCCCAGCCAAAGGCGCGATAGCGCGGCGACCTGTGGCCGATCATGCTGTCGGCGGTGTTGACGACCTTGTAGGCGAGCGCGCCGGGGAGGCCGAAGACGGCGAGCCACAGCCCCGGTGCGACGACGCCGTCGGAAAAATTCTCGGCGAGGCTCTCGATCGCGGCGCGGGCGACCCCGGCCTCGTCGAGCGTCGACACGTCGCGACCGACGATTTTCGCCACCGCCGCCCGTCCGGCTTCAAGCGAGGTCGCCAGACCCTCGGCGACGGCGGCGACATGGGCGTGAAGGCTGCGCTGCGCCAGAAGGGTCGAGGCCGCCAGGCCGAGCGCGATCCACCCGAAGGGCATCGCAAGCGCCGCGCGCTCGATCAAGGCGCCGGCGCCCAACGCTACCAGGAGAAGCATGAGAAGCGCGACGAGCCCTTTGACCCGCCGGATCTCGAAGGAGTCGCCTTCGCGATTCAGGCGGCGATCGAGCCAGGCGATCAACGCGCCGAGCCATGTCGCCGGATGGCCGATTTTGCGAAAGAGCGGGTCGGGATAGCCGACGCCCGCCTCGATGGCGAGCGCCAGCAGCGCGAGTCTGAAATTCACCGCCCGAAGAGCGCGGTGATCGACGCCTTGGCGAGCGCGTTCTGATTGATGGTGAAGCCGGCGATGGCCGTGCGGCCATGGGCGGCGTCGCCGAGCGTGTCGGTCTTGAGCGCATATACGGTGAACACATAGCGATGCGGCTTGCCCGGCGGCGGGCAGGGGCCGCCATAAGCCTTGTCGCCGAAGTCGGTCTCCAGCTGATGCGCGCCGGTCGGCAGATTCTTGCCTGAGGCGTCTCCCGCGCCCCGCTTCAAACCGCGAACGTCGGCGGGGATGTCGACGACGAGCCAGTGCCAGAAGCCGGCGCCGCCGGTCGGTGCGTCGGGATCGTGCACGGCGACGGCGAAGCTCTTCGTGCCGGCCGGCGGGTCGCTCCAAGTGAGCTCGGGCGAGACGTTGCCGCCGGTGCAGCCGAAGGCATCATAGACATGCTTCATGTCGATGGTCTTGCCTTCGGCGACGTCGGGGCTCGAGAGTTCAAAAGCGTGGGCGCCGCTGGAATCCGCGGCGGCCAGCGCCATAAGGCCGAGGAAGGACGAAACGCTGCGAAACATGGAGGCGTGCTCCTCAAATCTGGAAATCGCCGCATCTTGTAACGGATCGGCGCGCTGGTGTCGCGCGTCGGCGCTTCGCGGTAAAGAGGGCGCATGAGCGATGCGGGAAGCGGGCGTCCTTTGCGCCGCGGCTGGACGACCGGCGCCTGCGCCACTGCGGCGGCGCGCGCCGCCTTCGAGGCGCTGACGACCGGCGCGCCGCCGCCGGACCCGGTCGAAATCGCGCTGCCCTCCGGGAAGCGGGTCGCCTTTGCGCTGGCGACATTCGAGCGCGGCGAGGATTTCGCTCGCGCCGGCGTGGTCAAGGACGCCGGCGACGATCCTGACGTTACGCATGGCGCCCTTGTATGCGCCCGGGTGCGGCGCGGCTCGCCCGGCGGCGGCGTGCGCTTTTTTGCGGGCGAGGGCGTCGGCGTTGTGACTCGTCCCGGCCTCCCCCTGCCGCCCGGCGAGCCGGCGATCAATCCAACGCCGCGCAAGATGATGATCGAGACCATCATGGAAGCGAGCGTAAACATCGGCGTCGCTCCCGACGCCGACATTGAAGTTTCTATTCCCGGCGGCGAAGAACTCGCCAAACATACGCTCAATGGCCGTCTCGGGATCGTTGGCGGCCTTTCCATTCTCGGAACGACCGGGATCGTCACTCCATTTTCCTGCGCCGCATGGATCGACAGCATTCATCGCGGCATCGACGTCGCCCGCGCGAGCGGCCTGACGCATGTCGCCGGGTCGACCGGCTCGACCTCCGAAGCGGCGGTGAAGCAACTTTATGATCTGCCGGAGATGGCGCTCATCGAAATGGGGGATTTCGTCGGGGGACTTCTGAAATATCTTCACAAGCATCCGGTCGCGCGGGTGACGATCGGCGGCGGCTTCGCGAAGATAACCAAGCTCGCGCAGGGACGGCTCGATCTTCACTCGGGGCGTTCGAGCGTCGATTTTGCGCAATTGGCCCAAACCGCGCGAGAGGTCGGCGCTGGGCGCGAGATCGCTGCGCTCATCGCTAACGCCAACAGTGCGCTCGAAGCCTTGCAGATCGCTCAAGGAGCAGGCGTCGATTTGGCCGCGTCCCTCGCGCATGCCGCCTGGAGAACCGCGGCGCGGGCGCTCGATACGGCGGAGAGCGAATTGGAGATCATCATATTCGATCGCGAAGGCGCTCAGCTGGCGCGTACGCCGTTTCAAAAGGCGATCCAATGATAATGGCGACTAAAATAGCGTCATCGCGCGCGAAGCGAAGCGATCCAGAGTTATGGGACGATGTCTGGATTGCTTCGTCGCTGACGCTCCTCGCAATGACGGATGGGCGATTTTCGTGAGCGATAATCCGAATCTCATTCTTGTGCTCGGCGGCGCGCGCTCTGGCAAGAGCGCTTACGCGGAGCGCCTTATCGCCGCGCAGCCCGGCCCGTGGACCTACATCGCGACGGCCGAGATTCTTGACGATGAGATGCGCGCGCGCGTCGAGACGCATCGTCTGAGACGCGGCGAGAACTGGCGCACGATTGAAGCTGCGCATGCGCTCGTCGAAGCGATCGGCGACGCGCCGTCCGATCGCCCGCTTCTCATCGATTGCCTCACATTGTGGTTGAGCAATCGGCTGCTTGGCGGCGCCGATCTTTCTACTGATCGCGCGGCGCTCGTGCATGCCCTGTCATCCCGCGTCGCGCCGACTGTCGCAGTCTCGTCGGAAGTTGGATTGTCTATTGTGCCCGACAATACGCTGGCGCGCTCATTTCGTGATGCGGCAGGAGAATTGCATCAGGCAGTATCGCGGATTGCGGGAAGAGTCGCGCTCGTCGTTGCAGGCAATCCGTTGATCGTGAAAGGCGGGTCGATCATGTGATTGACGCCACCCCCAATTGTAATTCGTAGCCCTGTTCGCTTTTTTGAGGAGAACATTGATGTCCGGCTCATTACGCGCAAAAAAAGTCTTCGTCGCCGTTGCGATGGCTGCCCCAATTACGTTCAATGCTGCATCATGCGCCGAGCGCCTGCCGGCTTACGGCGCGGATCTATCCGAAACGTCGGTGTCAGGACTTTCGTCAGGCGCGGCGATGGCTTTGCAATTCCATATCGCGCATTCGGGCGTCGTCAAAGGCGCCGGGATCATCGCCGGCGTGCCTTATGATTGCGCCGAACAGAGTTCGAATCAGGCGACCAAAAATTGCATGAAGCCGGACGCCGACCATCCGGTTCCCGATCCGGCCCATCTCAAGGACATCACCGATTCGCTTGCGCGTTCCGGAGCGATCGACGACGTGGCTCATCTGAACGGCGCGCGCGTTTGGCTCTTTTCCGGCGGCAACGATAAGACGGTTTTTCCTGTCGTGATGAATGCGGCGCGCGACTACTACGCCTACTACGTGCCGCCCGATCGCATCGTCTATCGAAACGACATCGACGCAGGCCATGCGATGGTGACGGAAGACTATGGCGACAAGGATTGCGCCGCGACCAAGGCTCCATTCATCGTCGACTGCGACTTCGACGCCGCGAAAGCCTCGCTCGAGCAGATTTACGGCCCGCTGAATCCGGCAAGCGCGCAGCCCGCCGGAAAATATATCGAGTTTGACCAGAAGGAATTTCTGCCAGACGGCAATCCTTACAATCACAGTCTGAGCGATGTCGGCTACGCCTATGTGCCGCACGTCTGCGCCTTGGAGACCTGTCGCGTGCATGTCGCGCTGCATGGCTGCAGACAGCAGGCCGCCGAAATCGGCGACGCCTTCTATAAGCATGCGGGCTATAATCGCTGGGCGGACACGAATCACATCATCGTGGTCTATCCGCAAACCATCAGCCGCTGGGGCTGGGGTTGGCCGTTCTACACGCTGAATTTCGTGCTCAATCCCAACGCCTGCTGGGATTGGTGGGGCTATGACAGCGCGCTGCACCACACGAAAAAGGGACCGCAGATCGCCGCCATTCGCGCGATGGTCGACAGGCTCGCAACGAAGCCTTAAAGCGCGTGGGGCGCCGGCGCGTCGTCCTTGGAGCCGGCGCTTCGATCTCGGCTGAAAGCCTGTCGCCATAATCTCGCCAGATGAAGGTTTTTCTTTCAGCCGACCGAAAAGGCGTGGCGCGCCGCCACGCTTTTGGCGCAGGGCAGGGGCGCCCCTGCGGCGCGATTGGTCGATTGAGCTTGGAAGGCGTCGGGACGCGCAGGCGTTCCGCAGCGCCGCAATGGGGCAGCATATGTCGATTTTCGCTCGTTTATTCAGTATGTTAGCCTTCGCGTGCGCCTTGTCGCTAGGGGCGGCGCCGGCGCGCGCCGACCTGATGGACTCGATCACCAATGGATTCGGCCTCTTCGGCGGCGGCGGGACCAAATATCAAACCGAGATTACGCCCGACATTCCGGCCGACGATCTCTATAACGCGGGGTTGGCGCGGCTGAAGTTGAAGGATTACGAGGGCGCGACGAAAAAGTTCGGCGAATTGGAGAAGCAGTATCCGTCATCGGACTGGGCGCGCAAAGGCCTCCTGATGACAACCTTCGCCCAGTTCGAGCAGCCCAAATATGACGACGCCGTACAGTCGGCGCAGCGCTATATTGGCCTTTATCCGAACTCGCCTGACACGCCTTACGTTTACTATCTCGCCGGCATGTCCTTCTACAATCAGGTGCCCGACGTGATGCGCGACCAGCAGTCGGCCGAGAAGGCGCTGGACGTTTTCGGACAGCTCATACAGAAGTTCCCGAAGTCCGAATATGTGAACGACGCCCGCTACAAAATTCAGGTGACGCGAGACCAGCTCGCCGCCAAGGAGATGAACGTTGGACGCTTCTATCTCCTTCGCAAGAATTACCCCGCGGCGATCAATCGCTTTCACGACGTTCTCGGCAAATATCAGACGACGCGTCACACCGAAGAGGCGCTCTATCGCCTTACCGAAGCCTATCTCGCCATGGGCGTAACCAATGAGGCGCAGACCGCCGCCGCCATCCTGGGACATAATTTCCCGGACTCGCAGTGGTATAAGGACGCGCACGCCTTGCTGAAGACCGACGGTCTGGAGCCGCACGAACACACTGATTCGTGGCTCTCCAAGATCGGCAAGACCCTGCACGCGATATAGAGCGCGCTGCGAAAAAGTGGGAACCGGTTTTTCGTGTAGAGCGCGCTCCAAACTTTTGGAACCGATCACGTTGTCTGCGTTCAGGCGAGTCCGCCTGAACGCAGCGTGATCTAGCCGCTACGCGTTGAAAAACACGCCTCCATAAAGGCGCCGGCGTGCGCGAGCGCGCGCCGGCCCTCTTCAAGCCGCGCGTTCCATAAGGGCCATGCGTGAATCATGCGCGGCCAGATTTCCAACGTGACCGAGACGTCGGCCGCGCCGGCCGCTGCGGCAAACCGCGTCGAATCGGCGAGCAGCGTTTCGTTGGAGCCGATCTGAATGAGGAGCGGCGGCAAGCCGGCAAGATTGCCGAAAAGCGGGGAGATGCGCGGGTCGCGGCGATCGAGCCCCGGCGGGACATAGGCCGCCGCCAGCTCCTCGAGATAGGGTCTATGCAGCAGCGGATCGATGGCGTCCTTCGTCGTCAGCGTTTCGCCCGATAGCGTGAGATCGGTCCAGGGCGACGCGAGCCAGGCGCATGAGGGAAGCGCCTCGCCCAGATCGCGCAGGCGCATGATCAGGGCAAGCGTCAGTCCGCCGCCGGCGCTGTCGCCGCCCACCGCAATTTGCCCGGCCGAAAAGCCTTGTCCGCGAAGAAATCGCCAAGCCGCAAACGCGTCGTCATAGGCTGCGGGAAACGGATGTTCCGGCGCCAATCTGAATTGGACGGCGAGCGCGCGGGCGCGCGCCGCGCGTCCGGCCTCGGTCGCCATTCTCCGATGGCTGACGATCGAGCCTGAGCAATAGCCGCCGCCGTGAAAGAAGAGGAGCGCGCGCGAGGGGTCGCTCGTCGGCGCGCGGGACCATTCGGCGGGCATGCCGTCGATCGAAATTGGCTCAAGCGAAATATCCGGCGCCGCCGGCCAGACCGCGCCCACCTCCTCGATGCGGGCGCGCCGGGCCGGCCAACCGACCGGTCTCGGTTTCGCGCCCAGCAAGGCGCGAATGTCGTCAATGCCGAGATCGGCCACGAAACCCTCCATAAAATCTCCGTTTGGAAAAGGTCGCCCGCGACTATAATCCCGGCGCGTTCAGGCGTCGTGGCGGATTCGTCGCGCTTTGCGCCAGGGACGCCAGATCACGCTGGAATTGGGCGTAGTCGCCCAAGTGCAGATAACGGGATCGATTACAAAAGTTTAGAGCGCGCTTTGCGCGAAAAGCCGGGTTCCACTTGTTCGCAGCGCGCTCTTGAGCAAGGCCTCATGCTGGTTCGTCTTTCCATCCGCGACATCGTGCTGATCGACGCGCTCGACCTCGACTTCGCGCCGGGACTGACGACGCTCACCGGAGAGACCGGCGCGGGAAAGTCGATCCTGCTCGACGCTTTCGTCTTGGCGCTTGGCGGTCGCGGCGACGCGTCGCTCGTGCGCGCCGGTTGCGAACAGGGGCAGGTGACGGCGGTCTTCGATACGCCCTCGGACCATCCCGCGCATCTAGCGGCGCGCGAATTCGGCCTCGCGAGCGAAGACGAAATGGTGCTGCGCCGCGTGCAGGCCGCAGACGGCCGCACCCGCGCCTTCGTCAATGATCAGCCGGCGACGGCGCAGGCGCTGCGCGCGATCGGGCGCGAACTCGTCGAAATTCACTGCCAGCATGACGAACGCGCGCTGGTCGATCCCAGCGCCCATCGAGCGCTCGTCGATGCGCATGGCGGCCTCGTCGCGCAAGCGAATGACGTTCGCGCGCGTTACGCTGCCTGGCAGGCGGCGCGGCGCGCGCTGGCCGAAGAAGAAGCCCGCGTCGCCAAGGCGCGCGCTGACGCCGAATTCTTGCGTCACGCGCATGGAGAGCTTTCGGAACTCGCGCCGCAGGCGGGCGAGGAAGAGGCGCTCGCCGAGCGGCGGCTCTTCATGCAACGCGCCGAAAAGGTTGCGTCGGACATTTCCGACGCGCTCTCAGCTTTCTCCAATGACGGAGCGCCGGCGCGCGAAATCGCCCAAGCGGCGCGGCGGTTGGAGCGGCGTCTCGCTCAGGCGCCGCAACTCCTGGACGCGCCGGCGCGGGCATTGACGCAGGCGGTCGACGCCCTCGGCCTTGCCGAAGAGGCGCTGGAACGGGCGCTCGCCGAGACAAAATTCGATCCCACTGAATTGGAGCGGGTCGAGGAGCGGCTCTTCGCGTTGCGCGGCGTCGCCCGCAAGCATCAGGTCGCGGTGGCGGACCTTGCGAAGCTCGCCGAGAAATTCGCCGACGATCTTGCGGCGCTCGACGCGGGTGAAGCGCGGCTCGTGGCGCTGGCGCGCGCGCTCGCAGACGCAAAGCAGACTTTCGACGAAGCCGCCTCGGCGCTCTCGCAAGCGCGCCAGAAGGCGGCGCAAAGGCTCGACGCGCTGGTCGACGCCGAATTGAAGCCGCTGCGGCTGGAGGGCGCGCATTTTTCGACGCAGGTGACGAGCGATCCTGAACTCCGCCGGGCCGGAAGGAATCGACCGCGTCGAATTCTGGGTGCAGACCAATCCGGGCTCACGCCCCGGTCCGCTGACCAAGGTCGCGTCGGGCGGCGAACTCGCGCGCTTCATGCTGGCCTTGAAGGTCGTGCTCGCCGATCGCGGCTCGGCGCCGACGCTCGTTTTCGACGAGATCGACACAGGCGTCGGCGGCGCGGTCGCCGACGCCATCGGCCAGAGGCTGGGTCGTCTCGCCAAACGCGCCCAGGTGCTCGCCGTCACCCATGCGCCGCAGGTCGCCGCGCGCGCCGGTCAGCATCTGCGGATCAGCAAGGGCGCGCCGCCGAAGGCGGGCAAGGAAAAGCGCGTCGCGACCAGCGTCGCCGTGCTGGCCGAAGGCGAGCGGCGCGAGGAAATCGCCCGCATGCTATCGGGCGCCGCCATCACCGAAGAAGCCCGCGCGGCGGCGGCGCGGCTGCTGGAAGGGGCGGGGTAGAAGATATGACCGCCCTTGGGCGGCGTCTCCACCGTGGGTAGAATAGCAAAACAGCGAACCACTCATCGCCAATCGCCGCAGATTTTCGGATTCCTATATCGGCGATGCCCTCGTGCATCGTTGATAGCCAAGCACCTCAAGCGGCGAGCGAATGAGATCAATAAAGCGCGGGACCGCTATGGCGATGGCTGGCGGCAAACCGGCTAGCCCAATCGCCATGCCGGCTACGTTGTTCCGCGTTGTTCCAATCTTATTGACATCGACAGCTTGTGCAGGTAATTGATCTGCCACAACGCGGAACAACGAGGGCATTATGGCAACCTACACTGCATCGAAATCCCAAACGCAAGGACGACCGGGCTGGAGCATTAACTTCCGTCACCCACTCCGACGCGATTCGCGTAACAAGCTCGGACTTAAGGTCAGGCGAGGCTTAGGCACAACTTCGGCGGACGAGGCTGACAGTCTAATCACGCAAATGAACGAGATTCTTGCCGATGATAGGTGGTGGATCATCGGTCGACGTGCAGAAGCCCTAAGCCGCTTTGACGGCCGGGTTGTCGACGCGTTCTATGATGATGTGGAGCCTGCGCAGACGGA
The DNA here is from genome assembly GCA_046349135.1 of Methylocystis sp. GTDB lineage: Bacteria > Pseudomonadota > Alphaproteobacteria > Rhizobiales > Beijerinckiaceae > Methylocystis. The sequence continues at coordinate 12,685 of JAXMCY010000004.1, read as the reverse complement.
TACCCACGCGCTCCGCGAAGCTATGCTGCCCTTACCCGACCGCGACGGTGGTTATTCGCGCATGTTGCTCGTCGGCACTACCGGCGCGGGCAAGACGTCGTTGGTGCGACAGTTAATCGGGACTGACCCGGAGGAGGATCGCTTCCCTTCCACCTCGACCGCAAAAACGACCATCGCCGACACCGAAGTGATTATCGCGCCGGGCGCTTATCATGCGGCCGTGACATTCTTCCCGGAGGCCGACACTCGCGCGGGTATTGAGGAATGCGTGTTCAACGCTTGCGCGGCGGTCCTTGAGGGCGAAAGCGACGAGCGGATCATGGAAAGGCTTCTCAACCATCCCGATCAGCGCCTGCGTATCAGCTACATTCTCGGCGGGTGGCGGAAGGCGAAGGCGATTGAGCAGCCGACTGCCGACGACGATTGGAACTTTGGTGGCGAGGAGGGAGCAAGCGAAACAGCAATGGGCGGAGAGCAGGAGGCGGTGCCAGCGAACGAGGCACTTAGTCATCAGGACCGGCTCCGCGGCTATCTGATGCGCGTGAACGATTTGGTAAATATGGCCGTGGTTCCCCTTCTCCTTAAGCTGGGGATCGAGTTCGCCAAGGCAACACCAGAAGAGCAAGATGCTGCGCTAGAGTTGATCGAACCTGAGTTAGGACAGGTTTCGCAGTTCAGCGATCTGGTCAACGACATTATCGACGAAATTTTGTCACGCGTTGATCTCGTGAAGGCTGGCAGCTTCCAGCGCAAGCGATCCGGCTGGCCGGTCCAGTGGGCGTTCCAGACGGAGGACCGGGATGAGTTTATTCGGCAGGTTCGCTGGTTTTCCAGCAACTACGCCCCCTCATTCGGGCGCCTTCTAACGCCATTGGTGGATGGCGTTCGAGTCAGTGGACCGTTCCAACCGTCCTTCACGGATGATCTGCCCCGTCTCGTGCTGATCGACGGCCAAGGGCTCGGTCACACAGCCGATAGCACCACTAGCGTGACAACCAAGATCACTCGACGCTTCGCGGAAGTGGATGTGATCGCGCTGGTCGATAACGCGGAACAACCAATGCAGGCATCTCCGATGGCCGTATTGTCAGCCGTCGGCACTAGCGGCCATTACGGCAAGCTGGTCGTGGTCTTCACCCACTTCGACCAGATCAAGGGCGACAACCTACCGGGCGTTACAGAGAAGCGCCAGCATGTAATAGCGTCGGCGCGCAATGGTATCAGATCGCTGAAAGAGGTCATCGGCGGCGGAGTCACTAACTCGCTGTTGCGAGCGGTGGAGCACGACGCTTTTATGATGGGCAATCTGCATACAGGGAAGCTCCCCGGCGCAATAAAAGCGGAGCTTCGCCGGTTCGTTGGGCGATGCCTAAAAGCTGTCGAGCCGCCCAAAGTCCCCGATGCCGCGCCAGTTTATAATCTGATGGGCCTCGACTTCGCGATACAGGCAGCGACGCAAAAATTTCATGATCAATGGGTGACGCGGCTGGGCCTTGCGGTCCGCTCAAATGTTCCGCGCGCGCATTGGGCGACGGTGAAGGCACTCAATCGCCGGATCGTTTTTGGGCTTGATAGTTATGGATCGCTTCAGCCGGTTGCCGATGTCATCCGGGAACTGCAAACCCAAGTATCGCGCTTCTTGGACAGCCCGGCGAAATGGACGCGCGAGCCTGCCGATGAAGATGAAGCACAGGAGGCTCTGGCGAGCGTACGGCAAGGCGTGTTTTCCACCTTGCACGACGTCGCACGTAACCGGCTAATTGACGATGAACAACCACAGTGGAATGCGGCGTTCGATTTACGCGGGCCGGGCTCTACGTTCGAGCGGGCGAATGAGATCAAGGGCATTTTTGAGGACGCCGCGCCTGTTCCTGGGCCGGCGATGAGGCCGAGCACAATCGCATTCTTGAACGCCCTGCGAGGACTGGTGGCCGACGCCATACAGAAGTCGGGCGGCAGTTTGGAAGCCGGCCCGGCTCGGGCAGAATTTTGACAGATTGTCCGTCCGATCGTTGTGAGTCGGAGCCGAAGCGGCGCAGCTCCGACAATCAACTTCAATGATTGAAAGGAATGAGACTCCTTTCACAGCTGGGTGCCAATCGGCACCGATCGGGACCCCGCAGATTCTGAGCGGGGTATACGGCCGCCAATGGATAGTGTCTCCGTTTGGATTCCGCCTTCGGCGGGCAGCCGCAATTATAGAAATCTGCCATTCACAATCGCGCCGATCGCTCATGCTGAGGCTCTTTGGCTCCATCTTGACGAACCACTCATTTTGCTCTTATATTAAACCAAATAGTTAATTAACAATCCGGTTTTCTATCATGAAGGACTCCCTCAGCAGCATCTTCGCGGCGCTCGCCGACCCTACGCGGCGCGCAATGCTCTCCCGACTGTCCGAGGGCGAGGCCAATGTCTCGGACCTTGCGGAGCCATTTCTGCAGGAGATGAGCCTTCCCGCCGTCACCAAGCATCTGAAGGTCCTGGAGAATGCCGGGCTCATCACAAAGGGTCGCAAGGCGCAGTGGCGCCCCTGTCAGCTCAACGGCGAGCCGCTGCGCGAAGCCGTGGATTGGATGGAGCAGCACCGGATCGCGTGGGAAGATCAGCTCGATCGGCTCGGCGCATACCTAAAATCAAAAAAAGGAGCGGGCCGTGGCCACGAGGAATAAGACGAACGTTATCTCGCTCACTCGCGTCTATGACGCGCCGCTGCAGTCCGTCTGGGACGCATGGACCGACCCAGCGGAAGTGGCGCAGTGGTGGGGCCCGCGCGGCTTCACGCTGACAACTCACAGTCATGACCTGCGCACCGGCGGCCACTGGCATTATACGATGCACGGGCCGGACGGCGCTGACTACGAGAACACGACGCAGTACATTGAAGTCGAGCCGCTCCAGCGGATGGTCTACGACCACGGCGGCCACATGGATCGCCCGCCGCTGTTCCGCGTAACTGCGCTCTTCACCGAGCGCAGCGGGCGGACCCAACTCGACATGAGTATGGCGTTCGCCACGCCCGAAATAGCCGCAGACATGCGCAACTTCATCAAGAAAGCCGGAGGAGAAGCAACTTGGGACCGGCTGGCCGAGTATCTCGCGAAGCGGCGCGCGGGAGCGGAGCAGTTCTTCACTTCGCGCACCTTCGATGCAGCAATCGAGCGCGTATATGAGATGTGGACCGATCCGGACCACCTCGCGCAATGGCTGCCGCCGGCAGGCGCCTCTATGCGCTTCCTGCGCGTAGAGCCGCGTGTCGGGGGCGCCTCGTTCTATTCGATGACGCTTGCGAACGGCACAGTGCTGTACGGCCGTTTGACTTATCTGTCGCTCGAGCAGCCGAACTGCATTGTCTACACGCAGCAGTTCTGTGACGAAAAGGAACAGCCGATCAGAGCGCCATTCTTCACGCATTGGCCGCTAACCATGCTCACGACCGTGGAGTTAGTTTCAGAAGCGCCAGATCGGACGCGCGTGCGCCTGCGCTGGGAGCCTCAGGAGGCGTCAGCGGCCGACATTGCAGAGTTCGTCAATCAGCGCGGCGGCATGACGATGGGCTGGACCGGCTCGTTTGACAAGTTGGAGGCGCTTGTGTCGTAAGCGCGCATCTGAACGCAGAACAATCCGAGCAAGCGTGAAAGTGCAGCGTCCGCGACTTATGACATCGCGCATCAGGCTCCCATTGGCTTTGCCTGTCCCCAGCCACTCGGGGATTTCTATCCCTCGATGTGGCGCAGAAAATCCGACGTTCTTGCGAGACCTTCCACGAGCACGTCGCGATTATTAGCGTAGCCGATTCGAATATAGCCTTCGCTGTCCAAGGCGCTGCCGGGCGTGAACATGACGCCAGTCTTTTCGAGCAGCGCGACGCAAAAGTCGCGGGACGTCATGTCGGCGTCGACGCGAACCCACGCGGTCGTGCCCGACTTCGGCTTCACATAGGACAAGCGCGGCTCCTTGGCGATCCAGGCGTCGAGAAGCGAGAGATTCGTTCGCAAAATGCCGTGGTTGCGTTTGAGGATCGCCTCCCGGTTTTCGAGCGCAATCGACGCGAGAAGATCATTCAGCATGCCGACGCTGATCGTATTGTAGTCGCGATGGATCCGCACGCGTTGGATCAACTCGCCAGGCGCGACGATCCAACCGACGCGCAAGCCCGCGAGCGACCATGTCTTCGACATGCTGCCGGTGCTGATCCCTTTCTCGTAAAGGTCCGCGACCGACGCGGTGAAGCCGGCGCCCTGCTGGTCGGCGCCGCGATAGACCTCGTCGCTCAACACATAAGCCCCGCATGAACGCGCAATCTCGACGATCTCGTCGAGAAAGGCGCGTTCCATCAGCGATCCGGTCGGGTTGTTCGGATTGTTGATGGCGATCACGCGCGTTGACGGCGTAACCATTCGCCTGAGTTCATCGACATCGGGAAGGAAGGCGTTCTTGTCACGCAAGCGCAGGACGTCGACTTTTGCGCCGTAGCTCTCGGCAATCGAGTAATGCTGCTGATAGGTCGGCAGCACGGATATCATGTGATCGCGCGGCTCGATCAGCGTTTCATAAACGAGCGCATTCGCGCTGATCGCGCCATGCGTAATCAGCACATTGGGCGCGTTTTGGATTTCATATAGTGAAGCGACATTGCTGCGCAGGCGCTTCGTGCCGTCGACCTCGCCATAGGTCAGCTTCATTGGCAGAATCTCGCCGAGCAACGCATCTTCTTTGCCGGCGAGCTTCAACAGTTCGGCGACGGACAGCGACTCGACGCAGGTTTCGGCAAGGTTCAGCTCGCAGGCGTTCTCATAGAGATACATCCATCGTTCGACTCCGAACTCCCTGATCTGCATGAATGGCGTCCCTATGCCGAAGCTGTGGCGTGGACCAGCAATTGGCGGAGATGGTTCCACTTCAGCATAGTATTTTGGCGGCCAGAGCGGAATCGGAGACGTCGCCGGCGCGGAAGGGCGCGGGCGGGCATCGGGTGAAGGGTGAGGAAAGCTACGCGAAGTCGGGCTTCCTCGTCCTTCGAGACGCGTGCTGCGCCGCTTCCTCAGCATGGACACCCTTGCATGGAAAGCGGATTTGGCGCGAACAGCGTGTTTTGGTCAGTTTGATGGCCTTGAAGGCGTGGTTTGAGTGGGGGTGGGTGAAGCCTGCGCCTCGTCACGGGTCGCCTGGCGGCCTCGCCAAGGCGCTCACGGCGCGGCGAGGACGCGCCAGCGACGCAGATTGAAGGCGAGGCAGAAGAGCGTGAGATCGGCGGCGTTGCGCAGTTGCGTAAAGGCGCGCATGCGGCCGAGCCGATAAGTTCGCTTCATCGTGCCGAACAGGCTTTCGACCGCGCGTCGGGTCGGCGACAGTTCGTGATTGCGCAGAACCGCCGCCGCCGTCAGCGGCCGGCCGCGCCTTCTGCGCATCAGACCGTCGCCTAATTGGCGGCGCGCCAGCTCTGCGCGCAATCCGTCGCTGTCGTAGCCGCGGTCGGCATAGACGACCCCATCCGCATGGTCGAGCAGCTGCGGCGCCACCGCGACGTCCTGCACATTGGCCGGCGTCAGCTTCATGTCGCGCACGAGACCCGACCCGGCGTCGACGGCGACATGCATCTTGTAGCCAAAGGCGAAACGACCGCGTTCATTGGTTGTGCCAAATCGCGCCGCCTTGTCTGTCGCGCTCCTCTTGCCTTCATCCATGCGCGGACGCCGTGCGGCGCTCGTCACCAGCGTGGCGTCGATCAGGGTTCCTTGCCTGACCATCAGGCCGGCTGCTGCGATCTGGCGATTGGCTTCGGCAAGCAGCTTGTCGAGCAGATCCTCGACGCCGAGCTTCTCGCGAAATCGCCAGATCGTCGAGTGATCCGGCGTCGGATCGCCGAGCGACAGGCCAGCAAAGGCCATGAAACTCAGACGATCGGCCAGCGCCGTCCCCATCTCCGGATCGGACAAGCCATGCCAGCGCTGCAGAACAAGCGCCTTGAACATGACGAGCGCCGGATAGGACGGCTCGCCTCTCGCCGCGACGGGAAGCGCGCTCAAAAGTTTCTCGAACGGCCCCCAGTCGACCAGCCGCGCAATCTCCATCAGCGCCGAAGGCCGGGACTGTGGACGCTGCGCGATCAGGCCATCGACAAAATCAAGCTGCCCCACCAGACGCTTCGGCATGACCATTCTCCCGCTCTGCGCTGAGGAGTGAATCACGCCGCCCGATTCGTGCAAAGGTCTCCAAGATGAGGGCCTTAGAGTGCGCAAGTCGAATTAGCGACGTTCGACGCGCAATCTCTACCACTTGCGCTGCAAATGGCAGACTTTTGTGCGCGAGCCGTCGCCGTATGAGCGCCACGCGCAGCCGGGATGCGCGGGTTTGCCGTCATAAATGTGATATTCGCCGCGTCGCTGGCTGTTAAAGGTTTGGTTTGAGACGTTATGTCCGCCGATGAAGACCTTATTGCCGAAACGCACTTCGGCGTTGGCGGGAGACGTGATTGGAGCGGATAACAGGGGCAAAAATCTAAGGAGATGGCTCGATTTCATGTCGGTGGACTCGTTTTCGGACGGACAAACTCCAAAAGACTACGTGAATTTCTATAGGTCCAACGCCTACTGTCCCGCCCATGAATGGCTTAGGCGTTGGGCGGGGAGGGAAATTCACGTTGGAGTTGCCTAGCGACTTCTGCAGGTAAGTCCACGGTATGGAGAGCACGCCAAGTTTTCCGATGTTCAGATGTTGAAGGCATGGCGCGCTCGCCTCACACATCCAAATTCGCGACGCTCAGCGCATTTTCCTGAATGAATTCGCGGCGCGGCTCGACGACGTCGCCCATCAGCTTGACGAAAATGTCGTCGGCCTCAGAATCCTCCTTCACCTTCACCTGCAACAGCGAACGCGCTTCGCGGTCGAGCGTCGTCTCCCAGAGCTGCTCGGCGTTCATTTCGCCGAGGCCCTTGTAACGCTGTATCGTCAGCCCCTTGCGGCCGATCGCGTTCATCGCCTCGTAAAGCGCCAGCGGTCCGGAGAGCGGCGCTTCGTCGCCGCGCCGGATCAGAGTCGCCGGGCCGGCGAAGACCTCGCGCAGGCTTTCGGCGCGCTCATGCAGCTTGCGCGCCTCGCTCGAATTCAACAGCGAGGCGTCGAGCGTCACCGCATGCGTTACTCCGCGCAGCGTGCGTTTGAACACATATTCGAGACTCTGGCCGCCGTCGCGCACTTCGCCGGACCAGCCGCGCTCGGTCTCTTCCGAAATCGCATCGAGCCGACGCGCGATTTCCTCGGCGAAGCGCTTCGCCGCCGCTTCGTCTGTCTGCGGCGTCAGATCGCCCGCCATCGCCGCCTGTTCGACGACGGCGCGGTCGTAGCGTGAATGCAGGCTGAGCATCACGTTGCGGAAGGCGCGCGCGTCTTCGAGAACTTTGCGCAGGTCCGCGCCGGCGCGATCTTCCGCGCCCGCGCGCAGCACCGCGCCGTCAAGCAGGCTTTCGATCAGATAGTCTTCGAGCGCGCGCTCATCCTTGAGATATTGCGTCGACTTGCCGCGCGTCACCTTATAGAGCAGCGCCTGAGCGATGAAGACATGTCCGCGCTCGATCAATTCCGGCATCTGCCGGTAGAAGAAGGTGAGGATCAGCGTGCGGATATGGGCGCCGTCGACGTCGGCGTCGGTCATGATGATGATCTTGCGGTAGCGCAGCTTGTCGGCGTTGAACTCGTCGCGGCCGACGCCGGTGCCGAGCGCGGTGATCAGCGTGCCGATCTGCTCCGACGACAGCATCTTGTCGAAACGCGCGCGCTCGACGTTCAAGATCTTGCCGCGGAGCGGCAAGACGGCCTGGAATTCGCGATTGCGCCCTTGCTTCGCCGTGCCGCCGGCCGAGTCGCCCTCGACGATGAAGAGTTCGGATTTGGCCGGGTCGCGCTCCTGGCAATCGGCGAGCTTGCCGGGAAGATTGGCGACATCGAGCGCGCCCTTTCGGCGCGTCAGTTCGCGCGCCTTGCGCGCCGCTTCGCGCGCGGCCGCCGCTTCGCATACTTTGGAGACGACATTCTTGGCTTCGGCGGGATGTTCCTCGAGCCACTGGCCGAGCAATTCGTTGACGACATTCTCGACCGCCGGCCGCACTTCCGATGAGACGAGCTTGTCCTTCGTTTGCGAGGAGAATTTCGGGTCCGGCACTTTCACCGACAGAACGCAGGTCAGGCCCTCGCGGCAGTCGTCGCCGGTAAGATCGACCTTCTCGCGCTTGGCGAGGCCCGAGGTTTCTGCATAGCCGGTGATCTGGCGCGTCAGCGCGGCGCGAAATCCGGCGAGATGCGTGCCGCCGTCGCGCTGCGGAATGTTGTTGGTGAAGGCCAGAACATTCTCGTGATAGCTGTCGTTCCACCACAGCGCGACTTCGACGCTGATATGGTCGCGCTGGCCATGGATGAGAATCGAGCCGAGACGAGCGGCGTTTTGGCCCGATCGAGCCAGCGCACGAATGCCTCCAACCCGCCCTCGTAGAAAAGCTCCTCGCGCTTGACTTCGGCGTGGCGCGCGTCGGTCAGAACGATGCGCACGCCGGAATTGAGAAAGGCGAGTTCGCGAAGACGATGCTCGATCGTCGCATAATCGAACTCGGTCATCGTGAAGGTGACGGGCGAGGGAAGGAAGGTCACCTCGGTGCCGCGCTTGGGCGCGCCGTCGACGAGCGGCGCGTCGCCGACGGGGGCGAGCGGCGCGACGGCATCGCCATTGGCGAATTCCATGAAGTGCTCTTTGCCGCCGCGCCAGATGCGCAGCTTGAGCCACACCGAGAGCGCGTTGACGACCGAGACGCCGACGCCGTGCAGGCCGCCGGAAACCTTGTAGGAATTCTGGTCGAACTTACCGCCGGCATGCAGCTGCGTCATGATGACTTCGGCCGCCGACACGCCTTCCTCATGATGGATGTCGGTCGGGATGCCGCGGCCGTTGTCGAAGACTGTGCAGGAGCCGTCGGCGTTGAGCGTCACCGCGACATCAGTCGCATGGCCGGCGAGCGCCTCGTCGATGGCGTTGTCGACAACCTCATAGACCATGTGGTGAAGGCCGGTGCCGTCATCGGTGTCGCCGATATACATGCCGGGACGCTTGCGGACGGCGTCGAGTCCGCGCAGCACTCTGATGGACTCCGCGCCATATTCCGCGGGGTCGTTACGTTCGTTTTCGTCGCTCATTTTGCCTGTTTGTCAGGGGGTCCAACGACCCTCGATTCGAGAAGGGCTATTTTACCCCGGAATGGTTGCAAAATGCACGGAAATAACTGCGATTTCCGGCTGCTTCGTAGGCTTTCCGCGGGCGGAGGGCCAGCGCCGGCTTCCCGGCCAGGCTTATGCCTCCGTGCGGAGAGGAAAGCTAACGCACCGGCGCCGCGAGCGCCTCCAGAAAGGCGTCGCCGTAACGCGCGACTTTCCTTTCGCCGACGCCGTGCACCGCAAGCATGTCGTCTAGCGTCGCCGGACGCTTCTCCGCCATGTCGATCAGCGTCCGGTCGGCGAAGATGACATAGGCCGGCACGCCTTCCTCCCGCGCCAGTTCGCGCCGCTTGTGTTTGAGGGCCGCGAGAATGCGATCCGTCGCCTCGTCGAGACTGGCGGCGGCTTTCTGGCGGCGCTCGCGGCGCGTCAGCGGATCGCCGCGCAGCATGATCGTCTCGCGGCCCATAAGAATTTTCTCGCCCTTTGGCGTGAGAGCGAATCCGCCATGTTCCACGCTCGCGGTCCGCAGCGCGCCGGCGGCGAAGGGTTGACGCATGATCGACGACCACTGCGATTTGGAGAATTCCATGCCGACGCCGAAGGTCTTGATCGACTCGTGGCCGTGCCGCCGCACGACGCCGGTCGCTTCGCCCCTCAACACATCGGCGATATGTCCGGCGCCGAAGCGTTGGCCGGTGCGATAGACGGCGGAGAGCGCCTTTTGCGCGGCGACGACGCCGTTGAAGACCGCGACCTTGCCTTGGCAGACGTCGCAGCTGCCGCAGGGCGCGGATTCTTCCGCGAAATAGGCGAGTAGCGTCTGGCGTCGGCAGCACGGCGTCTCACACAGCATGGCCAGCGTGGAGAAACGGTCGTGCTCGATGCGCCGGCGCTCCTCGCTCACGTCCTTGTCATCGATGCGCCGGCGGAGGAAGGCCATGTCGTCGAGCGAATATAGGGTGAGCGTATCGGCCGGCAGCCCGTCGCGGCCGGCGCGGCCGATCTCCTGATAATAGCTTTCGACCGACGACGGCATGTCGGCATGGGCGACGAAGCGCACGTCGGGCTTGTTGACTCCCATCCCGAAGGCAATGGTCGCGACGGCGATGACGCCGTCCTCGCGCAGGAAACGGTCGCCGTTGCGATTGCGCGCCGCCTGATCCATCCCCGCATGATAGGCGAGCGCGTCATGGCCTTGCTCCTGGAAGTAACAGGCAAGGTCTTCGGTGCGCTTGCGCGATGAGCAATAGACGATGCCGCTCACGCCTTTGTGCCTTTCGAGAAAGCGCGAGAGCTGGCGTTTCGGCTGGTCCTTGAGCTCGAAGTTGAGCGCGATGTTGGGCCGATCGAAACTGTGCAGGAAGAGCCGGGGCGGCGAAGAAAAAAGCCGCCTGGCGACGTCGTCTCGCGTCGCAGCGTCGGCGGTGGCGGTGAGGCCGATCGCCTGGATGTCGCCGAGCGCTTCGGCGGCGCGGCCGATCTCGCGATATTCGGGACGGAAATCATGGCCCCATTCCGAAACGCAATGGGCTTCGTCGATGGCGAGGCGTCGCGCCCCGGCGCGGCGCAGATCGGCGATGAGCCCGTCCATCATCAGGCGTTCGGGCGAGATATAGAGCAGGCGCAACGCGCCGTCGCGCATGGCGCGGCGGGCTTCGTCATTCTCTTCCGCGCCGTTCATGGAGTTGAGCGTCGCCGCTACAACGCCGAGCGCCCGCATCTGCCGCACCTGATCGCGCATCAGCGCGATGAGCGGCGAGACGACCACCGTGAGCGCGCCTTCGATGATCGCGGGAAGCTGATAGCACATGGACTTGCCGCTCCCGGTCGGCATGACCGCGAGTACCGGGCCCCCTGCGAGCACGGCGGCGATGATTTCCGCCTGACCGGGGCGGAAATCATCATAGCCGAAAACGGATTTAAGCAGCGCGCGCGCCTGCGGGGGAAGCATGGCCATGGCGGCGGGATAGCATGGGAGAGGACCGCACAGCGAACGGCGTCGTGCCCGCGCAGAACTTTAATGGACTCGGTGCCGTATTCGGCTATCGTGGCCGGGGGCCCGACGTTGTTTTTCCCAATGCTCATGCTTTTCCGGTTTTCGGGGAGGGCGGCGCGGCCTTGATTCGTAAGCACATCTCAATCCTGATGCGGGGGCAAATGCGTGCATAAAGCCGCGTTATAAAGTGCTGATTTCAAATAAATTTGTGATCATTCTCAGATCGCGTCCGCGATATTTCCGCGCGATCGCTATTCTTGACGACAAGCTCTGCGGCCGCCGACTCCAATTGCATCGTTTAGAAAAGGCGTTGGCGTGCACGCCGCGAAGGGCGAGTGGAGCTGGAAGATGAATGCCAACGTACAACTGTTCGAACTGCCGGTGGCTGAAGAACCGGAACCCGGACAACCCGATCGCATTCAGCATGATTGCGACTACGATTTCGACGGCTCGCGCATGAATTACTACTATAATTTTCTCTATTACGCTTGGACAATCGCCGACGAAGAGGTTTACGCGCGGGCCTATCTGGATATGCCTGAAGAGATTTCGATCTTCGTCCCCTATGAGAGACTCAAAGGCGACGTCGCATTCGTGCCCCTGTTGCGCTATTTGCAGCGGCGCTTCGTCAACATTAGGACGTTCGAGCGCGCCGGCGATGGGTACGTCCTGCGCTATCGTCTGCGTGGCGCCGCGGAACGCGATTCGGCGGAATGAGCGCGCAGCACGGTCGCTAGGCCGTCGCCTGGAGCGGCTCCACTTTCCCCGGCGTCACACGCATGATCTGTGCGCGTTCCTGCAATGACGCGAACAGCGCCGGGTCGGCGCCCGTCATCCAGACCTGTCCGCCAAGCGTCTGAAGTTCTTCGTAGAGCGCCTCGCGACGCTTGACGTCGAAATGGGCGGCGACCTCGTCGAGGAGGACAAGCGGCGCCTGGCCGGTCATCGCGGCGACGAGGCGGGCATGCGCCAGGGCCAGCCCCATCAGAAGCGCCTTTTGCTCGCCCGTCGAGCAGATGCGCGCCGCCTCGTTCTTGGGGCCGTGCCGGACGGCAAGATCGCTCGCCTGCGGACCGATGAGCGTGCGACCGGCGGCGGCGTCGCGGCGCCGTGAAGCGGCGAGTTCGCCCCGATACCATTGTTCGACGACGAGCGCCGGCTCGAGCGCCAGCCGGCGCTCCAATTCTCCCTCGATCGTCACATCCGCCCAAGGGAAGGGCGATGCGTCGTCGCGTCCGGCGGCGATCAGCGCGGCAAGCCGCGAAACGGTTTCGCGTCGCGCCGCCGCGACAGCGACGCCGAGCGCCGCGATCTCCCGCTCCGTGGCGTCGAGCCACCGTCGATCGGTGACGCTGTCCTCCAGAAGCCGGTTTCGGTTGCGCAGCGCGCGCTCCAGCCGGTTCGCGCGCGCGCCATGCTCGGCGTCGACGCCGAGCGCCAGCCGATCGAGAAAACGCCGCCGGTCGCCGGCCGGACCCGAGAACA